>JAFLSQ010000003.1 GCA_022510865.1 Treponema sp.
CAAAATAGTTACGGTTTTTAACCAAAACAGTAAGGGATTTTAACGGAAGGGCTTACGCACCCGCGCGCGGCATGTACGCCGTCATATCAGTCATAACTTATCCTCACATATATAATGGTCTGCGGATTTTCATTTTGTGCAATCTGTGGGGGATTTTGTGGAAATATTTTTCGGATTACGCCACACACCGATGACAGCACAGAACGTTCTGCGTCACGTGGGGAGACATACAGTGTCCTGCCACGGTTCATGCAACATCACCCAACGAACCGTAGAGCCTCGCGCGATGTTCCGTGCAAAGACACTCCACGAAGTGTGGACAGCCGATAGACAAACCGTGGATAAGCGGTACGCGAATCGTTTACCGTTTGATTTTCAGACGCGCCCGACAAGGGCACAAAAAAACCGCCCCGATGCACGGGGCGGCAGGAAAAGCTACGGAATAAATCCCGTTACTCAAATTTAATGGACTTGATATAGATGTTTCCGCTTGCGCCACGAGGATTGATTGCAATCTCTTTGATGGCTTTCATATCGGCAGCATTAGTAAATGTACAGTTATCCGCTGCCTCTTCATCCTTATCTTTAGAATGATCATCTTTGCAGTATACACTGTTATTTTTGAGACATTGGAATTTATCCATACCTATTGAGAAGGATTTAAAACTCGTAGTCAAATCACCGAAGAAAGTCTTATCTGTCCATGTGTTAACCCCAGAAGCCGCCTTGTCACTGGAAGAGACCTCAAAAATAACAGCATCTCCGGCTTTATAACCGTCTGATACTTTCGCTTCGATAGTCATTTTTGAGAATGATGACAAATCCACAGCCTGTGAGAATGTGATGTACGTTTTATCCCATTGGTAACCGGCCATAGTAAGAACGCCATCTTTGCTTATGGAAATGATGAGCTCGCCTTTTTCTGCTACAACATCATTTTCTCCATCATAAGTTCCGCAATAAGCGTCCTTGATTGTCAGCTCGCTGAAAGCATATTCTTTCTCGCCGATGATAATGCCAGTCTTTTCAGACGATGCCGGGTCTTTTTCCTCATCTTTCCCCTCTTCTTTTTTATCGGTGTTATCATCTCCGCCGCCCTGCTCTGTTTTCGTCTCATCGTCAGCATTGCTGCACCCGCCGAACACCAGCGCAAAGCCCACTGCCAGAAGCGCGAGCACCGAAAGTTTCTTCAATTTTTTCATTTTGTCCTCCTGAAATGACCGGATTTAACCACCGTTAAAATCGAACATTAAGAAATCAAACTGATTGCCCGGCGCGGCGTGAAAATCCACAGAAAATCGGCAAAATTCCGCGATTTTTTGCTTGTTTTTCTGATTTTTTGGCTTATAATTTAATTATAATTTTTACGGATTTAACGGTCGTTTAAAACAAGCAACTAAAACAAAATTGCTCAAAAGTTGCCCATTTTAAATTCGGGTCTTGCTCAACAAAAACTCAATTATTCAACGAAATTTTTCACTTTGTTGCGAAACATCATTTTTGGCGATAAAAACTTTTTCGGCGGAAACAAGTCCGTATGCTCTTGGATTTACAATCGGGTTGGGCAAAAAAATCAGTTTAGAAAACACCAGACCGCGCTTCGCGCGGTCTGGTGTTCCCGGGGCACTTTCCTGCGGCGACGTACGGGCAATCGGTTTGCGAAACTTTACGAAAATGCGCTTACGATATATAATTGTTCTGGCGCATCAGCGCACAGGAGACATTTAGATGAGAAACAAAATCCTAAAAATAATCGCGATTGCGGCGATTCTTGCGACAACCCTTGGATGTGATTTCTTGTACAACTTGGCGAACGGTTACGACGGCGATGATTCTGGCAGCAAAAATGGCACACCAAAGGATGAACTTGGCGAAGTGCAAGCGGTCACTGGAGATAAAGAAATTGACACGCTTTTCAAACTGACAAACGATTTCAGGACCGGCAGTGAGGCGAGTTACGTCAAAAAAGACGATACAACGAAAACAAATCTGGTCGGCAAACTTGGTGAACTTACGCTTGATAAAGACCTCTGCGAGGCTGCGGCAATCCGTGCGAAAGAAATTGTGCAAGATTTCTCACACACAAGACCAAACGGAAGCGGCTGCTTCACAGTTCTTGATGAACTTGGCATAAAAGCAGGTGCAAAAGCAGAAAACATCGCCGCGGGCAACAAAAGCGGTGAGAAAACATTCAATCAGTGGAAAGAGGACAACAAGCCGTATTCCGGGCAAGGACATCGCAGAAATATGCTGAGCACAAGCGCGACAAAAATCGGGCTTGCCTATGCTTATGACCCGAACAGCACCTACAAATATTACTGGGTGATGATTCTCACGAACTAGTACGGGCAAAAAAATCAGCGGGTAATCCTCACAATTTTGTCCGCCACCGCGCTCGCCTCTGCCTCGTCGTGGGTCACCATAATCGCGGTGAAGCCAAGCTCTTTCTGCCACTCACGGATTTGCGCGGCAAGACGTTTGCGCAGGCTTGCGTCAAGCGCAGAGAGCGGCTCGTCAAGCAGGACAAGTTTTGGTTCGGTTATGAGCGTCCTTGCGAGCGCGACGCGCTGCTTCTCGCCGCCGCTCAAAGTCTGGGGCATCCGTTTTTCCATCCCGCATAAATCAAAATTCGCAAGATAGTCGGAGGCCATGGCTCGGGCATCGCGCTTTCTAATCCCCTTGGAGACAAGCCCGTAGGCAACGTTGTCAACGACCGTAAGATGATTGAAAAGCGCGCCGCTCTGAAAAACCATCCCGATTCCGCGCTGGCGCGGAGGAAGGCTGTCTATACGCCGGCCGTCAAGCGTGATTTCAAGGCCCGCGCGGGGCGCGTCAGTTCCGGCGGATTTTCTTGCCGTGGCCGCAAAATCATCGTTTTTTTCCAGCCCCGCAATTATGTTCAGAATCGTGGATTTTCCGCAGCCGCTTCCGCCAAGAATGCAGGTCATCACTCCGCGCTCGCACTCATAGGAGAAGTCCACGGTGGCAGACGGCCATTTTTTATGAAGATTATGCACAGAAAAATAACTCATTTTTTTACGACTCCAACTACAATCACAGAGATGAGGGCAATCAGTCCGCCGCAAGCAGAGGCCTGCGCAAAACGGTACGAGCCGGCAAGTTTATAGGTATAAAGCGCGAGCGTGTCAAAATTCTTTATGGAAAGGATTAGCGGCATGGTCGCGTCGCCAAGGCTTGTGGCAAAAGTGAACGCGAACGCAGAGAAAAGCACGGGCAGGCACGACGGCGCATAGACGCGCAGAACCGAATCCAGCGTGCCGCGCGAGATCAGGCGGGCGGCACTCACGCTTTCCTGCGAAATGCGGTTTATTCCGCTCTGAATCTGGCGGTACGCGAGCGGCCAGTACATCAGGGTTTGCAGGGCAATCAGAAGCGGAACGGTGGCATTGTGGAACAAGACCGCGGCGCACCACGAAATCACCACGGAGGAGACGGCCATTGGCAGCATGGGGATGGTCTGCAAAACCGCGCTGCCCTGCCTTCCCGAAAGCTTTACCGCGAGCGAGTATGCGAAAGCGATTACCGTGCAGAAAAATCCGGTTGCGAAGCCGATTCCAAGGCTGTTCACTGCGGATTTCCAGAACCGTGCCGACGAGAAAACCTCGCCGAATTTTGACGCGCCCGACACAAAAACCGATATGAACGGCGCGACAAAAAAAAGAATCACCAGAGCAAGAAGCAAAAGCAGGACAATCAGCTCGAATCCGCGGATTTTTGTGCGGCGGGCTGCAAAATCAATTCCCGCTGATGAAATCTGGCTTTTTTTTGTGATGAAAAGATAGAGGAACATAATCGCCATTGTGGTTGCGGTCTCAAGGACGGCAAGTTTTGCCCCCGATGCGATGTTCAGCGTGGTGCTAAGCGAATGGTAAATCTCCACTTCCAGAGTGGACACGCCCGGCGGAGAGAGCAGCATGACAATCATAAAACTGAAAAAACAGAAAAGGAAGACCGGCATGCAGGCGGCGGCGAGCGCACCCGAGAGCTGGCGCAAAGTGACCGTGAGGAAAACCCGCCATTCGCCCGCGCCCAGCATTCTTGCCGCGAATTTCTGCTCCTGCGGAAGCTGCCCCCATGCATCGCAGAGGACGCCGGTCACAAAGGGAAAGTTATAAAATCCCTGCGCAAGGACAATCCCCCAGAATGAGTACAGAAAAGTAAAATGCGTGTGGAAGATTTTATTGAACGTGCCGTTCACGCCAAAAAAACTCACGTACCCGAGCGCGACGACCAGAGTCGGCATACAAAGCGGAACTGCCGAAAGCGAGAGGATTATCCGCCTGAGCGGAAAATTCCTGCGGGACGTGAAAAACGCCATGGGCACACCCACGGCGGCCGCCACTGCGACAGACACAGCGGCGACTTTCAGCGTGAAAAAATAGACCCCGAGCATTTAGTTCAGGATTTTTGGACTGATAAGAGACGAATAACTTTCCGGAAGCGGAATGCTCTTGTTCGCGGGGTACATCCACTGGGTAAGCGGAATCTCGCGCTGGGCTTCCTCGCTGACAAGAAATTCAATGAATTTCTTTGCGCCCTCAGCGTTTCTCGCGCCCTTGACGATGCCCGCGCCCTCAACCTGCATGATGTGGCCGTCCGTGAATTCAAGCGCGACAAAATTGTCGCCCTCATCATACTCAATGTGATATGCGGGGCTTGTCACATAGCTGATTACAAGCGGAGCCTCGCCGTCCGTGAACATTCCGTAGCCCACGCTCCAGCCCGGAGCCATAGTCAGAATGGACGGGGCAAGACGGCTCATATAATCGTCATAAGAGTCGCCATAGACAGTGCGCACCCAGACATCAAAGCCGTTTCCGGGAGTGCTTGTGCGCGGGTCCATAAGAATCAGTTTTTTGGAGTACTCAGGCTTTGTCAAATCCTCAAGGCTGGACGGCGCGGAAATGCCTGACTGCGTGTTATAAATGATTGCGAACGGACTGTAGTCATAGGGCGTGAGCACCCAGTCGCCGCCAAGGGCATCAACAAGGGAGGTGTCAATCACGCTGCTGTTGGACGGCCTGAACTTTTCCAGAACATCGGCCTCAACCGCCCGCTGATAGATGAAATTATCAAGACCGACAAGGACATCAGCATAGGGTTTGTTTTTTTCTATGAGCGCCTTGGACAGAATGTGCACGCCATCCCCGCAGTCCTCATAAGTGATTTTTATGCCTGTCTTCTCCTCGAACTTGCCGGCAATCAGAGGGCCTGGCCCCCATTCGCCGCAGAACGAGTCATAAGTGTAGACAATCAGCTCGGACGCTCTTGCGTCATCAGATTTGGATTTTTTGCAGCCCGCAAAGAAGGCGCAAACCAGAACAGTTAAAATAACAAGAGATGAAATCTTTTTCATTTCTTCCTCCGCCGGCATTACCCGGATCAGGTTCAAAGGGTATAATCTCAGGTTTGGGGAAAAACTTTCCCCAGAACCACCCCCGTATTCTAGAAACGGAACTCCAGTCCAGCAGTTCCGTAAATAGACTTTCTTGTGAAGTTTGGCGCGTTTGCCGTGTAAGTCGTGGAATTCTCTGACGATGTTACGGTGATTGTCGGCAGGAAATCGAACACGCCGTGCGCACCGAGCACAATGCCAAAATGGTCGCTGATAAAGAATTTAAGATTGACACCCGCCGCAAGACCGACGTTCACATTATCCTTAAGCTCATCAGACTCGAACACGCTTAAATTCAGGCCGACTCCTCCGCCAATCTCAATCACAAAGAGATTGAGGTTGTACCACACCATGAACGGAAAATCCACGATGTAATAATCGGTTGTTGTGAGCGACTTGTCTGCGGCAGAGAATTCAATTTTGTTTGTGACAATGTTCATCTCGCCTTGAAAACCGAATCCCAAAAGCAAATCCAGATTGATGTACGCACCGGCACCGCCAACAAATCCGTCAAAGCCGGAATAATCGTCACCGACGTTCCCGCCGAACATTCCTCTTGCGCCAACCGCAATATCAAGCGCAAAAGTTGACGACGCAAGGCAGACCGCGGCAATCGCAATCGCAATAAATCTCTTCATAATCAAATCTCCCTTTTTATTAAGATGATGTATGTTATCCCCCCCAACTTTGTCAAGCCCTCCGCAATTTTTTTTTGCGATTTTTTTGCTATACCGATTTTTTTATGGCATCCAGCAGCTCAGAATATTCTGTGAACGCCGGGTACTGCGGATAATCGCGGACGATTTTTTCGGTTGAGCGGAATAAAAATCCTGATTTTGAGGCCTGAATCATCCCAAGGTCATTGAAGCTGTCGCCGGAAGCGATTGTCTCAAACCCGATTGACTGGAGCGCGCGCACCGTGGTGAATTTGCTGTTCTCGCAGCGCATTTTGTAGCCGGTAATCTGGCCGCTCTCAGAGACTTCAAGCGTGTTGCAGAAAATTGTGGGCTGACCAAGTTTTTCCATCAGCGGGGCGGCGAACTGCTCGAACGTGTCGCTCAGTATGATTGTCTGGCAGAAAGAGCGCAGCTCGTCAAGGAATTCTTTTGCGCCGGGAAGCGGGTCAATCGTCCTGATTGTCTGCTGAATTTCTTTGAGGCCCAGTTTGTGCTCGCGCAGAATATCGATTCTGTAGCGCATGAGTTTGTCGTAATCCGGCTCATCGCGGGTTGTGCGCCTAAGCTCGGGGATTTTCACCGCATCCGCGAAGGCAATCCAGATTTCCGGGACAAGCACGCCTTCCAAATCAAGGCAAGTAATCGTCATTTTTTTCCTCTTTAATCTTGTTTCAAGTATGAAAATACCGCATTTGTTGAAATATATCAAGGAAAAGGATAGAATGAAAAATCTTTTATGGCACAGAATCAGAAACGGACTCAGAGCAAGTCGGCAAAGAAAAAAAGTCGCAAATCAAAGGTGAAGAAGGGCAAGGCTTACATTCCCGCCCATAAAATCATAATTTCCTGCGCGGTCATCATCACAGTGTGTATGGCGCTCCTGCTTGTCACGACGCTCACCGCGCAAAAACCGTCCGCGCCGCAGAACGCGCCGTCTTTGAGCGAGCAGATTTCACAGAAAACCGATGATTCCGCCGCGGCCGGCAAAACTGATTCCCCTGCCAAGCCCGCAAAAAGCGAGAGGCAGAAAAACGACAAGGCTGCCCGCCCAGAAAAAAAAGAGCGAACCGAGAAAGCAGAGAAATCCGGGGAGAAAAAAAGTGCGGAAGCCACCAGGCAGGATGAGAACAGAGCGCAGGCCGGGCAATCGCAGAGCAGCGTGATTGCTGAGCCGGAAAAGCCCGCGCCATCAGCACCGCAGAAAAATGAGAGCAAGGAAAAAGAGCCGGCGCAAAAAGTTGTTGTACCGCAGAAAAAACAGGAGGCAACTGCAAGGCCGCAAAAATCAGAGGAAAAAAGTGATGTGAGCGCAGCGCAGAGAATTCCTGATGCGGACGCAAAAAAAACTGACGGAAAGTACGGTTTTCCCGAGGCAAAGAACAACGCACAGCTGATTTTTGTATTTGATGACGGAGGGCAGAATCTTGGCCACCTGAAGCCGTTCTTGCAGCTGCCGTTCCCAATCACGGTGGCGGTTCTGCCGCAGATTGCCCACTCAAAAGAGACAGCCAGCCAGGTGCGCGCCAGCGGAAACGAGGTAATCCTGCACCAGCCGATGCAGGCGGTCAACGAGTCTGTGAACCCGGGGCCGGGGGCAATCACACCGAATATGGATGATAATCAGATTATATCCACTTTGTTCCAGAACATCGCGGAAATAGGGCCGATTGCGGGAATGAACAACCATGAGGGCTCGGCAATCACGGCGGACGCGGAGAAAATGGCGGTGATTATGCAGGTCTGCTCCAGAGAGGGCATTTTCTTTCTGGACAGCCGCACGAACGCGCAGACAAAAGTTCCTTATGTGGCGCGTGAACTGGGCTATTCGTATTATGAGCGCAACATTTTCCTTGACAACGAGAAAACCGCAGAGAATGCGCTGAGCGAGCTGAGACGCGGCCTTGAGATTGCGAACAACACCGGCTGCGTCATAATGATAGGCCACATCTGGAGCGCGGATTTCCTGCCAGCATTCCTGCAAAGCGCGTATCCCGAGCTGAAAGAGAAAGGCTATACTTTCAGCGTGGTCAGCAAATCACAGGCAAGGAAATTTTAGAGGTCGGCGATGAGAGTTCTTGGAATTGAGAGCAGCTGCGATGAGACCGCTTGCGCGGTTGTCGAGGACGGAAAGAAAATCCTGAGCAACGTTGTTGCCACGCAGATTCCGTTCCATAAAATTTACAAAGGGGTCGTTCCTGAAATTGCGAGCAGAAAGCACGCCGAATGGATTCTGCCCGTGGTGCGCCAAGCGCTCAAAGAGGCGAATCTTAGCCTTGATGATGTGGACGCGGTGGCCGCCACAAACCGCCCCGGACTGATGGGCTCGCTTCTTGTGGGCTTCACGTTCGGAAAAACGCTGGCATGGGCAACAGGCAAGCCGTTCATCGCAATAAACCACATGATTGCGCACCTTTATGCCGCCCAGCTCCAGACAGACGTTGACTATCCGTTTCTGGGGCTTCTTGTGAGCGGCGGGCATTCGATTATATGCAAGGTGAACGATTTTGACAGCCTTGATATTCTGGGCACCACGGTGGATGATTCTGTTGGCGAGGCGTTCGATAAAGTCGCCAAATTCTACAATCTGGGCTATCCCGGCGGCGTGATTATCGATAATCTTGCCAAAAAAGGCAATCCAAAATCCGCAAGATTTCCAATCCCAAAACTTGACGAGAACGAGCACCGCTACGATGTCTCTTTCAGCGGATTGAAGACTGCCGTCATCCATCAGCGTGATTTATTCTGGCAGGACGGCTACGAGCATTCTGTGGAGAATATGTGCGCGGCGTTTCAGGAGACTGCCATCAAAACTCTGGTGGGAAAACTTCTGCGCGCGGTTGATGACACCGGGCTTAAGACTGTGGTCTGCGGCGGCGGCGTGGCGGCGAATTCGCGGCTGCGCGAGATGCTCGCGGAACGGGCGGACATCAACTGCATTTTTCCGCCGCTCAAACT
Source organism: Treponema sp. (assembly GCA_022510865.1). Classification (GTDB taxonomy): domain Bacteria; phylum Spirochaetota; class Spirochaetia; order Treponematales; family Treponemataceae; genus Treponema_D. Next base: position 9,049 of record JAFLSQ010000003.1, read on the forward strand.
CTGCGGGGATAACGGCGCGATGATTGCGGGCGTGGCGTACCACTTTCTGCGGCGCGGGGAGCGCAGCGGCCTTGACACGACAACCTGCGCCCGAATTCCGCAGTTCAAGCGCGGACTGGAGCAGGTCCGGCACGGTCATTGAAATCAGCATAAAAATCAAGGAGTTGTTATGATTATCACACTTAAAAACGGAAGCAAGGACAATCAGATTGACGAGCTTGTGAAATCCATCAAAGACAGGGGGCTTGACGTTCACATCTCAAAGGGCGATAACCTCACCATTCTGGGGCTTCTGGGCGACACATCCGCAATAGAGACCGAGCAGTTTGAGGTCTTCCCGATTGTTGAGAAAGTCAAGCGCGTCTCTGCGCCGTATAAACTTGCGGGCAGGGCGTTCCATCCGAAAGACAGCGTGATTAAAGTGGGTGATGTGACTTTTGGCGGCAAAGGCATGATTCCGGTCATTGCGGGGCCGTGCTCGGTTGAGACGGAGGAGCAGGTTGTCTCAATCGCAAAGGATGTGAAATCTGCTGGCGCAAGGCTTCTGCGCGGCGGTGCGTTCAAGCCAAGGACATCGCCGTACAGTTTTCAGGGGCTTGGAAAGACCGGGCTGGAATTTTTAATCACGGCAAAAAAAGAGACCGGGCTTCCCGTGGTCACAGAACTGATGGACATCCGTCAGCTTGAATATTTTGATGATGTCGATGTGATTCAGATTGGCGCGCGGAATATGCAGAATTTTGATTTGCTCAAAGAGATGGGAAAAACCGGCAAACCGATTCTGCTTAAACGCGGAATGTCGGCCACGGTAAAGGAGCTTCTGATGTCCGCGGAATACATCATGGCAAGCGGCAACGAGAACGTGATTCTCTGCGAGCGCGGAATCAGGACGTTCGATAATTACACGCGGAACTGCCTTGACATCAGCATAATTCCGTATCTGCACAAAGTCAGCCATCTTCCAATCATCATAGACCCCAGCCATGCTTGCGGACAGCGTTGGATGGTCGGGACGCTGGCAAAAGCATCCGTTGCGTGCGATGCGGACGGCCTGATTATCGAAGTGCACAATGACCCGGAAAAAGCGCTGTGCGACGGCGAGCAGTCTCTTCATCCGCAGGAATTCGCGGAGCTGATGCGGGAGCTTCCGCAGATTGCCGCAATCAACCGGCGGACAATGTGAGCAGAACCGGGCAGGGAAATCAGAATGAGCCAGAATTTAGCGCAACTTACATACGGGATTGTCGGGCTTGGAATTATGGGCGGGTCGGTCGCGAAGGCAATCAGAAAAAACATTGGCGGCCGGATTTTCGCGCTGGACAAAAACGATGATTTTCTGCGCGACGCAAAAAATCAGGGGGTGATAGACGACGGATTCGCGCCGGAAAACGCCCGGAAAATGCTTGCGCAGTGCGATGTGGTTTTTGTCTGCATTTATCCGCGCGCCACGCTGGAATTCCTGCGCGAGCACAAAAATGATTTCAAAGACAACGCGCTTGTGACGGACATCAGCGGGGTCAAGGCAATGCTCCAGCAGGATTTTGACTCGCTCTGCCCGCCGAACGCCCACCTTGTGCTTGGTCACCCAATGGCAGGCGGCGAGAAAGAGGGATTTTCTGCCGCGAACGACGAGTTTTTTAAAAATCACAATTACATAATCATCAGGCAGAAAAATCAGGGCGCAGAGAATGATGATAATGCCCGCGAACTGCTCAAAAATCTGGTGAGGGCGATGGGCTTTTCGCGCATAACAGAAGTTGACTCCGAGACTCACGACAATAAAATCGGCTTCACTTCCCAGCTCTGCCACGTGATTGCCTCGGTGATGGTTGAGAGCGCGGAAGACCCGGAAATCACATCGTTCGGCGGCGGCAGTTTTGAGGATTTGACCCGAATCGCGATGATAAACGCGCCGCTCTGGACTGAGCTTTTTCTTTCCAACAAGGATAAACTTCTGGCGCACATCAGGACGTTCAAAAATCATCTGGAGCAGATGGAGCGCATGATTGAGCGCGATGACCATGACGGATTGCAGGACGCTCTTGAGAAAGTGCGTGAGAAGCGAATCCAGATGCAGAGATTCAAAGAGAGCAGAAAATGACGGATGAGCAGCAAAATCAGCTGAGAAAAATCCGTGCTTACGCGAGCCGCGAGGCAGTTCCTATTTTGCAGGACGAGACCGGCGATTTTATCTGCGCGTACATAAAAGAGCACAACGTGCGCACAGTGCTTGAGATTGGAACTGCGGTTGGATATTCGGCAATAAAATTCGCAATGACGGATGAGGATGTGCGCGTCACCACAATAGAGCTGGATTTGGAACGTCATCTTGCGGCAAAAGAGAACATCGCGCGGGCGGGGCTTTCCAGCCGTATTGAGGCAATCCACGCGGACGCGCTTTTTTATGATTTTAACGGCCGATTTTTTGACCTGATTTTCATAGACGCGGCAAAAGCGCAGTACATCAAATTTTTTGAGAAATACAAGGAAAGTCTTGCGCCGCACGGCGCAATTATCAGCGATAATCTTTCTTTTCACGGCATGGTTGATGATTTGAGCCTGACCCACAATTACAGCACAAAAAAACTTGTCAAAAAAATCCAGAAATACGTGGATTTTCTGAGGACGAACCCGGAATTCACCACGGAATTTTTTGAGTGCGGAGACGGAATTTCTGTGACAAGGCGCGCCCAACGCGCGTAAGACAAAATCCGCGGGAAAGTCAGGGCATCCAGACGCTCAGGTCAAGGCTCGCTTCCAGCCGGGCTTCAGTCTCATCATCAAGCAGGGAATAAAAATCAAGATTTGTGACGGCCTCAACCTCGTCAACCGTCCTCGCGTAATTCCAGAGCGGGTCATCACACTTTTTATTCGGGATTATAAAACCGATTGCCGCGACCGCAACCTCATCCCCGGAATTCTCATCGCGCGTGGCGGCAAGAATGACTTTATAAAAAAAATCCGGGACCGCAACATTGTTCTCCCCGATTGTTTTGTAGGATTCGGGCGGCAAATCAAGCACCGGCCCCGAGACAACGTAAACCGCGCCGAATTTTTCCGCCCACTTTCTCACCTGCGCCTCAAGTTTTCTCCAGATTCCGCGATTGAACTGCGGCTCCTGCGGGCTCATGTTGCTCATAAAAAAAGTCTCGCTCATCGCCTGCTCGCTGAACGCCATATCAGCGGCCGGAGTCAAGTGCCCGCGGTCATAGCCCGAGCCGCGGTAATCCGCAAGCGTCGCAGACTGCGTTGAGATTTTGTCGTCCGCCCGGAAATCGTCCGTGCGCCCCGTGTTTTTGACCAACTGAGCCGCGGTGAGCGCATAAGACGACCATTCCGCCTGCTCGTAATTTTCCCTGTAGCAAATCGAATAATTCTGAAAAATCCTGCGCTCGTGATTCTCCTCATGATTTTTCAGAGCGCAAACCGGAACTTCAAGGCCAAGAACATCAGAAGAAAAAATCGTGATGTCTGCGGATGAAAGCCCGCCGGTCAGCCTCTCGCTTGCCCCCGGCTGCGCGGAACTATTGCTCTCAGTTATATTTTCTGCTTGATTTAAGTGCGGATTCTCAGCGGATTTCCCGGCCGCCCCTGTCTGCGACACGCTCTGCGCCAGAAGCGGTCTCTGCGCCCCGCGCCGCAAGAACAAGTCAACAAAAAGTATTACCGCGAGCACCAGAAGTATTTTTCCGATGATGTGCAGTGCCCGGTTCTGTTTTTTGCCCTTTTGTTTTTTATTTTTATCAGCGCTCATAAACTAAAAAAAGTCGTCCGCGCACAAAGTGCGCGGACGACAACACTAAACTTTCCGTCTGTTTTAAGACCGCTTTATTTGCAGCCAACAAACAGACTTAATTCTTGGTAAACAACCTTACTTAGTAGATTGTAGCAACATTAAAGGCTGTTTCTCCAGTTTTTTTGTTTGTTTTAGTAACATAAACTATCACATTACTAAGTCCATTGCTTGTTGTAAGTGAATACTTATCTGCACCATGCACGTAAGCTACATTGGGATCAAAGTCTTTGAAGCTATGATACTTGCCGTTGGCCTCGTATCCATATCCATCGCAAATATCAAAGCCAAACGCTTCGTTACGATAGCCAGTATAGTAAATATAGTCGCCATACGTAGAACCAGGCTTAGTTTCATATTGGTGATAGCTATACTTATCAGTACTCGTGAGAAGTGTGTAGTTGACTTCGGTCGGCTTAATTTCTCCAGACTGAGCCATGGTTACTGTGCAGCTCGTATCGGACAGAGTTCCTTCAACTGTCACCTCTCTAGCCAAAATCTTATACTCATACTTATAGTCAGTGTAAGTCTCGGAATTCTTAAGATACTTATCCTCAACAACAACACTTCCTCCAGTCCAGCTAACATAAACCGGGCTTGACACACTGTTAGAGCCAACGTCGGTGATTGTGTCAGTCTCCTGTGATGAATTCTTATTTTTGCCAGAGAAAACAACTTTGTAGGTATACTCTTCATCCGCAAGATTTTTATCCAGCACATAATACTTATTATTATAAGGCTCAAACACATCAGTGTTATAGTCATACCACAATGCATTAGTAACTTTCACTTCCGTGTAGTCGGACTCAAGGATAATTCCTCCGTTGTATTTTGCACGAGACAGAATGAATGAATCAGCGGGATCCTCAACAGTGATAGTAATAAACACATCGTTATAAATTAAATCTTTATCAACTGCCATCCGGTCTAATTTTATAGTACCGCGCGCAGTAGCAGTCGTACCATAAGCCGTCTCAACAGCAATGTCAGTAATCGTTGATCCAAACTGTCTGTACAGTTTATATTCGTAATCAACTGTATTATCAACAGTATCATCTACGAAGTAGTAGACCATCTCTATGACCTTACCATCAGAAATGGTAGTGTATGTACCTGCCTTCACTTCGCCAATCTTTTCCACAGAATCATCGTTCTTGTTGGTGCGGTAAACAGTATACATTGACGTAGAATCTGCTTTATCAACTGGTCTAAATGAAACACGGACTGTCTTGCCATCAGCGAACTTAGAAGCAGTGAATTCAAGATTATAAGCACCAGCATAGTCGCGCCAGTCAAATCCATAGTTACCACCAACTCCAACCCACCAGTCCTCATAGTCACCATCTACGCAAAGGGTTATGAAATATTTCTTTTTAGGATCGCCCTGCTCTACAGCAGTGTCCTCAATGTAGTACGTTGTCTCAGTAACAACATAACTCTCGCCCTTCTCATTTGTAGCTATATCATAAGGATTCAAGACTTTTACCTCGCCCTCAACCTTTACATACTCTGGATACTCACCTGTTTCATCAACACCATACACGCTGTAGCCAGCCGGGGCATAGCACACGCCCTTAGACTGCGCAGGTTTCCACTCAAGGTGAACCTTGGTGCCATTGCTGCCAGGAACATACCAAGCATACATCTTATTAGTATTTTTATCAGGAGTAAACTTAGAAACAGACAGACCATTTGACTCAAAATCAACACCCTGATAAAGCGGAGACAGAGGAACAACGCTGACAGAAGTTTTTATGTCGCCTGCGCCAAGAATATGACTAGAATAAATGTTCGTAGCCTTATTTTCTGTGAAAGTAAACGCAGGAACAGTAGACGGTACCGCGCTAGGCTTGAATGCAGTTGGAACATCGACATAGGTTTTTACAATGTAAGAGAATTCAGGCAGTGTGGGTGCTGTCACCACAATACGCGACTTCCAATTAGTGTCAGTATAAAGCTCTGTCTTGAATTCAATTTTCTCAGAGGCAAACTTGTCAAAATAGCTCTTGTACTCTGCCTCAAACTCTTCCGGGCTTGGAACTTTTGCTTTTACCTCAACAGTGGTCTGGTTCTCTTTTATATACACTCCACGCTGCTGTGCATGTGCATAATTGCCTTTAGGCACTGCAACTACATCATACGTGTACTTGACACCATCAACCAAGTTGTTGGAAGTTGTAGCATACTCAATATATTCGCAAGCACTATTAGTAGGAACCATAGTAGACACACGCTCTCCATCTTTATAGATGTCATAGCTCTGAGCACCCTTAACAACATTCCATGTAAGACGCACAACACCTGCATAAGTCTTTGCCGTAACTTTCGGTGCGCCGATACTTTCTATGGTATCATAATTCACCGTTGTCGGGGCAGAGCATCCAACTAATGCAACCACAGCGGCAAAAGCCACTGAACTTGCAACGGACAATAAAGTCTTCTTCATAAGAAACTCCTTATTAAAAATTTGTGTAATGATACCCCCCCCCATCCTATCTGTCAAGTAAAAAATGTAAAAAAAATTGCAAAACGCTAAAAATTCATCATTAATAAGGATAAATTAACTGTTTTTTGTGCAGTGCTAATATGCACCGAACACTTTAACGGGCAAAGTGCAAAATATATTCCCACGATTCTCTTGCGGCAAAGAATATATTTTACCGTCGCAACCGCAATAAAATCACGCCGCAATTTCTGATTTTTGCTGCCCAGGGTGATAAAATGCGGTTGCAAGGCTGAAAATCGTCTTTAAATTTCAGTCACTGAAATCGATGTCGTGGCACGTTCCGTGCGACCAAAGCACACCGTCTGTGAGCCTTATGCGCAGAATGCAGGTGTTCTCATCGCTGAAATTATTGTGACCGTTGTCAATCCAAGCGGCGAATGCGGAGCGCAGTTTTTCTGCGATGGCCGCGTTCTCGCTCCTGCCAAAAAATCCAAGGCTCTCTGCTTTTCCGTGCGCGGTGAACCAGTCGCCGGCGAGCGCGACAACAGGATTTTTCTGAATCTGGCACATTTTGCCAGAAAGAGCGTAAGTAATCACATAGAATGATTTGTTTTCATAAAAAGCGTTCACGTACCGGACGCAGGGCACACCGTCATCAATTGTGGCAAGGGCAATCACGTTGTCATGCCCGAAACGCTCGGTCATAATCGCCCCGGTTTCTTCCGACAGTTTCTGCATCTTATCCTCCAAAAATTGAGATTGCCGGGCAAGCCCGGCAATCAGCATGAACTAGAAAATCTTCTTGAACTCGCCAAGGAGGATGTCTGTCTCGATGGCGGCATCCAAATCGGTGATTTTTCCTTTGCCTTTATAATAATTGATGAGCGGCTCGGTCTGCTCGCGGTAAACGTCCATGCGGTGCAGGATTGACTCCTGCTTGTCGTCATCGCGCTGGTACAGCTCGCCACCGCACTTGTCGCAGACGCCCTCGACTTTTGGCGGAAGCGTCTTGATGTTGAAGTTCGCGCCGCAAGCCTTGCAGACGCGGCGTGTGGAAAGCCTGTCGATTACAATCTCGTCCTTAATCACGAAGTTCACGACTTTCAAATCAGATACGAGTGAGTCGAGCATCTGGGCCTGAGGAATCGTGCGGGGAAATCCGTCCAGAATATAACCGTTCTTGCAGTCGTCCTGCGCAAGCCTGTCTTTCACAAGCTCAAAAGTCAGCTCATCGCTCACAAGAGAGCCGGAGTCGATGATTTCCTTGACTTTGACCCCCAGCGGAGTCTGCGCCTTGATATTCGCGCGGAAAATATCCCCGGTGGAAATGTGTGGAATCTGATAATCTGCGGCAACTTTCACCGCCAGCGAGCCTTTTCCCGCGCCGGGCGGTCCTAAAAACACAAAATTATTCATTGATTAACCTCTTTCAAAAAATATTTACATTATTTTATTATGAAAACTCGTTCGGGGCAAGCAAAAATATAATGCGTTTGAGGCAAATTATTGTTGACTATCCGCTTTTTCATCAATATTTTTAAAGTATTCTGGGATTTGTGATTTGCCTGCCTCGCAGTCAGATTATGATTTCCTGCGCCCATGCGCGACCGCTAACGCGGAGTTTATAAGGAGGATTTTATGAAAAAGTTTCCGAAGTGGGCGGTTGCTCTCATCATTATTTTTGTCTGCGTGTTCGCAATTTTCTCATGCTACAAAAATACCTACAATACGATTGTCTACCGGGATGAGGCGGTGGAATCCGCATGGGCGGAGGTGCAGAACCAATATCAGAGGCGGCTGGATTTGATTCCGAACCTTGTCGCGACGGTCAAAGGTTACGCCGCCCACGAAAGCGAGGTCTTCACTCAGGTAACAGAAGCGCGCTCAAAGGCGGGCGGGCAAATCAACATCAGCGATGAGATTCTCTCTGACCCCGAGGCGTTCGCTCGCTATCAGCAGATTCAGGATAATCTTGGCGCAAGTTTGCAGCGTCTTCTTATGATTACCGAGCAGTACCCCGACCTCAAGGCGGATCAGAATTTCCTTGCGCTGCAAGACCAGCTGGAAGGAACTGAAAACCGGATTGCTGTCGCACGGCAGCGTTACAACACCGCGGCCCAGAGCTACAACTCAAAAATCAGGAGTTTTCCGTCAAATCTGATTGCCAGCATGGGCGGATTTGAGAAACGTCAGTATTTTGCAGCAAGCGCGGAAGCCCAGAGCAGTCCCAAAGTTGAATTCTAGGAACACACATGAGATACAAAAGTCTTATAAAAAAACTGCGGCTGAATCAATCAGATTTTGACGCGATTAAAGAGTGCGTGGCGAATGCGGAGGCAAAAACGACCGGAGAAATCGCGCTCGCACTTGCACCCGAAAGCGCGCACTACTCTTTCTGGGAACTTCTGGCGGGGAACATCGTCTCTGTCCTTGTTCTGATTGCCCTCATTCCGTTTTCCGGCAGAATTCAGGAAATGTACGGAAGGCTTTACTGGCAGAACGCCCCCGCATGGATTCTTCCGCTTTTTTTCATCATAACTTGCTTTGCCACTGCGACAATCGTTTTTTATCTGTGCAATATTCCTGCGATTGACCGCCTGATTATCCCGCCGGCAGTCAAAAGAAACTGCGTGACGCACCGGGCAATGCGATATTTCACCGAATCCGGGGTTTACGAGACCGCGGAGCAGTCGGGCATTCTGATTTTTGTCTCGTATATGGAGCGTCAGGTGCGGATTATCGCGGACAGCGGAATCAGCGCGAAAATCTCGCAGGATATGTGGAACCTGATTGCGGACGAACTTGCCGAGAACATCAAAAAAGGCGATGTGCGCCAGGCGTTCTGCGCGGCGGTGGAAAAATGCGGCGCGCTTCTTGCAGAGAATTTTCCGCCGCACGAAAGCAACCCGAATGAGCTTGCGGACGGTCTTGTGATTGTGGAGGATTCCGAATGGTTTTAAAGACACGCTCAAAGTGGATTTGCGCGGCGGCAATCCTGTTTTTTACGGTGCAGTCGGTTTTTGCGGCGGCAGTTCCCGCGCTCAAAGGCCGTGTGAATGATTACGCGAACATAATCAACAGCGCCACGGAATCAAAACTGGAGACTTATCTTCAGCAGCTTGACGAGCAGCAGGGCGTTCAGATTGCGGTGCTCACAGTTCCAAGTCTTGATGGCGATGACATCGCCTCGTTCAGTATGCGCGTGGCAGAAAGCTGGAAAATCGGCGACGGGCGCACAGACAAGGGCGCGATCCTGGTGGTCGCGTTTGAGGAGCGGGCTTTGCGGATTGAGACCGGCTACGGACTTGAGGGCAAGCTCACGGACGCAAAATGCGGGCTTATCATCAGAAACGTGATTATCCCGCAGTTTAAAAACGGCGACTATTCCGAGGGGATTTTTCTTGGCGTCCAGAATATGGGCGGAATTGCCACGGACAACGCGCAGCTTGTCGCACGGAGCGTGCAGAACGAAGATTCCGGCGGAGACATCGCAGGCGTTCTGTTCATGATTTTGTGGCTCGTCCTTTTCATCGTGATTATCGGCTCAAAAGGCGGAATCTGGAAATGGCTTTTCATTTCCAACATGGCAAGCGGCAGACGTTACGGCGGATTTTCCTCCGGTCCCGGGCGCGGCTCATCTTTTGGCGGCGGCTTCGGCGGCGGCTCGTTCCGTGGCGGCGGCGGTCACTTTGGCGGAGGCGGGGCTTCGGGGCACTGGTAATGGGCGAGATGGTTGTGGGTCTTACGTGCCGGAAGTTGGTTTTATCTCGCCCCGCAGTTTGCTCGGCAAACTGCGCATTGAACTAATGGGTTTGAAATAGATTGTCGTGGGGTGGGCGAGATTTTTGTGGGTCCTATGTGCCGGAAGTTGGTTCTATCTCGCCCCGCAGTTTGCTCGGCAAACTGCGGCTTGGATTTTTTATTCTATGGCGTAGCAGTCGTATCCGGCGTTGCGCAGTTGGTCGGCCATGTTGCCGGCGGCATTCTCATTCACAAGCACAATAAAATAAGTTGTTCCGCTGCCACGCTTTTCTGTAGTGATGTAGGCAGGAAATCCCTTGCTTTTGGCTTCCTCGGCAAGAAGTTTGGCGTTGCTCTCCGTCCGGAACAAGCCAAGCTGCCATTTGGAGAAAGTCGCCTTATCACTTGAATCAGAGGAATCAGGGCGGGATACTGCGGCCGTGTCCGACGCATAAGTTCCGCTGCCCTGCTCAGCCTCTCCGCTTTTGGGCACAAAAAACCAGAACGGAGTCGGAAGCATCTGAATATCGCCCTTGACGATTGCGGCCTCCATCGAGGCGGGATATTTTTGCGTGATTTCCTTGGAATAGGATGTGTCGCCTGTGATGTACCATAAAGTCAGAAGAATCACGCTTTTGAGGCTCTGCATTGACTCCACTTTCAGGTATGCCTGGAGCATCACAAGCGGCTCCTGCAAATCTGCCACACTATCCGCTTTGCAAAGCGCGCTCCACTGGGTGTACAGTTTTATATACGCCTGCACATCAGGATTTTTTGAGTTTCTCACCGCAGAATTAAGGTAACTGTCCGCGGTGGCATAATCCCCGCTGCTGAGCGCACAGCGAATCGCATCAAGGACAAGACGCTCGTTGCTTTTTTTGGGCATTCCATCGGCATCTCCGGCGGCAATTCCCGCCGCCTGCGCGTATGATTTCTGAGCGTCGTCATAATAAGAGAGCTGCTCCTGCAATCCTGCAAGAAAAATATACGCGGAACGCTTTTCCGCCGCAGAAGTCATCTTTGGAATCTGATTTTTGATGTACTCCACGGACTCGTCCACAGAATCTTTTTTGGCGGCCTCAGTTGTAACGAATTTTGCCGTCAAGCCATCGGCATTGAGCGGCAGCACCGCAAAAACCGAGGCGAAAACAAAAGCAGACAATAATTTCTTGATTCTCATCACACTTTATTTATCGGCAGAATCTTTGCCGACTGTAGAGGCTTCACTTTGCGCGGAAAAAGCGTCTTCCTGCGATTTTTTCTGCACCGTGGATTTCTCGGCATTTTTTGCTTTTTTCTCCGCGGCCTTTTTTGCCCTGCTCTCCGCTTTTGCCTGCGATGTCTCCCGCTTTTTCTTGAGAGTATCGCTTCTGGCGGGGTCGGTCTGGGCTGAAGCGCGCAGTTTTGAAATCAGCATGAAAAGGATTGCCACGATTATTCCCGCGCCAAAGGCAATCAGCACAAGGACTGCGACAGGAGCTTCGCTGTACGTCTTGAAAAACCAGAATGCACAGCTGTACTTTGCGTTAAAACCAATGAAGCACGCGAGAAAAACGATGAAAATCAGAACCAAAATCAATGCAAAAATCATATCAAACTCCTTAAAAATTCCGCGTTAGCGGTCGTGCAAGGAAGCACGAAATTGCGCTTTGGTCGTAACACGAACTAAGCGCAACACGACAAAAATACACGGATGTATTTTTGTCGTGCCTCCTTAAAAATGCCGCGTCACAGCCGCGCAGGAGGCCAGAATTGCAGTTCTCCCGCAACGTGGGAAAATCTGCAAAACGCAAAAGCACACGGATATTCGCACCTGAACGCACAAGCAGAGCATCAGGATGAAATGCCGATTTTAAAGCCGCTTCCCAGGAAAGTGAAGTTTTCCCGGCCACAAGTTTTAAATCGGATGTGCTTTCGCAGGTCTCCTTTTCAGCGCCGCGCACGGACGCGCTAATCCTGCAAAATACCACGGTAAGTATTCCCGGATAACTGTGTTATTTTAACATTCACAAAGTTTCCTATCAACCTCTTGTCGGCCTTAAAAGCAATCTTTTCGTGCTGCTCGATTTGGGCAAGAAGCTCGTCCTGGCTGTCACGGCTCACGCCCTCGACAAGCGCGGTGACTGTCTTGCCGACCCTGCGGCTCATCTGCTGCTGGGTGTGAGACTGCTGCAAATCAATCACGCGCTGCAAACGCTCCTTGCGCACCTCAACGGGAAGCTGCTCCATCAGCGCGGCGGGCGTTCCCTCACGCGGATTATAATAGTACATCATCGCGGACTCATATTTCACGCGCTCCATCAAATCAAGTGTGAGCGCGACATCCTCCTCGGTCTCGGTGGGAAATCCCATCATTATGTCGGTGGTGAGCGAGACATCAGGAATTTTTGATTTTATGCGCCCGACAAGCGCAAGATACTGCTCGCGGGTGTAGCGCCGGTTCATTTTCTCAAGCACGGCCGATGAGCCATGCTGAACCGGCAGATGGATGTGACGGCAGAGCACGCGCTCCTCGGCAATCACATCGATAACCTCGTCAGAAAAATCTTTTGGATGCGATGACAAGAACCGCACCCATTTTACCGGGGAATTTGTCTGGCGAAGATGAGCGGCAATAATCCTGAGAAGCTCCGCAAAACTGATTGTTTTTCCCTCGGTCTTACGCGATGCCGAAAAAATCCCGCAGTATGAATTCACGTTCTGACCTATGAGCGTCACTTCTTTTACGCCGTAACCCGCCAGAATGTCAAATTCACGCAGGATTTCATCAACCGGGCGGCTGATTTCACGGCCGCGCACATAAGGAACAATGCAGTATGTGCAGAAATTGTTGCAGCCGTGCATTATTGGCAGAAAAGTTGAGAACGCGCCCGGCTCCGCGGAAACACCGGCAAATTTGTACTGCTCGGTGTCATCCGGGAGAAAAGCGGGTCTGCCATCCTCCACGGCATCTATAATCTCGCCAAAATGATGCTTGGCGTAAGTTCCGACCACATAATCCACAAACGGAAAATCTTTCTGGAAAGTTTTCAGCAGACGCTCCGCCATGCAGCCCATCACAACAAGCACAAGCGGCTTCGCGCCATCGCGCACGTATTGAGCAGCCTCCTCCAGCGTCTTGGTTTTTGCACCGGTTCTGCAAGCGCGCACCGCTTTAAGCCCGCTGTACCAGCCCAGCCGCCCCATTATGCGGTTCTCGGCGGTCTCGCGAACAGAGCACGTGTTTATGATGGCAATGTCCGCGACCTGCGCGGATGATGCCCTCTGCCATCCGCGGGCAATCAGAAGCTGCTCAACGGACGCGGACTCGGCAATGTTCATCTCGCATCCGTAAGTCTCAAAAAAATACGTCATTGTGATATTCTACATGAAATGCAAAAAAAGATACACAGAATCAGAACCGATTTTCCTGCGGTCCCGGCAAGGAAATCAGATTTTGGAATGCGCAGAAAGTCAGAAAAATCGCAAAAAATCAAAATTTTATGTAACCAAAAACAATGTGCGTGGTTGTTTTTATGTAAGCAAGCGAATTACACCTTGTAAACAAACATACCTCCTTTTTTTCGCTGGACTGCCGCTTTTTCCTCCTTTGAGCGGCAGTCTTTTTTTTCTGCCATTAATAAAATCAACTGGCGTTTCTAGGAGGCAGACATGATTTATGGTTACATCCGTGTGAGCACGGACAGGCAGACGGTCGAAAATCAGAGATTTGAAATCACAAAGTTCGCAAGGCGGGCAAAACTGTGCGTTTCTGAATGGATTGAGGAGACAATCAGCGGGAGCATATCGCCAAAAAAGCGGAAGCTTGGCAAACTGGTGGAGAAAACAAAAGAGGGTGATATAATCATCTGCTCCGAGCTTTCAAGGCTTGGCAGGAATATGTTCATGATTATGTCGATTCTGAATTCTCTGATGGAGCGCGGCGTGATAGTCTACACGGTCAAGGAGGGCTACAGGCTCGGGGAGGACCTTACCGGAAAAGTGCTTGCGTTCGCGTTCAGCATATCGGCAGAGATTGAGAGGACGCTCATCTCGCAGCGCACTCTTGAGGCTCTTAAACGCAAGCGCGCGGAGGGAGCGAAACTTGGCCGTCCCGCCGGAAGCAAGAACCTGCGCTACAAGCTGACCGGCAACGAGCAGAAAATTCAGAATATGCTGGATGAAGGATGCTCAAAGGCGTTCATAAGCAGGCAGATGGGCGTGAGCGCGTCCACTCTTTATGCTTTCATGCATAAAAATCACATAAGATTTTAGAAATCCGGGGGAGAGACAATCCGCATGATTTTCCTGCTGCGCGGGTGGATGAATTCAACCTCGCACGCATGGAGCATGAGCCGCTCTCCCTCGTTTTTTTTACCGTAAAGGCTGTCGCCAACAATCGGAATGCCAAGGCCGTGACAATCCGCCGATGCAAGGCGCAGCTGATGAGTCCTGCCTGTCTCTGGGTAAAATTCAATCCGGGTCACTTTTCGTTTTTCTTTTGTAACAGGATTCTCAAAACTTTCGACCCCGCATTTGTGCCACACAGTCACGGCAAGTTTGCCGTCAGCCTCATCAAAAATCTGGTGCGGACGATTTTCCACGTCAAGTCTGAACGTCAGCTCGGTTCTGCCATCAGGTTTGCCGTGCAGAATGCCGTCCAGAAGCGCAATGTATTTTTTGCGCACAAGGCTGGCCTCAAACTGGCGGCGCAGATTCGCATGGGCATTTTTGTTCATGGCAAGAATCAGAATGCCGGAAGTCTCCATATCAAGCCGATGGACTGCCGGCTGCGTAAGAGCGCACGCGCCCTCCCCCGCCTCCGGCGGAAAAATCATGCGAATCCGGCTTTCCGCGCAGTCCTGATTTTCCGCACCGCGCCCGGGAACAGAAAGCAGTCCCGCGCTTTTGCTCACAACCGCAATGTCCTTGTCGCGGTAGAGAATCTCAAGGCCAAGAATTTCGGGCAGAATGTACGCGCACCGCTCATCGCACGGCGGGTAAACACTTCCGTTTGATTTTGCGCCGTGACTTTTCCCATAAAAAATCTCTGCCATGCTCACAGGCACAAGCGAGCGGTCAAAAGCAAAGCTCAGAAGTTTGGGAGCGCAGCAGTCGCCTGTGCCTGTCGGAGGAAGCGCGCCGTTGTGATTCTGGATAATCTTGCTCAGGCGGATTTTCTTGCCGTCAAACCGCGTGAACGTGTACAATCCGAAAACTTTCCTGAGCGACTCATCTGTGAGGGCGCGGCGCAGTTTTTTTATCCGCAGATTTTCGGCCGGGCAATCAAAATGCGGGTCATCAGAAATTTCATTCAGTCGCGCAGTAAGACTGTGGATTTCTGCGTCATTTTTTGCAAGCGCATCGGCAATTTTTTCCGGCGGAACAATCGGGGGAACAACCAGCGCGTCCGCGGCCGGGAAGTTTTCTGGCAGGACAAGGGTTTTTGAAATCCCGCTGCAAGCAAAAAGCACTTTGCGGCAGCCGGAAACTTTGTCGTGGCAGACGAGGCAGCCGAGCATTATCCCTTGATTTTTGCGCTCCTCACTTTCCGGGCCAGACTGAACAAGCGAGCACTCGCCGGTGTCCAGAAAATCAGACAGAACACGCAGATAATGCAGGGCAATCTCCTGCGGAAAAGGCGGGAACATCAGCGCAGGTTTCGCGTTTCCACTGAGCCGTCAGATTTTGCGATGAAAACGACCGGCTTGTTTTTTGAGAAAAGCCCGTTCTCGACAACGCCGGCAATCGCGTTGATTTTATCCTCCATTTCCGGGACGTCAATCGGATTTTTCCAGGTGCAGTCAAGAATCTGGTTGCCGTTATCCGTAATCACAGGGCCTGCCTTGCGCACTCCCTCGCGCAGAACGCAGGTTGCGCCGAGCGCGGCAAGCGCATTTGTGACGGGAACACGCGCCTCGCTGATAATCTCAACCGGCACGGGAAATTTTGTGCCGATATTCTCAACCGCCTTCGACTCATCGGCAATCACGACAAAAATCTTTGAGTTGTACTCCACGATTTTTTCCCGCACGTGAGCCGCGCCGCCGCCTTTTATGCAGTTGCACGATGGCTCAACCTCATCCGCGCCGTCAATCGCAAGATCAAGGCTGCCGCCAATAATCCGGTCGTTCAGCGAATAGACTGGAATTCCGTAATCCTGGCAGGCATTCTGCGTCTGAAACGACGTGACCACCGCCTTGATGTCATGTAAATCACCGGCGGAAATCCGCTCCGCGAGGCGTTTTACGGCGGGCATTGCAGTTGAGCCGGTTCCAAGCCCGATTTTCATCCCTGAAAAAATCAGTTTTTTTTCTATCAGCGTGTCGATTGCTGTTGTTGCGGCAAGAATTTTCTGCTCAGATTGTGACAGTCCCATTTTTTTCTCCTTAATTTTGCGCCTGATTGCAGAAAACTCTGTCCAAGCGCACGCATTCGTCCGCACGGGCGGACGCATCAAATAAAACAACCGGATTATTTTGCGGTCGTTCCAAAATTCTGTAAGACCAGCCCCAAAAATCGGATGCAAGGCTGATTTTTTTGCCCGAGTCGCAGGCATCATGGATTTTCCGCCTGAAAAATCAGGTCAAAAAATCCCGCGCAGAAAATCCGCGGCGAACAGTCATTCGTCAGGATTTGTCTGCTCCATGTCGCGGCCGGTGAAAAGCGCGAACTGCTCGTATGCCTGATACTCAAGCATTTTGTATCCGTTGCACGTCCTGCACCCCGCTGCGGCAGCCCGCCGCATTATTGGAGTGACCGACGGCGTATAAATGATGTCAAAGACCATCTCGTTTCCGCGGAATTCATAAAAATAAAGCGGATCGTTTTCCTTGGATGACGGCGCATCGCTGTTCATTCCGACAGAAGTTGTCTGGACTATCAAAGTCGAATACTCATCGATTTTTGACGCGCTCCGCGCATCAAGCTGGCAGTACGAGAATCCGTATTTTTCTGCAAGACGCTGCGCGTGCTCCACAGTCCGGTTAAAAATGCAGACCCGCGCGCCCATCTGTTTTAGCGCATGGACGATGGCTTTCGCGGCCCCGCCCGCTCCAATCACCGCAACTTTCTTGAACTTGATTTTTGTACCGCAAAGAAATTCGTCAAGGGCACGGCGGAATCCCCCAACATCGGTATTGTAGCCAATCCACTTGCCGTCTTCTTTGACAATCGTGTTGCACGCCTCAATGCGCACGACTTCCTCGGACTGCTCGTCCAGATAATGAATCACAGTCTCTTTGTGCGGGATTGTCACGGACATCCCCTGAATTCCCACCGCGTCCGCAAAATTCACGGCGTTTGAGATTGATGTCGCGCGGAGGGGAACGTAAACCGCGTCAATGCCAAGTTTTTTATATCCGCCATTGTGGATTTCCGGGCTTGAAGTTTTTGAGAGCGGCCAGCCGGTAATCCCGAAAATTTTGGTGCTCTCAGAGATTGACTTAAAACCGTAAAGGTCGCGCAAAGAAATTGGGTCAATGTGGCCAATCCCGTTCATTTTCCCGAGCGTCTCCTGCGGCGAGGTGTACGTGAGAAAAGAATTTGTGCAGCCGGCAAGAATCCGCGAGGGCAGCCCTTCCGCGCCCATGGCGCAGATAATGTGGTCATAGTCGGTGAAATCCTGAGTCTCGCGGAAAAGCGTCTCAACATCCGCAAGGGAATCGGGCATAAACGCAATTTTGGGGATTTCCCCGGCGGTCTTGCGCATTTCATCGCAACGCTGTCTGATATTGTGCACAGGCGCGTTCATGCTGTGGCAACTGCGGATTATGCGCACTCCGAACGCCATTGCAGCGTCGTGCATGCTTGGAACGTGATAATCCTCCTCAAAATCCACGAAGGCAAAATTCTTTGATTTGTCTGGCTCTGCGAATGCAAGTGCGCGGGCAAACAGATTCGTGCGTGAGAATTCGCTGCCAGAAAAAAGCCCGCCATCGTCAGTCCGCCTGATTGTGAGGATGCAGGGCTTGTAAATCATAGAAGGAAAGCGTTTCACGTAAAGCTGCTCCTCCTCGCTCAGGTGGTCAACGCGAAGCTCCACAACGTCAACGTACTTCTCATATTTTTTTGCAAGCTGAAAATCCTCTTCCAGAGTTTTTCCGGTGAGGCACATACAAATCAAAGGTTGTGTCATAACTTTCTCCAATAAAATCCGTGCGCCTAGGTGCGCCAGACCGCAGAACCAGGTCCTGCCAACGGCATAATCCGCCGATTGCTGACAGCAAAGCGTGATTATCGGCCTGAAAATCAGGGAGCAATCAGTTTATGCTCTGCCTTGCGACGACCCGCTCAGAAACTTTCAGGCTGAGCGTCGTTCCGCGCGGCACTGAATACGGAACTGTGACGTTGCCGCCCGGATGCGAGAACGTGACCAGAGTGTACGCATCGCCCTCAGACGGCTTTGCCTCAAGGCGCATGGGAACCGGATACGGATAGTCCGCGAGCTGCGCCCTGAACACGCCCGCGACATTCTCATCGGAATGCTCAGGCAAGGCAATCTCAACGGACATTCTTGTGTAATTGCGGATGAATTCCCTGCCGAACGACTGCTGAGCGACTACCGTCCCCGCCTTCTCATCATCAGAGGCAATGTGAGATGTGATGTCGAACACGATTTTGCTGCGCGAGATTGTCTGCAAAAGGTCATTTATGCTCTGCCCAATAAGATTTGGAACGCGCGTTGTCTCGTAATTCGGGCCGCGGCTCACAACAAGCTGCACGGTGACCGGCTCTGAAATATACGTTCCGGCGGGCGGATCCTGCTCCAGAATCGTACCGGCATCCGCCTGGTCAGACTTGTATTCAGGCGAGGCAAGAATAATCAGAGGCTTCTGCCCGGCAAAAAGCGCCTGAAGCCGCAGTTCCAGCTCGTCGATGTTCTGGCCAATGTAATCCCCGACGCTGTCAACAATCACACCACGGCTGACAACAAGCGAAATCTGACTGTAACCCTTGACGATTGCCCCCGCTTTCGGCGACTGATCAAGGATTGTGCCCTCATCGCCAGGATTCTCAGAATACCGCAGGTTGATTTTCGGATAAATCTCCTTCGCCTGCAACTCCAAAAGCGCGTCCTCAAGGGATTTTCCCATCACATTCGGAACAAGAACTTTTTCCGGCCCTTTCACGTTCACGAAAAAAACCGCAAGCGCGGCGAACAGCATGAGCAGAAAAGCGCACAGCACCGTGATTATAAGAGCCGGAACGCTTGACTGCAACCTCTCATAAAACGAAGAGAATTTCGGCCCCACCGCCCTGATTTTTTTCCGCATTTTTCCATCGGATTTCTCTAAACTGCTCTGTGTATTCTCGTTTTCCATAAAATCCTCATATCTCATTCTATTGTGTTTTTCTGATTATTCCAACCGCAAGCCAATAAAATCACGCGCGCCGTTCATAAAATCCTTGTAGGCCATCTCTTTTTTTCCCTGACGCTGCAAGACAGTCGCGCAGAGAATTCCACCCCGCACCTTGATGTATATGCCCTCGCTCTTAACAAACGCAAGGATTTTCCCCGCCTCCTCGTGATTGTAAGGTCTGGCCCGCGAATCATCATCACTTATAAAAAAAGCGGACAGAATGCGAAGCGAAAGCCCGTTTTCCAAGCACCAGCAGCCCGGCTCCGGAAAATACGCCCGGATTTTCGCCTCGATTTTAAGTCCGTCCTCCGAAAAATCAATTTTGCCGTCTTCCTTGCTGATTGTGCCGGTATAAGACGGCTCGCCCTCCTGCGCTCGCGCCTCAAGCGTCTCGCCACTGGAAAGCCTCTGCAAAAGCGAGCAGATAAGCTCCGCCCCGATTCTCGCGCTGCAATCAAGAAGAGAGCCGGCGGTCTCAGTTCCATCCAGCTCCACAATCGTCTGCGCAAGAATATCGCCCTCATCAATCCCCAACGCGATTTTCTGGATTGTCACCGCAGTCCGCGCCTCCCTGCTAAGAATCACCGCCGGAACCGGCGAGCAGCCGCGGTATTTTGGCAGCAAAGACGGATGCAGGTTCATCGTGCCAAGCGGGAACATCGCAAGGAATTTTGGCCCGAAAATGTGCCCATACGCAAAACTCACAAGAACGTCAGCCTCAAGCGGATGAACCGCTGCGCGGCAGGCCGCGTCCAGATGCTCAGGCGTAAAAACCGGAATGTTTTTCTCGGACGCAAAAGCCGCCACCGGCGTCGGAACAGGATTTTTATGCCGTCCTTTTGCGGCAGGCGGATTTGTAAGCACCCCCGCGATTCTAAAACCGCATTCGGACTGCTTTTCAAAGAGGATTCTCAAAGTATCACGGGCAGGCTCAGGACTCCCCGCAAAAAGGATTTTTATCATCAGCTGTCTACTTCTTCTTTTTTGCTTCTTTCTGTGCGATTCTCGCCGCGATTTTTCTTGCCTTGGCCTCGCGCTCCTTCTCTTTCTGCGCGGTGCGCTCGGCGCGACGTTTGAACTGCTCCTCGGTTTTTTTTGCAAAATCCTTGTCGCCACGGTCTATGTATAAAATGCCGTCAAGATGGTCATACTCGTGCTGAATCACACGCGCGAGCAGTCCGTCAGCCTCAAGAGTGAAAGGCCTGCCGTTCTCATTCAACGCCTGAACCGTCACAGAAAGCGGCCGGACGATGGTCTCATAAACCTGCGGAATGCTCAGGCAGCCCTCGTCGTATTCGCCGGTCTCCTGCGATGTTTTTATAATCTGCGGATTGATGAACACGCGCCGCACGTCATCATCGGCAATCACCACGAACATTCTGAGGCTTCTGCCAATTTGCGGAGCCGCCAGCCCCACACCTTCAAGCGCGGTCATCGTCTCAAACATATCCTCGGCAAGCTTGCGAATCTCGTCATTAACCTGCTCTACAGGCTCCGCTTTCTTTCTGAGAACATCGCCGCCAAGTTTCACAACATCCAAAATCATTTTTCTATCCTCAATCTGGCTGCACGCGCATGACCCGCAAGCCCTTCCGCATCTCCCAAAAAGCCTGCGGCGACCGCACTGCGAACCATGCCGGAAGCGTTTTCTTTAACTCTGAGCGTCGTGACTGTTTTCAGGAACATTCGCACGCTGAGCCCGCCGGTGTAGCGGGCAGAGCCGGAAGTCGGCAACGTGTGATTGAGTCCCGCCGCGTAATCCCCAAAAACTTCCGCCGAGCAGTGCCCAATGAACAGCGAGCCATAGTTGTGAACATCACGCTCAATTTTGTCACGCAGCGCGCCCTCCTCCATGGCAAGCTCCAGATGCTCGGGCGCTTTTTTGTTCGCAATCTCAACCGCCTGGTCAAAATCATCCACAATGATGATTCTGCCGCAATTATCAATGCTCTGCCTTGCGACAGCCTTGGTCGTTAGCGTCTCCAGCTGCTCTTCAATCTGACTGCTCACTTTTTGCGCAAGCTCCGCGCTGTCTGTGACAAGCACCGGCTGGGCAACAACATCGTGCTCCGCCTGCGCAAGCAAATCCGCGGCAACCCACTTGGGATTCGCGCTCTTGTCCGCGATTACAAGGACTTCCGTCGGCCCTGCGAGCATATCAATCCCGACTGCTCCAAAAACCGATTTTTTTGCCGAGACTACATATTTGTTTCCCGGCCCCACAATCACATCAACTTTGGGAACAGATTCCGTGCCGAACGCCATCGCCCCGATTGCCTGTGCGCCGCCCACCGCAAAAACCCGGTTAACGCCGCAAATATACGCCGCCGCCATTATGCCCTCGTCCGCGTATGGCTTTCCGCCAACAAACGCTTTTCCCGGAACGCCCGAGCCAGTTTTTCCGGCGGCAACTTTGTCATCCGGGTGGACTCGCGGCGGAGTGCACAAAATGACTTCCGGAACGTTTGCGGCAACGGCGGGTGTCACAGTCATAATTACCGTTGAGACGAGCGGAAAACGCCCGGCCGGAACATAGCAGCCCGCGCGGTCAACAGGAACAGTCCTCTGCCCGGTGATTACGCCAGGCTCAAGCTCCTCCTCAAAGTCTGTGAAAGAATTTTTCTGCATTGTCGCAAAGCGCAGCGCAAGGTCATGTGAATAAACGATTGCGTCGTAAACATCGCGCTTCTCAATCTTAAGTTTTTCTGCGGCCGCGCGCAACGTGTCCTGTGGAATCTCAAAAACCTCAGGAACGGCAACGTCAAATTTCTGACCGTAAAGGCGCAGCGCGGCATCCCCGCGTTTCTGAACTTCCTCCAGAACGGAGGCAGCCACATCGTTTGATTCCGCGAAAGTCCGGGCATCAAAAAAATCGTCCTCAACATCCTTATATTTCTGTATCTGAATCATAATTTATCCTTACGGGCTATTCCTTGTGGCGTTTATCCAGCTCATCGTAGACATCTTTCCAGGTGACGCCCTCTTTATACAAAAGCACGTTCACAAAGTAAAGCAAATCCGCGGCCTCCCAGACGACCTCGTCCTTTCCGTCCGCCTCGCAAAGCTCCTCCGCCTCCTCCTCGATTTTCTCGCGCACACGCTTCGCGTCAAGAGTGGCGGTGTAACTTCCCGGCATGGGATTGGCAAACCTGTCCGCAATGATATTGTAAAGCCGTCCCATGCTGGATTTCTCATCCGGCGCATTCGAGAAGCACGTCCAGCTTCCGGTGTGGCAGGCAGGACCAATCGGCATGACCGTCGCAAGAATGCAGTCCCGGTCGCAGTCCGCGCGCATACGAATCACTTGCAGGATATTCCCGCTTGTCTCGCCCTTTGTCCAGAGTGATTTTCGCGAGCGGCTCCAGAAAGTCAGTTTTCCGCTCTCAAAAGATTTATGCACCGCATCGGCATTCGCGTAGCCCTGCATCAGAACCTCGCCGTTCACGCTCTGAGCAATCACAGGAATGAGCGGGGTTTTCTCAAAATCAAGACAGGCGACAAAAGCGTCTTTGAGCGAGACTTTGTTCGTGTAAAGCGCCATTCCAAGCTGGACATCGCAATGCATCCGCTCAAGCGTGGCAATCTCATCAACTGATGAAATTCCGCCCGCAACAACGACGCGGCAGCTCACCGCCTCACGAAGCGCCCGGACGTAATCCATGTTCGTGCCCTGCATACAGCCTTCTTTTTCAACGCAGGTAAAAAGCAGCTCCGAGCAGAATTTTTCCGCCTGACGCGCCCCATCGACAATCTGGACATCAACCGTCTCTGTCCAGCCTTTCACGGCAATTTTTCCGTTCAGCGCATCCACAGAAATGATGATTCGCTGCTTTCCGATTGCACTTGCCAGTTCGGTAAGAAAATCCTCATTTAAAACTGATTCGCCCGGCCCGGGATTGGCTTTCCACGCGCTTGAGCCGATGATGACTTTCTCCGCGCCCAAAGCGACAAGCTCCTTGGCTCGCTTCACCGTGCGGATTCCCCCGCCAACGCGCACATTCCCGCGACGCAGCAAAGATTTTAGAAGCGCGGTGTTCGCGGTGCTGCCTTTCGCGTCAACATTTCCCAGAGCCGCGTCCAAATCTATCACAGCGACCTCGCCATACATATCAAACTGGGAAATAAGATTGTCTGCGTCATCACGCTGGAGCACAAGCTCCCTGCCGTTCTTAAGCTGAACGACGTGTCCGTTTTTTAAATCTATAGACGAAACTACCATAATCCGATTTTATCAAATTTGCGGATTTTATACAAATTCTGCAAAAGCGATTGTAACGCGCGTAACAGCGGCAAAATCGATTGCCTGACTTTGCCGTTTGCCTAGTTTGCCTCGGTAACAGAGCTGATGAGGTAAAACTGAGATTTGAAGCCAGTGCTTGAAATCGCTTTCTCTGCCTCGTTTGACATCATCATAAAAAAAAGTTTGTGTCCCGCGTCGTTCGCATCGTTGAAGGCCGCCATCAAAAACCCGATTCCCGCCGGGTCAAGCTCAATCAGGCGCGACATATCCAGAATGATGTTGTTTTTCTGCACAGCGTCATAGAGCGTGTTCTGGAATTCGCCGAGCGTGTATGCGTTCAGCGCGCCCTCAAGCTCATAAAGATGATAGTTCGCCCCGTCTTTCTCCACAATTTTCAGGTTCTCCATTAAAGTCCAGCCTCCTTCATCATCGCGTCAAGATCACTCAAATCAGGCATCTCAAAGCCCTCGGGCAAATCAGAATTTGCGGAAGGCATCGCCGGCGCATCAGATTCCGCCGCGCCAGAGACCGCACTCTGCGCCGCATTGTCCGCGGATGCGTCAGGTGCGCCCTCTGCGATGTTCCCAGCCTGATTTTCCGCCGCAGCCGGGTCATCGGCTTGCTCTGCGTCAGGCGCAGAAGGCTCGTTTTTTTCCTCGGGCTGTTTTGCGGAAGTCTCGGGCAGGCCATCCGCCTCGGGGATGCCCTCATATTTAAGCGCGAGGATTGAAACATCGTCCTCCATTTCCTTGGACATGAACTTAACAAGCCCGTCAAAAATGAACTGGGCCATTCGCTGCGCCGGGTAAGTTGAGTTATCAAGAATTGACTGCTGGATTCGCTCCTTTCCGAACTGCTCGCCGCGCAAAGAGTGCGACTGAACAAGACCGTCCGTGCAGGCAAGGATTATGTCGCCTGGCTGCAATTTTGTGGTTTTCACAGAAAGATACGGCGAGATGTCCTTGACAAAGCCGAGCACATGACCGCTTCCCTGAATCTCAATGATGTTGTTGTAAACCTGCGTGTACGCCATCAAAGCGGGAATTCCGCAGTTGATGTAATACATCGTGTCGGTTGTGAAATCGATGAGGGCGAAAAGTCCCGCAAAAATTGTGCCCTTGGGCAGAGAATCGCGCACAAAACGGTTGAGCTTAACGACAAGCTGCTTGAAATCGTGGACTTCCGAAAGATACGCGCGGATAATCGACTTTAAAATAACCATGTTCATTGAGGCGGCAATACCTTTTCCGGACAAGTCGCCCACAACGAACAGATGGCGGGTATCGGTGAGACGTATCATATCGATGAATTCTCCGCCGATTGAGTGCGCGGGAACCATCAGATAGCCGATGTCGATTTTGGGATTTTTTACGTGGTCAAGGTTCTCCTGAATTGACGTGATAATCTGCGATGCCATGCGGATTTCCCGGTTTACAATTCCGATTACGTCCTTGTTCGAGATGTTGCGCATATAATAGCCGAACACGAAGAAGTAAGAGTAAAGTTTGACAAACACATTATAATCGTACTCTTTGTAGCGGTCTCCGCTGATTTTCACGCCAAGGGTTATGACACCAAAAATGTTGTGCCCCTCATTCAGAATAAAAAACGCATCTGATTTGGTGACGGCAAAGAAATCCTCAAGCTCATTTTTTATGATTGCAAGGTCATGCTCTTTCTCAATTTCTGTAGACACGACAACGCTCTTGTTGATGTTCAGGAGCGTGTCGAACATCACATTGTTGACTGGAATTCTGATATCCACATTGTTCGAGGAATAAGCCATTGTAAGCTCGTTCGAGCCGGACAGGATGTAAACGCCCATGGATGATGTCTCGACGTTTTTGCGCAGAATCTCAAACATCCTCGCGATTACCGCCTCCATCTCCGCGCCTTTGAATTCCACGCCCGCAAGGTCGCGCTCAAGGGAAGCCTCGTAATCGGCTGTGTAAAGCCGTGATGATGAAGACAGCAGGTCGCTTATCACAAGGGAAAGGAAAACGCCTGCGGCAGCGTAGAGGCAGAACAGAATGACGAACGCGACGGAAAACGAATCGCCGGACGGCTGATAGAATGTGCACAACGCGCCTACAACAGCGGCCGGAACCAGATATGACAGCACGGTTTTTATGAACGTCACGAACATCGCTTTGCCGGACGGAACTGAGGTTTTTGTGAGCGCGATGTAAATCACAACGTAAAGGAAAAGATATGCGTATAAAAACAGCAGGGAGAACGCCGGCTTGATTGACGATATGAATTTGATTGCAAAACTGATGAGCCAGAGCAGCAGGAAACCTTCGGCAATGACCGCGGACTGATATTTCTCAAGCTGCGTCGCTTTGTCCTCCTGCAACATCGTGAGGAAAAGGAAGCAGACAATCGGGATGATGTACCTGTAAAGACTTGTGAACAGCGTGACCCAGGTCCACGGGAAAAATTTTCTTGCGGGATTGGAGAACAGGAATTCAGAGCCGATTATAACACCGTTTTCCAGCGAGACATCAATCGTGCTGAATTTCGCGTAGACAATCACCACGGCAAAAATATAAAGAACGTATTTTACAAGCCGCACCAGACCAGAGCGTTTGTTCATCGCGAATTCCACAAGACCAAAACTGAGCATTGTGAAACAGATTCCGTCCAGACTGAACAGGATTTTCATTGCCTGCGTTGTGAGCGCATCGAACCAAAAATTATCAAACGAGACAATCAGGACAAAAATCACGCTTTCCACGGTCGTAAGAAGCATCGCGATTGAGATGGAGTTGCCGCCCACATTATCGCTTTTTACTTTTTTGTCCATAAGGCGGGTAAAAAATCCCAGGAAAATGGCGGCCGCAATATTCAGGAAAATAAAGACCATATCAGTAACCTACCTTTGCAATCATCATTGTAACGTCATCGTGGAGCTTTTTGTCGCCGTTGTATTTCCAAATCAAGTCAACGATGTCATCCACCATCTGCTGCGGAGATTTTGTCGCGCCCGCCATGAGCGTCTTTTTATAAATATCCGTGTCGCCAAGCTCAACGCCGCTGTCATCCATGACCTCGGATACTCCGTCCGTTGCCATGAGGATTGTGTCGCCGCGGAAAAGCCGTTTCTCTGCCACAGTTACATCGCCTACATCAAGAATTCCGATGAGCGATGCGTTCGATGTGAGCGGCTTGATTCGGTAGCCGTCCGGCGAGGGCGACAGGATAATCGGGTCTGACATTGAGGCGTTTATGTAGCGGATTCGCATTTTTTCTGTGTCAACAATGCTCAGGAACAAAACGGTGTACTTGTCCTGCAAGTGCATCCCCTTGATTGCCTTGTCAATGGCATGGAGAACGCCCACCAAATCCTCTTTGTCCTCGATGATTTTAACGGTGTTCATAACAAGACCCATAATCAGCGCGGCAGGAAGTCCTTTTCCGGACACATCGCCGAGCATAAGGAGCGTTTTTGCCGGGTCAATCGGGAGGATTGAGAAATAATCGCCGGACACGTTCACGAGCGGGCGGAAATAAGTCGCGATTTTCAGCTTGGGAATATCAGGGATTTTCTGAGGCAGAAACGACTGCTGTGTGATTGCAAGCTGCTCCCATTCCTTTGTCGTCGCAGAAATCTCAGAAAGCTCCGCGATTGTCCTTGTTCGCGAGATAAAACGCTTGTACTCCTCATAAAGCCGTTTATAGACAGAAACATCAAAAAGCCGGGTATAACGGCAGAAGACATAAAGGTGCTGCTTATCATAGCACATGAAAAATCCGCGGCTCTTGCGGTAATTCGTCGTCACGCCGATGTGCTTGTCAAAATAGAAAAAGCCGTCCCGCCAAGTCTCCGTGAAATACTGGTCAAGTTTGTCCTTCACTTCCTCGGATGTTGAGAGCCTGTTGGGGCTGTTATACAGCGTGTAATTTTTAACGCGGTCAACAAGGATGACGGAGCAGTCGCCCTGTTTTTCCAGAACATCGGCGACAGCGGTGTAAAAATCCTCCAGAGAGTAGCAGAATCGGAGCCTGTCAATAAAATCATTCAGGATGACTGTCTCACCGCGCTCAAGCGTATGCCTCCGCACAAACGCCAGTAGCGATGTCCTGAGCCAGTTCCCCCAGAAAACTATTGCAAGGAAAACAATCAGTATGACTATGAATGTATGGACTGAGAACAGCGATGAATTTTTCTTTGGAAGAAGAAACAGGCTGACTAAAATGAAGCATGCAATCGCAATGATGTTTATGGCGACTAAAACAACTTTTCTCTGCACTCTGTACATGTTTACCTCTGATAACAATAAATGTATCGCTACTATTGTACCACATAATCGGAAGATTTGCAGAAAAAAGTTATCAAAGTTGCCGTTTTAACGGATATTTATTCGCCCAGCCTTGAAAGACTCATCAAATCCGGATTTGCGGACGGATTCTCAATCTCCATGAACTGCCTCAGAAGCTCTTTCTGCTTTGCCGACAGCCTGCCGGGAATCTGAACCATAATCTTCACATAAAGGTCGCCTTTTCTTGACGAATTCGCGGCGGGCACGCCCTCGCCTTTTATGCGCAGAAGTTTTCCGTTTGATGTTCCGTCCGGCACTTTGATTGTGACTTTCTTGCCGTCCAAAGACGTGATTGAAATCTCACAGCCGAGCGCGGCCTGCGACATTGATATTGGAACCGCGCAGTAAAGGTCGTTTCCGTCGCGCTCAAAATTCGGATGGGAATCAACGTGCAGGACCACCACAAGGTCTCCTGCCGCGCCGCCGTTCTCGCCCGCGTCACCCTGCCCCCGGATTACGATTCTCTTGCCGTCATCCACGCCCGCAGGAATTTTCAGGGACATCGCCTTGGATTTCTCCTGAAGTCCGGTTCCGTGGCAGCTTGCGCACGGTTTCTCAATCACAACGCCTTTTCCGCCGCATTTTGGGCAAGTCTGCTGGATTGTGAAAAATCCGTTGCCCTGACGCACCTGCCCCATTCCGTTGCAGGTAGGACAAGTTTTCTTTGATGACCCTGATGACGCGCCGCTTCCTTTGCAGACCGGGCACGCCTCATTGTGCTTGAAATGAATGTCCGCCGTAGTTCCGTAAACCGCGTCCTTGAACGGAATGCGCAAATCATAGCGGAGACTTGCTCCTGCGGCAGGACCGCTGCTGCGAGCGCCCGCCCTTGACGAGCCGCCGAATCCTCCGCCAAAAATGCTGTCAAAAATATCGGAGAAGCCGCCGCCCGCGCCGCCGAACAAGTCACTGAAATCATGGAAAGCGTGAGAATACTGCGCGCCGCCGCCCTGATCCATTCCGTCCAGACCGGCAAAACCGTATTGGTCGTAAATTGGCCGTTTTTTATCATCAGAGAGAACTTCGTAGGCTTCGGTTGCCTCGCGGAATTTCTCCTCGGCTTCTTTATCCCCGGGATTTCTGTCCGGATGATATTTTACCGCGAGTTTCCGGTAAGCGCGTTTTATCGCTTCCTGGTCAGCGGATTTCTCTACACCCAATACTTCGTAATAATCACGTTTTGCCATTTTATTGTCCGTTTTAATAAATATCTTGTATCAATTTACCAAAAAAACGCCCCGCTTACAATCAAGGGGGCGTTTCTCACACATGGCGATATTATCACCCGCGCTTATTTCTCGTCCTTGACCTCGTACTCAACATCATCCGCAGAGCCTTTGTCAAAGCCGGATGATTTGCCCTCGCCGTCGGAAGAGCCTGCCGATGCGCCAGCGTCACCGTCCGCGCCCGGCTGCGCGCCGTTCGCCGCCTGCTGCTTGTAAAGCTCCTCGGCAATCTTGTAGGACGCCTGCTTGAGCGCCTCAGTCTTGGATTTGATTTCCTCAGCGTTCTCGCCCTGCATAGCCTGCTTCAACGCAGCGACCGCATCTTCAATCTTCTGCTTTTCCGCACCGTCAACTTTATCACCCAAATCTTTCAAAGATTTTTCTGTGGCATAGATGATGCTGTCGGCCTCGTTTCTGGCATCCACGGTCTCGCGCTTTGCCTTGTCCGCCGCGGCGTTCGCCTCAGCATCCTTGACCATCTTCTCAATCTCAGCGTCACTGAGTCCGCTTGAGGAAGTAATCTGGATGTGCTGCTCTTTTCCGGTTCCCAAATCCTTTGCGGAAACGTGGACAATTCCGTTCGCGTCAATATCGAACGTAACCTCAATCTGAGGAACGCCACGTGGCGCGGCAGGAATTCCGACCAAATCAAAACGCCCGAGCGTCCTGTTCTGGTTCGCCATCTCGCGCTCACCCTGAAGAACATGAATGCTCACAGCAGTCTGACCATCAGCGGCCGTCGAGAAAATCTGGCTCTTCTTTGTAGGAATTGTGGTGTTCCTTGGGATGAGTTTTGTGAAAACCTCGCCCATAGTCTCAATTCCAAGAGAAAGCGGCGTGACATCAAGCAACAGGATGTCCTGCTTGACGTCCTTGTTCAGAATTCCGCCCTGAATGGCCGCACCGATTGACACAGCCTCATCCGGATTGACAGACCGGCTTCCTTCCTTTCCAAAAATTGCCTTCACAACTTCCTGAACTTTCGGCATACGTGATGAGCCGCCGACAAGGATAACCTCGTCAATCTGGTCTGTCGAGAGCTTTGCGTCCTGCAACGCTTTTCTGCAAGGCTCTTTTGTTCGCTCAAACAAATCATCGGTCATCTGCTCAAACTGAGCGCGGCTCAGAGTTTTCTGCAAATGTTTCGGGCCGGACGCATCGGCTGTAATATAAGGCAGATTGATGTCCGTCGTCGTCTGATTTGAGAGCGCGATTTTTGCGTTCTCGGCGGCCTCACGCAGACGCTGCATGGCCATCGGGTCTTTCGCAAGGTCAATCCCTGTGTCTTTCTTGAACTCATCGATGAGCCAATTTGAGATTGTGCGATCCCAGTCGTCACCGCCAAGGTGCGTGTCACCGTTCGTTGACAGAACCTCAAAAACTCCGTCCGCAAGCTGGAGGATTGAAATATCAAAAGTACCGCCGCCAAGGTCATAAACGGCGATTGTCCGCTCTTTTGACTGATCCTTGTTGAATCCGAACGCAAGAGCTGCGGCAGTAGGCTCATTGATGATTCGCTTGACATCAAGACCCGCGATTTTTCCGGCATCTTTTGTGGCCTGACGCTGTGAGTCGTTGAAGTAAGCCGGCACTGTGATTACAGCCTCCGTAACTTCCTGGCCAAGATAATCCTCCGCAGTCTTTTTCATTTTCTGAAGGATGAAAGCGGAGATTTCCTGCGGCGAGTAGCGTTTTTTTGCTCCGTTCTCGTCAACCTCAACGCGGCAGTCCGCGCCGTTGTCAATCACAGTGTACGGAAGCTTCGCGGCCTCGCCCTGAAGCTCAGAGAATCTGTGGCCGATGAGTCGCTTCACCGAATAAATTGTGTTCTTCGGATTCGTGACCATCTGATTTTTTGCGGGCGCGCCCACAATCCTGTCACCTTTTGTCGTGAACCCTACGATGGAGGGAGTTGTCCGCCCGCCCTCAGAGTTCTGAATAACTACCGGCTCCCCGTTCTCCATCACAGAGACGCAGGAGTTTGTTGTTCCTAAATCAATACCAATAATTTTTCCCATAATGTACCTCGCTTCGGTGGCCGAGCCTGTCGAAACCACGCAGTTTTAAGGTCATTTTGACAGGCTCAATGACCATTTTTTCAATCAGATTTTATGCCTTGGGTACTTTAACCATCACCTTGGCATGACGAATGACTTTGTCTTTCAGTTTGTATCCTTTTAGATAAACCTGCGCCAAAGTCTCTTTCTCCGCATCCTCAGCCTCAACACGACCGATTGCCTCGTGCTCATCAGGATTGAACTCATCGCCCTCTTTTCCATAGGCGGTAAGCCCGTATTTATCCCCGAGAAGCTTGACAAGGCTCTCGTTTATCATCTTGATTCCGTCCGCGATTGACTTGGCGTCTTTCGCGTCCTTGGCGGCATCAATGGTGCGGTCAAAATTATCCAGACTGTCAAGAAGGTCGCCCAGCAAAGATGCGTTGGCATAATCGTAAGTGTCCTGCTTTTCTTTTATCATCCGCTTACGATAGTTGTCAAAATCCGCGGCACGGCGCAGAAGCTGGTCCTGCAAATCGGCGTTCTGTGCCTCCAGCGCGGCGATTTTCTCCTCGGGAGTCAGCTCCTTATCATCCGGTTCCTGCGGGCAATCCGCCTGCGCCTCCTCTTGTGTCTGAGCAGCAGAATCCTCCGTCTGATTTTCTGCCTGCTCGTTCTTCTCTTCTGCCATCAAAAACCTCTGTTTTCTTGTTCTAAATATAAAAGTAATGATTTATACAAGAAATCGTCAACAAAAATCATTAAAAATGTTTGATTTTAAAAAAAATCTATGATTTTTAAATCTCTGATTTTTACAGCCACGGC
Organism: Treponema sp.; assembly: GCA_022510865.1. Classification (GTDB taxonomy): domain Bacteria; phylum Spirochaetota; class Spirochaetia; order Treponematales; family Treponemataceae; genus Treponema_D. Next base: position 40,980 of record JAFLSQ010000003.1, read on the forward strand.
AAAGGCGAAGTGACATCGTAGGATTTTCCGGCGCAGTCAAAAGCAAGCCTTTGCGAATGAAGATAAAGCCTGTCTGATTTTTTGCCGCCATAAAGCGTGTCGCCAAGAATCGGCAGGCCCTCGCCGCTCAAATGAACGCGAATCTGATGAGTCCGGCCTGTGTGGAGAATGCAGCGAATCTCAACGCATTCACTCAAACCGATTTTCTGAACGTTGCCGGCAAGAAAATCCGTGCGGGAATACTGCCCGCCGTCACGCTCGCTGCGCTCGCCCCATTTTCCCGCCTGAGATTTTCCGCTTATCCGCCCCATGAATTTTTCCACCGTAAAAAAAGTGCCCGCGGGCGGAATTCTCACCTGCGGATTTTCCGGCACGCACAACGCCACATATTCCTTGCGCAGGCGGTGGCTCTCAAAAACAGCGTGCAAATCCTTGTTGATGGCGCGGTTTTTAGTGAAAACAATCACGCCGCTGGTCTCGCGGTCAAGGCGGTGCATCATTCCGGCATACGGCGGATTTCTGAGCGATTTGTCGCGCGCCCAAAGAAAATCCACCACAGCATCGTGAAGATTCGCGCGGTTCGCGGTTATGGTCTGCTCAACCGGGAAAAAAGCGGGCTTATCCACAAAAATCAGGTTGTCATCCTCAAAAAGGACATTTTTTTCTGTGAGCACAAAAGTGATGTCGTCGGGCTGCCTTTCGTAGAAAAATTTCTGGCGGTCAAAAAGAACGGTCACTTTTGAGCCGGGGCGGAGCACAAAAGCGGGCCGGGCAATCACGCGGGAATTCACGCTGACACATCCCGCCGCAATGAGCCTTCTGATTTTTGAATTTGAGATTTCCGGGCAATTTCTGATGGCATACATCAAGTGCGAGCGCAGGAATAAATCCAGCCGGATGTCATCTTGCACTGTGAAAATGAATTTCTCGCTCAAAGCGGCCCCGCAAAAATCACGCGCCATCCATCCGCGAGTGATGAATTTTTTTCTGCTCGTACAAATCATCGTCCGCAAGTTTCAGAAGCTCGCCAAGATCTGTCATAGTGTCATCAAATGCGGTCGCGCCAAGACTGATTGACAAATCAAAAGGAAGATTGTTCTCTTTTGTGAGCGCGGCGTCAATCTCCGCGATTTTTCTGCGCATTTTCTCAAGATGACTCAAATCCATTCCAACGGAGACAATGCCGAATTCATCGCCGCTGAGCCGCCCGATTATGTCTGTCTGGCGGAACGCCGTCCTTAGTACTTTTGCCTGTAATTTTATGGCAAGATCGCCGTAATCGTGCCCGAAAGTGTCGTTTATTTGTTTAAGGCCGTCCAAGTCCGCGAAGCAGACAAGTCCGTTCATCTGCATTTCCGCCGCAAAAGAGACAAGTTTCTGCGCATTGGCGGAAAATCCCCTGCGGTTCAGAAGCCCGGTAAGCTCATCAGTTGTGGACTGCTTTTTAAGCGCGATGTTGTTGGATTGCAGCTCCCGGTTCGCGGAATTCAGGCTTTCCACGCGGCGCAGCGTCTTGGAATAATTGTGCCCCTGAGAAAGCACACTCGCCAGAATTTTCAGGACAACGCTGTTCATTGCGAACGCAGGCCGCCGCAGTTTGCAGATTATATAACCGTAATGATATTCGCCAAGAAAAATCGGCTGAAAAACGAACTGCCCGCCGTCTTTCAGCTCCTCGGTCTCAAGGCAGGAGGGAATCAGTTTCTCATGCGGATTGAAGACCTCCCCGTTCTCGTCAACAATGTTTTTTCCGCTGTCAAGGTTCACGTGCATCACAAAACGCACGGAATCAGGCACGTCAAAATGCTCTGATTGTTTGAGCGCGAACGGCTCGTCGTACATGCACGCCGTCAAAGTTGAGAATCCGAACATATATCCGATTTTTATGAGCGACTCCGCGATTTCAGCAAGCGATGACGCGCCGCGCACAAAATCGAACAGGAAATCAATCCCGTTAATATCATCATAATAAGAAAGCAGGCTGTGATATTTGTTCATGTTCGTGCCTTCGCCCACAGGATTGCAGCCGCACGAGCGTCTGTAGCGGATTTGCAAAGATGTACGGCGATTGCCGGCGGGCGCATCCGGGGTTTCAAGCAGACTGAGCGCGAGTTCCGCGGCATCATATCCCTGCTGCCCGATTGAAGGGTCAATCGTCGTTATTGAGGGATTGCAGAGCGCGGCGTGGGAAGTGTTATCAAATCCGACAATCTTAACCTCGTCCGGAACAGCCACGCCCATAGAAAGAAAATAATCTATGCAGCCAACGGCCATCAAATCGTTAGCGCAGAGAAGCACGTCAAAATTGATGTCATCCCTGGATTTTACGCGCCTTGCAAGCTCCTCGCGGGCAGAGCTGGAAGTGAACGCGCCGTCAAAAACAAGGCTCTCATCAAAAACAAGCCCGTGATTTTTAAGCGCGGATTTATAAGCCTCGTAACGCTCCAGAGCCTCCTCTGAGCCGAGTTTGTTCGCGGAAAGAAAAGCGAAGCGCGTGCATCCGTGCACTGATTTTAAATGCCCGATAATCTCATCGTATGAATCCTTGCAGTCGGTCTCGGTGCAGTACGAGTTATCGGTTTTTAAATCAAAACCGACTGAGACGCACTTTTTTTTGAAAAACGGGCTGATTGTCCGCAGAAAATCCTCGACGGAAATATAATAAAAATAGGAATTCGACACCACAATCACCTCGTCAATGAAGTTGGTGTTCAGGAATTCCGCCGCAGCCCAATACTGGTACTCAAAAAATCCGATGCTGATGTTCGGAAGTTTTGTCTGGGCATAAAAAATCCGCACATCATCCCGATTTTTAAAAAACCGGAAAATTCCTTTAAGGACTGATGTGGTGTACTCGACGGTAAAATTGTATGCAAAAATTGCGATGTTTTTCATCTTCCGATTCTTACGACCTATTCTACAGTATAATCTGGATTCTCGCCATCAGAAAAAACTTTCACGCGGCAATTTTCCATGCAGACATTGTCGGAGAAAGCCTGCAAATCCGCAGATTCCGGGCTAAGAATATCATCCGGATGGTAGGAAGTTTGCACAACGCTCACCTCGCCTTCCCCCGCAAGCCGCGCGAGCGCACCGTTCAGGCACACCACATCGCGGACAGCCGGAAAAATCTGCGGGCAGTTTTTCTCCTCGTATTTCTGCTCCAGAAAAAGAAGCTGCATTTTTTCCAGTGATTTGTGATTTTCGGACTCGGGAGAAAATCCGCTCCGAAAATCGCAGTTATTGCAGCGCTGCCATTCGGCAAAATCCGCGAAAAATCTTGACGGATGAATCCGCAACGGCCGCAAAACAGACAGAAACCATGGGACTGCCCGCCCGGCGGAATAAAAAGTCCGCGCCGCAAACGCAATATCGCGCGCGTGCCGGATTTCTTTTGCAGAAAAAGTTCCGCTCACAACCGCGCCTTCCGCAGGGCCATCAGCCGCGCCCTCAGTCTGGGGAAAATCCAGATGATTTGGATACTGCTGGACTGCAAAATCAAGGCGCTCCATAAAAAATTTCAGCGAGTCAGCGGGATTGTCCGCATACAGAAGCTGGAAGCCAAAGACAATCTCGCTCTGATTTAAAAGCCGCGCCTTGGACGCATATTTTTTTTTATCAAAAAGAAGTTTGCCGCCTTTCTGGACGCAAAGCAGCGGAATCTCAAGCGAGCAGAAAATCTGTGCGGCGGCAGAAACCAAATCACAGTCCACAGCATCAGAATTTATCAGAATTGAAAGAAAAAGCCCCGGATATTCCGCACCCACTCTTTTAATCATGCTGATGATGCGACGCTTGTCGCCGGACAAAGCCTTGTCGTGCACAGAAAGCTCTGTAACTCCTTTTTCTTTTAAAGAGAAAAGACTGTTCTCTATCTCTGCGAGCGAAAAACTGTATTCTTTTTCCATTTTTACAGAAGCACAATTCCCCGGTTCTTGCAGTCCGCCTTAATCTCGTCCGTCCAGACGCTCACCTGCGTCTCACCGATGTGAGCCTTGCGCAGAAGGAACATGCACAGCCTTGACTGCCCGATTCCCCCGCCCAGCGTCTGAGTAAGCTCGCCGTTGAGCAGCCGCGAATGGAATTCCAGCGCAGAACGATTTTCCGCGCCTCTTTCCTTGAGCTGCGCCGCCAGTGACTCCGGGCTTACGCGAATGCCCATGGAAGAAAGCTCCAGCGCGCACTGATGGACAGGATTCCAGACAAGAATATCGCCGTTCAAACCGTGATGACCGTCCTCGGTCTGGGTAATCCAATCGTCATAATCCGGGGCGCGCCCATCGTGAATTGTTCCGTCGGGAAGTCTCGCGCCAATGCCGATGATAAAAACCGCGCCGAATTCCTTGGCAACCTTATCCTCGCGCTCTTTTGGCGAAAGCTCAGGATATTTTCTCTGCAAATCATCCGCATAAACAAACGTGATTTCTTTTGGCAGAATCGGAGTAATCTGCGGGTAGCGGTCAAAAATGAAGAATTCCGCCCGCTGAATGCAACGGTAGACTTTGCGCACCACATCCTTAAGATAGCTCACCGTGCGGTTCTGCGGGTCAATCGCCATCTCCCAGTCCCACTGATCCACATAAATTGAATGAACCGCGTCCAAATCCTCATCCGGACGCAGAGCGTTCATATCCGTGTAAATTCCGAATTCCGGCCCCAGCGCCATCGAGGTGATTTTAAGACGCTTCCATTTTGCAAGCGACTGCACGATTTCCATGCGGTACTCGTTCAGGGCTTTCACGGGAAAACTGACCGGCCGCTCCACGCCGTTCAAATCATCATTGATTCCGCGCCCAGAGCCTACAAAAAGCGGCGCGGTGACGCGCGTAAGGTTCAGCTCGGTTGAGAGCGCAAGCTGAAAAAAATCCTTGATTGAGACAATCGCGTGCTCGGTCTGCTTCGCAGTCAGAATGGAAGCGTATTTTTCTGGCAAATGAATCATAATCCTGTCCTCTTATTTTTGATTTTGGCGGATTTTAACGCCCGGTTTTACTCGCCGTCGTAATTTATCAGGGTTGTCACCCGGCAAGGCGAGAGAATCTGCTCATAATTCAAGGACGGCAGCCCAATCACGCCGAAAAAATCGGTGACTGTCCCGCCGCCCTGCTCGATTAAATTTTTGGCGGCCTTGAGAGTTCCGCCGGTGGCAATCAAATCATCAACAACAAGATAGCGTCCGCCTTTTTTGATGTCAGACTTGTGCACCTCAATCACAGACTGGCCGTACTCCAAATCATAGCCGCACTGATACGTCTCGCCGGGCAGCTTGCCTTTTTTGCGAATCAGGACAAGCGGAATGCCAAGACGTTCCGCGAGCGGAGCGGCAAAAACAAAACCGCGGCTCTCAACTCCGGCAACGGCATCAAACTGCGCGTCTTTGTACAGCGCAATCATCTGGTCTATGCAGAATTTAAAGGCATCCGGATTTACAAGAACGCCCGTAATATCATAAAAAAGAATGCCAGGTTTTGGAAAATCCGGGATTCTGCGCACTGACTTGTCCAGCATCTGAATGTTCATTGGAGCACCTCACAGAAAAAACATTCTAATACTATCGTGTTTTTCCCGCAAGTAGTCTGCCGCAAGTCTGATATTCTGGCGCAGAATCAGTGGAGCGAGCGGCGGCCAAGGAAAAACAGGGAGCACACCACAAGCGCGACTGAATAAACCGCGAACGCGCCCAGCATGGCTCCGGTTATACCCATGCTCGCAAGGATAGCATAATTCATCAGTTTGAAGACGAACATTGACGCTTTATAGAAAACGTCCGCAATCAGCATGAAAACCGGGAAAACGAAGACCCACCAGAATTTGAAATACTGGTCAACATTCGTCCTGTTGTTCCAGGCGAACGTGGCGAGCATGATGAAAATTATAATCATCCAGAACGGATAGAAAATGCGGTTAAGGCAGACCGCGCCGAAAACATCCGCAGAGAATCCGTATTTGACTGTGCGCGAGAGCAGCATGAACAAAGTATAAAGCGGAATTATGGACGGATTTCTCATCGAATTCTCAAGCATAATAAAATCGTCATAAGGGATAGAGAACATCAGGTGCTCGGGATAAGTCTCCTCCATCTCCTGATAGTAAGTGTACTCCGGAAGATACTCGCCGGCCGGCCCATCACGCTCCACAGAGCGTAGCATGATATAAGGCACAAAACGCACTTTATCATCCAGCCCCATGAGCAGCCTCGTCGTGGGCGAGAAAGTCTCCACAGAAACCGGCAGGACTTTCGCGTAAGGCACGGACATTGTCCTGAACAAATTGCCGTCCTTGTCCACAGAGCTGATGAAAAGCCCCCGCAGATATTGGATTGATTTTCCGGTCCCCTGCACGGTGGTCACGCCTTTAAAATAGATGATGTCCTGACTTCCGTCCAGATACTTGTAGGCAAAATAAATGTCGTTGGCATCCTCAAAGCTCTCAAGCTCCAAAGTCTCATCTATAAAGAAGCATTTCTCGTTAATCCGGTTCTCGGCAATCGCACGGTAGAAAATCACATCCGGGTCTGACTGGAATTCCCGCGATGAATTATAAAGCTCGTTGAAAATATAATACGCGCGCAAATCATCCTTTTCCAGAAGCGCGAGATAGCCCTCATATTTTTTGCCGAACGCAAGCTGCTCATCAGTCTTCGCAAGATTATGGTACTCGCTCAGATTGTTCCATGCCGCAGTCGCGATTCTGCGCAGCTCCTCAAGATTCGGGTCCTTTGGGCTGGCAAGGTTCATCCCGACATAAGCGTAATAATGCGCGTTGAACCATTCTTTTTTATCAAAATAATCCTGCGCCCTAAGATAATACTCATAGACTTCCGCAATTTGATTCGGGTCGATTACAACGTGGTCAACTTTCTCGGCATTCTCCACAGACTCATAAAGTTTTATCCTGATGTTCGAGTCGCGCCTCTGATTGCTCGCAACCTCCGCGTCATCCAGAAGCCGCGAGGCCTCCTCAGATTTTGGGGATAATTTAAGCGCGGCGTCCGCGTAACCCATCGCGCGCTCATAATAGCCTTTCTCATACAAAGTGCGCCCTACTTTTATGTACTCGCTCACAAGTTTAGGACGATTTACAATGCGATTTTTCTGCTGGCCAATCAGAACGCCAAAAACTTCCGCGCCAAGAGTGAGCACAAAAGCAATCACAATCACCGCGACCATGATTGTTTTAAAACGGGCGAACATTGCGGCAGAAAAACGCGATGTGCTTCCCTCGGAATTCTGGCCAAAATAAACCGAGCAGCTGACAACAAAGCCCGTCATCATGATTGCGGGCAGATAATTTATGAAATACTCAAATCCGGTGAGAATTTTAAGCGCGTTGACTGAATTTTTTGGAAGTTCCGCAGAAAAATCCGCGAAAGCCGCGAAAATCATGCAGATTACAAGCGACAGCCCAAGAAAAATAGAAAGCAGTCCGAAAATCTTTTTCATCCGCGTCTCCTAGTCCTTTTTCTGAGTGTGATTTTTGATGACCAAGCCGACAATCCAGATTACCGTAAAAATAAGCGCGAGGAGGCAGTTTGCCACAAAAACCAGCGGCTCGGGATGCCATTTTGCCAGAAAATCATAGATTGCGTTGCCGCCAAGCTGCTGCGATATTGTCCCCAGCCACGGCGAGAAGAATCCGGAATTCAGCGAGAGGATGAGCGATGTGAGCAGGAAAAACAGCGTTGTGGTCAGAAGCCGCCAGTCAAACAGATTTGTAAGCAGATAAACCGAGCAGAGCGCGAGCGCGAAAGAAAGATAGAACAAAAAGGTGAGGATGCCGTCATCAAAAGCGCGGGAGAATGCGTAGCGTCCGCCAACGGCAAGCGCGCGGAAATTCACGAAAGACGGGCTGAGCCTGCCGCGGAAACTCTCGCGCACAAGAATCTCGCGGAAGGGAGCGGCCTTTGTGTTCAGTTTAAAAGCATTGGAATCGCGGACAGGCCCGAACATCACATAGTCGTCGTCTTTTTCCGTCTGGATTATGACCGCGTCTGCCTTCATTCCGCCGTTGGAGTATGTGAAATCATTTGTGAAATAATAAACCTCGTTGTCAACATGGCGGAAATAATCTTTTGATAGATAAGACTCTTCTGTTGTGAATGGATAATTTTTATCAAGATAGTCGCACAGCTTGCAGTTCAAGGGCAGAATTACAATCCATGTGACAAAGCAGAGAATCAGAAAAATGATGGTCTGCGAGATTCCGCCCGGATGCCGGATGCGGTAGAATGCCACGAGCGGACAGGCAAGAAAAATCACGCAGAAACTGATGTATGAGAAAGAATGATAGAGAACTTCCGTGGTGAAAAGCCGCAGATTGTCGCCCGCAACGTAACTCAGCAGGTTCAGGAACATCGCGTACATCAACGTTCCGAAAGCCAGTCCAAATATCAGAGAGGCAAAATACATAATCACAAGGTTAAGCGTCTTTTTCATAACAATCCCATTCATTATATTATCGCACATTCTGAACAAATGTTGAAAAAAATCTGCGTCCGCGATGCAGGATTTGACATGATATTTCAATAACTGATATAATAGTCGAACTATGGATGACAATAACGCTCTGATTACAGGGTTTGACAGCGACAGAGACAGCAGTCTTACCATCAGTCTGAGGAAAGCAGAAGGCATTGACTCAGGCATTTTTATTTATTTGAACGGATACATCGACACTTATAACTCCAATTTTTTTCAGAAACAGGTTAATAAAATCATAGATGCGGGCTTTCTCAATCTGATTTTCAACTGCTCTGCCTTAAGTTATGTCTCTTCCACAGGAATCGGGTCGTTCGCATCATTTCTGAAAATCCTGAAATCAAAAGGCGGCGAGATTGTCATGCAGGAAGTTCAGCCGAAAGTCTACGAGGTTTTCCAGCTGCTTGGCTTCTCACAGTTTTTCAACATCAAGGCAAACCTTGAGGAAGTGCTGGACTTTTTCAAGCACGGCGGAACGCCCACTTTCGGCAGCGTTTTTCCGCTTCTTGTGCGCTGCCCAGTTTGCGACAAAAAACTGCGCTCAACAAAACCGGGTCATTTCCGCTGCTCGGGCTGCCGCTCAATCATTTCCATAAACGAGATGGGCTCGGTTTCTTTAGGCTGATTTCCCCGCCGAGCCGTGCATTCCCCCGGATTTTGTCCGGGATTTTTTTTGATTTGACCGCCTTTCCTAAAATTGTGGATAAGTTGTGCAAAAACAGGGGAAAACTTCGCGTGAAACACCTGATGTGAAACATTCCGCCTGCATCAAAAATGTGATTTTTAAGCAGCGCAGGCAACCTAAATCATTATATTACAAAGAATTACAACTGTACGAAAAATATTTTTGCGAATTTTCTGATATTTTTCAGAAAACTGCTTGACACAGAATTTCGTGCAAAAATTGTGGATAAACTGTGCACAACTTGCGGACAAGGTGTGCACAAACGCAGAGGTCAGACAATCACGCCTTTTGTGCTCGGAATCGCGCCGGCTCTGCGGGCATCAGGCTCAACCGCCGCACGGATTGCCCTGCCAGATGCCTTGAAGCACGCCTCCATTTTGTGGTGGTCGCTCCTGCCACGAATCACGTCAATGTGAAGATTGCACAGCGCGCTGTTCGCAAAGCCCTGCCAGAAATCCTCAAAGCAATCAGTCTGAAAACTTGACTCTTTTCCGCCGCTCACGCTCACAAGCGGAACGCCGGTCAGAGCGGAATTGCAGACAAGATACGGACGGCCTCCAAAATCCACAGAAACCTGCGCCAAAGTCTCGTCCATCGGGCAGATGAAAAAACCCGCGCGATGAATTCCCGCGCAGTCGCCAAGAGCTTTCCTGAAACACTCGCCAAGAACAATCCCCGTGTCCTCGATTGTGTGGTGCTGGTCAACTTCAAGGTCGCCTTTTATGCTGCCGCGCAAATCAAAAAGTCCGTGCTTGCAGAAACTTCTGAGCATGTGGTCAAAAAATCCGATTGGATTCTCAACCTCGCACTTTCCGCTGCCGTCAAGGTTCAGCGTCAGCTCAATCTGGGTCTCACCGGTCGTCCGTTTTACAGTCGCAGTCCTCATCATCGCCTCCTTAAAAAGCTAGAGCATCACCTTGCGCAGCTCGTACTCAACAATGTCCGTCGCGCCAAGGCTCTGGAGTTTTGGCAGCAAAGTCGGCACCTCTGATTTTCTGACCGCAATTTTGATTGCATAGCCGCCTCCGCCAAAAAGCGGGCTTACAGTGGGGCTTTTCATGCTGGGCAGTCCGTTAATCAGATTGTCGAACTTGTCCTGGGCGCAGTTCATCTCTAGCATGACGCGGCTTCTGGCGTTCAGGACGGTCTCAAAAAGCATTTTAAGCTCAAGGATTTTCTGCCTTTTTCCGTCATCCGCCATTGCGTTTTTGGATGCGTACATTCTTGTGGATGATTCCATGAGCGTGTCAACGATTTTCAGGCGGTTCGCTTTCAAAGACGAGCCGGTTGAGGTGTTGTCTATCAGAATCTGCGCGATTGAGTCATCGGTGTCCTGCACAAAACCTTCGGAAGTGCCCCAGGTGCGGAAAATCGTACCTTGAATCTTTTTTTCCGCAACCCATTTACGGCTCAAATTCTGGTATTCCGTCGCGATTGTGACGGGATTCTCAAGCAGGCGGTCAAAATCACGGGTCTCCGGAATGGCCGCGACAATCCGCACGCCGTCAAATCCAAGATCCATAATCTCCACGACATCATTCTCAACGCCGTTCTCGTAAACCCAGTCCTTGCCGGAAAATCCCACATCCGCCTTGCCGCCCGCAAGCAGAAGGCTTGTAATCTGCGGCTTCACCACCTGAAAGGCAAGGTCATCCTGATTTGTGGTGGGAAAATACGTTCTGTCCGGCAGATGGATTGAGATGCCGACATCGCTTAGAAGCTCGTAGACAGACTCGTAAATTCTTCCTTTTGCAAGCAAAATTTTTAACTTTTCCATAGTCACAGTATAGAGGAGAAACTGATTGTTGACAATCATCATAAAAGTGCTATAACTGTACTTATGGAGAACGGAATAAATTCAATCGCGGTATTCGGGGACTCAATCCTCAAAGGCGCGGTCACTGGAACAAACAGCGGACACCTGTTTGATATAATCGCGGAGAACAGCCTTGCGCTCGCACAGAGAACCCTTGGATTCGAGCTGAACAATCAGTCTGTTTTCGGGAACATAATCTCAAAGGCACAGAGAAAATTCGCAAAAATGATGGAGCGCGGCGAGCGTTTTGACCTTGGCATAATTGAGTCGGGCGGAAACGACTGCGACTACGACTGGCCGCCGGTCAGCGAAAATCCGTTTCCTGCGGACATCTCGCACAAGCCGCGCACAACGCTCAGCGATTTTATCCGCATAATCGATGAGATGACTTCGGTCATGCGCGGGAATAAAATCACCCCGCTTCTGATGACAATGCCGCCTCTTGTGCCCGACTGGTGGTTCGAGCACATCTGCGCTGGAAACAATCGGGATAACATCCTCAGATTTCTGGACGGAAATCCGCACAAACTTTATGAGAATCACGAGCGTTACAACATCGCCATTGTGGATTTTGCGAGGAGCGCGGACGTGCAGTTCGTGGATATGCGCAAGGCGATGCTTGACGCTCCGAACTACCGTAATCTGATGTGCAAGGACGGAATCCACCCGAACCAAAAGGGCTATGAATACATGGCAGAAGTCTGGGTGCGCGAGCTTCCGAAAATCAAAAAGGAATTCTGAAATCAGTTTTATGGATGAAATCACAGTTTATACAGACGGCGGATGCCACGGGAATCCCGGGCCGGGCGGCTGGGCAATCGTTGTGATTGCCGGCGGCATCGTAAAACAGCTTTCCGGCGGCGAGAAAATGACCACGAACAACCGCATGGAGCTTATGGCCGCAATCAACGCGCTGACGGTCGTGCGCAACACTCCGGATTTTTCGGGCTGCCACATCACCGTGAACATTGACAGCCAGTACGTGCGCAACGGAATCACCAGCTGGATAAAAAGCTGGAAAGCGAAAGGCTGGAAAACCGCAGACAAAAAGCCGGTGAAAAATCAGGATTTGTGGACAACGCTTGACGCACTGAATTCCTCGCTGAACGTCACCTGGAACTGGGTCAAAGGTCACGCCGGAATCGAATACAATGAGCTTTGCGACCAGTTGTGCCAGGCAGAAATCGCGAAATTCGAATAATTCTCAAAAAAAAGTGCGGGAATCGTCTGAAATGAAAAAATCCTGACTATTATAAAGTATGAGGATTTTCAGACTTTTAATTGCGATGATTTTTCCCCTGATTTTTGCGGCCGCAACTCTGACGCTCACTTCCTGCGCGCTCGGGGCGCAGAATCCGCAGACAGAGACGCTGAGGCTCATTATGCCCGAATGGCCGCCCCAAGATTCCGTGCGCGATGATTATCCCGCGCTATCGCGCTGGCTTGTGCGCATTGAGACCACGGGCAGCGCGGCGCAATCACTGGAATTTTTCTCTGATGGCTCGCCTCTCTCGATTGGCGTTGTGAAAAATTCCCCGGCCGCCGTGACCGTCAGGCCAATCACCCTGATTGCGGGCGAGGAGTGCGCATATTTTCTTCCGGCAGGGCTTGTCTACCCCGCAGAGAAAGAGTGCCTCAGCTGGAGCGGCGGTTTTCTTGCGGACGCAATGCAGAGAATCATACAAAACAGGAGCGAGACCGGAATAAGCGGCAAGCACATCCGGGATTTTCTCTCGTCGTTCAACTGGGCAAAGGCGCAGGATTCCATTGACAGCAAAATCCAGAAGGTGATGGAGGCCGCGCAGGCGGATGACGATGAGCCGGACGGGCAGGCAGGAAAATCGGCGAAATTTTATAATCCGTGGCTGATTGACAGCCAGAAGCTGCTTGAGAATCTCACTTCCGGCGAATTCAAGGCTTCTTTGCTGAACAACACGAACTGCATTGCGGTTGAGGACGCGGTTTTGGGCGGAAAAGTCCTGTCATCGTTCATACCAGAGAACAGTTTCATCGCATGGGAGAAAACCGTGCTCATCAAAAAGAGCGTGCCGAGCCTGTTTTTGAGCGGGGAAATCGGGATGATTATTGAGGGCAGTTCCGCAAAAAATCTGTCACTTAAGCGCTGCAAAATGCCGATATTCATTGAAGAAAAGGCGACCTATGAAAAAACAGATGAAGAGAATATTTCTGGCTTTGAGCGCGGTGGCACTCACGCTGATTTCCTGCGCGAAAAATCAGCCGCAGCCTCAGATTCAGGTTAATGCGGAAACGGCGATTGAGACGCTGGAAGTGAAGAGCAAAAATCACACATGGTATTACTTCACAGACCGGACGTTCAAGGAGATTGATAAAATCCAGCACGTACCGTTCAGACAGCAAAAACCTTGGACGGAGGCAATCCGAATCTCATCGGCGAACAACACAGATGACTCGAATCTGGAAATAAGCAAGGCTTACGCAGTCGTGAACAGGCTTGGAATCCTGTGCTTTGAGGGCGACAAGGTCTCCATCTCTTTGGACAAGACGGTTTTTGATGACAGGACTGCCGGAAATCTGATTTTTCTGAATGATGTGCCAATTTTCTCAATCTATAAAAGCGCGTTTTTCAACGAAACAATCACGGAGGATATGTACAGGACCGGAAAAACCGACCATCTTTTTTTGATGCAGTTCGATGACACTGCCAAGATTTCCTATCCAATTGTGAACTGTGCCAGCCTGATTGATGAGCCGAATTCGGAAGTCGTGGATTTTGTGTGGGATGGCCTGAACTGGCTTTGCAGCATAAAATCCATCACAGACGAGCGCATCATCTTTTCGTACATTTCATGGAAGCCGACAGTGCCGCTTCTCACGCTGTCGCCCGCAAACGTCCGCAACAATATCGTAATCACCGAGTCAGATGTGGACACATTCCGCGCGGCAAAAACTCAGATTCCGTATAATCAGGCCCCGGAGCGAATCAGAAATATGCTCAGGGGATTTTCTGACAATCTTCCGTTCATAATGGAAGTCAAGAGCGCGGGCGGAAGCTCCAACCGGATTTATAATAACGAGGCTCACGGCTCAAAAGAAAAGCCGCTCAAATCAAAAGCCGTGCTCGCGCAAAGCTGGAGCGGCATCCTTTTTGAGGACGGAACTTTCTTCATTGAGGGCGCGCTTCCGGGAAAGCACATTCTGCGCGGAGGCAAGCCAATCGCAATCAGACTGCCAAAACTTCCTGCCGGATTCGTCTACTCGGATTTTGTCATCACCGGCACGACGCTGTACGCCGCCTGGGAAGAGACTGCCTTTTACAACACGGGCAGCAGCGGATTTCTGAAAGTTGACCTGGACAACACGCTCTACAGCAAAATCCGCTGAGATAACCGCGGGATTTTATCACCGCCCCCAGTTTCTCACGATTTGAGGCCGTCAAGTGTCCTCAAGTTCAAACTGAATAAAAAATGCCCCGGAAAATCCAAGGCAAGCAAAAATCCGCCGAGCCATCCGCACAGGATTTCCTCACTCTGATTTCCGAACGTTCCCGGCGACCTAACGGAAACGTTTCCACGCAAAGCCGGATACGTTTCGGATTGCAGACGGGAACGTATCCGATGATTAACGGAAACGTTCCCGTTTATCGTCGGATACGTTTCCAAATTCACATCCGAAACGTTCTGAACTACGTCCGCTGTAAAATCGGGTAAGGGTGAGAAATCGGCTTGGAAATCCGCCCTAAAAATAGACGAAATCCTCATGTTTTGAATATGACGGTTTTTCACAAAAATAAAGACATCCGCGCTACGCGCGGATGTCTTTTCGGCGTTCAGTTTTTTCTGCGGCTATGCGCAGAAATCCTGCTAGTACATTCCGCCCATGTCTGGTGCGGGTGCGGCAGGCGCTTTTGGCTCAGGAATATCGGTGATGGCACACTCGGTTGTGAGCAAAGTTCCCGCGACAGAAGCGGCGTTTTTCAGCGCAGAGCAGGTGACCTTTGCCGGATCGATGATTCCAGCCTCAAGCATATTCACCCACTCGCCGGTGCGGGCGTTGTAGCCCACGCCTTTCTTCTCGTTCTTGGCACGCTCAGCAATCACGCTGCCGTCAAGCCCGGCATTCTCCGCAATCTGGCGGATTGGCTCCTCCAGAGCACGGCGCACAATCTTGTATCCGACTTTCTCATCCTCTGTCAAATCATCAGGAATATCGTTCAGGGCTTTTGCCGCGTCAATCAGCGCAAGTCCGCCTCCGCTTACAATTCCCTCTTCCAGAGCGGCGCGCGTGGCGGCAATCGTGTCCTCAACGCGGAACTTTTTCTCTTTCATCTCGGTCTCTGTGTTCGCACCAACGTTGATTACAGCCACTCCACCGGCAAGCTTGGCAAGCCGTTTCTGGAGCTGCTCTTTATCATAACTAGAGGTCGATTTATCAATCGCGGTCTTGATTTCGGCGACACGGTCTTTAATCGCCTTGGGATTTCCCGCCCCGCCGACAATTGTCGTGTTATCCTTGTCAATTTTGATTGATTTTGCCTGACCCAGAACCTCAGTTCCGCATGACTCAAGCTTAAGCCCCACTTCCTCGCTCACAACCGTACCGCCTGTGAGAATCGCGATGTCCTGGAGCATATCCTTGCGGCGGTCGCCAAAACCCGGAGCCTTGACAGCGCAAACCCGGATTGTGCCGCGGATTGTGTTCAGAACGAGCGTTGTGAGAGCCTCGCCGTCCACATCCTCACAGATGATTACAAGAGAGCGGCCCGCGTTCGCCACTTTCTCCAGAATGGGGAGCAGGTCTTTCATCGCGGAGATTTTCTTGTCGTAAATCAGGATGTAGGCATCATCAAAATCAGCCTCCATGCGCTCGCGGTCTGTCACAAAATAAGACGAGATGTAACCGCGGTCAAACTGCATTCCCTCAACAGTGTCAACGGTCATGTCCATATTTTTTGACTCTTCAACTGTGATAACGCCGTCTTTTCCGACTTTCTCGATGGCATCGGCAAGCATCTTACCGATTTCCGCGTCATTGTTCGCAGAAATTGTGGCGATGTTCGTGATGTCGTCCGCGCCCTTGACCGGCTTGGCGTTCTTTTTAATCTCATCCACTGCGATTTTTACGGCCTTGTCGATTCCGCGCTTGATTTCAATCGGGCGCATTCCGGCCGCAACAGATTTAACGCCCTCGCGCACCAGCGCATAAGAAAGGACAGTCGCGGTTGTGGTTCCGTCACCGGCATCATCATTTGTTTTTGAGGCAACCTCGCGCACAAACTGAGCACCCATGTTCTCGTAAGGGTCCTCCAGCTCAATCTCTTTTGCGACAGAAACGCCGTCCTTTGTGATTGTGGGCGCACCGTATTTTTTATCCAGCATGACCATGCGGCCGCACGGACCCAAAGTTGTCTTAACAGCCTTTGAAATCTGCTCAACTCCGCTCAAAAGTTTTTTTCTAGCGTCTTCGCTAAACAATAACTGCTTTGCCATTTTTGTTTATTCTCCTTATAACTTCTGCCGCAAGCAAAACCGTCTGCAAGCAAAAGCATCATCCATTTGTTATTTCTTAAAGATATAAAAAATTTGAGTTATCGGCAACAAAAATCGTTCTTTTCGTTCGTAAAAAACTGTGATATTATGTGTACTATGAAACGAGTTCTTATCGCAGACAGTCATCCGTTGTTCCGTGATTATCTTAAGCAAAAACTCACAGAAGTGAACATTGATGTGGTGGTCTCGCAGGAAAACCGGGATTTGCAGACAAAACTCATCACAAGCCTGCCAAATCTCATTATCCTTGATTTTAATGACGAGCACTCGGATGAGATTGAATTCCTTGAGCAGAAAGTGAAAGACACGAACACCGTGGGCATTCCCGTAATCATAACAGGGCCAAAGGCAGATCCATCGAACATCGCGCCGCTCACAAAATTCGGCGTGATAAAATATTTTGAGAAACCTGTGAAACTTGACGTGTTCTTCAACGCAATCAATAAAATTCTGCGCACAACCCTGCTGATGGATGACACCGCCTGCGTCCTTGACTTGCACAGAAGCGACAGCATCATTTTTGTGGAGATTGCGCTCGGCCTGAACCGCGACAAAATATCTCTGATGCAGTTCAAGCTTGCGGAGATGATTGAGAACGAGGGAATGGAGAATCCCAAAATCATCGTCATGCTCACAAGCCTTGATTTTACTTTCGCGGACGGCTACAACGTGGAGTTTATGATTGAGAACATCCTCGCGTGCCCGGGAGTCCAGCAGAAAAATCTGAAACTGCTTTCCACAAGCGATTTTATCCGCGATTTTATTGACGGCCACAAAGAATACTCAGGGATTGAGGTGGCGTCCGCGCTCCCCAAACTTCTGAACGGACTGATTGGCGCGGGCGGCGAGAACACAAGCGTCTCTGATTTCATTGCGAAGCAGATTCTCACATCAAAATCCAAGCCTGATGATTCCGGCTCAATCGCAACAAAATTCACGTCCGATGAAATGTACAAGACCGGCAAGGTGAAAGACGGCAGCGTTCTGTCAATCGCAATAATAGACAGTGATGAGAACAACCTGCAATACACCAAGCAGATTTTTGAGGCAATCGGCGCGACTGTAGAGACGTTCACGAAAGGCCAGGAATTTTCTGACAACTACATTGACGGAAAATACACCCTTGTGATTCTGGATGTTTTCCTTGAGGACAAAACCGGAATATCCCTGCTCAAATACATAAAAAGCAGGCCGTACAGTCCGCCGGTCATCGTCTATTCGCCAAGCTCGCAGAAAGACATTGTGTCGCAGTGCCTTCAGCTGGGCGCAACAAATTATCTGCTGAAGCCGCAAAAACCCAAGGTGCTCGTCAGAAAAACTCTTTCTGTCCTGCATTTTTCGGAATAAAATCAGGTGGGGAAATCTGCTGAATATTTCGGATTTCCATGCAGATTCTGCGGCGAACATTTGCCGTGGGCGCGTTCCAGTTTTCGGATGCGGCAAAAAAATCCGGGAATTCCGCTGACTTTTTAATTTGGGAGAGACGATGAAAATCAACCTGCACACTCACACACTCTGGTGCGACGGCAACAATTCCGTGGAGGACAATGCGCTCGCCGCAATTGAGCGCGGGTTTGACGTGCTCGGCTTTTCGGGGCACAGTATGCATCCGTTCGCGGGCAGCTGGCACATCGCACCAAGAGATTTCGCTGATTACGAGGCCGAGGTTCTGAAAATCCGCGAGAAATATAAGGATAAAATCCAGATTCTCCTTGGTTATGAGGCGGATTATTTTCCCGGCGTCACAGTGCCATCAAAAGCGGCGTACAAGGCGCACGGCCTCAATCCCGATTATCTGATTGGCTCGGTTCATTACGTGCTCAGCGAGCGCGGGCATTACACCGTGGACAGTTACGTTGAGCGCGTGCGCGAGAATCTGATTCGGCTGTACGGCAAGGAAAATCACGGGATGGAAGCGGTGGACGGCCGCCTTGCAGTCTGCGAATATTTTTCTGCCCAGCGTGAGATGCTCGCGAAAGGCGATTTTGAGATTCTTGGCCACGCGGATGTAATCAGGAAACGAAACGGCATCCTGAAATTTTTTGATGAGAGCGACACTTGGTACGCTGACGAGCTGAAAGCCACTGCGGACGCAGCCGCAAAAGCCGGCGTGATTGTGGAAATAAATTCCGGCGGGATTGCCCGCCAAGCCCTGGATGATTTTTACCCTTCCGAGCAGTTTCTTGCGCTTTTGTTCGAGCGCAAGGTTCCGGTTCTTGTAAGCTCGGACTCGCACAGCACAGACACCCTTGACTTTGCGTTCGGGCGCGCCGTCACGCAGGCAAAAAAAATCGGATACAAAGAGCTGGTTTATCCGCTTGGGGGCAGGACAGTCGCCGTAAAAATATAAAATCCGCCGCACGACCATGCAAACTGGCGCACAGCGGATTTTCTTGCAGTTTCCGGCAAAAAATCGCCCGGATGCAGCCGAAAATCTACCTGTTTTTGCGCTCCTCTGCACTGGCGCAGGTGATGCACATCAGCGCATACGGAATGACTTCCAGACGTTCCCTGGGGATTTCCTTGCCGCATTTAAGGCATCTGCCGTATTTATTCTGATTGATTCTGTCGAGCGCGTTCTCTATGAGCTGAAGGCGGTTCGCATCCTGAGTGCTAAGCGCGGTAAGAAGAGTCCGGTCTATAACATCCGCAGCGACATCAGCCTCATCGCCGGACTCAACGGTTTTGACCAAGTCTTTCATATCCTCGCTCTGACCTGCCAGCGATTCCAGTATAGTGTTCTTCTGCTCCAGAAGTTTTGTTTTCATATCATCAAGAAAAGCCTGCTCCATTAAAAGCCTCCCAACGTTTTTTTACCGCCGTGTTGTCAATCGCACATATTTTGTATATAATAAAATAATAAAGGCAAAACGCCAAAAAGACAAATTCTTTTTCAGAAAATTAAAGGTAAGGTATGGCAAAAGAAGAAGCGATTGAGGTTGAGGGTGTTGTAAAAGAGGCGCTCCCGAACACAACTTTCAGGGTTGAACTGACAAACGGTCACGTAATTACGGCTCATCTTTCCGGAAAGATGAGAAAACATTACATCAGGATTGTTCCAGGTGACAGCGTAAAAGTCGCCCTCTCTCCTTATGACCTGAACAAGGGCCGCATTATTTTCCGCGAACGCTAGGCAAAGCAAATTTTTATGCTGGAAGGCTTCCGGGAAAGGAAGCCTTTTTTAATGTGAGGTGATTGCATGACACTTTTTGAGGATTTAAAATGGCGCGGGCTGATTAAAGACATTGCCGGCGAGGAATCAGAGCTGCAAAGAATTCTGGACGGAAATCCGTTTTATTTTTACTGGGGAACCGACCCAACCGCATCGTCTCTGCACATCGGGCATTACCCGTCTTTGTGCCTGGCAAAACGCCTTGCAGATGCCGGGCATCATCCGGTTCTTTTGTGCGGAGGAGCGACCGGGCGAATCGGGGATCCACGTCCCACTGCGGAGCGCGAGATTATCAGCGAGGAGAAGGTAAGAGAGAACATCAGCGGAATCCGCAGTCAGATAAAAAGGCTCGTTCCCACCGCAGAGCTTGTGGACAACCACGACTGGATGAAAGATTACACTTTCCTGAATTTCCTGCGCGACATCGGCAAATACATCAACGTCAATTATATGCTGGACAAGGACATTATCCGCCGCCGCCTTGAGACAGGCATCACCTTCGCGGAATTCTCATATATGCTGCTCCAAGGTTATGATTTTCTGCACTTGTATCAGGAGAAAAACTGCATCATGCAGGTTGCGGGAAGCGACCAGTGGGGAAACATCACTACCGGCGTTGATTTGATTCGCAAGGTTCTGGACAAAACCGCGTATGCGTTCACAATGCCGCTGATTCTTGACCAGAACGGCAAGAAATTCGGCAAGTCTGAGGGTAACGCGCTCTGGCTGGAAAAATCGCTCACTTCGCCGTATGCAATCTATCAGCATTTCATAAATTCTGATGACTCAAAAGTCCTGGAATATCTGAAAGTCTTCACTTTCCTTTCCAAAGAGCAGATTGACGATGTTTTTGCCCGTCAGCAGGCCGCTCCCGAGACACGCGCCGCGCAGAAAACGCTCGCGTGGGAAGTTGTGAAGGATTTGCACGGCAAGGATGAGGCGGACAACGCGGTCAACGTCTCTGAAAAACTTTTTAAGGGCGATTTTCAAGGCCTTTCCGTCAGCGACATTATGACCGGACTAAAAGGCGTTCCGAATTTCGCATACAATGACGAACTTCCGCTGGTTGACGTTCTTGTGAACAACGGCATGGCAAGCTCAAAACGGGAGGCGCGCGAATTCATCAAAAACAACGCGGTCTCGATAAACGGCGCGGTGGTGAACGACGAGTCAAAAATCATCACAAAAGATATGGCTCTGGAAGGCAAAGTCCTGATTTTCCGACGCGGCAAGAAAAAGTATTTTATCGGCTTGGTTTAAGAAGTCCGCGCACAGACTGCACAACTCCGGAAATTCCGTTGGCAATCACGCTCAGGCAGATAATCGGGCCAAACGGGATTATGAACCATGAGTAGCGCAGGAAAGTCAGTCCCACAAAAGTCTGGAGCACTTTGATGACGAGCATTGAGAAATGCTCGCGCTTCGTGCGTTTTGGCGGAGTGCCGGCGTTCCAGTCGCTCTGCGAGTTGTTCTGGCGGCGGGCACCTGAGAACCATTCCCAGTAATTCTCATCACCAAAAGGATTTCCGTAAGTGTACTGATACTGACGCTGGTCGGTGTAAGAGTAATCATTTGAGGAATACGCGCCTGAGTCGTAACTGCGCCGCTTGGTCTCATCGCCAAGAACATCGTAGGCGGCGGTAATCTGCTTGAATTTCTCCTCGGCGGCGGAATCCCCGGGATTTCTGTCCGGGTGATATTTAAAGGCGAGCGTCCGGTAAGATTTTTTTATCTCATCGGCAGTCGCATTTTTCTGCACGCCCAGAATCTCGTAATAATCACTCATATCTATAAAATAATATTTTAATCTCTGTGTTACAAGTCAAATTCTTGATTTTCAACGCCGCGCGTGGCAATCAAAATGATTTTTACGCGCGGTGTGATAACTGCGGCAAAGTCAGACAATCCGGAAAGTCTCGGGTGCGCCAAGGTAGCTTTTTGGCATGATTTTTTCTGCGCCACGCACCACAATTTTCTCAATCACGATGTTCGGAGTCACCGGGCTTAGCCGCAGGATGTTCAGGCCGGCCCTGCATTCCGCGCAGACTGTCGCAATGCGGATGTTGCTGGTTATGTCATCGCCCCAGGGCTGGCGGTTGTCGCCAACGGCAAAATCCTCGTCAACCACATCTTTGAGCGCATTCTTGCCGTTCACGCCAAGGACAAACTGCAATTTGTTGTCTTTATACGCGGGATTTGACGGATTCATGTACACGTCAAACGCAACTTTTCCATTGGAACGGGTCAGAAAATCCGCGTCCAGAGCGAACGCATACTCAACAAACGGATTGCCATCCTTTTCTGGCGGATAAGACGCTGTCACATCTTTGGCCTTCACCGCACCGAGCGTCTTGCCGTAATCCTCCAGGACATCAAACCCGGACGAGCGCGCAAAATGCACCGCCTCCATGCTGATGTAATCCTCGGTCTGCACAAAAGTTCCCGCAGGAAAATCAGTGCACGGAACTGCGGCGTCAACTCGCACGTTCACGAAATTTTTCGCGCCGTGGCCGTCATCAAAATCGATTCTAAGAAGATTCGTCTTGTCGCTCTCACCCGAAAGCCTCTGGCGGTCGATTTTCAGCACAATCGTCTCAATGTAATGCGGGTCCGCGCCAAGAGCCTCCTCATCACGCACAATCTCAAAATCAAGCCAGTTTTTCTGGACGCTCACTTTATATGCGGGCACATCCGCACTGCAACTTGCGATTTTCACCCTCGCCTCTTTGACCTCAGGATTTTTAAACGCTGTGAGCGCAAGGTCGCGCACAGTCCAGTCCTGACCGGTTGTGTAGAATTCGCTGCCGTCAATCCACACTACAAGGCGTTTTTTCCGCGCAGGCTCAACGTACATATAAACCGGATAGTGATTGTTCGCCTCGCACCAGCTGCGGAAGCCAAAATGCTCTGACCAGCCCATGCCATAAAATCGGCCGCCGCCAACTTTGTCGCACTCATCCACAATCATCTTGTCGTAGGCGTAGCATTCCTTCATTTTCTGCGCGTAGACGTTCGCGACAAGCGCGTTGCGCTCGGCAAAAAAACGGTTCTTGCCGCTGTAAAGCATCATCTGCAGGACATTCAGATTTCCGCAGACCGGAAGATAAAACTGACTGTAAAAACCTGATTTCTGATTTTCCGGCACGGCCTTCAAAAGATTTTCCGCCCGCGAGATAAGCCCGCAGGCAGTTCTGAGCATGATTTCGCCCTCGCCAAAATTCTCCGGGTGAAAAGTCTCCGGCTGCAAGGCTTCGGTGCGGCGCATATTCGCAATTTTTGTCGCTTTAAAAAGGATTTCTGAGACCTCAAGTCGCTGCTCATCAGAAAAATATGGGAACTGCGCGTCAACCCAATTTTTTGTGTACTGCGCGGTTGAGAAATCCGCACGGCTGAAACTATCGTAATCATACGCCAAATTCAGAAAATATGACAGCGGATATTCGTTCGTGAGGATGTCGCCAACGTTCACAATCCAAAGATCCCGGATTCCGAACTCATAGGCGGCGGTCATCTGCTCCTTGACTTTTGGCAGGAAAGTCGTGTTGAACCACTCGTAGCTGTAGGGCCATCCGTGGTAATCAAAATGGTAATACATTCCGTAGCCGCCCTTGTGAGCGCGCATTGCCTCGGTGGGGACGGTGCGCAGATTCCCGTGATTGTCATCGCAGAGCATGAGCGTCACGCCCTCAAGCTCGGGGTCATCCATCAGACCTTTTGTGTGATTGTCGCCGTAAAAATACGGCTCAACTTCTTTGTAAAGCGCGAGCATCCGCGGAACCTCATCCAGATTCGGATTCACGTTCTCGCGAATCAGCCGGTTCTGCGTTTTGAGGACATCGCGCAGAAGATTTATGTTGTCCTCAAGAGTTGCGTTCTGCATGATTGCGGTGTCTGCCTCGCCGCGCATCCCGACGGTAATCACATTCTCAAACTTGCCGTTGCGCTTAAGGCCATCCTCCCAGAATTTTGTGATTCCATCGCGGTTTTTCCAGAAATTCCATGCATCGCCGTAAACAGAATCAGGACCACGCAGATAGCGGTACTCCTCGCCCGCACGGCAGCACGGCTCGTGATGGCTCGCGCCCATAATCACGCCAAGCTCATCCGCAAGCTCCGCGTTCGCAAGTCCAGGCCCGTCATCAGAAAAACGAGACGCCCACATCGCAGGCCACAGATAATTTCCTTTAAGGCGCAGAAGAAGCTCAAAAACGTGCTCATACATTACGGCATTCATTCCGCCAAAATTGTGATTGCAGAAGTTTCCGAACGCAGGCCACTCGTCGTTGATGAAAAATCCGCGGAAACGGACGCTCGGTTCTTTTGAGACAAAAACACCAAGCTCAATATCCACAAAATCGCGGTGAGGAGGAAGAACGCCCGCCCAATCCACAAGCGCAGAAACCCCAAGCCGCTCCGAAAGATGGAAAAGCCCGTAAATTGTGCCGCGCTTGTCGCTTCCGATTATGATGATTTTTTCGGCGCGGACATCAAAAACATAACTCTCGCGCCTGCCCCGGATTTTTTTGACCTCGGCGGCAAGCGCAGAATCATCCGCGCAGAGTTTTTCCGCAAGGTCAGTTCTGCCAAGAGTGGCAAAAATCACGCTTCCGGAAGTTGCCGTCTGGAAATCGGCTGTTTTGGGCAAAATGCCGGTCACGCGCTCAACATCCATGCAGACTTTCTGCGCAATTTTTCTCACGCCCGAAAATTCATCTGACGCGCACAAAAATTCATTGTCCTTACCGTTTATTCTGAACATAAAAACCTCGCGGATAAAGAAACGGGAGCGTGAAAAACGGCTCCCGTTATCTAATCTGATTTATTTTCCTTTTTTCTGCTCGCTGGGCTTGCTCTTCGCGCCGGCAACGGCGGCTGCCATTTTTGCCTGAGCCTTGGCCATGTCGTTCACCATCAGAATTGGCTGGCCGGTCGCGTCCAGAGTATCGCGCCAGAGCGAGCCTTCGGGGTCAACGGCATTGCGGTGCGCAGTGACCGCCTTGATTGGCAGATGCACGAACATATCATGCACAAGTCCAATCACGCACTTTGTCTTTCCCGCCATAGCCGCGTGAACCGCGTTGTTTCCAAGACGCTCGCAGTAGATTGAGTCGCTTGCGGTTGTAACCGAGGCACGAACCTGATATGACGGGTCAATGTATTTAAGATTTATCTCGATGTTCTTTGCCTTGAAATATTTCTCAATCTCGTTTTTAAGGAAAATGCCAATATCAGAAAGTTTTTTGTTTCCGGACGCATCCGTTGCACCGGTGCTCTCAAGCAAATCCTGCCCGGCACCCTCAGAAACCACGATTACTGCATGGCCGCGTTTTGCAAGCCGTCGCTCAAGGCAGGCCAGAAATCCGTGCTCGCCTTCCATCTCAAACGGAACTTCCGGAATAAGGCAGAAATTCGTCTCGTGGCTGGCAAGGGTTGCGGCAGTAGCAATGAAGCCCGCCTCGCGTCCCATCAGTTTTACAAGACCAATTCCGTTTATCTGCGAGGCGGCCTCCATGTGCACGGCAGCCACAGCCTCCTTCGCGCGCTGAACCGCAGTCTCAAAGCCGAAAGAGCGGTCTATGAACATCAGGTCGTTGTCAACGGTTTTTGGGATTCCCACGACGGCGCACTTTATCCCGCGTTTCTCAACCTCGCAGGCAATGTCGTAAGAGCCGCGCTGAGTTCCATCCCCGCCGATGATAAAAAGCATATTGATTCCGTCACGTTCGATGCAGTCCACAATGTCAGAGACGCGCTGACCGCCGCCCCTGCTTGTTCCAAGATATGTTCCGCCGATTTTGTGAATCTCGTCAATCAGATAGCGGTCAAGCTCAATTGGGGGATAACCGCTGTCCGCAAAAAATCCGTGGAAACCAAACTGATAGCCTTTAATCGTCTTGACTCCATAGCGGGTGTTCAGGCAACGCACAACGGCGCGTATCACATCGTTCAAGCCTGGGCACAGACCGCCGCAGGTGCAGATTCCGGCCTTGGCATGGTTCGGGTCAAAATAAATCATCTCGCGCGGCCCGGCCCTCTCAATCAGATTGGAAGAATCAAGAACCACAGGTTTTGAAGTATCGCAGACATGCACATTGCTGATGATGTAGGAATCATCGCGGACGTAATTGGCGGTGTAATCGCCGTGAACAGTTGAAAGTGTGATTGGGGAATGCACTGTGCACGGTCCAAGATTTTCTATTGTAAAATCAAATTTTTCCTCAGACATAAATCACCTCAAAAAATCAATTACTTTAGAATATAACGGATAATGGATTTTTTCAATATGCCAGAGATGATTTGCAGACCGCGCCTTCCGCCGAATTTTCCCTGCCCTGCAAGGCTCGGGCGGGCAATCAGATTTTTGCGGAATTGTCAGCGGATGAGCCGCTCTGTAATGGCCACAAAAGTTGGCAGCGTGATTATGCAGACAATGCTTGTGATGGACACGGTGAGGCTTGCGTATGAGGCATCGTGGTCAAAAAGGCACGCAAGGCTCGGGATGCTTGTGGCAACCGGGCACAGCGAGCAAATCAGCACCACAAAAATTATCATGCGGGAGTTGTCAAGTCCGCCAATCACTTTGTATGCCAGAAATAAAATCGCGATGTTCAGTATTGAGCAGACCACAAGGCGCAGGAGCGTCATTTTTGCAAGGCGCGGGAAAACTTCCTTTGATTTTGAGGGATGGAAATCCGCTATCAGGACGCCCACGAGCATCATGCTCACCGCGGTGTTCGTGTCCGCGACAAGCGAGAGCGGGCGGGCAAAAACTTCCGGAAGCGTGGCAGGCATACAGAAAATCACAATTCCAAGAGTCACCGCAATGATGTTCGGATTTGTGATGACTTTCACGAAATTTGTTTTTCCGCTCAGCTGGCGGTAGCCGTATGTCCACACCAAGATATTGAATATTGCAAGGTAGCCCATCAAGAAAATGATGCCCTCGTCTCCGAAAACCCCGCGGATGAGCGGAATGCCGATGAATCCGCAGTTTGTAAATGCGATTGCCAGGCGGTCGATTTTTTGTTTTGTCGTCAGGATTCCAAGGACTATCATCACCCCGTGGATTATGAGCGCGAGAATCACGACAATCCCGAGCAGAAGAAGTTTCTGCGAGTCGAATTCGCGGTTAAAAGAATTCAAAACCATCGCCGGATTGATGAAATACATCAGCAGCTTGCTCAGGAATTTTCGCTCCGGCTCGGTGACTTTGAAAATCTTCGCAAAAATAAATCCGCCCAAACCGATTATGCTCATTGTAATGAGCTGTTTTGTCACTAAAAGATACATATTGCCCTACTTGCCCAGTGCGGCGAAAACCGCTGAGAAAATCCCGAGACTTCCCGCCATCATAATCACACCGGCAAGAAGAACTCCCAGCATCACGGCGGCGACAGTCTGCCTGAAACGCATATTCAGAAGGCTTGCCGCGAGCGTGCCCGTCCACGCGCCGGTGCCCGGAACCGGAATGCCCACAAAAAGCAGAAGCGCGATGAAAATCCCTCTGCCTGCCTTTGATTGCAGCCTCTCACCCGCGGACGCGCCTTTTGTCAGAAAAAAGCGGCAAATCCCCCCGATGATTTTTTTGTCCTGCCCCCATTCCAGAAATTTCCGCGCAAAAAGATAGATGATTGGGACGGGAATCATATTCCCGACGATGCAGACCAAATAAGACGGAACGACCGGCAGCTGCATTGCCTGTGAAACCGGAATTGCACCGCGAAGCTCAATGAGCGGAACCATCGAAATCAGAAAAATCCAGATGTAATTTTTCAGCATAGAAGAATTATAATAAAGTGGCGGAATGTGCGCAACAGCGGAAAAGGCGCGTGATTTGCAGACCAGGCCGGGCAATCCGCTTTTGCCGGGGCTTGAAAATTTCATCTGCTTCCATTACATTTATATCACTTGCCGGGATGGCGGAACTGGTAGACGCCCAGGACTTAAAATCCTGTGCCGAGCAATCGGCGTGCCGGTTCGACCCCGGTTCCCGGCAGAGCCTCCTTGCACCGCAGGGAGGCGTTTTGATTTTGGGGGCAAAAATGGCAGCACACATTTATCCGCGTCAGTGCGCGTTCAAATCTGTTGATAACATAAAAGGCAAAAAAATCACCGTGATGGGGCTGGGACTGAACGGCGGCGGCGAGGCGGCAGTCCGATTTTTTCTGAGCAAAGGCGCGCTCGTCACTGTGACGGACATGAAAACCGCCGAGCAGCTTGCGCCCACCATAAAAAAGCTTGATGATGACCCCGATATTGACCGCTCACGTCTGACTTACCACCTTGGCGGGCACATAACAGAGGATTTTTCGGACGCGGACTGCGTGATAAAAAATCCGGGCGTAAAAATCCAGGGGAATAAATTTCTGGCAGCGGCAAAAGCAATCGAAACAGATTTGAGCATTTTCCTGCGCTTCACAGACTGCCCCGTGATTGCCGTGACCGGAAGCAAGGGCAAATCGTCAACAGTCTCGGCAATTTATTACGGGCTAAAAGAGGCGGGATTCAAGGCGTTTCTTGGCGGGAACATCACCGTGAGTCCGCTCACTTTTTTTGATGAGGTCAGCAGTGACACTCCCGTTGTGATTGAATTCTCGTCCTGGCAGCTCGCGGATTTGCGCGGGCGTGGCATTCTGCGGCCGCACATCGCGCTGATTACAAAAATCGTGCCGGACCATCAGAACTGGTACAAAAACATGGAGGATTATGTTGCCGACAAACGCCTGATTTATGCAGACCAGACTCAGGGCGATTATTCCATTTTTGACGCGGAGGGCGATGAGCCGGGAACAGGCCCTGAGGAAGGCGGAACTTGGGGGGATTTGTTCGCGCGTGAGACAAAAGGCACGGTGCTCCGCTACGGAAAACATCCATTTTTTGGCGCGGATTTTCCTGCCGGAACGAAATTCGGGGCGTGGCTTGAGAAAAATGAGGACGGAACGACCGTCGGAAAAATCCTGCTGCCAAAAATGGCCGGCCCGGAAATCATCATGCGGGGGCTTTCTGTGCCCGGCGAGCACATGAGGACGAACGTCCTGAATGCCGCGCTCGTGATGTACCTGATGGGCGTTAGCGCGCAAAAATGCGTGGAAATCTGCGGACGATGGAGCGGCATTGACCACCGCCTGCAATTTTTTCACACGTGGAATGCGCCATCTGGGAAAGCCGTCCGATTTTACAACGACTCATGCGCCACTGTGCCAGAGGCAGCGGCGGCGGCAAGCCAGGCTTTCGGAAAAAGCGTGTTTTTTATGACAGGCGGCACTGACAAAGGCCTTGATTTTGCGCCGCTAATCCGTGTGCTGACCGCGCCGGACACAGAGCATCAAGAATATCCTGCAAAATCTTTGTATCTGCTTGCGGGAAGCGCGACCGACCGGCTTCTTGCCGCTCTGCAAAACTCCAGAATAAATTTTCACGGACCTTTTGAAAATCTGGACGACCTGCTCAACAAAGCAAAAGAAGATTTGAGCACCATCACTGATGACCAGATTTTTGTGTTCTCGCCGGGCGCGACCAGTTTCGGGATGTTCCAGAACGAATTCGACCGGGGCAATCAGTTTATGCAGGCTGTCAAGCGGATTTTTAAATAAAAAAACGGGCTTGCAAGAAAATCAGAATAATCCGATTTTGCAAACCCGGCCGGTGCGCCACGCAAACTACACTTTGAACAAATCCACCTGCGCACCAATATTTCCGATGGCAATCTTGACCTGCTCAGAAATTGCATTGAGCACATTGCTGGTCTCTTTGATTCTTCCGGCACCAACAGACATCTCGTCCATGCTCTGGCTCATCTGATTGCTGCTGTCCCGCAGTTTTGACATATCGCTTACAATCTGGCCGCTGCTTCCGGACATATCACGCGAAGAGTTGCGGACATCCACCGTTGAGTCGTTCAGCGTCTTGAGCGCGTCAACAATCTGCTTTGAGCCGGAATTCTGCTCTTCCATTGCGGCGCGAATCTGAGTGACAACCGTGTTCGTCTCCTCAAGTTTGTTTGAGACCTCCGTGAGTGCCTCGCTCGCCTCGTTTGATGACACAACGACATCAGAGATTGATGCGCGGATGTTGTTCAGCTGCTCACCGATTTTCTTTGACTGCGCGGAAGATGTCTCCGAAAGTTTGCGGATTTCATCAGCGACGACCGCAAAACCTTTTCCTGCCTCGCCAGCGTGCGCCGCCTCAATCGCGGCATTCATGGCAAGCAGATTTGTCTGCGACGCGATGGAAGAAATCGCCGAGTTCGCTTCCTGCAGCATCTGCGACTGATTCTCGATGTGAAGAATCCGCTCGTTCACAGTCTCCTGTTTTGTGAATCCCACGTTCGCGTTGGCCTCAAGGTCTTTGAAAGACGTGGTCATCAAATCAACTGATTTACTTACCGAATTTATGTTTCCAATCATCTGCTCAACCGCGGCAGAAGCCTCGGTTACGCTCGCGGCCTGGCCTTCAATCAGCTCATCCAAATCTTTGATTGCGCCGGAAATGTTGTCAACAGAATCGTTGACGTTGCCTACAAAACCGCCCTGAATGCCAATCTGCGTCTGCGTGTTGTCAATGCTCGTGATAATCTGAGTGACCGAGCTTGAAGTGTCCTGAATGCTTGCAGAAAGATTCTCTCCGCTGCTTCCAAGCTCCACTTTGGCGTTTTTGAGGTTCTTCACGATGTCATGCAGTTTGTCCATGAAAAGGTCAAAATTGATGATGAGCTGGCCAATCTCATCGCGCACATAAAGGTCACAGCGTTTTGTAAGGTCCGCATCGCCGGAGGCAAGGTCCGCAAGGAAGTTCGTGACCGCGCTGATTCGTCTCATCATCCAGCCGGCAAAAGTGAAAACAATCATAATGGAAATAAAAATGATGACGAATGACGATGGTAGAGAAATCGCGATTGTCTTGAGCGTCGAGGCCTCAATTGCCGCCATTGATTTTGCGACGAACAGCATTCCGCTTTTCCGCCCGTCAGAACCGGAAAGCGGAAGATAATTCGCGTAATAATCATTGCCCTCAATTTTATTCATTCCGATGAAAGCCTTGCCCTGGTTCAGAACCGACTCAATGACCTCATCGTTGTCAATAGCGGCACCAATCAGGTGATTGCCAAGCGTCGTCTGGACACGCACCCGGTCCTTGAAAATCGTGACATCAACACCATAAATTGAGCTTACGACATCGACAAAACTGCCGGGTTTGTTGCTCGCCAAATCATAACCAAGGATTGCGAAGCCTTCCACGCCCCTGCCATAGTCCAATGGCGCGAAGGCAAAAAGTCCGTAATCAATATCACCGAACGCCTCATAAACCAGCACGCGCACTCCGCGCTGAACTCGTGCTACCAGCGAATGTGTGACCCGTGTGCCCGCATTTATGCCCATTCCGCCGACAACATAGCCTTCCCTGTCCGCAAGGGCAAAGCAATCAACACCAAGGCTTGAGACAATCTGCTTGGCATAAGCCTCTGCAACGGCAGTGTTCCTGTTCACAAGCACGTCCTCAAGCTCTCTTTGCGTGGAAATGAAACCAGCATATTTGAATACGGTATCGGCCCAGTCATCCAGAAGATATTTTGCGCCGGTTCCCGCATTATCAATGTCGATTTCCGCGCTGCCTTCCATCCCAGAGCTGGACACAGCAATTGAAATTATGACCGATGTCGCAACCGCGACAACCATCGCAATTATGACAATTCCCATGAGCTTTGTCTTTAACTGCATGTCTTTTTTAGGATTCGGGTCAAACCTGTCAAGAACCTTTGCCATAAATACACTCCGTTATCAGAATTGCTGTAACAAGTATTATCCCACAAACATGGTCAAAAAGCAATCATAAAAGCGGATTTTAAGACTGCGGTCTGAAATTCAGGGCAGAGACAACAGCGGCAATTCCCGCGCGCCCCACGTTCGAGCTTTTTCCCACTCCCCACACCTGCTCCCCGTCCTCCTTGGTAATCTGGACGTAAGCCATCGCGTGAGTGTCCGAGCCTGTCCCGACAGAATGCTCGTGAAAACTTGTGATGTTGAACGCCGGTGCCGGAGTCTGCCTCATTGCGGCAACGAATGCATCAAGCGGGCCGTTTCCTTTTGCGGCAATCGCATAGCGTTTCCCGTCATAATCCACAGTGGCGATTGTCGCGACCTGCTCGGGAAGGTCAGTTCCGCGCTCGCCCTCAATGTGCTTCTCGGTGATGTCAAGGACATTCAGCGGAGTCTTTGTGTTCACCCACCGCGCCATAAAAATATCATAAATCTCTGATGATTTTAGCTCGCGCTGTTTTTTATCCGCCTCTTTTTTGATTACGCTGCCAAGAATCTGGTGCATTGCTTTTGGCAGCACAAGTCCGTAATCCGCCTCAAGAATATATGCCGCGCCGCCTTTTCCGCTCTGGCTGTTTATGCGGATGATTCCTTCGTACTCGCGCCCAATATCATGCGGGTCAATCAGAAGATAAGGGACATCCCACGGGGCGTTCCCGGGCATTTTTTTGCGGGCGTTCATTGCCTTGCGAATCGCATCCTGATGGGAGCCGCTGAACGCGGTGAAAACCAGCTCGCCCACATAAGGCAGCCGCGCCGGAATCGGCATTCCCGTAAAACGGGAATATTGCTCCGCAACAGCAGGAATATCAGAGAAATCAAGATTGGGATTTATGCCCTGCGTGTACATATTCAGCGCGACCGTCACAATATCAAGATTTCCGGTGCGCTCGCCGTTTCCAAAAAGGCAGCCCTCCACGCGCTCCGCGCCGGCAAGAAGCCCCATCTCGCACTGCGCGACTCCCTCGCCGCGGTCATTATGATTGTGCAGCGAGATTATGCAGTTCTCCCGGTTTTTTATGTGCGCGCAAAAATACTCAATCATGTCCGCAAAATGATTGGGCAGCGAGCATTCCACGGTAGTCGGCAGATTCAGAATGATTTTATTGTCCGCGCCGCCGCCCCACTCGTCCATCACAGCCTGGCAGACTTCCAGCGCGTAATCAATCTCGGTCTGCGAGAAATTCTCCGGGGAATATTCCAGGCGGATTTTCCGGGCAAGTCCTGAAATCCCGCTGATTTTTTTGCCTGATTTTTTACCGCTCGGTGCTCCGTCACTTTCCGCAGGAATCATCGCGATGTGCATGTGCTTTTTCACGGAGCGCACACCCTCGACGGCAAGGCTGAGAATCTCCTCTTTGGACTTGTTGAAATTATAAAGCCGCTGCGCGGGCGAGGTTGCGTTGTAAATGTGGAAAATCACGTGCTTCGCGCCACGCATCGCCTCAAAAGTCTTTTTTATCAGCGAGTCTTTTGCCTGGGAGAGCACCTGAATGCAGACATCATCGGGAATGCGGTTCTCTTCGATGAGGCATCTCACGAATTCGTACTCGGTGTCGGACGAGGCGGGAAATCCCACCTCAATTTCTTTGAAGCCAAGGCGCACAAGAAGGTCAAAATACTGGAGTTTTGTCTCAATTCCCATGGGATTCTCAAGCGCCTGATTTCCGTCCCGCAAATCCACGGAGCACCAGACCGGAGCCTTTGTGATTCTTGCGCCCGGCCACTTACGCTCACTCATCGGAAGCGGCGGCGTGGGCAAATACTTTCCGTCTGCTATCATATCTGAACTTTATCACAAAAATCTTAAAATGTCTGGCTTGTGAGGTTGAAAAAAGTGCTTTTATATTGTAAAGTACAGCGTCATTTAAGTCATTTAATTTGGAGGTTATTATGAAAAAGGTCACATTTGCGGCGGCAATCATTGCGGTCACTGCCATTTTCCTTGGAGGATGCAAAAACGATCAGAAGGATTATATCCTTGCGACTGGCGGAACAAGCGGCACTTACTATCCTTTTGGCGGGGCAATCGCAAACATCTGGAACACAAAAATTGACGGTATGAACGTCACCGCGCAGGCAACAGGCGCGTCAGCGGAAAATCTGCGTCTAATAAACAAAGGCGAGGCGGAATTCGCGACGGTTCAGAATGATGTAATGGACTATGCTTTCCACGGCAAGGCTCTTTTTGACGGCGAGGTTCTTGAGAACATCACTACTGTCGGCACTTTGTACCCAGAAGTGGTGCAGATTGCGGTCTCAAAAGACAGCGGAATCAAATCCATCGCGGACTTCAAAGGAAAAAGGATTTCTGTTGGCGATGCCGGCTCCGGCGTGGAATTCAACGCGCAGCAGATTATGGAGGGCTACGGCCTTACTTTTAATGACATCAAAAAAAGCAATCTCTCTTTCAAAGAGTCTGCGGAAGGAATTCAGAACGGAACTTTGGACGGATGTTTCATCACTGCGGGAGTTCCGAACTCCGCGTTGCAGGAGCTTGCGTTCACCGCAGGACTGATTCTTATTCCGGTCTCTGGGGATGAGGCTGACGCAATCTGCACAAAATACAGCTACTACACGCAGACTGTGATTCCCGGCGGCACGTACAAAGGAACTGATTCCGACACACCGGCTCTGGCAATCAAAGCGACTCTTGCGGCCAGCTCAAAACTTGACGAGGACACCGTGTACAGCATGACAAAAGCGCTTTTTGAGAATCTGGATGAGCTTGCGCGCGCGCATGCGAAAGGTCAGGAAGTGAGCGCGGCATCCGCTGTGACAGGCGTTTCTGTTCCGTTCCATCCGGGCGCAGCAAAATATTACAGAGAAATTGGGCTTCTGGACTAAAGCACTGGCATCAGTTTTGCTGCTCGCTGCCGTAATATTTTTTCCGGCAGTGAGCGTCCTGGAAATCCGCAGTCGTGACAATGCGCGGCGATATTATTCGAGGCAGGGTTTCAAAGACGGTTTTGAAATCTCCTACACGCACTCGGTGAATAAGGGCAGAGTTCACGACTATTACAGGATTTGCGGCAAGGACAGTCTGGAACTGTACCAGACGGATTTTGTTTCTTATGGCGCCGGAATTCCAGAACCGGAAGACATTCCCGGCGCAGTTTTTTCCGTAAACGGTGATACTTACAGCATCACAAACATCAACAGGAAAATGGACAGGCTGATGATGGCCGTCGGTCTGATTGCCCGGCATTCCGTGCGCCTCGGGCATAATCAGACGGAAGAGACTCTTACAGATTATTTTCCGGCACAGACAAGCATTGTGTTTGAGGCAAAAAAAATCAGTCTTGCGAGAATTATTTTCGGGAAAAAATTCAGCAATCAAAAAAAGGAGGTCTGATAAATGAAAGATGAGACTAGCAGCGGCCCCATCGAAAAAATTCTTCCCACAACAAACGAGGAAGAGATGAAAAATCTGATGAAAGAGCTTGACAGGGAGCAGGCGTACCGTGAGCACACGTGCTGGCGTCAGTACATCACGCTCATAATCTCGGTGATTTTTGTCTGCTTTCAGTTGTATGCCACGCTCTCGGGGACAATCACAGCGCAGATTCTGCGCGCAACGCATCTGAGCTTTGTTCAGCTTCTCGCGTTCCTTCTGTTCCCCGCATCAAAAAAACTTCCGCGCAACACGCTCCCGCTTTATGACGTGATTCTTGGGCTTACCGGCGCGGCCTGCTGGATGTACATCGTAATCAATTTTGATTCGCTTGTCAGACGCTCGGGCAGCAACACCACGCTGGACGTGATAATCGGCATAATCGGAATTCTGATTCTTTTTGAGAGCTGCCGCAGGATTGTCGGCTTCCCGATTATGATAATCGCGGCGGTTTTCGTGATTTATGCGTTCACAGGAAAATATCTGCCGGGATTCCTGCACCATCGCGGATATTCTTTGCAGCGCGTCGTGTGCCATCTTTTTTACAACACAGAAGGAATTATGGGCACCCCGATTGGCGCGTGCTCCACGTTCATCTTCCTTTTCATCTTGTTCGGTGCGCTTCTGGAGAAAACCGGAATCGGGCAGTTTTTCATTGATGTGTGCAATGCGATTGCAGGCGGCGCGAGCGGCGGCCCCGCAAAAGTGGCGGTTCTGTCATCCGCACTGCTCGGAACTGTCTCAGGGTCATCGGTCTCAAACACGGTCGGCTCAGGCTCGTTCACAATCCCGATGATGAAAAAACTTGGATACAAGGGCGAATTTGCGGGTGCGGTGGAGGCATCCGCATCAACAGGCGGGCAGCTCATGCCTCCGATTATGGGCGCGGCGGCGTTTTTGATGGCAGAAAGCCTTGGAATGCCGTACATCACGATTGTTAAGGCCGCAATCGTTCCCGCACTGCTTTATTTCACCGGCATTTTCATCACAGTGCATCTTGAGGCAAAAAAACTGGGGCTTAAAGGTCTCCCGCGCGAGGAACTGCCGCGTTTCCTTCCGCTCTTTTTGAGAAAAGGATATATGATTCTCCCGCTGATTGTGATTATCTGGTTTCTCTGCGCAGGAAAAACAGCCGTTTTTGCCGCACTGATGGGGATAATCGCGTGTGTAGTCATCGGAATTGCCGTTTCATTGGTGGACCTCGCGAAAGGCCGCAGACCGACTTTTGGCGGAAAAGACATCATTGACGTGATGTGCGCCGCGGCACGCAACATAATCAGCGTGGCGATTGCCTGCGGAATGGCCGGAATAATCATCGGAATTGTGACGCTCACCGGTCTGGGGCTTAAACTTGGGGCGGGGCTTGTGTCTCTTGCGCACGGAAAACTTTTCCTCACGCTCATTTTCACGATGGTCGCGTCAATCATCCTTGGGATGGGCGCACCTACAACCGCGAATTATCTCATAACATCCACAATAACGGCGGGCGCAATCATCCAGCTGGGCGTTTTTCCGCTGGCAGCCCACATGTTCGCGTTCTATTTCGGGATTATCGCGGATGTCACTCCGCCGGTCGCGCTGGCGGCAATAGCGGGCGCGGCAATCGCACGGGCAAAACCTATGCGCACCGCCGTGAACGCCACAAAACTCGCAATCGGGGCGTTCATAATCCCGTATATGTTCGTGTACAATCCGCAGATGCTGATGATAGACGCAAGCGCGGGGACTCTGCTTTTTATCGTCCTCACGGCAATCATCGGAATGTTCGGAATCAGCGTCTCGCTTGAAGGCTACGGCTTCGGATTCACTGGCATTCTGCACGGAAGCGGCAAAAATCACGCGCTGACAGTGAGCCTTGATGTGATTGAGCGCGTTCTGTTCGCGGTAGCGGGAATTCTCTGCGTGATTCCCGAATCAAAGTCTGACGTAATCGGGCTTGCTATGATGGCGGTGCTGATTGTCTATCAGATTGTGGTGAAAAAAATCACGGGAAAACGCAGGTAAAATAATCGGTCTTGCAATCGTTTTTTACTTGACGACTGATGATATTTTTCAGTAATTTAATATAAACTAAAAAAATTGAGGTGTTGAAGATATGAAAATTAAACCTTTGGCAGACCGCGTGCTTGTAAAGAACGACAAAGCGGAGACAAAAACAACCGGCGGAATCATCATCCCGGAGGCGGCGCAGGAGAAAACTCAGACTGCGACTGTTGTGGAGGTTGGACCGGGCGGCGAGGTGGAAATCACCGTGAAAAAAGGCGACCGGATTATGTATGATAAATATGCGGGAACTCAAATCAAAATTGACGGAGAAGATCACCTGATTCTTAAGATGAATGACATCATCGCTGTGATTGAGGCATAATTATTTAAGTTTGTCTTTGAGCACAGATGCCCTTGCGTTCTCGGGATTCAGCGACGAAGCGTATTCCGCGGAACGGAGGGCATTTTTATTGTCGCCCATAGAGACGTAAATGCGAGCAATCCGGTAAAAAATCTCTGAGCGCACTGAATTCCGGCTTTCCCTGCCGACCGCACGGCCGTACAAATCCAAGGCACGCTCTTTCTGATTTTCGGCGGCATAAATCTCCGCAAGGTTCATGCAGGACGCAACGGACACATTCTGCGAGACAAAACCGTCCTCCAGAATTCCACCGCTCTCATAAACACAATATTCGTAAAGTCTGATTGCCTCATCACGCTTGTGATAATAAGCGGCAAACCACGCCGCAAATTCCACGATGGGTAAATCATACAGGCGCAGATTATCCATAAAAGAATCCCACGAGAAAACGTTCTTCAAATCCGCGCCAAAAAGCAAGATGTTCTCATCCTCAATGTAGCGCGTAAAAAGATGGAAAGCGTCATCGTACTGCTTTGTGCGCAAAAGAAAATTCAAGGCATAATGCACCAGAAGCGTCTTGTATTTATCGCTCTCGTCGTAACTATCTTCCATGATGCCCCAGAGGTCGCGATTTTTCTCGCGCTCCGTAATATTTGGATTCATCTTGTAATGCAAATCCAGAAGAGCGATGTTAAGATACGGGTCTTTTGTGGCCGCCAGAGCCTTTTGTATGCGATAAAGCGCGTCGCTCATCGGGATTTTCCTGCGGCTGTCATACCTCTGCATCTCCAGCGTCGCAACTCCCGCACGGCGGAGCGCGAGAATCTCATCATCCTCCTTGCGCTCAAGGTTTGACGTATAAGCAAAATCGGCATAGAGGATTAAAGACGGAGTGTAGTTTTCCCATCGGTTCACCATGTAAAAAAGCATATCAGCACAGCGATCATCCAGCCCCTGATTTCTTGCCCAGACCGCGCTGTTCAAAAAAAGCACCGGCAGAAGCGCCTCGTCACTTTTGCGCACGGACATCGTTTCCATGTCCATTACAACGCCGCGCCTTGCAAGCTCGGATTTCTCTACGTCAGAGACCGCCATATATGCGTCAGAGCGCAAAGCGGCAAGCTGAATCTGCGAGGTTTTAAATCGCGATTTATCCGCGTAATTGTCAAGAAAACGCTGCGAATAATCCGCGGAATCAAGGGCATCGTAAAATCGTCCGCCATCATACTGGACAAGCGCCCAGAAAAACGCGTCATCCGCATCAGCAAAAACATCCGGCACTAAAGCGGCCGCAGAATCATAAAAGCCCTGCGTCAGATTGCAGACCGCGCAGTTTCTGAGCCAGAGCGGATTGCGCGAGCCTGTGTACGCATCATAATAAACCTGATAAAACTGCGGATTTTTATAAAATGCCGATGACTCTGCATGGTTCTCCGCGAGCGCAGCTCGGAGCACAACCTCGGAATTAAGCGAGGCGTATTTTGTTCCGCGCAGTTTTCCTGTATACTTCGCGGCCTCCTCCAATCGTCCCTGCCGCAAAAGCAGGTTCGAGTAGACCGCAAGAAGCTCCGCATTATCAGAATTTTTTTTGAGCGCTTTTTTTATGATTTTCTCACCCGCGGCGGATTCCCCAAGCCTCGCGTAACGCTTGTAAATCCCGATGTAAGACCACGAGTCAAAGGCTTTTTTCTCCAGCTCTTTCAGTTCCTTCAGCGCGGGCTGCAACTGATTCTGCGAGATGAGCGCGTCAACATCAGCAAAGTGACCTGCCAGAGATTTCTGCTCCGCCCGCACACTGCAAGAGGCAAGACCAAGCAGAAAAATCAGCGAGAAAAAAAATGCGGCTGTGAAAGATTTTTTACTGTCCATTTTTCTCAATTTTATCAAGAATTGCGTTCACAAATTTGTACGCATCATCGGGGCCGTAACTTTTGGCTATGCCAACCGCCTCATCAATCACGATTTTCGCGCTCACATCTTTCTGATACAGAATCTCATAAGTGCTGACGCGCAGAATCGCAATCGTGACTTTATTTACCCGGTCAAAACTCCAGTTTGCGGAAAGATGCCCGGCAATCACTTTGTCAATCTCTGTGATATTGGAAATTGTGCCGGAAATCAGAAGGCTTGCGAACGTGCGCTCTTCCCGCGCATTCTCAGAAAGCTCCGCATCCGAATCAGAATCGTTTTGAAGCCACGCGAAGGTGAGAATATCGTCCAAGGATGCTCTGGTCACATCCCAGGAATACAATGCCTGGAACGCCAGAATTCTGCTTTTTCGTCTGGACACGCTTACTCTCCCCAGTCAAGGAGTTTGTCCAGCGCGGCACCAGTTTTTTTCATCTCAACATTCTCCGCAGTGTTCAAGGATTTTGATAAATCCTGCGCGGCTTTCTGCACATACTGCATCTGTTTCTGCTGAGTAATCAGCGAGCGGATGTACTCGTAAACTGTCACCGTTGTGTCCGGCTGATAAATATCGAACAAATCAAGAAGTTTCGCGTTATATTTTTTCAGGATTGATATGAAGCGATAATCCCGCTCTGTCTCGTTGATGTCGGAAGTGAAGCCCTCGCCCTGCCCAAAAAGAAACTGCAAATTCGCGAATGTCATGCCAATCCCGTTCGCAGAGGCCTCGTTCATCGGCACGATGATTTCGCCCGCCTGGTATCCGGAATTCTCCGCCTCAGACTGAATGGCAATCTGATCCGCAGTCAGTTTTTTATCTTTATACTTATTCAGAAGGTCATTGAGCTTGAGCTTCGCGGCATCGGCGTTGTTGTTTTTTGGAACCACAACCAGAAGCACTTTCATCATATCATTCCAGACAAACTGATTTTTCTGGCTCTGATATGCCGAGCGGATTTCCTCATCCGTCGCGGCGACTTTCTGGATTGCCGCCTGATTCTGCTGAACCACGTACTGCTGAATCATCAGCTGGGTTTTTAGGTAATTTTTATAATCCACCGCGTTCATTCCGACATCGCGCAGAAGAAGCTCGTCCAAAGAAATGCCCTGCGTTTTCTGCACAATTTCCGCAAGCTGCTTCTCTGTAACATTCGCACCTACAGACTGGCTCAATCCCTGCGCAAAATACTGGTCAACATAACTGTCCGGAATGGAAATTCCTGCTTTCTGCGCCGCCTGATACATCAGCCTCTCTTCAATGAGGTTGTCCAGGACAAGACGCTTCTGCTCAAGTGTGAGCGGAGTCTTCGTCTGTTTCTGGTAGACATTCACGCGGCTCTTTAACTGCTTCACAGTGATTGACTCGCTCTTATTATATTTGACTACGGCAAGCACTTGTAAATCAGCCTGTGCAAAAACTGACGCAGCGGCAATCAAGAGAATCGACAAAGAAAGTGCAAGTTTTTTCATCATAAAAATCCTTTTATCTAAAATTTTGCGTTATTATTATAACACACAACCAGCGGATAAGTTACATCATCCCTCTGATTTTTGATTGTCCAGCGGAAGCCCTCCGCTGATTACCGCGCGGATTCGGCGCACGCCGGCAGACGAGCTTTGCTCTTTCTGAATTTTGAACTCGCCGATTTGCGCTGTGTGCTGCACGTGAGGGCCGCCGCACACTTCCTTGCTGAACCAGTCGTTCTGCGCATCCCGCCCGATTGTGTAGACTTTTACGTCCTCGCCGTATTTGTTTGTGAACAATGCGCGCGCCCCGGACTGCTTTGCCTTGTCCAGCGGCATCACTTCCATGGTGACGGGCAAATCCTCCTTGATTTTCTGGTTCACAATCTCCTCAACCCGCTGAATCTCATCCTTGGTCATGGGACGGTCAAAAGTGAAGTCAAACCGCATCCTCTCGTTATTGATGTTAGAGCCTTTCTGCGCCACCTGATTGCCAAGAACATCCACAAGAGCCTGCTGCAAAAGGTGCGTGGCAGTGTGATATTTTGTAGTCACCTCGCTCTGCTCGGCAAGTCCGCCTTTGTTCACGCCCGCGTCCACAGTCTTGCTCGCCTCCTGATGCTTTCGCTCGGCATCCTTGAAGCCGTCAACATCAACCGTAAAGCCGTGCTCCGCGCCAAGCTCCTGCGTAAGCTCCAGCGGATAGCCGTATGTCTCGTACAAATTATATGCCACTTTCCCGCTGATAATCTTTTTGGGATTTTTCATCAGATTGGGAAGCAGTTTCTGGAATTCAGCCTCGCCTTTCTTAAGCGTCTGGCGGAATTTTGCCTCCTCAGCGGTAAGCTCCCTGCAAACTTTCTCACGGTTCTGCTCCAGCTCAGGATAGGCATCCTTGAAATTCTCGATTACTGTAACGGCAATCTCCGCAAGAAAATCCCTCTCAATTCCAAGCTTCATTCCGTGGCGGACCGCCCTGCGGATAAGGCGGCGCAGAACATAGCCCGCGCCAACTCTGTCAGGAGTCACGCCGCGCTGATCGCCAAGAATGAACACGGACGAGCGCGTATGATCAGCGATTATGCGCACTGATTTATCTTTCTCTTCCTCCGTGCCATATTTGTATCCGGAAAGACCTTCGATTGTCCTGATAATCGGCTGGAAAATCTCTGTGAGATAAACGCTGTTTTTTCCCTGCAAAATGCAGTTCGTGCGCTCAAGGCCCATTCCGGTGTCAACGTTTTTCTTTTTAAGCGGAACAAGGGTTTTCTCATCCACACGATTGTACTGCATGAAGACGTTGTTCCAGATTTCCATCCAGTTCTCGCTGTCGGTCGCCTTGTTGCTTCCTTCCGGAGGCAGGCCATCGCCCACCCAGTAAAAAATCTCTGTGTCAGGACCGCACGGGCCTGTGGGACCGGCCGCCCACCAGTTGTCGCTTGCAGGAAGATACGCGATTTTATCCTCAGGCATTCCGTTGTCCTTCCAGAACTGGGCCGCCTCATCATCACGCGGAGCATTCTCATCGCCCGCAAAAACGGTCACAGAAATTTTCCGCGGGTCAAGGGCAAGCCAATCCTTGCCCGTAAGAAATTCGTAGGAATATGCGATTGACTCTTTCTTAAAATAATCGCCGAGCGACCAGTTGCCCAGCATCTCAAAACAAGTAAGGTGCGACGGATCGCCAACCTCATCAATATCCCCGGTGCGGATGCACTTCTGATAATCCGTCAGACGATTTCCAGACGGATGCGGCTCGCCAAGCAGGTACGGCACCAGCGGATGCATTCCCGCCATCGTGAACAAAACAGAAGGGTCATTCTCGGGAATCAGAGACTGCCCGGAAATCTCCACGTGATTCTTGCTTTTAAAAAAAGCGATGTATTTTGAGCGAAGTTCGTTAGCGTTCATAGCGGGATATTATAGCGATTTTTCTATAATATGTCATCAGTTATGCCTCACTATCGGTGCGGACGCTCATTGTGTATGATTTTCCTTCCGTGGAAAAACATTCGGTCGGGTTAATCACAACTGGCGTGAAAATTATGGTGTCGTAATCCGTAACCGATTTTTCTGCCGCAACGCCACGCACACTCTCCGTGACGATTTTTGTGCCGAAGAACAGCTCATAATACTCATTCAGATAAGGCATCTCGGAATCGGAGCGGAGCTGAATCACATAACTCTCGCCGATTTTTTGCAGCGAATAAATGCCGTCCTCCTGAATTCCGGAGGCGCGGAACGAATAGCGCAATTTGTCAAATTTCATTGAGGCGGAGGAATCGGCAGAAATCCATCCGTCCTGATTTAAAAGCTGTTTCGTGTAATTCTCCAGCATGGCATCCTTGCGCTCTGTGTCAAAACTGGTCTGCTGGCTCATTTTTTTGTACTCGCCGTCCCACAAAGAATTCTCTTTTACAAGCAAGTTCACAGAATCGCGCAGGGAAATCCGGATTTCATCAATATTCACAAGCGAAATATCAAAACGCCTTGTGAGGCTCATAATATCCGCATTGACCGCCGTAACATAAATTCCGTTACGGCGCAGCTTGCTGTCCTCCCACTCGTAGACTTCCTGAACGTCAGAGACCAGCTGGATTATCTCGCCGTTGGTGTAATCAAAAAACATATAGCGGATGTTTCCGTCTGAATTCGAGGTTTTGTACCACAATCCGCTTAAAAACGCCCCGAACGTCTCAACCGTGCCGTCCTGAACGCGGGAAAGCTCGTTCGCGGCAAGCCTTCCTGCGGGCACGGTAATCTCGCGGGCAAGAGTGTAATGCTGCTCCTCAGGATTCCACCTGTATTCCTGCTGAATCTGGTTCTGGGAGAACGCGGCGCGGCCATCCGCTTCCTGATTGTCCGACTTGTAGACCCAGACAGAGAAACTCTCGCCTTTTGACAGTGCGCGCTCATAAGATTCGGAGCGTTCCACCTGCTGAATGAAAACCGTGCCATCACACGAGAAATTCCCGATTGAGACCATTGTGTCCTTTCCGTTGACGGTGGCGCATTGCAGAATCTCCATCATATAATTGCCGTCATTGTCCACACCCTGATAGACAAGCGCGTTCTTGTGCTCGCCGGTAACGTCCATCCCGCTGTATGAGAAAGTGCGCGTCCTTGTGAACGGCGTGGGGATTGCGGCAAGGCGGATGTAATTCCCCGTCTCAAGATTCAGAACCGCCGGAACAATAAAAATGTTCAATGAGTCTGACCTGCGCACGACAATCACCTCGTCATCGTAGCCGTCATTATTTATGTCAAGCGAGAGCGTGCTCAGAAGCGTCTCGCCCGCAAGAAGCGGCACGAAGGTCTCATATTTTTCTGAGCCAAGGCCGGAATACGTCCGCTCATTATCATCTGATTCAGAGACCGAGCTTTTTGGCGTGATGATTCTGGCGCGTGTGAGCTGCTTTTCCGAATTTCCGCCAAAAAATCGGCGTGTCACAAAAAATCCTGCGCCCAAAATCAAAACTATAGAAAGAAATAAAAAAGAGAACGTGCGTAATTTCATACTCATCTGAAAATATAATGATAAACGCGCTTTTTCTCAAGTTGGATGGACGACCTCAGCGCGGAATTCAAAGGCGGGATTTTTTTTGCACAGAACAGCAGGCAATCACAATCGCGATTACTTTAC
This sequence comes from Treponema sp., assembly GCA_022510865.1. Taxonomy (GTDB): domain Bacteria; phylum Spirochaetota; class Spirochaetia; order Treponematales; family Treponemataceae; genus Treponema_D. Next base: position 85,230 of record JAFLSQ010000003.1, read on the forward strand.
CTAACACTTTGTTTGAATTATACTTGATAAATCAATCAAGATTTTTTAAGAGGATATAAATGGCAAACAACTATTTCAACTCAATTCCGTGGCGCGAGGCGCGTCTTCAGCTGGGGCACTGCCGCTCGATGGCGAAAGAGGAATTCGCGGACGGCGTGGCGGCTCTCAAGGGCAAGAAAATCGTCATCGTCGGATGCGGCGCGCAGGGCTTGAACCAGGGCCTCTGCCTGCGCGACAGCGGGCTTGACGTGAGCTACGCGCTCCGGGCCGAGGCAATCGCGGAGAAAAGGCAGTCGTGGAAAAACGCGACCGAGAACGGCTTCAAAGTCGGCACTTACGACGAGCTGATTCCCACAGCCGACCTCGTGGGAAACCTCACGCCGGACAAGCAGCACTCCGCCGTCATCAGCGAGGTGATGAAGCGCATGAAAAAAGGCAGCGCGCTCTGGTACAGCCACGGCTTCAACATGATTGAGGAAGGGATGCAGATTCGCGACGACATCACCGTGGTCATGTGCGCCCCAAAAGGACCTGGCACGGAAGTGTGGCACGAATTCCAGCGCGGATTCGGAGTGCCCGACCTCATCGCGGTGCACCCGGTGAACGACCCCGAGGGCAAGGGCTGGGCGTATGCCAAGGCTCTCGCCGTGGGCATGGGCGGAAGCAAGGCGGGCGTGCTTGAGTCGTCGTTCGTGGCGGAAGTGAAGTCCGACCTGATGGGCGAGCAGACGATTCTCTGCGGAATGCTCCAGGCAGGAACGATTGTCTGCTTCGACAAGATGGTGGCGGACGGAATCGCGCCCGAGTACGCGACGAAACTCCTCATGCACGGCTGGAACGTCATCAGCGAGGCTCTCAAATGGGGCGGCATCACGGGCATGATGGACCGCCTCTCGAATCCCGCGAAAATCCGCGCGAACGCGCTCTCAAAAGAAATCAAGACGCTGCTCGCCCCGCTCTATCAGAAGCACATGGACGACATCATCAGCGGCAAATTCAGCGCGACGATGATGGAAGACTGGAAGGCCGGCGACAAGGATTTGCTCGCATGGCGCGAGGAGACCGGACGGCTCGCGTTCGAGAAGACCGACGAGGCGAAGGACGAGATTTCCGAGCAGGAATATTTTGACAAGGGAATCCTGATGGTGGCGATGGTCAAGGCGGGCTGCGAGCTTGCGTTCGAAACGATGGTGGACGCCGGAATCAAAGAAGAGAGCGCGTACTACGAGAGCCTTCACGAAGTTCCGCTCATCGCGAACCTCATTGACCGCAAGCGGCTCTACGAGATGAACCGCGTCATCAGCGACACCGCCGAGTACGGCTGCTACTTGTTCGCGCGAGTGGCCGCCCCGATGATGGCGAAAGACCTGATGCCAAAACTCACAACCGAAGTCATCGGCAAGGGCCTCTCTGTGAAGGACAACGCCGTGAGCAACGCCGAGCTTGTCGCCGTGAACGCCGAAATCCGCAACCACCCGATTGAGGTGGTGGGAAGGAAACTCCGCGCGTACATGACCGCGATGAAGCCTGTGGTGTGATAAGCAAAGTATAAGACAAGCAAAGCCGTGCCGAAGGCACGGCTTTTTCATTATGAGAAGTCTTGAAAGCGATTGTCTTTATGCACCCCGCTACTCCTCCATAAGCGTGACAGTGCCGGTGCGCTCGTATTCGTCCTTGAGCGTGAGCCACAACTCTGTCTGACGAGCGATGTACTCGTCCACGTTCTCTGGTGTGATGAGCTGCCCAAAATCGTCCATGCCGCCAAAGTCCGCGGCGGTGGCGCTCTCGCTTACTCTTTCGTCTGTGCCGAACATGATGTTTGCCATGCGGTCGCCGATGAAATAGAAATAGTGACCGCCGTTCAAAAAGTTGTAGGGATTCATGCTCACGGCGTTGATGCCGCTGAAATTCCAGAACGGCTGTACCTCGGCAATGGCACGGAAGTAGTCCCAGAACTGAGGCGACTTGTACATATACAGCTCGGAAACGAACGTTGGCGCGAGCACCACGGTGAGCGTTATGCCGCGCTCATCGCACTTCGCTTTGATTCGCCTGAGCGCGGCGATGTTGTCATCGCAGGCGGGAAGCCTTTGCTCCATGCGGAAGAGGTTTTCAATCGCCGTGTCATAGTCCGTCCAATAGGAGAGGACTTCTTTTTTGAATGCGGCAGTGTCTGATTTGATTCTATTCTGATTGTATCGGTCATACGCGATACTTCGGCTTCCTTGTGGCGACAGCTCGTATATATTTGTGCCGTCATCGCCTTTCGGAATGCGACGGGAACTGATTATCAGACTCGCGTTCAAGAATACTTTGGGAAAGACTTTTGCGCGGTAGTACAGGGCGGCAATCGGATTTTTCTGCATCGCGGGCGGCAAAAAATCTTTGCGCTTGTATTCCTGCACCTCGTGCACGGACAGATGCAGGACGATTTCCTTTACGGACGTTTTCTTTTCACGCAGAAGAAAGTCAATGAAATGCTCGTAGTCGTAAAAATTACCGCTGTTACTCCAGTAGTTGAAGAATTTTTGCCCTGTAAGCTCGCTGAGCGTCTCCGCATGGAGCGCACCGCCTTTAGACCCCGCGAATATAAAAGAGTCGAATTCATCGGCGTGGGCTTTCAGAAAATCTGCCTTTTTCTCCCTAAGATAGTCATCTTCGTACATATTAAAAACGCCAACGCGCGTCGGTGCCGCAAACACCCATGCAATGGCGAACAGCAGCCCTAGCGCACCGATATATGCAAGGCACATCATCAGTGCCCATGTCTTTGCTTTCATATTTACTTTCACTCCTTTTTTACAATCCTAGAACTGGAAATACAGGAACGACTGCCCGCTTCCGATGTACGCCACCGCAAGACCTGCCGCAAGCGCGACGGGAACGAGGCTTGCCCATCCCGGCTTGAAGCGGTCGGCAAGCGTCCTTGTGGTGGGCATGAACAGCGCGATGAACGTGCCCGCGCAGAACCGCACAACCATAGCCGGTGAAAGCCCGAGCCCGAAGCCGGTAAAAACAATCGGCGTGAAAGTCACAAGGCTCTTGAGCACTACCGCTGCCTGCGAGAACGAGCTGGACACGAACAGAATGCGCATGAGCACAATTCCGATTAAGGTCAGAATGTGCGCGAGCCATGCGGGGAGCGAAAGCCCTTTCCGCTTCATTGCGCTTGCCACGCACACGAGCGCGCCGTTCAGCAGTCCCCACACCACGAACGTCCACCCTGCGCCGTGCCAGAAGCCGCTCACGAGGAACGTCGCCATTGTCGCCACATAATACGAGCGCAGGTGACTGCCCTTGCGATAAATCGGGCGGAACACATAACTCCCGAGGAAGCGCGAGAGCGTGATGTGCCACCGCTGCCAGTAGTCCTGGAAGTTCCGAGCCTTATAGGGCGAGTTGAAGTTCTCGGGAATGCGCACGTTGAACATCATCCCTATGCCGATTGCCATGTCCGCGTAGCCAGAAAGGTCAAAGTAGTACGACACCGTGTACTCCGCCGAGTACCACCACGCCACGGCCGCCGAGACGGGAGCGGACACCACATCAAAGAAACTCTGCGCATTTCTGGTCATAGCATCGGCAAGCAGGAGTTTTTTTGCAAAGCCGAGCGTGAACACGAAGATTCCGCGCGCCACGTTGTTCCAGTCAAGCCGCCAGTTCGCCCGCTCCTCAAACTGCGGCACCATCTCCGCATGATGCACAATCGGCCCCACGATGAGCTGCGGAAAGAACGTAATGAACAGAAGATAGTCAAGGAAGCGGTATGATGAGGTGAGTCCATGCCATGAATCCGCAAGGTAGGCGATGAGCTGGAACGTGAAGAACGATATGCCGATTGGCAGCACGATTTTCATGAGCGGCACCGCCGCCCCAGTGAGCGCGTTCCAGTTCGCGATGAAAAAGTCCGTGTACTTGTAATAGCCGAGCAATGCTACGTTCAGCAGCACCCCAAAAACGAGCAGGGCTTTCTTTCCTCGGCCGGCAGCCATTGCGGAAAGCCCGCGCCCAATAAGGAAATTCACGCCCACGCTCGCCATGAAAATCAGAACGAACCCCGGGCTTCCGATTGCGTAGAACAAGAACGATGATGCCACCAGAAACCATTTTGCCGCTGTATGCAGCCCCGCGCGGTGAAGCAGAAAATATCCCGCCAGAACAAGCGGCAGGAACACAAACACAAATCCAACAGAAGAAAATACCATAATGCCCTCTGAAAAATAATATGCGCCCGCAGATGCGGGCATCCCAAAGACCGGGAAACTATTTCCCCGATGAACGCCTTGTCACAGTGTCGTTCATCTCCCTGATGTTCGCGGACACCGCGTCCACAAACTCCGCGTAGCCATCCATTGCCGCCACTATGTTCAGGTACGGCACGATGTTGTCGTTTATCAGCGAGACAATCGGCTTTCTGAGCGATGATGCCGACTCTCCTTTGCCCGCCTTGGCCTTGATGTAGCCATCATGCGCCGCCGTAAAGGAATCCTGCGCCTTACGCAGCCCCGCAATCAACTCCGCCACTCCGGAAAGAGCTTCTATACTAGAAGCAAGCCGTTCCGCGCCCAAATCCTCAAGCAGGGATTCGGTCAGGGCCGTCTGCTCCGCATAGCCCTTGGATGCCATGCTCCGCCCGTACTTGTTCAGCACAGCGCAAACCGCCTGACCTGCCGCTTTAACATCCGCAAACGGACTTGCCGTGTACCCGGTGGACAGGGTGAACAAATCACGCGTCACCTCGTCCCGGACGGAATCGCTCCCCTCCAAAGTGGAAAGCACCGCGTCCTGCTTGATTGCCGTGGTGTTACGCGCGCTCAAATCATGCAGCTGCGCAAACTGCGATTTTAGCACGGCATCTTTTGCCACCACTGTGCCACCGTCACCGCAAGCCAGATTGTACTCACGCTCCAAAGCGTCGGACAGAGCGTCCAACTCCGTCACACGCACGGATTTGCTGCTAAGCTTCTCAACTTTTGCCATAAAAGTTCTCCTTTTCTTATGATTTTTATCTTGATTGACCAGAATGAATGTGCGCAAAACATGAAAATGTGCCAGGAAAGCGCAGCGCAGATGCGGAAAGCCCGGGAACGCCTTGGGGATGGTTCACGCAAACGCGGGAAAGCCGGAACCGCGCCGGCGGAGCATTGCGCGCACGCGCGAGCACAGGAATCGCCCCTGTAAGGCATAACGCACACGCCAAAGGCATAAATACGCCCAAGGAAAGCGACGCGCACCCGCGAAATGCCAAAAAACACGCCGGGAAAGCATTGCGCAGGCGCGGAAACTCCAAAAACGCGCCGGAAAAACATCACACGGACGCGCGAAGCCAGGAAATGATGAAAAGAGGAAGTCTGAACTGTATTTTCTGTGATTTTTATGCGGCCGATGTGATTGCGGCCAAAAAACACTATACGCCCGTGGGGGGGGGCACTAATCTGAGTTTGCTTGAGGTCACGTCATCACTCTGCATGAGCAAGAACGTAGAAGAAAGGCGGCAGAGTGTCAGGTCGTCCGGGAAATAATCCCGGTTTCCTGTACACTTTGGTAACATAATGTCATTGTAAAGAACTTGCCCGCGTCCGTCAAGGCAGAACCTCCAGCAAGACCCGCCGACAGGATAACCCGAAGCCGCCGCAAGAGTCCTGCCTCACCCATCCCGCCCGCAGTTTTTCTGCGAGCAGAGCATTCTGCAAACTGCGGTCAGGCGGAGGAAAAGGCGGGGAAAATCGGTTTAGGCCTTGAACTGGCCGAGCAGCGCGCTCATCGTGTCGATGTTCTCTTTGGTCTGCGCGGCAAGACCCGAGACGCTCTGCGTGGACGCGCTGATTTCCTGCGAGCCGGCCGCCATCTCGTCCATGCTGCCAAGAATCATTTTGGAAATCTGGCTCACCTGCTCCATGTTCATCTGGACATTCACGATGCCGTCCTTTAAATCCACAGATTTATCATTGACGGTGACGGACTGGCTTTTCATATCGCCCAAGGCATCCAAAATCCGGTTTGAAGCCTGGCTCTGCTCCGTCATCGCGCTGTCAATCTGATGCATGATGCCGTCCGTTGCGTGCAGCTGAACCACAATCGCCTCAAACGAATTCTGCGAGTCCTTGGAAAGCCCCACAATCTCCTGAATTGACGCGGAAATTTCCTTAAGCTCGGCGTTAATCTGCTTGGACTGATTCGATGCCGTCTCCGCAAGTTTACGGATTTCATCCGCAACGACGCTGAAACCTTTGCCGGCCTCGCCCGCGTGAGCCGCCTCAATCGCGGCGTTCATCGCAAGAAGGTTTGTCTGCGAGGCAACCTGGGCAATCATATTGTTCGCCTCCAGAAGCATTTTTGACTGCTCCGCCATCTCCGCAACTTTCGCGCTCACATTGTCGATTTTCGCGCTGCTGTCGGTCACGTTCGAGTCAAGAATCTGGATGTTGCTCGCCATATCCTTCACAGAATTTGTGACGGAACTGATGTTGCCCAGCATCTTTTCAATTGCGGCCGATGACTCTGTGATTCCCTCAACCTGATTATTTATGAGGGCGACAAGCTCGTTGATGTGCCCGGCTGATTTTGCAAGAACCCGCACCGTGTCGCCAACCGCCTCAGACTGATTTTTTGACTGATGCCGCACGCTGTCAATGTTCGCCATAATCTGAGTTGTTGCCGTGGCGGTCTCCTGCGCGTTAGTCCCGAGGCTCAGCCCAATGTCGCCAAGAGCGTGCTGCGCCACGTTCAGTTTTTTTATCAGCTCCTGAAGAATCCCGATGAATTTGTTCACGTGAATGCTCAGCTCCGCGAATTCATCCTGACCTTTGACCGGAACCCGGGTTGTCAAATCCGCGTCGCCGGAAGCAAGGTTTTCCATGGACGCGCGCACAAAATTCAGTTTTTTGATAATCACGGTGTAGACAAGGAAAATCATCACAACAAGCAGCAGGATTGTGAGGACGACTGCGATTGAGACCATCGGGATGAAAATCCCCATGGCGATTTCTGTGACGGCCTCTTTGGGCGCGCCAAGGAACATTGTGGAAAGAGGAACGCCCTTCTGATTTTTCACCGGGAAATAAAGCGCGATATAGCGCACCCCGTTTATCACCGTGTCAAGGGGCACGGATTCGCCTTTCATCACCCTGTCGATTATTGAGGTATCACGCAAATCCGTGCCTTTCATCCCCATGAGCGATGTGTACATACGCTTGTAGTCGGAAAAATACGTCGCCTCAACGTTGTATAAATCCGTGATTTTTCTGATTAACGGCTCGCCCGAAAATTGCAGTTTTGTGACCGCCACGCCGATTATCTGCCCGTCCAGCGTGACTGGAGTGGCGCAGATTCCGAAAAGCTCTTTGTTCTCTTTTACGAGGTCAACTTCTGTTGCGCCGGCAAGTGCCTTTGACACATAGCCGGAAAGGTCAAAAGCACCAAGATTCGTGGTGGACATCTTCCTGCCCTCGCGGTCAAAAATGGCGGCGTTCCCGGCGTTGTAGTAAGTGACAGTCTGATGGCACAGCTCGTTCACGAACATCGGCTTGAATCCGTTCTGCTCGTAGCCTTCGGCGCAGACATCCGCAAGCCAGTTGGCGGCATTCCGCAAATTCGTGGACATATCATCAAGAATCAGATTAACTCCCTCAGACTGATTCACAAGCGTCTCTTCGATGTAAGATGTGACTCCGGATTCCAGACGGAAATTTATGACAAGAAACAGCGCGATTGAAAAAACGACCATTCCGCCCACCAATGAGCCTATGACCCTGAACCCCACCGAATGAATCTTTCTCATACAGACCTCCAAAGATGCGCGTATATTATATCAGAGGCGCAGTAATTGTAAAATAAAATAATCGGCGGAATGCGGGCGAAAACGTTTGCGTAAACCGGAATATGCGGTTATCATAATCAGCATGGTCACGCTGAAAGATATTGCCAGGGAATGCAATGTCTCATTTTCCACGGTGAGCAAGGCTTTAAAAGGAGACTCGGAAATCAGTGCGGAGACACGGCGGCTTGTGCAGGAGATGGCAAAAAAAATGGGCTATCATCCGAACCTTGCGGCAAGGACGCTCCGCACAAAACGGACGTTCGACATCGGCGTGATTTTTGAGGACAAGACCGGCTCGGGATTTCTGCACCAGTATTTTGCGACAGTTCTCAGCGGATTGCAGGGCGTGGCTCAGGAAAAAGGCTATGAAATCACGCTGACAAGCACAAAAACTCTGCAAGGCTACGATTATTATAATCACATGAAAAGCCGTGGATTCGACGGCATAGCAATTCTTTCCACGGATTTTAACTCGCCGGAAATTCTCGCGCTTGTGCAAAGCGAGATTCCGACGGTCACTCTGGATTATTTTTTTGACGCGAGGCACACTGCGGTTATGAGCGACAATGAGGTCGGGATTCGCCAGCTTGCGGAATACGTCATTTCCCGCGGGCACAGGAAAATCGCGATGATTCACGGCGAGGACACGCTGGTTACGCGGGAACGCCTGCAATCATTCAGAAAGACGTGCGCCGCGAACGGCATAAACCTGCCGGACGAATATTTTGCCGAGGCCCTGTACAACGACCCGTTCACAAGCGCGGAGGCAACGAACATCCTGCTCTCTCTTCCAAATCCGCCGACTTGCATTTTCTACCCGGATGACTATTCCGCGCTGGGCGGAATCCGCGAGCTTAACGCGCGGGGCATGGTTCCGGGGCAGGACATCAGCATTGCGGGTTACGACGGAATCATGCTCACATCAATGATGATTCCGCCGCTCACCACTTACGAGCAGGACGGCAGGAAAATCGGGGGAAAAATCGCAGAGAATCTGATTGCCAGCATCGAGCTTGGAAAATCATACAAACCGCAGAAAATGATTGTCTCGGGCAGAATTTTCCACGGCAGCACTGTGCGCGAACTGACTTGATATTGAGCGCAAATTATGATTGCAAAAACAAATTTGTTGGTGTATACTCAAAAACATCACTACAACGTTTTCGCACAACTGCGGGAGCGTTACATCTGGCAGGATTTTGCCGCAAAAATCATTTCAGGAGAATTTGATGAAGTTCGGACACTTTGACGACAAGAGCCGCGAGTACGTGATTGACACGCCGCGCACTCCGTATCCTTGGATTAACTACCTTGGAATCGAAAAATTTTTCTCTTTGGTCTCTAACACAAGCGGAGGCTACTCATTCTACACAGACGCTCGTCTGCGCAGGCTCACCCGCTACCGCTACAATGATATGCCGCTGGACAACAACGGCCACTACTTTTTCATAAAAGACGGCGATGTGATTTGGAACCCCGGCTGGCAGCCCACTCAAACCGAGCTGGACGCATACGAATGCCGCCACGGATTCGGATATTCGCGCTTCACGTCAAAAAAGAATGACCTTGCGGCGCAGGCACTTTATTTCGTTCCGCTCGGAGAGAACGCCGAAGTCGAGATGCTCACACTGAAAAACGAGGGAAAATCAGACAAGAAAATCAGCCTGGTTTCGTTCGTGGAATGGTGCCTTTACAATGCCAGCGATGACTGCCAGAATTTCCAGCGCAACTTCTCAACCGGCGAGGTGGAGATTGAGGGTAGCGGAATCTATCACAAAACCGAATACCGCGAGCGGCGCAATCATTTTGCGTTCTACTGGTGCAATCAGAAAATTGACGGATTTGACACTGACCGCGAGACTTTCCTTGGACTTTACAACCCGATTTCTGCGCCTCAGACTGTCGTTGCAGGGAAAAGCGGGAATTCCGTTGCGGACGGATGGTCGCCAATCGCATCTCACAGGCTTGAAATCACTCTCAAAGCGGGCGAGGAGAAAACCGTCGTTTTTGTGCTCGGCTACATCGAGAATGAGGATGATAAAAAATTCCTTGCCAAGGCTGATGCTGATGCCGCGCTCAAAGCGGGATTGCTCCGCACAAACACTGCGAGCGGTGTAATCAACAAAGAGAAGGCATACGCGCTCCAGAAAAAATTTGACAGCAAAGACAAGGTGCTTGCCGCGCTTGACGCGCTCAAATCATTCTGGGATGAGACGCTCTCGCATTTCTCAATCAAAACCGGGGATGAAAAACTTGACCGCATGGCTGTCTGGAACCAGTACCAGTGCGTCGTCACATACAACTTCGCGCGCTCGGCAAGTTATTTTGAGAGCGGAATCGGGCGGGGACTGGGCTTCCGTGACACTTCGCAGGATATGCTCGGCGCGGCGCACCAGCTTCCGGCGCAGAGAATCCGCGAGAGGCTCTACGATGTTGCAGCCACGCAGTTCGAGGACGGCTCGGCTTATCATCAGTTCCAGCCGCTCACAAAACGGGGCAACGCGGACATCGGCTCGAATTTCAATGATGACCCGCTGTGGCTTGTGCTCGGCGTCGGCAACTACATTCGCGAGACAGGAGACGTGGACTTCCTCAAAGTGGATGTTCCGTTCGACAATTCTGAGACAAACAAGGCCACGATGTTCGAGCATCTGCGCCGCTCATACAATTACATTCCAAACCACCTGGGACCGCACGGGCTTCCGCTCATCGGACGCGCGGACTGGAACGACTGCCTGAACCTCAACTGCTTCTCAACGAATCCCAACGACTCATTCCAGACCTCAACGAACAAGGACGGCAAGAACGCGGAATCCGTGATGATTGCCCAGATGTTCGTGTTCGTCACATCAGATTACGTGCAGATGTGCCGCCTGATGGGAGACGAGGCTGAGGCAAAACGCGCGGAGTCGCTTTGCAAGAAAATGGAGGAGGCAATCTGCACCGCAGGCTGGGACGGCGAATGGTACGTCCGCGCATACGATGATTTCGGGCATAAAATCGGAAGCCACGAGTGCGAGGACGGAAAAATCTTCATTGAGACGCAGGGCTTCGGCACGATGGCAAAAATCGGGGCGGACAAGGGCTACCCGCAGAAATCGCTTGACAGCGTGAAAAAATATCTGGACTCAAAATACGGGATTGTAATCCTCTGGCCTGCATATCAGAATTATCATGTGGAATTGGGCGAGGTCTCATCATATCCGCCCGGATACAAAGAGAACGGCGGCATTTTCTGCCACAACAATCCGTGGGTGATAATCGGCGAGGTTGTGAACGGCCGGCCTGACGATGCCTGGGAGCACTACACGAAGATTGCCCCGGCATGGGTCGAGGATAAATGGTCTGATGTGCACCGCACAGAGCCTTACGTCTACAGCCAGATGGTCGCGGGAAAAGAGGCAAGGCGCGAGGGCGAGGCAAAGAACAGCTGGCTCACGGGAACTGCCGCATGGAACTTTGTCGCGCTCAGCCAGTACATCTGCGGGCTGCGTCCGCAGCACGCTGGTCTTGAGATTGAGCCGCGCCTTCCAAGCCACGTCAAATCCGCAGAGATTACCCGCAAATTCCGCGGAGTGACCTACCACATCACTGTGGAGAACAAAAAGAACGATGGAAAAGTGACGCTCGCTGTAAAAGGCGGCGTTGCGGACGGGCTTGTCGTCAAGGCGGATGCGGGCGCATCAGAAGTCTTTGTGACGGCAACTGTTGCATAAATCGTGAATTTTGATTAAAATACAAGGGCATTCAGTCAAGAAGCCGGTCATCAATCTGATTTTTTGACCTGTCTTTTGACTGATGCCTTACTTGCGGTTGTCATATAACGGCTATTATCCGGGCTTCCCAAGCCCGTGACGCGGGTCCGACTCCCGTCAACCGCTTTTTAATCCCAAAAATCGGGGAAACCAAAAGCAGGCAATCAGTTTTACCGTCAATCATATTTTCACTGCGCGTTTTTTTTACTATAATCTTTACATTCAACAAATAAGAGGTAGCAAGATGAGCAAATATCCTTTCAGCGAAATTGAACCAAAATGGCAGAAATATTGGGAAGAGCACAAAACTTTTAAAACATTGGAGGACGAGAGCGTTCCGCCGGAAAAACGAATGTATGTTCTGGATATGTTTCCGTACCCGAGCGCGGCAGGGCTTCACGTCGGGCATCCAGAAGGCTACACCGCCACCGATATTTACTGCCGCTACCTGCGCATGAACGGATACAACGTGCTTCATCCAATGGGATTTGACGCTTTCGGACTTCCCGCCGAAAATTACGCAATCAAGACCGGGACGCACCCAAAAACGACCACGAACGCGAACATCGCGAAATTCACACAGCAGATAAAATCGCTGGGATTCTCTTATGACTGGGACCGCTGCGTCTCCACCTGCGAGCCGGACTATTATAAATGGACTCAGTGGATTTTCCTCCAGCTTTACAAAAAAGGACTCGCCTACGAAGCCGAGACTCCAATCAACTGGTGCCCGAGCTGCCTGACCGGGCTTGCCAACGAGGAAGTCAAGGACGGAAAATGCGACCGCTGCGGCACGGAAGTCACGCACAAGACAATCCGCCAGTGGATTTTAAAAATCACCGATTATGCAGACCGGCTTGACGCGGATTTGGACGGACTTGACTGGCCAGAGAGCGTGAAAGCCATGCAGCACAACTGGATTGGAAAGTCAACCGGCGCGGAGGTGCGTTTTGCCGTTGCGGACAAGGACGGAAATCCCACAGAGAACGTGCTCACCGTGTACACAACGCGCTGCGACACACTTTTTGGCGCGACTTACATGGTTGTAAGTCCGGAGCACAAAATCATCCCGGAAATTACGACAGATGAGCAGAAGGCCGAGGTCAAAAAATATCAGGAGGAGGCCGCAAAAAAATCAGATTTGGAGCGCACAGACCTTGCGAAAACCAAAACCGGCGTTTTCAGCGGAAGTTATGCGATAAATCCCGTGAACGGCAAGCTCATTCCAATCTGGATTGCCGACTATGTTCTGATTTCTTACGGAACCGGCGCGATTATGGCCGTTCCCGCGCATGATGACCGCGACTGGGAATTCGCAAAAAAATTCAACCTGCCTATAGTCGAGGTTCTTAAAAGCGACGTTGACGTGCAGGAGCAGGCGTGGACTGCGGACGGAATCCACGTAAATTCTGATTTTCTTGACGGCCTGAACAAGCAGGAGGCAATCAGCAGAATGCTTGAATTCCTTGAGGAAAAGAAAATCGGACGCAAGGCAATCAACTATAAACTCCGTGACTGGATTTTCAGCCGCCAGCGTTACTGGGGCGAGCCGATTCCGCTTGTGCACTGCCCGGACTGCGGAACAGTGCCGATTCCGGAGGAAGAACTTCCGCTCACGCTGCCGGAAGTGAAAACTTACCAGCCGACGGGAACGGGAGAAAGTCCGCTTGCGGCAATAGACTCATGGGTGAACTGCAAATGCCCGAAGTGCGGAAAAAGCGCGCGGCGCGAGACGAACACAATGCCACAGTGGGGAGGCAGCTGCTGGTATTACCTGCGCTACCTTGACCCGCACAACAACAAGGAATTCTGCGCCAGCGACAAAGAAAAATACTGGATGCCGGTTGACCTTTACATCGGCGGGGCAGAGCACGCAGTTCTCCATCTCTTGTACGCGCGGTTCTGGCACAAAGTCCTCTATGACATCGGCGTGGTCAGCACAAAAGAGCCGTTCCAGCGGCTTGTGAATCAGGGGATGATTACATCGTTCGCCTTCCAGCGCAAGAACAAGACCCTTGTTCCGGCAGACGAAGTTGAGCAGAAAGATGACGACAAATATTACGAGAAAGCAACCGGCGAGGAACTGGAGCAAATTGTCGCAAAAATGTCAAAATCTCTGAAAAACGTCGTGAACCCGGATGACGAGATAAAATCTTATGGCGCGGACAGCGTGCGAATGTACGAGATGTTCATGGGCCCGTTCACAATGAGCAAGCCATGGGCAACGCAGGGAATCGTGGGAATCCATCGTTTTCTTGAAAAAGTGTGGGCAGTCTCAGAAAAGCCGATGATTGACCTTGATATTACATCAAATCTGGATGACAAGACTCTGATTTCCGCGCGGAAAACTTTTGCCCAGACAATCAAAAAAGTGACGGATGACACGGCCTCCCTGAATTTCAACACAGCAATCAGCCAGATGATGATTTTCATCAACGAAATCTCAAAGCTCCCCGAGCTTCCAAGGGCAATGTGGAGCGATTTTGTCAAAATTCTCAGCCCGTATGCGCCGCACCTTGGCGAGGAGCTATGGGAAAAACTCGGGAATAAAAACACGCTCGCCTACGAGAGTTGGCCGACTTTCAACGCAGAATTCGCAAAGGATGACACCAAGCAGATTGTCGTGACGGTGAACGGAAAAAAGCGCGATACTTTTGAGGCCGCGCCGGGCACTCCGGATGACGCGCTCAAAGAAACGGCGTTCTCCCTCGCCGGCGTAAAAAAATTCACGGACGGGCACGAGATTGTCAAAGTGATTGTCGTGAAAGACAAACTTGTGAACATCGTCATAAAATAACCGGATTTCACGCTGATTTTCTGGCTGTGTCGGCAAAACGGCACGGTCAGAAAATCAAATCATCCGTTGAAAGCAGCGCAGGCATACGCATTGTGATTGTGGATGCTCTCCTCTGTCTCCGCCTCAACCGAAAACTGCGCGAATCCCATTTTTTTAAGCCCAAGATAAACCTCGCGCACAACATCCTCAACAAAACGCGGATTATCGTAAGCGTGCTCGGTGACGAATTTCTCGTCCTCGCGCTTAAGGAGCGTGTAAAGTGATGCGGAGGCGCAGTCCTCAATCATCCCGATTACATCCTCAATCCAGAAAAAATCGGTGTACAAAAGCCGGACTTTCACAAATCCTCTCTGATTATGCGCGCCGTACTCGCTGATTGCCTTGGAGCACGGGCACAAAGTCGCAACCGGCACTTCCACGGACACAAAAAATCTGCGGGCACATGAGCGGGAAGAGTCCGCACGGCAATCGCGCTCCCAGACTTCCCCCTCATAGGCGCATGTGTACTCCATGATTCCGGCCGCGCCTGAGACAGGCGCATTTTTTTCTATAAAATATGGAAACTCCACCCGCCCGAACGCTTTCTGAGCGTCCAGCCTCACGCGGATTTCATCAAGCATATCCAGAAAGTGCTGCATTGTTATGTCGGAATGATATTTATGGAAAACCTCGATGAAACGCGACATGTGCGTTCCCTTGTATTTGTGCGGCAGATTCACGAACAAATCCACGGTGGCGGTGGTGCGCTGGGTTTTGTGCAGTTTGTCCAGAACCGTCACCGGATACCGGACGTTGCGCACCCCGACTTTTTGCAGGGGAATCTGCCTCGTGTCCTCCTCGCTCTGAATATCACGCATGGGGATTTTCCTCACCCGCGCTGGCAGAAGCACGTTCCGCAGCCTCCAGAGTGTTCCGCATCAGCATTGCGATTGTCATGGGGCCAACTCCGCCCGGAACCGGCGTGATGAAAGACGCTTTGTCTTTTAGCTCGTCAAAATCGCAGTCACCGACAAGCCTGAACCCGGATTTTTTTGTGCTGTCCGGAATGCGGTTCACGCCCACATCAATCACAACGGCGGAATCCCTCACCATACCGGCAGTGAGAGTGTGAGGCCGTCCGCTTGCGACAATCACAATATCAGCAAGGCGCGTAATATCCGCAAGATTTTTTGTACCTGTGTGGCACATCGTCACGGTGCAATTAACGTCTTTTCTTGCAAGCAGGATTGAAAGCGGCTTCCCGACGATGTTCGAGCGTCCGATTACAACGGCGTGCTTTCCGGCAGTCTGGATTCCGGCTCTGCGCAGCAGCTCTATCACGCCGTGAGGAGTGCATGGCAGAAAACCATCGCGCCCAATCACCATGTTGCCAACCGACACAGGATGGAAGCCGTCAACGTCTTTTTCGGGAGCAATCGCCATAATCACTTTGTCCTCGCTGATGTGCTCTGGCAGCGGAAGCTGGACTAAAATTCCGTGCACGGTCTTGTCATCGTTCAGTTCAGAAATCAAAGAGAGAAGCTCGGCCTCGCTTGTGGTGCCAGGAAGACGCACGCTGCGGTCTTTCATCCCGACTTCGGCAAGCGCCTTCTGCTTCCCGGTAACATAAGAGACAGACGCAGGATTATCGCCCACCAGAATCACGGCAAGGCACGGCTCAATCCCGGATTTTTTTAAATCGGCGACTTTCTGCGCAACATCCGCGCGGACATCCGCCGCAATCTGCTTTCCGTCTATGATTTGTGCGCTCACACTTCCCTCCTGTAACCTTATTTTATTATGGCAGTTTTATTGATAATAACTCATAAAAAATATACAATGAGAATATAACAAATAAAAAAAGGTCGCAATATGAAAAGATTGATTTCCATAGTTGCTGCGCTCTGCCTGTGCACGACTTTTGCTCTTGCCGATGATGACGAAGGCGATTTTTATGACGACGGCTATGTCTATGAGCAGAACGGAGCCGGAGACAGGTTCCTTAAAATAAATCTTATGGCGGATTTCCCGCTGAATTTCGGCAAGCAGCTTTATGTTGGCGGCGCGGTGGACGTGGGCTACTATCAGTTTCTGACATCACAATTTGCGGTGGGCGGCGAGGTTCTTGTCGGCTACAACGTGACAATCGGACGGGAATCTCTTGTAATTGCCCCAATAACTTTTGGCGCGATGTTCCAGCCTGTAATCGGCAATTTTGAGTTCCCAATCACAGCGGGCATCGGAATCACAACAACATCTTGCTATGGCGAGACCTATTTTCCCGGATTCGCCGCAAAAATCAGCGCGGGCGCGTTCTACCGCCTCACAGAAATGTGGTCGCTCGGACTTTACGGCACGGCGTTCTGGCTTCCGCAGTGGTTCATAACGCATCCGCAAGAGCATACACAACTCGACAAATTTTTTGCCACAGCCGGAATTGGCGCACGTTACCACTTCTAAATAAGGAAACAAAATGAAAAAACGGATTTTTTTTACGGCAGTCTTATCAGCCACGATTTTTTTTGCGGGATGCTACAACGAAGTTTTTTATGACATTATGCAGGATGTTGCGCCGGAAGACGCGACTGTCTCCGGGAACATCTCGGCAATCACACGCTATACCGTCTCCGAAACGGAATACCTTGTGGTCAACGCAGACAGCGGACTGCGCTACAAAAAAGCCTTGGACAGCGGGCACGGCAACTGGAAAACTCTTGACGGTGATAAACTGCCTTTTGATTTTCATTCCTACGATTATTTCGACGCGAAGCATAACGGCGAGCAGCTGATTAAAATTCTTGCGAATGAGACAACGCTTTATCTTGTGACAGTCTCCTACAAAAATGACGATTCGGAAGGAATAAGTGCGCCTACGGTCGTTAAGCTTTATGGCGCAGAAATTTCTGATTGGGATGCCGTAGAAAAAGCCAGCTGGACTAAAATCATCGGTGAGGCAGAATCATCGGCATATTTTAACTTTGCCAAAAGCGACACATACTACTACACCACGCTCTTCGGCATTTTCCAGACGAACGCGCCGCAGAAAGAACACAGAAGCGCATACATCAGAGCGGGAAATTCCAATGCAACGTATTATGAACTTTCCGGCACAAGCACCCCATCAGCAATCGATGTCAAAACGCAAGAAGTGCAAAACGGGAAATCGTCAACAAATCGCGCACAATCCGCTGTGTGGTTCGGCGATGGTGTCCTGTTTTTTAACGCGACTGCCTCAACAACCAACGAAACTTACAACGAGGATGCCACGTACTTTTATTATGCCGACGGCAAGACTGTCTATCACAGCAAGAAAGCCGGTGCTGTTGAGAATGACACTGTGAATGCGGATGCCGCGGTCTCTGCGCTGATGACCTGTGCCGACGCGCTGATTATCGGGCGGGGCGATTTCTCCACATCGTCCTCAACGACATCATCCGGAGGACTTAAAAAGACCTCGCTCAAAGACGGAGTTCCTGGAACATCCCTTGAGGATTTTAAGACAAACGCAAAGACAAAATTCAACTCATATCACATCATATCTCTTCTGAACGCAACACCGGACAAAACAGAAGCAGAGAGCGATATGTACACCTCAATCACTTTCAGAGGAACGGGAAGCACCTCGGGCGGCTCGGCAAAGAACATCGGATTGTGGTCATACTATCCAGACAGAGGAAACTGGAACCGGGAATAAATTCGGGAGACAAAATGAGACGTACTGGTGCGCAGATTATCGTAAAAATGCTGGAGATGTACGGAATAAAAATCATCTCGGGAATTCCGGGCGGGTCAATCCTTCCGCTTTATGATGAGCTTAACCGCTCGTCAATCCGGCACATTCTTGTGCGCCACGAGCAGGCGGCGGGTTTCATCGCGCAGGGAATGACGCGCTCCACCGGAAAGCCTGCCGTCTGCCTTGCGACAAGCGGCCCGGGCGCAATGAACCTGCTCACGGCCATTGCGGACGCGCGGGCGGACTCCGTTCCAATCATCGCGATTACCGGGCAGGTGAACACAAACCTGATTGGAACGGACGCTTTTCAGGAGGCGGACACGTTCGGACTTTCTTTTCCGATTACCAAACATTCTGTGATGGTGAAAAACGCGCACGAACTTCTGGAGGTAATCCCCAAGGCGTTTGAGATTGCGATGAGCGGACGGCCCGGCCCGGTTCTGATTGACGTTTCCCGCGATATTCAGCTGGAAGAGTGCGAATTTGAGCAATGGCCGGACATCAATAAAATCCGCGCCAGAGACATCCGCTTTCACACTCCTGCGGACGAGTACGCGGAAAAAATCACTGAGATTGTGAGCCTGCTTTCGGAATCAAAAAGGCCGGTGCTGTACTGCGGCGGCGGTTGTAACACAAAAGAAGCGTCTGATGGAATCATCCGTTTTCTGGACAATTATCCGCTTCCGCTCGTGACAAGCCTCATGGGGCTGGGCTGCATTCCGCAAAGCCGCGGGGAATTTATCGGGATGGTCGGGATGCACGGCAGTTACGCGGCAAACTACGCCATGCACGAGAGCGACCTTGTGATTGCCGCCGGCGTGCGTTTTGATGACCGGGCAACCGGCGCAGTCCAGAAATTCTGCCCGGGCGCAAAAATCGTGCACATTGACATTGATGCCGCGGAAGTGAACAAAATCATAATGAGCGATATTTCGGTTGTCGCAGACGTTGAGTCCGTTTTCCCCGTTCTTGCGGAACTTGCGGCAGAGAAAAAACTTTCCGCAAACAAAGAGTGGCTCAATCAAGTGCGCAGAATTCATCAGGAGAATCATTCGGATGAGTGCGGCCGCCCGAACGGAGAGACGCTCAAAAATCCGCGCGCTTTAATCGCATCTGTGCCTGCACTCGCGGGAGAATGCGGACTGAAATCTGAGGATTTGATAATCACCACGGACGTGGGCCAGCATCAGATGTGGGCTGCGCAGTATTACCCGGTTGAGCGTCCGCGGAGTTTCCTCACCTCGGGCAGTCTTGGCACAATGGGCTTCGGATTGCCCGCCGCGCTCGGGGCCGCGCTCGCAAATCCGCAGAAAAGGGTCGTCTGTTTTTCCGGCGACGGCTCGATTATGATGAACATTCAGGAGCTTGCGACTCTTGCGGAGCAGAATCTTGCGGTCACGGTGATTGTCTTCCAGAACGGAACGCTCGGCATGGTCTATCAGCAGCAGAAATATCTTTTTGAGAAAAACTACAGCGCATCGGTTTTCGCAAAAGAGCCGGACCTGCTCGCAATCGCAAAAGGCTTTGGGATTGAGGCGGTTGACGCGGATTCTGACGCGCTCTGGCACAAAACCGCGTTCGACCAAACCAGGCAGAACAAGCCGTGCCTCGTGCGCGTCCGCGTGAACTGCGAGGAAAACGTCCTGCCGTTTGTGCCCGGCGGAAAAGCGAACATCGATTCAATCAGAAACTGAGCGGTTATTTTTGCACCGTGATGAACGCAACCTCGCTCTTCCAGTCAAAAATGGTTTTCTCGCAGGCAATTTCCAGCAGGTTCACGATTTTCTGCAAATCCGGGGCACCCACCGCCTTGCAGACAAATGAGCCATACGCCGAGGTCTCAGAATCAAACCACTTGCGAATCTCATCTTTGGAAATGCGGCGTTTCTCCGTCACTTCCTGGCACGCAATTTTCACAGAAAATCCCTGATTCTGGAACGCGGCCGCAATGCTCATCCCGTCCCAGGAAAAAAGAGGATTGTCGCGGTCAGAGAAAAACGATTGCTCCGCCGCCTCCATCCGCTCAAGAATTCCGCGGAAGTCCACCGCGCTCTCATGCGTCAGCACCTGATTTTCGACCAGCCTGCCGATATGCTGGCCCTTGCACGGAATTTTCTGCGAGAGCACAAGAATCCAGCCGTCTGCGAGCGGGCTTTCATAATCAAAAACCTCGTCGGATTTCTCATCATCGCGCTCATAATCAGGGTTTCCGCGCGAATCCTGCGGGTCATCGGCATAAAAATCTTTTTGCGGGGAAATCAGACCGGCAAGCCCCTGCGCCAGCGCCTGAATTGATTTTTCGGACGAAAACGGGTCTGTGAAAAAAAGCCTGTCAAAAACAGTGCCCTTGTACTGAAAATTTTTCACAAGCATGAAAAATTCTTTAGGCAGAAGAAAATCCTGTGCCGCGGATTTTACGGACTTGGAATCGCCTGAAGATTGCCCGGGCCTGATGTCATGCCCACGGATTTGCAGAATCGGGCGGTCAAGGCTTCCGAGCGTGCGCCCGTACTGCTCCAGAACCTGCATTCCCTTCTGGCTGCGGCAAACTCCGCAAGTCACGCCCTCGGGAGTTTTCCGCGCCACCTCCCACAAAAGCAGCCCATTATCCGCATTCCAGATGAGCGAGCGGTGATAGCGCAGCAATTCCGCCATGCTCACCATCGTGTCGCGGATGTTCAGCAGAACCTCCGCGCGGTTTGAGTCCAGCCTCTGCCGCCAGAAACGATCCGCGCGGTCAAACGCGATTTCTTTTGCGGGGTCTTTGGGACTGAAAGTAAGATTCTCGGATTTTTTATCGTCACCGTTTTTAAAATGCTCGTTCACCCACCACTGCGAGATTGGATTCACGCCGAATTCAGAGTCCTGCGCAATCGGATTTTTCTTGAACACGTTGACAGAGCCTGTCTCTTCCGGTGATGAAGCCAACTCATCCGCAGTGAAAATCTCGCCGCCCGCATTTTTTTCCAGAAGCGCGGCAATCTGAAGCTCGCGCCGGGAAAGCACGTCATCGCGGATTGTGGCCTCATATCCCTGCGTGCTCGGCGTGTAGAAAACCCTGCCAGAAAGAGCGGACGGAAGATACTGCTGTGCAACCCAATGGTCACGGTAAGCATGAGGATAAAGATAGCCCGCGCCGTGCCCAAAACCTTCCGCATCCCGGCTTGCGTCTTTGAGGTGGTTAGGCACATCGGCATCCTCTTTCTCAACGCTGGCAAGCGCGTCAAAAAATGCCATGCTGCTGTTTGATTTTGGCGCGGTGGAAAGATAAAGCGCGGCGTGCGCCAGAAAATATCTGCCTTCGGGCATTCCAACGCGGTCAAACGCCCGGGCGCAGCTTTCCACAACTGATATTGCCTGCGGGTCGGCAAGCCCTGTGTCCTCGCACGCGGAGATGAGCATTCTGCGGAAAATAAAATGCGGATCCTCCCCGGCAGCGACCATCCGCGCAAGCCAGTACATTGTGGCATCGGGGTCGCGCCCGCGCAGACTTTTTATGAATGCGGATATAATATCATAATGATAGTCCCCGTCCCTGTCGTAAAGCACAACTTTTTTCTGGATTGATTCCTCGGCCGCCTCTTTTGAAATGTAAATTTCCGTTCCGTAGGCGGGAAGCGGCGGCTGGGCATAAGGCTGCCACTGCCCGGGAGTTGTCTCAACCGCAAGCTCCAGCGCGTTCAGAAGCGAGCGTGCGTCTCCGTTCGCGGTCTCAATCAGATGTTCCAGCGCGCCGTCCTCAAACTCAACTTTCCAGTGCCCGTAACCGCGCTCAACATCCGTCAACGCCTGATGAGCGGCCTTCTCCAAATCAGTTTTTGTAAGAGCCTTGAGCTGGAAAACCCGCGACCTGCTGACAAGAGCCTTGTTCACCTCAAAAAAAGGATTCTCTGTCGTCGCGCCAATCAGGATTATCGTGCCGTTCTCAACCCATGGCAGAAGCGCGTCCTGCTGGCTTTTGTTCCAGCGGTGCACCTCATCCACAAAGAGAATCGTGCGCCTCGAATAAAGGGTCTTAAAATCCTCCGCCTGTTTGATTGACGAGCGGATGTCTGCGACTCCGGTGAGCACCGCATTGAGCGTTATGAAATTGGATTTCGTATGATTCGCGATTACGCGGGCAAGCGTGGTCTTGCCGCTTCCCGGCGGGCCGTAAAAAATGACGGACGTAAGCTGATCAGCCGCAATAGCCCTGCGCAAAAGTCTGCCCGCGCCAACAATGTGGTCCTGCCCGATGTACTCATCCAGATTCCGGGGGCGCATTCTTGCCGCGAGCGGCTCGGTCTGCATTTTAACCTGCTCAAATAAATTTTCCGCCATACGCAATCATTTTCAGCAAAAAAGAAAGCCATGTCAAGCGCGGCTGAGCGCGTGAAGCCGGGCAAGCCGCGCCTTATCAGGCTCTATGCAGAGATTTTTCTCCTGACTTGGCAGGACAAGGCCTTTTGGTCCGTTTTTAGCCCTGCGCAGATACTTCACGTGAGTGTAATACAAGTCGGTTTTGCCCGCGTTGCGCGCCTTGGAAAAATAGACCGCAAGGTTCGCCGCATCCAGCAGAATATCCAGCGGGACAGTCTTTCCTTTCTGCGCCTTTATGAACACGTAGCCGCCGGGAAAATCGCGGACGTGCAGCCACAAATCCTCGCCGCGCACGTGATGCCGCAAAAGCGCGTCGTTCTCGTTCGCGTCGCGCCCCACAAGAATGCTCCAGCCGCTCACATTGTAATCAAGCCCGGGACGATTTTTTTTCTGCTTCTGTTTTGGCGCGGAACTTTTGCGCAGGAGCTGCTCAATTTTCACAGGATTCGGCTCATCGCGAATCTGCGCGTACAAATCATCAAGTTTTTTCAATTGCGCCCTTGCAATCTCAATGTCATTCAGAATCTCCTCGCCGCCGGAAACCGATTTTTTATACTGCCTGTAATATTCAGCGGCATTTTCCTGCGCGGATTTTTTCGGGTCCACGCGGATTTTCACAACCTGCCCGGTCTCATAATCCTCACATTCAAGAAATTCCGCGTCCTCTGCAAGATTATGACCGAACGCCAGAATCAAATCGCCATAGTGCTTTAATTTTGGCGCATTTTTGAAGGACTCACGCTTTTCCTCCAGATTTTTAAGGGCGGCCTCCTGCCTTGTGCGCGACGCGCTGTACCATTTTTCCGCTTTCTCAAGAAGCGCGTCACGCGACAGCGAGGACGACTTCTCGCTGTACCACCAGTCTATGAACTCGTTGAAAGTCTTGAAATCGTGCGTGGCATGGCTTTCATCATCAGAGGGATTTTCATCCGCCATCTTGCGCACAGGAAACTGCTCAGCGCAGTCCGCGAATTTTGACTGGTCAACTGCCGGCGGAATAAAAACCTCGCCCTTCACCTCATAGCGTTCCGGGCGGCGGAACATACTGTCAAGAACAAGGTCGTTGCCGTCGCACAGAATGATGTTCGCGGCATTGTTCCAAAGCCTGATGTACATCCTGAA
Source organism: Treponema sp. (assembly GCA_022510865.1). GTDB lineage: Bacteria > Spirochaetota > Spirochaetia > Treponematales > Treponemataceae > Treponema_D. The sequence continues at coordinate 108,794 of JAFLSQ010000003.1, forward strand.
AATTTCGCTGTCCGCGCCGTGCGACAATTCCATCAGAATAACGCGCTCAAGGCCAATCTGCGCGCATGAATTGATGCGGCAGCCTTTTATCCGCGCGCGCAGAAATTCCATGAAGCGCAGGGGCTTGTCGTTCTTCGTGATTTTTCTGCGAGCCTCGTTTATGCGCACTGCATTCTGGGCGGTACAAACAATCACAGTTTTTGCGCAGCCTTCCTTGTACGTGTAGAACGCGAGCGTGTCGAACCCTGGCTGGATAATATCCTGAATGAACGCGCCCTCAAGGTTCAGCTCATCAAGAATCACGTTGATTTCATTGCAGTTGAGAGACATAAGACAATTATAAGCGATACCCCGCTTTTCGCAAGCCCCCAAAGAAAAATCCGCAAGCAACAGAAAAAAGCCGATTGACTAGCCGGGGCGTTGCAAAAAAATCCGCAGAGAGAAAACGGATTTCCAGCCTGCACCGCGTCCTTCAAAAATATTGACAGAATGCTTTTTTTTTGTATAGTTACCTGTCCGGTAGTTTCGGGCTATCAAAATCTTAGGAGGATGCAGATGAAAAGATTCGCAAATGTTATGGCATTGCTTGCCGCCATGGTTATGGCTCTGGCGCTCGCGGGATGCAGCGACGGAAATGGAAATGGAAATGGAAATGGCGGCAAAGTTGTTCTGGCTACTGAGTGGGAGGCGACACAAACAAGAAAGAAAGGCACACTGTATCCTTTTAGGGAGACGGATACTGACATCGTGGGCGGTCCCATAAAGCTGGCTTTCTACGACAACGGCACGTATGTGTGGTCAGGACCGAGCGAGGTGGAGCACGAGGGAGACTATAAAGGAACATATACAGGAAACACAGCGACCCCCGGTGATTGGATAACATTGACCGGCGATATATTCGTTGCGGGCGGATCTGGAGCTGTAAGCGATGACGGAAATAGCCTTAATCTTAGATACTATGTGGGACATTCGGGTGACTTCTCATTCGAGTATTATTACTTATTCAAAAAAAGCGAGTAGCGTGAGCCGCATGTAAATTCACCGGGCGGCGTTCCCTGCGGGCGGTGGTGAGTAACTGGACGCGGGGATGCCGGCCTTGCGGCAGGCAGGAGATTTTCAGACTTCTGATGCCGCGCTCAATCATCCTTTAAAAACTTGCGCTTTTTTCTATAAATAACAACATCCCCTCTCATTGCACGGAGAGACTCCCTAACAGCGCAAGCCCGCCATCCTCCCGCGCAAGCCCCG
>JAFLSQ010000030.1 GCA_022510865.1 Treponema sp.
AGTTTTTTCAAGACCGAAAGTAAAGACTCCTGTATGAAATGGATTTGAAATGGAATCATAAGAATAATCATCAAATCCATATTCTAAATATAAATTGAAGCCGACACTTGGAAACAAGAAATCGGCAAAAACAGAAGCCCGTTGATCTTCCCCGATTCCATCTATGTCATTGCCTGAATAAAATGGGTTTATGTATTTCCAGAAATTGTTTCCCCATTTTGTAGTGCAGACTTTCGTAGCACCGACAGTGAGCTCGGGCAAGAATGGGGGGGAGTAAGCTAGATAAAAACCGTTTATGATATTATGGTCATTATCAACATTATTATCAAAGTATTCTGACTCCGTAAGCCTTCCCACCCAGACGCGGCCCTCAATCGTGCCAAGATTCCAGCCCAGACCGGGGATGATAATCCGCGTTTTTCTAAGGCCAAAGTCCAATTTCGGATAGCCGGGCGCGTTGTTGCTTCCGAGCATCGGGTTCAGGTAGGCGGGACCGAGCCACGGATTCTGTGTTCCGAATCCCACGGTGATGTTTCTCCATGTCCACCGTGCCTCCGTGTCGCCCCAGTCAAAGTTCCAGAACGCGCTGTCTCCGTAACGCTGCACCAAGTCTATGGAGCCTCCGCTGGATGTAAAATAACTGTACTCGTTTCCGTAGACTCCCGGCAGATGCTCGAATGCCAGATTCTGCGAGAAGCTCAGCTGCGGGCGCAACGTCAGCTCAAAGCCGTATGCCTCCAGCCGTGCGCCTGCGCTCAGGCTTGTGTTGTAGCCCTTGCCCTGCCAGAGCGCGCCGTCATTCTGGCCGTACGGTGCGGCGGTGTTGATGCTGTTGAACCAGTCCGGGCCGTAGATTCTGAGCGTGATGTTCTGGTTCAGTCCGCGCACGAACCATTTTTCTGATGGCGAGCCGCTCTCCCAGAGGACATAGCGCGACCCCAGATTGTTGCCGCTCCAGATGTGCCGCACGCTCTCCGCGCCGGGAACGCTTGTTCTGGTGAAAGTTCCGTCATCGTTCTCCTCAAAAGAGGTGACATCGCCAAAAAGCCACGTGCTGTCGCTCAGCGTCCTGTAGCCGAGCGCAGGCCGCTCCGTCACGCCGGTGAGCGAGAGATAATCGTAATATTCTTCCTCGGCGGATTTCAGCACTTCCTGCGCGGAAAGAGCCGCAATCATCGTGAGCGCCGGGATAATCAGCGCGGATTTCCTCATCATCATTTTCCTCCGGAATATCATCTTAGCGCGAGCCTCAGGCCGTCAAAATCAATTTTCTCCGCAAGAGAGCATATTCTCTCGAACTGCGCGGAAAAATCATCGGGCATCGTGTGATTCTTCGCGTCATTCACAAGATTGTCTATGCCCTCGCTGTCAAAATTGTCGATGCAGGCTGAGAGTGCGGCAAGAAAATCAGAAATCTGCTGATTTGTGAACTTTTTTTTCTGATTCACGCCGTCCTGCTGGATGCTGCGGCAGAAATCGCCGAGCTTTTCCTTATAGCCGCGGTAGGTCGCAATCATAAACGGATGGGTCTGCCTGATTGCCTCGATGTCGTTCCTGTCCGCGCAAAGCTCCAGATACTGCGCCTGATTGTAAATCACCTTCGCGCCTATGAGATGGGAAGTGGTCTTGAGCGAGTGGATTTTTATTCCGTATGATTTCACATCCCCGCCCGCAAGCATGTCATCAAGCTCCTGCGCGGTCTGGTCAATCGCGCTGTAATATTGAAGAATCGTGCGCTCCGTCAGCTCGCGAGTGCCAAGGTTCCTGAGGGCCGCGGCAACGTCAATCCCGTCGATTTTCGGCATGGCGCTGTCATCCTCTTTCTTCGGGATTTTCAGAACCTCCACCAGATTTTTGGGCAGGTACGCCCGGAGCATATCCTCAAGTTTCTGCGGATTGACCGGCTTGGAAAGATAGTCCGTGAATCCCGCGTCAAGATACATCTGGCGCACCCCGCTGATTGCGTTAGCGGTGAGCATTATGCACGGGGCATCACTGCATTTGTTGTCGGGAAGAGCGCGCATGAGAGCCAGCGTCTCAATTCCGTCCGGCTCCGGCATTTTGTGGTCAATGAAGATGATGTCGTACTCTTTCTTCCGCACAAGATCCAGCGCCTCAGTTCCGCTTAGCGCGGTGTCCAGCTGAACCGCGCTTCTTTTTAAAAGCCCTCGGATTACATCAAGGTTCATCTGCGTGTCATCGACATAAAGCACTTTTGCCTTGGGCGCGAAAAGCCGCTCCTCGCAGGCATGAAGACCAGCAAGCGTGCTCTTGTATGAGTCCTCAATCCCGCCAATCTCGGTCCAGTCTGTCACCTGCTGGTCAACCTCGAACGAGAATTCCGTGCCCTTGCCGTATTCCGACTGCACCTGGAGTCCGCTTCCCATGAGCGCGAGCAGCTCCTTGACGATGCTCAGGCCAAGCCCCGAGCCTTCCGTGCCATAGCGCACATCGTCAATTTTTCCCGATGCCGAGCCGATTTTCTCCAGCGTCTCTTTTTTGATTCCGATTCCGGTGTCCCTTACGCTGATTTTAAGCCTGACAGTCCTGTCATCAATCTTCCTGTGGGTTATGCCAAGCGTGACGTTCCCCTGGTCGGTGTATTTAATCGCGTTGTTCAGCAAAACCAGAATGCACTGCTTTATGCGCACGCAGTCCCCGTAAAGGCTTTTTGGAAGATTGTTGTCGGCATGAAGAATCAGGACGATTCCTTTTGCCTTTGCCTTGTCCACCATCATCCCGAGCAGGTCGTTTATCACAGAGGACAGCTCGTAGTTCTCCGGCGCAAGCTCCATTTTCCCCGCCTCAATGCGGGAGAAATCAAGGATGTCATTTATGAGCGACAGCAGGATGTTCCCCGCCTGCCTGATGTTCATTGCATACTCAAGGATTGCCTCCTCGTCCGCCTCGCGCAGAATCATCTCGTCCATGCCAAGAATCGCGTTCACCGGCGTCCTTATTTCATGCGATATTCCGGCAAGGAACCGTGATTTTGCCTTGTTCGCCTCATCCGCCTTGTTCCGCTCGAATTCAAGCTCGTCAAGCAGGGTAGCGTCTGGGTTCTCCATCGTGAAAAAAATGGCGATGTTCAGCATCATCACGCCGACACTTGAGATGAGCGACTGCGGGAAAATCGCCTGAAAACTTGTGATGACAAGGATTGTCAGGACTGCGGTTGTGATTCCGCGCAGCTGCTTTTTCTGGAAGGATTTATGAAAGCGGATGAAAAGCCAGAGAATCAGCGCGAAATAAATGTAGATGCAGATGTAGGTCACGCGTGGCGCGATTCCGTCCGAATAATTCGTGTACCCGCCGGCTGTGTATTTTATTGGGAGCAGGGCCGCGCTCAGAACTGATATTACAAACGGTGCCCACAGAATCACGCCCGGCTTCTGCGCGGGGTAGATGAGCGCGCGCACATAAAGATAGGTGCAGAAAACCACGCCGGAAAGACTTCCCATGAAGACCATGTGGCACAGCCGGTTTATGACAGGCGGCACGGAATCAAGGTGGTTCACCGTGTACACCGTTATAAAATCAAAAATCATGTTGAGGAGCGAGCAGAGGACTATCAGCGAGAAAAGCCTGTGGACATAGGACACTCTTCTTTTGACCGAGAAAAAACTGTACGCGATGTACGCGATTACAATCAGACAGCAGATTTCTATTCTTGTATAGAGGAAAAAAAATACTGTGGTCATCTGGCTCTCCTCTGATTTTAAAGCGGATTGAACCGCCCGTTCTTTATGAATTTCTCCAGACTTGCCTGCCATGACGGAATTTTCAGTTTGAGCGCCTTCGTGATTTTCTCCTTGCTCAGGACGGAGCAGGCCGGCCGCTGGACTTTCGCGCCGTATTCCGCTGTCGTGCATGGGTTGACATCGCAGACGCGCACAATCCTGCCGTACTTTCTGCCAAGGCGGTAAATCTCCGTGGCGAACTCATGCCATGATGTGCGCCCCTCGTCCGTAAAATGATAGATTCCGTAGGACAGCGCGCTGTTTCTTCCGAAAAAACTTTTCGCGTTGTCTCCTTTCTGTATGATTTTTATGATTGTCTCGGCAAGGTCTGCCGCGCAGGTTGGCGTTCCGAACTGGTCCGCCACAACTTTTATGCTGTCGCGGTCGTTCATCAGCTTTGTCATCGTGTAAACGAAATTCTTTCCGTCATAGCCGTAAAGCCAGGCAGTCCGCAGGATATAATACTGGTTCATCTCTTTTTTGATGATGTCCTCGCCGTCTGATTTTGTCCTGCCGTAAACTCCAAGAGGGTCTTTCGGCATGTCCTCGGTGTACGGCGCGCTCTCTTTGCCGTTGAAAACATAGTCCGTGGAGATGTGAATCAGCTTCGCGTTGATTTTTCTTGTGAGCCGCGCTATGTTCATCACGCCAAGAACGTTCAGTTTCTCGGCAAGGTCAGGCTCTTCCTCGGCTTTGTCTACGTTCGTGTAAGCGGAGCAGTTCACAATCCACTGGATGTGCCGCTGCTCATGGGGCAGGGCAGAGGGAGTGTATGCCTCCGTCTCAATGCCCTTGGCGAACGCCTCCAGTGCCTGCGCGTCAGTTATGTCAATCTCCCGGTCTGTTCCGACCCACGGAAGCCCCGATGCCTCCAGCTGGCGTGACAGCTCCGTTCCGAGCATTCCTTTGCATCCAATCAGCCAAATCATCTTCTCTCTCCTAGAATTTCTGAAATATGTATGAGCAGAACGTGTTAATTCTGTTTATGAGCGATGTCTGAATTCTCTCTGTGAAGAACGGGATTCTTGGCGCGTTGACCCCGCCGATTCCGTACAGAACCCAGTTGTCGCCGTCGCGGAAAAGCAGTATGCAGATTTTCATTTTCTCGGGGCCTACGCAGTCGAACTTGTCAAGATAGCGCAGTTTGTTCGTGTTTGTCGCCGTGTAGAGGATTGCCTCGCTGTCAGACGTAATCTCAATGCGCTCGTTCACATAATCGAAAGGGTCCATAATCAAATCTGCATGGATTGTCTTTTTATTCCCGTCCTCTGTAGCCGAGACAATCTGGGCGGACTCGTAAAGGTCATACCATTTCTGGGCGCGCACCGAGAAATACGGAATGCCCGCGTAATCCGCCACGTTGTTCAGCGTGCTCTCCAGACGTGACGGCAAATCCTCGTTGCCTTCATACGGCTTGAACTGAATCACCTCTGCAAGATATTTGGGATTAAGTCTCGCAATCTGCGAAATCAGCTCGTCGCCGAGCGTTAGCCTGCCTTTTGCAAGGCACATATTCTTGTGGAAGTTTATGTTCCTTACGACAAGCTCCCCGTCATTGAGCGCGGCCACATCGTCATCCGAAAGCAGGGAGTTGAATGCCTGCGCCTGCGCGGAAAAAGCGAGCAGAAAAGCAAATGACGCGATAAAAATCCTTCTCATTCTTTTATTATAAGTAAAAAATAGCGGAATTTCAATTATTGTGATATAATAAATCATTATGATTTCAAGGAAAGTGAAGGAGATTGTGGAAAGCCCGTCAAACGGTGTAATCCGCAGGATGTTTGAGGAAGGCGCCGCGCTGAAACAGAAGTTCGGTGCGGACAAAGTATATGATTTTTCAATCGGCAACCCTGATTTGGACCCGCCGCAGAAAGTCGTGGACGCGGTGCGGGAGGTTGCCGCGGACTTGTCGCATTTGCGCCACGGGTATATGCCCAACGCCGGCTATCCGGAGGCGCGGGCCGCGATGGCAAGGAAAACTTCTGCCGAGCAGGGCGTTGAGGTGGGCGCGGACTGCGTTGTGATGGAGGTGGGCGCGGGCGGCGCGCTGAACGTCATTTTCAAGACGCTTCTGAACGCGGGCGAGGAGATTGTGATTCCGTGCCCTTATTTCGCGGAGTACAACAATTATGCCGCCAACCACGGCGGGAAAGTCATCGCGGTGAGCACAAAATCTGATTTCTCGCTTGATGTTGACGCAATAAAACGCGCCCTCGGAGAGAAGACCGCCGCGGTCCTCATAAATTCTCCGAACAATCCCACCGGCCGCGTCTATTCGGATGCCGAAGTCTCCGCCCTGTGTGATGTGCTCAGGGATTTTGGAGAATCCACGGGCCGCTATCCGTATCTTGTCTGCGACGAGCCGTACCGCGACATAACCTACGGCAGGACAGTCGCCACCGTCTTTGATAAATATGATTACGCGGTCATCGCCACTTCGTTCGCAAAAAATCTTAGCGTGCCCGGCGAGCGGGTGGGCTATCTGTGCGTGAATCCGTCATGCCCGGAGAAAAACGATTTCATTGCGGCCGCCGTTTTCTGCACTCGCGTCCTCGGATTTGTGAACTGCCCCGCGTTTTTCCAGAAAGTCATAGCCAGAAGCTGGGATGCCCGGTGCGATTTCTCGACTTACAGGAAACGCCGCGATGAGATTTGCGCTGTGATGGATTACGCCGGCCTTGAGTACGCAGAGCCGGACGGCGCTTTTTATCTCTGGGTCAAATGCCCGCAAGGATGGGATGACGACATGGAGTTCACAGCCCATCTGAAAAAATACAACATTCTCTGCGCCCCGGGAAGCGGATTCGCCGGCAAAGGCTGGTTCAGAATCGCATACTGCTGCGCGGAGCAATCAATACTTAATTCAAAGGAGGCTTTCAAAAAAGCCGTGGAGGAGGCAAAAAAATGAAAATTCTAATGGTGACATCAGAGACTGTACCTTTCGCAAAGACAGGCGGACTTGCGGACGCGGTGTCCGCGCTCGCAATCAACCTGAAAAAGCAGGGGCATGACGTGCGGATTGTCATGCCGCGTTATTACAAGATTGACCGCGCCAAGCTCAAGCCGATTGACGCTCCGCTTGCGGTCGCCGCGGGAACAACTGAGACCTGGGTTAAAGTCTATGAGTCCAATCTTCCGGACTCGCAGGTTCCCGTGTATTTCATTGACCACGAGCAGTCTTTCGGACGCGACGGAGTTTATGGAACAAAGGCAGAGCCTGATTTCCACGACAATCCGTACAGAAGCGCGGTTCTCTGCCACGGAGCGTTCCAGCTCTGCCGTCTTCTGGGCTGGTATCCGGATATAATGCACGCCCACGACTGGTTCTGCTGCCTTGTTCCCGTCCTGCTCAAATGCGTGTGCCGCAACGGTTATTTCGCGCACACGGCATCAGTCCTGACAATCCACAACCTTGGCTATCAGGGATGGTACAGCAAGGACTCGTTCCCGGCTCTTGGCCTTGACTGGAACCTTTATTACGGCGGCGGATTTGAGCGCAACGGCTCAATCAATCTGCTGCAGGCCGGAATCTCCTGCGCCGATATGATTACGACGGTCTCTCCCACTTATGCGGGCGAGATGCAGAGCGCGGAGGGCGGATTCGGGCTGGACGGACTTCTGCGCGTCCGCTCTGATGTTGTCCGCGGAATCCTCAACGGCTGCGACCTTGACACATGGAATCCGAAGACAGACAAGCTTCTCCCCGCGAACTATGATTACAAGAACCTCGCCGGAAAAGCAAAATGCAAGATAGAGCTTCAGAAGCGGATGGGCCTGCCTGTCAGCTCCGATGTGCCGGTAATCGGGATTGTTACCCGCCTTGCAGACCAGAAAGGAATCGCGGAGGTTTTTGCCCCCACTTACGGCTCAGTTTACAGCATCTGCTCCAACATGGACGTGCAGTTTGCAATCCTCGGAAGCGGCGAGCGGTGGTGCGAGGACGAGATAAACGCATTGCAGGCTAAGCTGCCGAATCTGCGCGCCTACATCGGGTATGATGAGGGACTTTCTCACCTGATTGAGGCCGGAAGCGACTTTTTCCTCATGCCGTCACGTTATGAGCCTTGCGGACTGAACCAGATGTACTCGATGCTCTACGGAACACTGCCGATTGTCCGCCGCACCGGCGGACTTGCCGATACTGTCGAGCAGTACAACGAGTCAACCGGCGACGGAACCGGCTTCCTCTTCGACGCGCTCACTCCCGGGGCTGTCTACGACACTGTGGGATGGGCCGTGTATGCCTACTACAACAAGAAAAATCACATAAAGATGATGCAGGAGCGCGGAATGCAGAAGAATTTCAGCTGGGATCAGAGTGCCAGAGGCTACGAGGGCATTTACTCCGAGGCTTTGATGCGCGGCTGCGGCATAAACACCGCTGACTGGAGGTAACGCGGACATCTGGCGGCATCTTGAGAAGCAGATGCCGCCATAAAATCCGTTTTAGAATTCATACCACTGGTTGTCTTTTGTAAGATACCAGTCGGCAAGAATGCGTGAGTCGGTTGTGCCGACCCATGATATGCTTCCGTCATAGTTCAGGATGACCGCCCGCTTCTGGTTCTGGCAGATGCTCTGCGGGATTGAGGCCGAGCGGTCGTAACTGAAACGTTTCTTTGTGGAAAGATTGTAGCAGTAAACCTTGTTCTTCCCGATGTTCGTGAAAAGATTGTTTCCGTTCAGATAAGTGAATGCCTCGGAGTCCTCATTCGAGAATTTAAGGATGTTTGTCATCTGCGCGGTCTTTGTGTTGTATGAGAAAACATAAGTGTTGAGCGAGCCGTCCGCCTCAGCAATCAGATTTATGCCATATATAATCACGCCGTCTGTGCTGAGCGCGTAGCACACGTTCCCCGTCACGTTCACAGGAATTGTCTCCAGCGTCTGCGGATTGACTTTGAGGATTGGCACACGCGGATTTGTCGCGCTTGATTTTGCGATGTAAACCATGCCGTCGCTTGTCATCACAGCGTCCTGAATGCCCGTTCCCGCATAGACTTCTTTGAGCGTCTTTTTCTGCATATCAAACAGATTGACGATGCTGTTGCTCTCAATCTCAACGATGTAGTCGCCGCAGATATTTATGTTCTGCACGTTGCTTTTTGGCGTGAAAAGCGTGGTGGAAGTTTTCTGGCTCAAATCCATCAGTTTTACAGGATTTCTCGTGCCTTTTGACCACAGAATCACCTGATTTCCGCTGTAGGATTTTATCTGCGTCTCTCCGGCAGTTCCAATCAGTTTGTCTGCCACGCCAGTGTCATAGGATGACTTGTAGATTGAGTCCGCGGTGAGGAAAAGAAAATCCGATTCGCCTGCGGCAGCACCGTAAATCTTTGAGTAGGTGTTCTCGGTAAGTTCGGCAAGGTTCTCAGTCGTGATGGAGCTTTCAATCTCTGATTTGTAAATCGCGCCGTTTTTTCCGCCAAAATAAGCGTGCTGGCCGTCTTTCACGCCGACGGAAATCGCAGCCTCGCCGCGCGGTCCCCGCAGAGTCTTGATGTTCCTGGGGTTTGACACGCTGGCAGGCCCGGCACTCTCAATCATCTTGATTTCATAGTTGTTGCGCCCGTCATACTCAAGATAGTAAAGATCCAGATCCGCCTCAGTTGAGAGAATTATCGGATTTCTTGCCGGGATTGACGCGACTGTGTTTCCTTTGAATGCGTTCACAACATAAATAGAGTCGTCCTTTACGCCCGCGATGAAAATATCGTTGTTGTACATGACTGTCTGCGTAAGCCCCTGCATTATTGAGTACCTGTCCTTGAGCGTGCCGTTCTGCAGGTTGTAGTAGGACAGGCTTCCTGTTGGCGAGTAGGTCACGAAAGTCTTCTCTGATTTGCTTGTGTGGGTGTAGTTCACGATTCCGGTGCTCACTTTTATCTTGTTCACATACGCGCCCGTGCTCGTGCGGATAAAAACAACGCCGTCCACCGTGGCAGTGCCCACAATCAGGTAGGCTCCCGTCGCGGAGAAAGAAAGGGATGTCACAGAGTCAGAGAATTTTTTCTGATATTTCCGGGTCAGGGTCTTCCAGTCCCACACGCTCACGCGGTTGACAGACCCGCCATCGCTCTCGTACACAGCAATCAGATTATCAGCGGGAGAGCAGGCGATCAGTTTTATTCCTACGTCAGAGAGCTGATAGTGTTCCCCCTGATTGTCATCCGACCATTTTATGATGAAGCCGTCGTCGCCCGCGGAGAAGTATGACGGGCTGTAATCGTTCTTGAAAGCGGAGAGAATCACCGCGTTCACCTGTGACTGGTGTGACTGAGTTGAGAAATGCGACTGTGCGCCCGCACCCAGCGCGAAAATCGCCGCGAATGCTGACAGAACCAATGATTTTTTCATTTTATTTTCCTTTTTTCAAGAAGAACAGTATATCACCTTTCACGCCGATGATAAATAGCACCGCAATGAGCGCGATTCCCACAAACTGCGCGTAATACATGACTTTCGGGGAGACTTTTTTTCTTGTCACCGCCTCAATGAGCGCGATGAGTATGAGCCCGCCGTCAAGAACAGGAATGGGAAGCAGGTTCATTATGAAAAGCGATATGCTGATTACCGCCATCAGCTCAAGGACACCCACGATTCCCTGCCTCGCTCCCTCGCTGAAACCGTCCTTTATGCTGCTTCCGAGCATGTCTGTCACACGCACCGGCCCTGAAATCGCGTTGTCAAGGTTCACGCCTTTAAAAAGGATTCCGATGCTTCTGATTGTGAGCGCGACTGCCCCGCACGCCTCTTTCAGTCCGTGCGCTAATGCCGGAAAAAAACTGTATGTGTCCGCCTGTTTCTGAAGTATCTGCGTCGTGTCCGCCGCAATCCCGATTTTTCCGGTGCCGGTCTCCTTGTCAAGCTCCGGGGTCATCTCAAAAATCATTTGGTGGCCGTCGCGCAATACTCTGACTGTGATTTTTTTCCCCGGGCTGACTGCCACGGCCTGAAGTATATCAGAGAAATCCTCCGTGCTCCTGCCGTTCACGCTGATTATCACGTCCCCGCTCATAATCCCCGCGTCCTTTGCAATCATTGACGAATTCTCATAAATCTCCGGCGCGAGGATAATCCTGTTCGAGTACGTGTAGTAGGTGTATCCTGTCATGGAAATGACCGTGTAGCAGAGAAAGGCGAATATGAAGTTGAAGAGCGGCCCCGCGAAGCCGATTGCGGCGCGTTTCAGCGGATTAACGCCGTAAAGCGAGTCCGCCTCGCCGGTGACGCACGGCAGATTTTTCTCCAGAGCCTCGCGGAAGTCGTTCTCGCCCTTCATTCCGCAGTACCCGCCGATGGGGAACGCGGAAATCCGCCAGTCCGTGCCGCGCAGCCTTTTGTGGAGCAGCACCGGCCCCATGCCCACGGAGAACGTCTCAACTTTTACGCCGAAAAGTCTTGCCGCGAAAAAATGCCCAAGCTCGTGGAACACAATCAGGACAATCAGCGAGAGAAGTCCAAGAATCCACTTCATATCAGCTCCGCGGCGTATTCTCTGGCAGATTTGTCAATCTCAAAAACAGCGTCAAAATCCTGCGGATTGTCATGCCAGTTTCTGTCAAGCACGTTCCTCACAATCGTCGCGATTGCCTGGTATGAAATCTTTTTCTCAAGAAAAGCGTGCACCGCAACCTCATTCGCGGCATTATATGCGATTGAATAGCCGCCTTTGAGCCTCACGCACTCGAAAGCCATCCCAAGAAGCGGAAAATCGCTGGTGCGCGGGCGGAAAAACGTCATCGTCGTGTCAAAAAGGTCAAAATCCTGCATGTGCGACTGCCTGCATTCCGGCCAAGACAGCGCGCTCAGAATCGGATGCCTCATGTCCGGGTCAGAAATCTGCGCGTAAAGCATCCCGTCGTTCGTGCGCACCAAAGAATGAATCAGGCTCTGCGGATGGACCACAACCTCAATCTGCTCAGGCCTTGCGTCAAAAAGCGAGGCGGCCTCAATCACCTCAAGTCCCTTGTTCGCAAGAGTCGAGGAGTCCACGGTGATTTTCCTGCCCATCTTCCATGTAGGGTGATTCAGAGCCTGCTCCACAGTCACATTGTTCAGCTGCTCGCGGGAGAATGTCCTGAACGGCCCGCCGCTCGCGGTTATGATTATTTTTGCGATGCTCTGCTTTCCAATCTGATTTATGAGGCTGAAAATCGCGGAGTGCTCGGAGTCAACCGGAAGGATTTTCGCGCCAGTGCTCTCCGCCAGATTTTTTATGAGCGGCCCCGCCATGACGATTGTCTCCTTGTTCGCGAGCGCCAGATTTATCCTGTTCTCAAGGACGATTTTTGAAGGCAGAAGCCCGGGACTTCCCGCAATTCCGTTCACAACAATGTCAGGCTGCGTCTGGTCAATCAGATTCTGGAACGCTTCCGGCGAGCTGTCGCTGGAGGTGAGCAGGGAAGGGCAGCCGTATTTTTTTGCAAGGCCGTCAAGTTTTTGCTTGTTCGAGTGAGCCTGCAATCCGCAGATTTTAAAATCGTCATGCATGGCATCGGCAATGTCAAGCGTGCTCGTGCCGATTGAGCCTGTGCAGCCCAGCACCAGTATTTTTTTCATTTTATGCAGCTCCCGTTGTGTGTCAGAATAGGAAAGTGTATGCTATGTAGAAAATTGGGGCGGCGACAAGCACAGAGTCGATGGAGTCAAGCACTCCGCCGCGTCCTGGAATCAGTCTGCCGCTGTCTTTCACGTTGCATGAGCGTTTGAACACGGACTCTATCAAATCCCCGGATATTGCCGCCACGGATGTCACAAGTCCGATTATCGCCAGATTAAGATATGAGCAGGTGAGAACCTGCGGCATCAGAAATTTGAAGAGCGCGCCTGACGCGATTGAGCCTGCGATTCCGCCTATGAAGCCCACGATGGATTTGTTCGGGCTTGCCGCCACAAAACCGCGGTTGTTTTTTCCGAAAAGCACTCCGAAGAACCATGCCGCGGAATCGCACATGAACACAAAAATGAGGAAGAGCGAGATTATGTACTTTGAGTTCGGCAGGTTTGTCATCCGGGAGAGGAAGGTCATCATAAATCCGCAGTAAAATATTATGAAAAACGAATAGGCGAGCTTTTGCAGCGAGACCTCGAACGTCTTTGCGCGGAATGCCTCGGCTGCCATCATGATTGTCACCTCTGCGACTAAAATCCACGGGGTTATTTCTGTGGACTGGCCGCACAGGATGAAAGCATAGGTGGTGTAGGGCAGAATCGCCGTTAAAATCAGTATGAATTCTTTCGGGAAAAGTTTTTTGTCCTTTGCAATCATCTCGTAAAACTCATCCGAGCCGATGACGGCAAAAATGCCAAGCAGAATGTGCAGCGGAAGATGGTTCATGTAGTCAAAAAAAACTATGAACAGAACAAGAGGAACTCCCACAAAAAAAGTCAGCAATCTGCTTGCAACTTTACTCATTTTCTCTTTCCTTTTTTGACCGCGCTCTCCGCGCCGAACCGCCTGCTCCTGCTCTGGAATTCCTCGATGCAGGCAAGAAATTCCTCGTCGGAGTAGTCCGGCCACAATGTGTCCGTATAAATCTGCTCGGCATAGGGGATGTGCCAGAGCAGGAAATTGCTCAGCCGTTTTTCCCCGCCGGTGCGGATAAGCAGATCAACGTCCGGGCTTTGCGGCATATCAAGATAATCACTGAAATTCCTCTCGGTGATTTCCTCCGGCCTCGTGCCCGAAGCGACCGCCTTCCTGATTCCCCGGATTATCTCATCCCTGCCGCCATAATTTATTGACAGGTTCAGCGTCATTCCCGTGAAATCTTTTGTGTCCTCAATCGCGCTCTTTATGTCTTTCTGTATGATTGGAGGAAGCCCGTCAAAATCTCCTATATGATTCAGTTTGATTTTATTGTCCTTGTAGAACTGGAACTCGTCGCAAAGGTGGATGTGAATCAGGTTCATCAGAAATCCCACTTCCTGCTCGGCGCGCTTCCAGTTCTCTGTCGAGAAAATGTAGAGTGTCAGGAATTTGATGCCCAAATCGGAGGCAGTCTTCACAATCCGTTTGACAGTGTGAAGCCCTTGGTCGTGCCCGGCAGTCCGCGGAAGTTTTCTGTTTTGCGCCCATCTTCCGTTTCCGTCCATTGTTATGGCAACATGAAGCGGAAGATTCTCCTTGTCAACAGCCATAAATGCCCTTAGTTCTGCATTATGTCCTTTTCTTTTGCATCATAAATCTTGTTGATTTCCTCGATGTACTTGTCCGTAAGCTTCTGCAGCTTGTCCGTCTCCGTCTTAAGACCGTCCTCGGTCAGCTCGCCCGATTTCTGCTGTTTTTTCAGCTCGTCGTTTCCGTCACGGCGGATGTTGCGGATTGATGTCCTGCTGTTCTCCGCGATTGTCTTCGCCTGCTTCACAAGCTCCTTGCGGCGGTCAGCGGTGAGGGCGGGGATTGAGATGCGGATTACCTTGCCGTCATTCGAGGGATTCAGCCCCAGATCCGCAACCTGAATCGCTTTCTCAATCTCTGAAATCAGTGATTTATCAAAAGGTGTGATTATAACAGACCGGGCCTCAGGAATCGCGATTGTCGCAACCTGATTCAAAGGAGATTTCGCTCCGTAATAGTCCACGCGCACTTTGTCAAAAATTGCCGCGCTTGCGCGTCCTGTTCTGATTGTGTTGAGCGAATCCTTCAATGCGGAGATTGTTTTCTCCATGCGCTCCTCGTTGTTCTCTGCCATGACATTTTCCTCTTAATGCATTAAGTCGCCAAAAAACGGACGGCCGCAGAAAAATCCTGATTCTGTGACCGCCCGTCCGGCTTTATTTTCCTAGAACGTAAAGTTTTGCAGTCGCAAAGCTCAAAGACGCGCTGGCTTCTTTTCCGACCCCCGCAAGTTTTGCGGTGACTGTCTTCTTGTCGTCCTTCACGAACATCTGATCCTCAAAGCAGATTTCCGCAAGATGCTTGCTGACCTTGCCGTTAAGAATTCCCTCCTTAACGTTGTCCGGCTTGGATGCCGTCTTCTCATCCTGATCCATCTGCGCCTTGAAGATTTCTTTCTGCTCGTCAACATAGCTCTGCGGAACATCTTTCTTGCTGATGTAGGACGGGGTGAACGCCGCGATGTGAAGGCAGCAGTCATAGGCGAAAGTCCTGACCGCCTCCGCGTTCGAGCCGCTGATGACCACGACCGCGCCTGTTTTCTTGTCCGAATGGATGTAGAATGCGCCGCTTGCATCCGCAGGAACGTCAATCACCTCAACTTTGGCAACGTTCATGTTCTCGCGGATTGACACCTTCAAATCCTCAAGCATTTTGTTGTGCTCATCCTCAACTTTGGTGTAGCCCTTTGAGATTGTCACATCAAGCATTTTCTCACCAAGCGCGATGAAATCGGCGTTGTTCGCCACAAAATCCGTCTCGCAGGTCATCTCCAGGACATAAATCTTGTTGTTGTCCTGGCGCATGAAAAGCCTTCCTTCCGCGGTGGCTCTGTCTGCCCGTTTTGCGGCGGCCGCAAGCCCCTTCTCCTTAAGATATTTCGCCGCCTCGTCAATGTTTCCGTCGCATTCTGTGAGCGCTTTCTTGCACTCCATCATGCCCGCCCCGGTCATCTCCCGGAGATTTTTTATATCACTCGCTGTGAATGCCATAAATCAGTCCTTGTAAATTTTGTCTTCGTCAACATCGTCGGCAAGGCTCTCTTTCTCGTCCGCCTCGATGTCCTCTTCTTTTGGTTCAGTAGGCTGATAGTTTGAGTAATCAACAATCTCCTGATCCTCCGTCCTTGTGGAGGCATCAGTCTGAACATCCTCATCGTCATTAAGATTCTCAAGAATCTTGAGACCCGCCTCGTTGTCCGACTCAATCACCGCGTTCGCAATGATTGATGTGAACAGGCTGATTGCGCGGATTGCGTCGTCATTGCCCGGAATGGGGAAGTCAATTCCCTCGGGGTTGCAGTTCGTGTCCACAACCGCAATAATCGGGATTCCCATCCTGCGCGCCTCTGCAACCGCAAGCTGCTCTTTATGCGTGTCGATGATGAAGATTGCGCCGGGAAGCTCCTTCATCTCCTTGATTCCGCCAAGGTTCTTCTCAAGCTTCGCTTTCTCCTTCTGAAGAGCCGCGACCTCTTTTTTGGTGAGATTCTCGAACGTGCCGTCAATCTCCATTTTCTCAATCTTCTTGAGCCTCTGGAGAGATTTTTTGATTGTAGAGAAATTCGTGAGCATTCCGCCAAGCCAGCGGTTGTTCACATAGAACATTCCGCAGCGCTCGGCCTCTTTCTGCACGGCCTGCTGCGCCTGCTTCTTTGTTCCTACAAAAAGGATGGATTTGCCGGATGCGGTCACTCTGCGGACCTCATCGTAGCCGTCTTTGATTGCAGCGATTGTCTTCTGCAAGTCGATGATGTGGATTCCGTTTCTTTCTGCGAAGATGTACTTCTTCATGCGCGGATCCCAGCGCTTAACCTGATGGCCGAAGTGCACTCCGGACTCAAGCAGGTTTTTCATGGTTACAACTGCCATGATTAACTCCTTCACGGGCAGGGCAGTTTTCATCCGCCTCTGCCGCCAAACTCTGTTTCTCGATGCCCGCCAGAACCGGAGGGCACGGAAGATTTCAGTTCCACGAACTGATTTTACCGGCTACTCCAGCACAGAGTAGCCCTGTTCTTTTAATATATCGTAAAGGTCAGAGATTGGCAAGCCGATGACGCAGGAATACGAGCCTTCAATCCTGCTGATAAAACAGGAGGCGAGGCTCTGGATTCTGTATCCGCCTGCGGCACCGTGCCATTCCCCGGTCTCTGCGTACCAGTTAATCTCATCATCGCTCATCGGACTGAACGTGACCTTTGTCTTGCAGATTCTGCTCGCGCTCTCGTGAGTGTGCCCGTTGTAAACCACGACAGCGGTCACAACCGAATGCGTGTTGCCCTGAAGCATTCTGAGATATTCCATCGCCTGCTCGTGGTTCTGCGGCTTTCCAAGAATCTTGCCGTCAAACAGGATTACAGTGTCCGCGCTCACAATCCACGGAATCTCCTGGCCTTTAAGCGTCTCGATGACGGCTGCGACTTTCTGCCTCGCAAGCAGCTCCGGAACCTGCTCCTGCTCAACCGCAGAGGAGAATGTCTCGTCAATGTTCGGGATTATGACGCGGAAAGGAATTCTGAGCATTTTCAGAATTTCCTGTCTACGCGGCGATGATGACGCCAGAATGACAGGTTCCATTTTAGTTGCCGTCTACCTCTGCTGCTGTGTCAGACGACTTTGAGGAAGAGCTTTTCTTGCTGTCTTTCTTGTCCTTGTCTGATGTGGACGAGAGGCTTTTGAGAAGTTTCTGCGCCTTCTGCCTTGTCTTCACCGGGTGGTGATAGTCAGATGCGATTCTCGCAATCGCGTCAATCATCGGCTTTTTGTTCTCCGTTGAGTCCGCGAGCAGCTCAAATGCGTTCAGAACCTCATGCGCGAGGCTGCTTGACGGATTGAGAACCTGAATCCGCGTGTTCGCAAAGGCAATCGCGTTCACAGTCTCATCGTTGTTGTTTATTCCGACTTCCCCAAGTGATTTCACGGCCGCCGCAATTACCGCCGGCTCGTTGTCAGACACCACGATTGATGTGAGGACGTTCTTTGTGTGCTCAGTCGGAACCTGCGCCATCAGAAGGCATGCCTGCCGCCTGATTTCAGGATAGTTGTTCGTGAGCCTTCCGTTCGTGCGTGTCTGAGTCGTGAGACCCTCTCCCGCAAGACGGTCAAGCGCACGTATGATTCCGTCCGAGGTGTTGCCGTCCTCAATCGCGCTTGTAAGATACTGCAACGCCACAAGCTTGTTGTCGTAGTCGTCCGAATCCACAAGGGTAGTGATGATGTCCGAATCGACATCGTTCAGGTACTCGTTCTCTACGGATGTCTCCGACTCCTTGTTCTGCTCCTGCTGGGCAAAAACAAAAAGCGACGTGCTGACTAAAAACGTTGAAATCAAAAGTTTTCTTGAAATTCTCATAAAAAATCCTCCGTGGGTTTTAATATTATACTATGCGCTTTTATAAAAAGCAAATGTCAAATTAAAGTGTAGGGATGTGAATCAGCCACTTGTCCTTGGGCTTCACGAACTGATAGTAAGTGATGATTTTGCCCTTGTCCTTCACCTCAACCGCCTTCACGTCCGTCGCAGAGACATAGCGGATTTCTGTGACCTGGCTGTTTTTCCTTGCCGGAATGAACACGTGCTTGAAGTAGTCCTCAATGCCGCGCAACTGCTTTGTCTTGTCGGGCAGTTTTTTCTGCGTCTCGCGAATGTGCACCGGGTTCGAGTAATACTTGATGGATTCCGGCGAGATGTAGGTGAGCCAGGCGTTGAAATCCTCTTTCTCCATTATTTTTTTCATGTCGGCGATTATGGCAAGAATTTTCGCCTTGTCGTCCTCGAACGTGTCCTTGGACACAGCCTCATCCGCGGAGAGGTTGTTTATTGCGCGCAGATACTCCTCGTCCTCGGGTGTGAGCGGAGCGGGTTCCTGTGCGACATCGACGACCAAATCGTCATCGCTCACAACCTGATTGCTCGGGGTCTCCGGCTTCGGCACGGAGCCGCATGAAATCACTGCGGCTGACAGCGCGAGAGCCAGGGATGTAAAAAACATTCTTTTCATAATCATCATAATACATCTATTGCCCGTTTTCGTCAAATGAGATAGATTTCTATTTGTTATGATTAAAGCGGTGTTCGCGGGCTCATTCGACCCGCCTACTAATGGTCATCTGGATATTATCGAGCGCTCGTCAATGCTCTTTGATTCCGTCGATGTTGTCGTCTCAGTGAATCCGGAGAAAAAATATCTTTTTACGGATGAGGAGCGCTGCCGGATGCTGCGCACCCTTGTGTCTCAGTACAGAAACGTCTCGGTGCACCTGTACAAAGGGCTGATAGTGAACTACGCGAGGCAGAGCGGCGCGAACGTGCTGATAAGGGGAGTGCGCTCCACGAACGACTTCGCCTATGAGTTCGAGCTTGCGTCCATGAACCAGAACCTGAACCCCGGGATTGAGACCATATTCCTGCAATCCAAGGAAAAATATGCGATTGTCAAGTCGTCGTCAATAAAGCAGCTGGCACAGTTCGGCGGAGACATCTCGCGCATGGTCCCAGAGATTGTAGCGGACGCGCTCAAAGAGAAGTATTCCGATGTTTAAGGTTATATTTTTTTGATTTATGCCGCTTTTCGTTTGACAAAATGCCGTTAATCGCTATAATGGTTGTTGACACTCTGATTGGAACTGTTGTATTATAATCCTCAGTTATATCAGATTAAAGTGAGGTTATATATATGGCTGTACCCAGAGCGAAAACATCAAAGGCTGTTACTAAGAGACGCCAGTCAATCAACATGAGGCTCACTGCTCCGCAGTTGGTCGAGTGCAATAATTGCGGCAACTTAGTTCAGTCACACCACGTCTGCCCGAAATGCGGTTTCTACCGCGGTCGTCAGGTTATCAGGCCTGAGACTAGAGGCTGACAATTTAGGAGAAAAGAATGGACGAATTGTTCGAGAAAATTCAGAAACTGATTGCTGACAAACTGGAGATTGATGAGAGCAAGATTGCCTTGGACTCATCTTTCAGAAATGACCTTGGCGCCGACAGCCTTGATACATACGAGCTGGTTTACGCCATCGAAGAGGAGCTGGGAGTCAGCATTCCTGATGAGAAAGCCAACGAATTTGAGACAGTTCGTGACGCTTATGACTATATCAAGTCTGAGCAGGGAAAATAAGCACTTTTCTCTGAGCAGAATCTGAAAGGCACAAGTTAATGCTTGTGCTTTTTTTATTTATGTGATTATGAGCAGTGTTTTGACAAAAGAGCGCACAGAAAATCTTCTCGCTTTCTGCAAGGCGCAGGGAATGTCCTTCAACGATTTGACGCTTCTGGATCAGGCGTTTCATCACCGCTCGCTGATAAACGAGCAGAAATCCGCGAAGAACAACGAGCGTCTGGAATTTCTCGGCGATTCCGTGCTCGGGATGGTCACGGCGGCATATCTTTACAGGACGCTGGAGAATCCGGAGGGGGATCTTGCGAAGATAAAATCTGCGGTTGTCTCGGAGAAGGCGCTTGCGCCTGTGGCTTTGTCCATCGGGGTGGACGCGCTGCTTTTGATGGGGCACGGCGAGGAGCGCACTGGCGGGCGAACCAAGCCCGCAATCCTCGCGGACTGCATGGAGGCCATAATCGGGGCATATTATCTTGACTCCGGGTATAAAAAATCAGAGGAGTTCGTGCTGTCGTTCATCAAACCCGAGGTTGACAAAGTGCTGGAGCACGGCATGAGGGATTTCAAGACACAGCTTCAGGAGAAATACCAGAAAACGCACAAGGCTTATCCGGTGTACAGCGTTGTGCTCAGGGAAGGCCCCGAGCACAGGCAGACTTTTTATGTAACAGTAACCCTCGGTGATGCTGTTTTTGGGCCGGCCAAAGGAAACTCCAAGAAAGAGGCGGAGCAGGCGGCCGCAAAAATAGCACTTGATTCTATCTGAATATTATAATCAGAAGCTGAGACACAATCACGACGGCGACGAGCGCGATGGGATAGGTGGACGCATATGCGCCGGCCACTTTCTCTGTTCCCGCTGTGGAGATGAGAGTTCCGAGAGCCGGTGTTGATGTCATTCCTCCGCAGATTGAGCCGAGGTTGTTCAGAAGGTTCAGCTTAAGAACGAATTTTGCGAAGATGTAGCCGATAATCATCGGGACAAGGGTCATTATGATTCCGTAGATGAAGTAGACCCACTCAAAGTACCTGACGAAGCTCGCGCCTCCCGCGACGCCCGCGCCGATAAGAAAGAGCATCAGCCCCAGCTCGCGGAAAACCTTGAGCGTGGACTCATGCGGCATAATCCGCACTTTTCCGAATCTCTGGAAATGCCCCAGGACGAGCGAGAGAATCAGACAGCCGCCTGTCGTTGTGAGCGAGAAATTCCCGATTTTGAACGAGCCGAGAATCACGCCGAGTACCGCCGCGATTGAGAACGAGCAGAATCCGAACGGATCGAATTCCATCTCCGAGCCTGTGAGCTTTGACGGCGCCTCGGGAGCGGACTGCGAGAGCTTTGCGCGCTCCTTGTCCATGTCCGCCTTCGTGAGCTTTGGCACGAGCTGCACGAAAAGCACCACGCCCACGACACCGAAAAGATACGCGATTCCGTGCCCCACCGCGACTATTGCCTCAAGCTCCTCTCCCGCGACGGTCGCCTTGGCCGCGCTGAAAGCCGGGGTGGATGTGAGCGAGCCGGAAAGAAGCCCAACGAGCATCGCGCTGACTTCCTGGATGTTACGGTCGTAAACCCTGCTGTCGAACACGATGCATCCCGCGCACGCGAGTCCGCCCGCGATGATAATCACAAGCCCTAGAAGGATGTAGGAGTGGAAGTTCTTTCTCAGGTCGCCGAAAAAGCTTGGCCCTGCGATGAAGCCTACGGACGTGACGAAAAGAATCAGTCCCATGTTCTCCACGATTTTGAGCGCGGACGAGACATAGCTTTTGCCCGCCACAAGAAGCTGACCTTCAAGCAGATGGTAAATGAACGCCCCGAAAAGCAGCGCGACGATGAAAACGCCCGCCGTTCCGAGCGAGATGCCGTTCACCGTGATTCTGCCGAGCAGGTAGCCAAGTCCCGCGATAAGGAACACACAAAAAACTAAAAAAGTGACTGTTGTAATAGATAAGATTCCACCAAAAAGAACCATTTTAATACCTCTGCCTTTATTATAGTGAAAAAATCATAGCGTGGGTAGTACCTTAGTTTAATTAACGTCCGCGGAGCATCCGGCGGGTGATTCTCCGGCTGTTCTTGTAGAGGAACTCGGGGCACAAATCCAGCTCCTCGCTCCACATGACCGTCTGATGATCAGCCCTTGCCTGCATGAAAAATCCGATGTCTTTCAGTGGAGCGGCATACGGACGGTTCAGAATGGTCTTGCAGTCAAAAAGCCGCTTTCTGCCTCCTGCGAATGTGATTGTCAGCGTGAAATCCGGGTTTGGCTGAACGCCTGTCACTGCCCATTTGAACATAAATCATTTCCTCTGTTATTTTAACGGCTCTATATCTTTAAGCCGGTTTTCTCTCATCATCAGATCCCAGTTGTCCAAAAGCTCGTTTCTGTGGATTTCTGCCCAAGCTTCCACCAGCTTTTTCTCACGCTTGGTTAGGTCGCCTTTCGCTTTTGCCTTGCTTATATCGACAATACAGGAGCGGTCATCGCAGACAGCATGAAAATGAGGCGGATTATGGTCATCAGGATACATATATATGACAATCCCAAAGAATCTGCTTATGCTTGGCATTCTGACCTCCGCGATTATTATAGCATATTTTCGGGAGTTGTGTGCTTTTTATTTTTTTTGCTTCCTGCAAGTCACCCATTGCTATGTCAACGGCCTTTGCGAAGGAATCCTTTATCCGTCTGATTTGGTCTTTTGTGAAGGCGGGCGGAATCTGGCGCGTGGTCTCGCTGTCGTCCGGGCTGAAAAACAGCGTCTCGGGCTTTATGCCAAGGCTCCGCGCGATTTGCAGAATCAGGTCAAAAGAAGGCTTTGTCATGCCGCACTCGATATTGCCGATTGTCCCGTTCGAGACATCGCACATCTCCGCAAGCCGAGCCTGCGAGATTCCGCTTCTGTGGCGGTAGAGTTTCATGTTCTCGATGAAGCACTTCTGATAATCGACCATGGCTCATTAGAAATCGCTGTTTTTGCGATGACTTCTGGTGAAACCGTATTCTTCGAGCAAATCCGTGATGTTCCGAATGAGCGCGTCACTGAATTCCTCATTCCGTTTTTGAACCGCCACGTCCGCGTTAATTGCGATTTCCGTTGTGTCCAGAAAAAGCAGGTGGGCGGGAACGTCAAGCGCATTTGCGAGCAGCTCTATCATGTCAACCGACGGAAACTTCTTTCCCGTCTCAATCTCGCTCAGATAATTGGTCGCTATATCACACTTTTCCGCAAGCTGCTGCTGGCTAATCTGGGCTTTTTTTCTGTAAAACTTAATGTTATCAACAAATACCTTTCTCAGTGACATACGGCTAATGCTATCGGCTTGCAATTTTTCTTGACACACGCTTCAGGCTTGTATAAAATACATCTAACGCTATTAGCGTGGATTTGTTTTTCTACGGAAATCGCAGGAGGAATTATGAGAAGACGATTTTTGATTCTGGCTCTGCTTGTGTGCTCGGCATTCGCGTTCGCGGAGGATTATTTTGAGGAGCGCACCGCAAAGGGCATGGTTCTGCCGGACGGCGAGGTGGCGGATGTCCTGTTCTTCAAGAAGTGGGGCGACGCGAACTATTACATCGGCCAGAAGCAGCCTAAGGACATGAAGGTTATGATTGGCGTGAAGGCAAAGACGGAGGCGGAAGTCGGCTATCTTCGCAAGAATTATAAAGCGAGTGAGAATGAGTCTGTGGCCGCGCTCTGCGCAATCCACGAGGAGACAGGCTCTGTGTATTCCGTTGCGTTTGTGGATCACGGCGAGCGCGTGACAAGGTGCGTGTTCACCTATAAGAAAGGCGGAAAGCTCATCTATGACCGCATGGACTTCTTTGATGAGAGCAACGGCTCTTACGCGGACTATGTTGCCAGAGAGAACGCGAAGAGGGAGAAAATCTTGGAGGTCACCGGGGAAGTCACTAAAACTGTGATGGGGGCGGTTACGGCAGTGGCAGAAACTTCTATAAAGATGCAGGCAGAACAGCAAAGTGCCCAACTTCAGAAGCAAAACCAGGCAGATTTGTCAAGGCAGGCTGAAGAGCAAATGCGACAGCAGTCGAAGAATCAGGCGGCGAATCTAAAAAATTCCCCAGAGTATCATGATAAAAATCGGGCGGCACTAGCAAATTATTTTAATAGTATGAATAAAAACAAGATGAATCGCTCGTCCGTCACACCAGCGGAATTGGCAAGATATGAGCAGCTGATTGAAAGCGGAGTTTCTTCATCTGCGGCAGCGCAGCAAGTATATAACGAATTCCGAAAATAATTTCTTACCTCAATTATTGAATTAACACCTTTTCTCAGTAATAGAGAGAAGGTGTGCCAGTGTTTGATGATTTATGGTGATAGTGGATAGTTTGTTTTGGAGAACATAAAATGAAAAACATAAAAAGAAAACATTGCATAATTTTTGCTGTTGCCGCTGTAATTCTTTGCTTCATTGCGCATGGTCTCGGTAATGTTATGGCGAACAACGGCTATAGGTCTGCATCTGCGATTGTTGCCACATCTAGGCATCAGTCTGACAGACAGCGAGAGATTTATGGACCGAGTTCCATGGAGCAAGCGTCAGAGGCTTATGCGCAGAGCCTGAAGCGTCGAGGTGAGAACGCAAAATCTGTTATGAATACTTTCAGTGCTGTTATGGCGGTGCTTGCCGTGGTGTTCGGAGTGGTTGCGTACAAGCAGAACAGTGGAGATGATCAAGGGTTAGACAAAAAATGAAATGTATAGATACCTTTGAAAAATCCATTTTTACGCTAAACAA
Source organism: Treponema sp. (assembly GCA_022510865.1). Classification (GTDB taxonomy): domain Bacteria; phylum Spirochaetota; class Spirochaetia; order Treponematales; family Treponemataceae; genus Treponema_D. The sequence goes on from JAFLSQ010000030.1 coordinate 24,257, forward strand.
CAGGAACAAATACGTATTATGAAAAAGAAAATATTGATTTTGTTAATGTCGCTCATAACAAGCGGACTCTTTGCTGTCTCATTGAGCGAGCTTAGAATTGTCGCCGATGACGGAACGTTTTTGGGAACATTCGAGGACGAGTATTCCAAAAACTCAATTTATAACGGATATGGAACATACGGCTCTCCATACAATACAAAATCCATATTCAATCAGTATGGAAACTATGGCTCTGATTACTCAAAATACAGTCCGTTCAACTCATATTCAAGCAACGGGCCATGGCTTGTTGATAAGAAAGGCAATTCCTATGGCCGCCTCTCCACAAACAGATATGCGCAGGGTGTGACGGATTACAGTTATAAACTCGCACTGCGGTTAAAGGCTTTGAGAGATTCTATGTAGACCAAAGCGGATTTACGAC
>JAFLSQ010000031.1 GCA_022510865.1 Treponema sp.
GCAGTGTCATCTGGGCAATGTAGAAAATCTACTTTCCCGCCGCAGTCCGTTTTTAACGAGGTAGAAAATATATCTGTCCGCCTCTGCATGGGGGGAGCAAAATATATTTTATATCTCGCTGCCGCGCGAAGTCTGAGCAAGATATAAAATATATCTCCCTGCCTCTCGCCCGCGGGAGCAAGATATATTTTATACTTTGTCGCGCGCGTCGTCTGGACAAAAATACAAAATATATCTGCCTGCCCCAGCCCGCGGGAACAAGATATATTTTATACTTTGCCGCGCGCGTCGTCTGGACAAAAATACAAAATATATCTGCCTGCCCCATCCTGCGGGAACAAGATACAAAATATTTTTCCCATCCTCCATCCTCGGGGAGGAAAAAAGCCACGCCGGGCACTCAGCGAGCACCCGGCGTGTGTTTGCGTCATTCACGGCATGAAAATCCGCCATGATGGACGGTCACGCCGTGAATTTTCTATTTCGTCGCCAGAATCGCGATTCCCGGGAGCGTCTTGCCCTCAAGGAACTCAAGGCTCGCGCCGCCGCCGGTGGAGACGTGGCTCATCTTGCTTGCGAGGTTGAACTTGTTCACAGCCGCAACGGAGTCGCCGCCGCCCACAACGGTCATCGCGCCGCGTCCGGTAGCGTCCGCGACGAGCTGGGCGACAGTCGCCGTGCCCTTCGCGAACGCGTCGAACTCGAACACGCCCACAGGCCCGTTCCAGACGACGGACTTCGCCGTAGAAAGGACTTCCTTGTAAAGCTCGATTGTCTTGGGGCCGACGTCCATCGCCATCAGGTTGTCGGGGATGTCAACGCCGTCAACCGCCACCGGAGCCGCGTTCGCGTCGAATTTGTCCGCCGCAACGTGGTCAACGGGAAGGACGATTTTCACGCCCTTCGCCTCTGCGTCGGCGAGCAGCTTTTTCGCCGTGTCGATGAAATCGTCCTCAACGAGCGAGATTCCCACTTTGTGCCCCTGCGCCTTGAGGAAGGTGTACGCCATTCCGCCGCCGATTACGAGAGCGGAGGCGTTTTTGAGAAGCGACTCAAGCACCGCGATTTTTGAAGAGACCTTCGCGCCGCCGATAATCGCAACCTGCGGCTTTGGAGGATTCTCAACCATCGGCTGGATGTACTGGACCTCTTTCTCCATGAGGAAGCCGCCCACGCTCGGAACGCTCATGAACTTCGCGATGGAGGCGGTGGAGGCCTGGTCGCGGTGAGCAGTGCCGAAAGCGTCGTTCACGAAAATATCACCGTAAGAGGCAAGCTCCTTTGCCATGATGTCGCGCTCCGCGCTGTCTTTCGAGGTCTCCTCCTTGTGGAAGCGCACGTTCTCAAGCATTGCGACCGCGCCCTCGGGAAGAGCGTCAATCGCCCCTTTCTGACCGAGAGCGTCAGGCAGGAAGACGACATCCTTTCCAAGTTTCTTCGCAAAATAATCCACCACGGGCTTCATGCGGTTCTTTCCGTTGATGAAATTCTCCGCGTCAGCGTCAGTCCATGTCTTGCCCGCTTTCTCTGCCTTCTCCTGCGCCTTCTTCACGTCCTTTTTGGGGTCGCCAAGGTGGCTCATCAGAACGAGGCTGCGCGGCCCCTGCTCCAGAATGTATTTTATTGTAGGAAGCGCCGCCATGATGCGCGTGTCGTCCTGCACAACGCCGTCTTTCATCGGCACATTGAAGTCAACGCGCATGATTATGCGCTTGCCTTTCAAATCAACGTCTTTTACTGTCTTAATCATCATTTACTCCTATATAGCGATTTCGGGCATCCCCGATAATTACATACTATAAATATACATCGTTTGGTGCAGAAAATCAACGACACAATCGCGCGCACTGCGGATTGCCCGCCGGCTTCCGGGGACAGCCTTAAAATCCGCCTGCATAAAAACGATTTTCAGACTTTCCGCGCAGCCAAACGCGCTTGACGCGAAAAAGTTTAGCCCTCATAATAAAAAAATGATTTCCCGCCCATTTTGCCCCGAAGAGATTATTTTTGCCGCCACGAGCGCGTGCAATCTGCGCTGCGGCCACTGTTTTGTCAGCAAAAGCCCGCAGAATCTTGACATTGACGCGGCAAAACGTTTTCTTGCATCATGCCTTGCCGCAAAAAAATCGCTGCCGCGCATCCAGAAAATCGGATTTTCGGGCGGCGAGCCTTTCCTCCGCCTTGATTTTATCATCGCGCTCACGCAGTTCGCCGTAAAAAACGACCTGCTTTTTGACCAGATAATGACGAACGGCGAGTGGTGGCAGTCAGAGGATGATTTGCGCCAGAGCCTGCAAAAAGTGTACGACGCAGGATACGACGGAAAAATCGGATTGAGCTGGGATTCTTTCCACGGCCAGAGCGAGCGCAGAATGCGGACTTTCATTCAGGCGGTGCAGAACATTTTTGGAGATGACGCGCTGTGCATTCAGAGCGTGAGCGAGACGGTGCGGCAGGGAAATCAGCGGAAAAATCAGGGCAAAAAAAATCAGGATTTTCCAGCCTTCCCCGATGGAGTGCCTGTCTTTTTTCTTCCGCGCACCTACCCCGCCGCGGACGAGCGGGCTTGGCAGGCAAAACGCTGGTTCAAGGACGATTTTTGTGCCGGGCCGGGGCACGTGCTTTTTGTCCACCCGGACGGAAACATCGCGCCGTGCTGCGGTTTTGCGAACGAGAATCCCGCGCTTTTCATAGGGAACATAACCGATGATTTTGAGAGAATCATGGAGAATGCGGCTGGCAATCAGATGATAAAAATCTGCTATGAGGAGGGGCTGGCGCACTTCCGCCGCCACGGACTTAGGAAAAAAATGCGCGCCCGGAAAAAACAACTTCCCGGGCGCACATCAGACATCTGCACTTTCTGCGATTTTGTGTGCAGTCAGAATCTCAGAGATTCAGATTAGAATACCGCGACAACCTCGCCGTTCGGATATTTCTGCTCGATGTAGTCGCGCACTTTATCGCTCTGCAACGCTTTAATCAGAGCCTTGACAGCATCAGAGTTCTCGTTGCCCGCCTTGACCGCGACAACGTTCACATACGGAGATGAAGAGCCTTCGACAAAAAGCCCGTCTTTTTTCGCGGAAAGCCCCGCAGGAATCGCATAGTTTCCGTTGATGACGGCAGCGTCAACATCAGCAAGAACTCTTGGAAGTGAAGCGGCCTCAATCTCGCTGAATTTCAGTTTCAGAGGATTTGATGAGATGTCCTGCACCGTGGCAGTAATGCCCGCGTTTGGCTTAAGTTTGATAAGCCCTGCCTCGGCGAGAAGAAGAAGCGCGCGTCCCTCGTTCGTGGGGTCGTTCGGAATTGCGATTCGCGCACCTTTTTTGATTTTCTTGATGTCCGCAACTTTCTTTGAGTACAGCGCGAACGGCTCAACGTGGATTCCGCCCGCATTCACCAGATGATAGCCACGCTCCGCGTTGAATGACTCCAGATACGGAATGTGCTGGAAGTAGTTGGCATCAATCTCGCCAGACTCAACAGCCTCGTTCGGAGTAACATAATCTGTGAAGTCAACGACTTTGAGGTCAACACCGGCAGCCTTCAGGTCATCTTTAATCAGATTCAGAATGTCTGCGTGCGGCGCCGGAGTCGCTCCCACTTTAAGAACTGTCTGCGCGAACGCAGCGGAGGCAACCACCAAAGCGGCTGTCAAAGCAATAATTTTTTTCATATTTCACCTCTCTTGGTTAATTTTTCTATTACCCATTTATTTACTAGGTTATAGAAAAATAGTCAATACATTTTGTGAAAATTATCAAAAAAACTTGCCTTTTTACCCCCCTGCCATTATATTTTACGAAAGACAACTTTTCAAAGAGGTGATTTTTATGGCGGAACTGACAATCACTCAGTCAAATTTCCAGAAAGAGATTCTTGAGAGCGACAAGCCCGCGCTCGTTGATTTCTGGGCCACCTGGTGCGGACCTTGCAGGATGCTCGGGCCTGTAATCTCGGAGATTGCGGAGGAACATCCCGAAATCAAAGTGGGCAAAGTGAATGTTGACGATGAGCCTGACCTTGCGACCCAGTTCGGAATCATGAGCATTCCGTTCGTCGCGGTTTTCAAAAACGGAAAACTCACCGCCTCGTCCGTTGGCGTGCAGCCAAAAGAAAGCATTCTGGATTTGCTGAGCAAGTAGACGCAATAAAACCGAAAAAAAAGCCGCGCACAACGCGGCTTTTTTACCACCCGCTAGCACTCGCAAATCGGAACGAACGTGTCCGCCTTCAATGATGCGCCGCCAATCAAGCCGCCGTCGATGTCGGGCTGGGCGAGAAGCTCCGCCGCGTTGCTCGCTTTCATCGAGCCGCCGTACTGGATGATGATTTCGTCCGCGACTTTCTGATTGTAAAGCTTCGCGATATATCCTCGGATGAACTTGTGGATTGCCTGAGCGTCCTCGGGAGTGGCCGTCTTTCCCGTGCCGATTGCCCAGACAGGCTCGTATGCGATTGTGACGCGCTTCATCTGCTCTTCGGTCACGCCAGCCAAATCCGCAGAAAGCTGGAACGCGCAGACCTGCTCCGCCTCGCCCGCCTCGCGCTCGCTCAAAAGCTCTCCGATGCAGAGGTCCACTTCAAGCCCCTCGTTCAAAGCGCGGCGCACTTTTTTGTTGATAAGCTCGTCGCTCTCGCCGATTTCGTGCCTTCGTTCGGAATGGCCGAGAATCACGCACTGAACTCCGATGTCCTTGAGCATTTCGGTGGAAACTTCGCCCGTGTGCGCTCCGTTCGGCGTGGCAGCGACGTCCTGCGCCGCGAGAATGATGTTGCTTCCTTTGACGACCTGCGAGACCGCATCCAAATAGACAAAAGGAACGCCAATCATGAATTTGTTCGGCTTTCCTTTGAGCTGCTCCACCAAATCCTTCGCGAGCGCGACCGCCTCAGCCTTGCTCGTGTTCATTTTCCAGTTTCCGGCGATGTAATGTGTTCGTGACATATAAAAACCCCTGTCATAATCAAGATTTCCGCTGATTTTCCAGCGCAATCTTATTCTAATGAAAATTCCGCCCAATAACAAGGATTTACTGAATGAGTTTTGTGAGCGCGTCGTTCAGTTTTTTCACAGAAGAATCATTGGGATTGATTGCCACGACCTGCCGCAGATAATACTGGGCCTTGCGGTAATCTTTTTTATCATAATAAATCTCGTAAAGCCTGAAAAGCGCATCGCTGTTGCGCGGGTTCGAGATGAGGCTGGAGCGCAAATCCGCGAGGATATTGTTCTCTGTCAGTTGCAGGAAACTCCGCCTGTAAAGCAGATAACTTTTCATTTTTGGCGATGCGGTGGCAATCTGAGAGTCAAGATAACGCATGACCGCATCGCGGTTTCCAACCTGGCAGTACGCCCGCACATAAGAGCGCATTATTGCCTCGTCATTCGGATTGGCATCGTGGAGACGGCGGGCATAATCATACGCTTCCTGCGATTTATTCAGTTTTATGCAAATCTCAACGTATTTCTCGACAAGTTCCGGGCTAAGATTTCCGGCAGCAATCAGTCTGCGGCAGATTGAGTACGCCTCCTGCCAGTTTTCCCGCTGCACAAGCCCCTCAAGCGCGTAGCTCATCGCATCAAGATTGTCTGGGTCTGCTTTTAAAATCTGGGCGGTAAGCTCATCCGCATATTTTCCCGCGACAGGAGAATCTGTGGCAGAAGAAATCCGGGCGGCGAACATGAGCGCGTCAAGATTATCAGGATAAAGTTGCAGGGCTTTCTCGACAGTCTCGGTTGCGGCGGCGGTGTTCTTGCTCCAGTCCAGCTGAACTTTTGCGCGCAAAATAAGATAGTCGATTGATGTTGTGTCCTGCCTTGCATACATATCAAGCAGAGAGACCGCGTGAATGTAATCATTTTTTTCTATGAGGATTTTCGCACGGAACAGCACGAATTCAAGGTCATTCGGGGATTGCTGCAAAACCCGGGCAACATAAAGCTCGGCATCGGCATAGTCTTTTTTCTCAAACGCGATGTAAGCCCTCTGCTTTAAAATCCGGATGTCATTGCTGTCGCCGTTCAGGACATCAAGCACATTCTGGGATTTTGCGAAATCTCCGGTCACGCGCAGCAGATTCGCATAGGACAGCGCGACCTCCTCAACATCCGGGCAGACTTTGTAGACCCCCTCCATGTACGAGGCGGCCTCCTTGAAAATCCCCTGCTTCTCTTTCAGCACAGCCATCAGATACTGCGCAAGCACAGAATCAGGGCGGATTGACAGCGCGTTTTTTACGGATGCCTCGCACTGCGCCACAACATCAGAAGTCGCGATTGGATTCACAAGGACGATTGCCGGCAGGAGCACGGAAAGAAAATCAACGTTGCCGGTGCTGGAATCAAAAACACCCTGCTGCGCCATGTAAACCGCGCCAAGGTATACGTTATCCCCAGCAACCTCGGGAGTCTCCCATGTGATTTTCTCTGACGGCCAGACGTTCCGCATTATCTCCGTCGCGATATTGATGAGGACTTTCTCGTTCTCCTCGTAATCGCCCTTGCTTTTTTTGATTGCGGTCATGGCGGTACGAAGGCTTTCCGGCGACCCGATTTCCACGCCCGCGAGCACCTCAGGACTCACCTTGTAAAAATACGATTTTCTGTTTGTGGCAGGAAGCTTGAACGCCTGTTCCGGGGCCGCGACCTCATCAGCCGCCTTCTTTTTTTTGGCGGCGCACAGCGGACTGCAAACAAGCACTGCAATCAGCGCGAAGAGAATTCTTTGTCTTGAAGCAAAAGGCCTGAACAATCCTGCTCCCCTGCTTAATCATCAGTTTTGGTTAAAGGAATATCTTCATCATCGAAAGTTCCGGTATCATCATCATTTACAATAAGCTCCTTGTGCTTCTGCTGAAGCAGAAAAAAAGCTGTCATAAAAACAGCGACAAGAAGCAGGAAAACCGGCCCCAGCCTGGCCGCGGCCGCCCAAAAAGACATCCGGATGATTCTGAATGAGAAAAGCAGGCAAAGGCCGCCCAATCCCATGAAAGTCAAAGAAAGAATCATAAAGCCGAATTTTAGCTTTTTGTATTTGTAGAATCCGGCGAACGCGAGCAGAAGCCCCGCAAAAAACACGTAAAGCGGCCAGAATTCCGCAATTCCAAACGACGGCACAAGATAGACCGTGGCATTCAGCAGCCCCCAGAACGCAATCAGAAGACCGATGTAAAGCGGCACGGCTTTTTTGGGGAACGCAAGGTCAAGCAGGACAATCCCCATGGAAAAAAGGATTTGCAGGACGGTCATGCAGGCAATGAACAGGTCAAAAGCGGCAATTCTGGAATTTGTGAAGAGAATCACGGCGTTAACAGCGCAAAGAATAATCCCGACGGGAATCAGTATATAGTATAAAACAAAACGACCTGTACTCATTATAATTTATAATACTGGTAAAAATTAATCTTTACAATAATATTTCACTATGATAAATTCAAAAATATGATTTTAAAGAAGTTTTGTCTTTGCGCGGCATCTGTATGTGCAATCCTTTTCATATCATGCAAAAAAAACTCGGTGACGGCGGCGAATAATTTTCAGGACGAGGTTCAGAATCAGTTGTGGCAGCTGCTTGATGACCCGGGCCTGAACGAGAAGCAGCGTTTCTCAATCATAAATCAGATTGCGGGCAATTACAGGGCAGACAAAGACTTGCATGGCCTGATACTTTTTCTTACCGAGCGTGTAGAGCAGAATCCCGGCGATATATACAACTCTTACTGGCTTTTGATGACCGCAGACGCATATCTTTCTATGGGCGCGGAGCCGGTCGCGGAATATTATTTTGACAAGATTTTGCAGCAGTGCCAGGATATTCTGGTCAAAGGCCAGTCCGTGCATTTTATGTGCCTTCAAAATCTGATTCAGATAAGCGGCTCGCCCGCAAGCAGAATCAAGTATTTCAATGAGCTGATTGCCCGCTTTCCCGAGAACATTAACACAACGGAACTGTACTTTCATCTTGCAACGGAATATGAGAATGACAGTCAGTGGGATCAGGCGCTTAAAAATTATATGCTTTTTCTGCGCCAGCCCGATGCCGCCACAATCCAGATTCTGGGCGAGCCGAACGCATACAAGAACGCGCGGCATTTCGTGGATTTCAACAACTCATCGAAAGACTGGACTTTCGAGAGCCTGCCCGCTCTGGAGGCGGCGGTGCGCAAAGCAATCACAAATTACGACTGGTACTCGCTTGACAAATACAAGGCAAAAGTCAATTTTTTCTCGATGTCGTGGAAGCAGGATGAGACGGACGCGAACGCGCAGGAGGAATTCTCAATGCGCAGTTTTATGCGCGGCAACAGAATCCGCATGAGCGACTCGATGGACGCAGATTCCACCCCGAACGAGGCATATCTGCGTACATGGGGATGGTCAACCTACATTCCAGTCTGGTACTTGTATTTCCGCAAAGTCGATTTCCCGATGGACCCGGACATTCACGGCAACTGGGAATGGGCGGGCATCTACATGGGTAACAAACTGTGATAAAACGCAGGACCGCTCTGATATTACTCCTCCTCGCTTCCCCGCATCTGATTCTGGCGCAAGAGGACAACGCGAAAAAATCTGATGATATACCAGACGCAGAAAATCATGTTGTGATTGAGCAGCCAGCAGAACTTATTTCTGATGATATAACAGAAAATCCAGAAGAAAATTCTTCTGACGCTGCGGAAAAATCCGGGGAAAAAACGGACAACGATGCCAAAAATGAGACGCAGAAAAAAAATCCTGAGAAAGAAGCGGACTCTTCTGAGAGCAAGGCTGAAAAATCCGGGGAAAGCGAAAAAAATCCGAGGGATGATGTGAAGGATGACGCGAGCGGCTCGAAAAACCACGCGGACGGCGAGGCTGCGCAGAACGATAAAAAAACGAAAAAAACTTCCGCTGGGAAGACAAAGCAGAGCGCGAAGGCATCGGGGAAAAAATCGGATTCGGCGGAAAAATCAGAGGAAGACAATCAGGAGAAACTGGCAGGAAATCCGCAGAGAAAAATCATAAGCCTTGCCTCCGAGGAAATTCTTGCGCGGCCGGACGTTGAGAAATTCCGCAGGCAGTATCTGTCGCCAAAATGGGCGGAGGCTCTGCGCGGCTACCTTGAGTCTGCGATGGAGTACCGGCTTTATGTGCGCAAGGCCGTGCAGGACGCGGGTGTGCCCGAGGTTCTGGAATATCTTCCGGTGGTCGAGTCGAACTACAAGACGAACGCAAAGTCAAAATCCGGGGCGCTCGGGATGTGGCAGTTCATGGCGAACAGCGTCGCTCCGTTTCTGACTCTGAACGATTATGTGGATGAGCGGCTTGACCCGTGGAAGTCCACCGATGCGGCAATAAAAAAATTGCAGGACAATTACAACATGCTCGGCGACTGGCTGCTTGCAATCGCGGCTTACAACTGCGGGCTTGGCGCGCTCAGGCGGGCAGTTCAGAAAGCGGGCAGCGACAAGGACTTCTGGTATCTTGCGGACAACAATCTTCTGCCCGCCCAGACAATCTCATATATTCCGAAACTGCTTGCAATCGCGGATCTTGCCATAAACAGCGAGTATTACGGAATTGACCTGCCATCCCACGACGAGGAATTTGAAATCCTTGAGAATGAGAAAAACGGCAATTTTGATTACATCACCGTGCAGAAAGCGTACTCAATCAATCAGCTTGCGCAGGAAATGCGCATGGACACAGCGACGCTCAAGCATCTGAATCCGTCTTATGTGATGGGAATGACACAGCCGGCAAAGCCATCGCAAATCCGCCTTCCGCTCGGGATGAGGCAGAGCGCGATTGATGCGCTTGCGCAGCTCCAGCCAATAGAATTCCCGATGAAGTACACGGTCGTGTCCGGGGACTCGTTGTGGTCAATCTCCAGACGCTACAACACAACCGTGCAGGCTCTGTGCGACCTGAACAATATTGATGAGAACGCCGTCCTCAAAATCGGAAAAATACTTTACATTCCCGCAAAATAAACCGAAAATCAAGTGATGAACAGCAAGGTTATTTTTTCGGCAGTTTTTCTCTTTCTCTGCGCCGGCGCTCTGCATTCAGACGAGCCTTCGGTGGAGGCAGTGAGCAGCATCAACTGGATTACAAGGGAATTCACCACCGAACTGAGCATGGACACAAAAAAGGCGGGGCTTGAGATGCCGTCCGGCAAAAAATCGGCATCGCGCCAGATAAAATCAAAAATGCCGCCGCTGATTCAAGGGCCTCTCCTGTCGCTTTTTGAGGATTCGGAGAAAAATCTCTCTGACATGGTGATTGAGGAGCAGCTCTCGCTGGATCAGGTCTACCACTTCATAATGGGCGGATACAAGACCCCGGATGTTTTCTCCCAGGATTTGAAATTCCTGAAAACCAAGAACACCGTGAACACGAACAATCTCTCGCGGCTTCTGGTGCGCCACTCAAGCTCATACAATCCGCAAAAGCCGATAGAGAGCGTTCCGTCAAGGCCATACACCGGAATCATAATTGACGCGCGCGGCGCGCTCCCGGTGCACGGCGAATACGTGACCAGCCAGACTTATCCGTGTTTTTTTCCGCAGATTTGGGATGAGCAGATGAACGTTGTCTACGAGAAAAACATCGTGGATCCGAAAATCATAACAGAAAGCGACATGGTAGCCTATCATTATTCTGATGATGCCGGCCAGTACGAGAACCGTGTCGGCGGCGACCCGCTTTACATAAAGGCGACGCAGGTTTTCGGGCGAAACAGGACAGACCCCGTGATAAAGCACAGCGACGCTTTAAAAATCCTGACGATTCCGGAGAACGTGGAGCTTCTGAAACAGGGAAAAGTTGTCATCCTGCTGGACAGAAAAAATCTTGTCTACAGGATTGCAATCCCGGAGAAGCAGCCATCATACTACGTGCAGCTGAATGCAATCAAGCAGTATTTTTATGAGAACAAAGTTCCGAACATCACGGTCACAGACACAATCGCGGGAATAAAATTCTTTGTGGATTTGAAATTCTACCCCGACTCGTCGGAGCTGCTCCCGTCCGAAAAATCAAGGATTGAGGCGATTGCCGAGAGCCTGAAAATCCTGCTGGCAAATGACGGATATACAATCCTGATTGAGGGCCACACCGCTGATGTGGGAAAACCCGTGGGCCAGATGAACCTTTCGATTGAGCGCACGCGCACCGTAATGAGAGCGCTCATAAACGAAGGGATTGACGAGACTCTTTTCAGTTACAAAGGTTTTGGCGGAACAATGCCGCTCGCGGACAACTCCACGGAGGAAGGGCGGGCGCAGAACCGCCGCGTTGAGATTACGGCACGGCCGCGCCAGACCTACATTCAGCGCGACTGGAATTAGCGCGGACTGACGCTAATCCTTTATAATGTCCAGAGATTTTGCCTGATAAGCGGGAAGAAATTTCTTTTTCCCGCCGCCCTCAAAAGTCACCTCAATCACATACTCGCTGCCGTTCACATAAGCGGATGTGATGATGCCGTACCTGTAGTCATCATGGTAAACCCGCACGCCTTTTTTCCATTTCTGCGCCAGCTCCGCGAACCTGCCCTGCGCCTCATCAGCTTCCGGCGGATTCGCAAAAACGCTGTCGGCGGATTTTCCGAACTTCAGCGGATTTGCAGGCGGTCTCCCGAAGCCTTGCGGCCTGTTGCCAAGCACCGTGAACGCGGATGATGATTCCCAGAGAAAAATGCTCGGGCGCATGAACTGCCAGCTTCCGTACATCGGGCGTTTTCCTGTGGACGTGACATACAGCTCATTTTTTGCGCGGGTAATCCCAACGTAAAAAAGCCTGCGCTCCTCCTCCAGGTCCGCGCCCTGCTTGTCCTGACGCGGGAAAATCCCGTCCTCAAGTCCTGTAATCACAACTTTATTGAACTCAAGGCCTTTTGTGTTGTGCAAAGTGATGAGCGTGACCGCCTTGCCGGAAGCAGTCTCGTTCTGCAAGTCAAGCGTGCGGTCCAGGTTGATTGAATCCAGAAACGAGAGCAGGCCGTCCATCGTGCAGTCATAAGAGACCGCGCTGTTCACAAGCTCCCTGAGATTCTCTACCCGGCCGGTTCCCTCAATCTCGTCTCCGGCACGGTGATACTCGTCAAGAGCCGAGTCCTCTATCACGCGCTCCACGAATTTCGCAAGCGAGCCGGAATTATCAAGATATGCAAGCGCGCTCTCGTACAAACGCACAAAATTCTGCGCGCCTTCCCTCGCCTTTTTTGGAAGATTATCCGCAGATTTTCTGACCGCCTCGATTAAATCAGAATAGACGGGATTTCCGTCCTCGGACGTGACCGCCGAATCCAGAATTTTATCCTGAGTTTTTCCTCCGATTCCGCGGGCGGGCTTGTTTATAATCCTCCTGAAAGAAATCTCGTCCTTGGGGTTCGCAAAAAGCGCGAGATAAGACAGAGCGTCCTTTATCTCCTCGCGCTCATAAAATTTCAGAGAGCCGACAATCACATACGGGATTTTTCTGCGGCGGAATTCTGTCTCGAACAATCTGGACTGCGCGTTTGTCCTGTAAAAAACGGCCCAGTCAGAGAAATCGCCGGAACCTGCCTCCACGGATTTCTGGATTAAATCCCCGCAAAAAGCCGACTCAGAATTCGCGTCCGGCAAGAAAGTGAGAACCGGTCTTGCGCCATCTCCTCTTGCGGCAATTATGTTCTTCTGGTAGCGGTTCTCGTTTCTGCTCACGACGAGCGACGCCGCCTCTATGATTTTTGATGTTGACCTGTAGTTGCGGCTCAGGTGGATAATCTTTGTGCCGGAGAATTCCTTGGGAAAATCAAGGATGTGATTCACATCCGCGCCCCTGAAATGATAGATGGACTGGTCATCGTCACCCACAACGCACACCTCGCAGTCATTTCCGTCATGCACGCCCGAGAGCGTTTTCAGCAGAGAATACTGCGCGATGTTCGTGTCCTGATACTCGTCCACCATAATCACTTTGAACCTGCTGCGAATCTGCTGCCTGATGTCCGCGTTTTTCTGCATGACCAGAGTCGGGAGCATTATCAGGTCTCCAAAATCCGCATTGCCCATGGCAAAAAGTCTTTTCTGATACTCGTAATAAATGCCTGCCAAATCGTAGTCGCCGCCGCTGTCAATCTCTGACAAGTCGTCCTCGGGCAAAAGTCCGTAGTCTTTTGCAAGGGCAATTTTTCGCGCGAGCGTCCTCGCCTCTTTTTTATCCAGCGAGCGGACTGCTGACATCAAAAGTGCGGCGGAAGCATCGTCATCATAAACTGTGAAATTGGGGGAAAGACCGGCAGCCTCGGCGTGAACGCGCAGAAACCACGAGCCGAACGAGTGAAAAGTCCGAATCATCACTTTTTCCGTTTTTGGCTCAAGGTTTACGGTGCGCTCCTTCATCTCGTTCGCGGCTTTTTTTGTGAAAGTGACGGCAAGAATTTCCCAAGGCTCAACATTTTCTTTTCCGATGAGGTAAGCGATTTTTGTCGTGATTACCCGGGTTTTCCCCGAGCCTGCGCCCGCAAGAATGAGAAGCGGAGAGCCACGATGGACGACTGCCTCGCGCTGCTCATCGTTCAGCAAATCAAGATAGTCAGCCATGTTTTATGTGTTTCTCTTCGTAAAGCGACTGGTCGGCCATCAAAAGCAAATCGTTGAGCCTGCTGGAATTCTGCAGCTCCACATAACCAAGGCTCGTGGAGATTACAAACGGCAGCCCGTTCTTCGCAGAATATTTCTCATTCAGAAGGTCGATTTTCAGGTGGATTCTTTTGACCGCAGAAAGCGGCATTCCAACGGCGATTATTCCGAACTCGTCTCCGCTGAGCCGCCCGACTATCGCGGATTTTCCGAAAATCTCTTTGAGAACCTCGGCCTGAGTTTTTATGGCAATGTCCCCGATGTCATGGCCGTAAGTGTCGTTGATTTTTTTAAGCCCGTCCATATCGGCAAAAAACACGACTCCGCATTCGCCGGTCACAGAAATTATATCAAGGCAGCTCTGCCCTGATTCCATAAAACCGCGCCTGTTCATAATTCCGGTAAGCTCATCGGTCACAGACTGGATTGTAAGGGCGGTAAGCTCATGCGCAAGGTGCTGATTTTCCCGCAGTTTTCGCGTATAATCGAACGCGCGCACAAGCCCCGTGCTGATTATTTTCAGATAAACGTTGTAATCCGCGAATTTCACGCCGTTAATCCGGCAGATAAGAAAACCATAATTCGCCTCGCCGGAAAAAATCGGCTGGAAAATATAAATCCCAGGCTCATTCTCCGAACTGCGCGACGCAAAAAGTTTTTTAGCTGGATTGAACGATATTTCGGGCCTGAAAAGCTCAACGCTTTTTTTATCATCTGTGAGCATATAAAGCTCAACCTCGTCGGGAACGGCAAAATCATCCGCCGGCTCCAGAAATCTCTCCTCATAAAAAAAGTTGATGCAGATGCCGGAAATATCGCAATGGCGGATTATATAGCGCATACTATAGAAAATCTGCTTCAAAGTGTTCGCGCCTTGCAGAATATCGATGATTGAGACGATGTTGTTTTTCTCAGAAATCTCGTTCATAAAGCGCGGAAAGTTGTCCATTCGCTCGTTCTTGTCTGCCATCAGCTCGCAATTCTGATTTTTAAACACGTGCTCGGAATCAGAAAGCGGAACGCATCCGCATGACTGGCGGTATTTTGGCTCAGCGTCAATGTAGATGATTTTGTCCGCAATGCCGTTCTCGGCGGCATCAAGGGCAATCTGCGCGGATTTTCTGCCCAGCTCGTAAATATCCTGATTTATCGTGGAAAGCCTCGGAGAGGCGATGCTCGCGGCGATGGAATCATC
Organism: Treponema sp.; assembly: GCA_022510865.1. Classification (GTDB taxonomy): domain Bacteria; phylum Spirochaetota; class Spirochaetia; order Treponematales; family Treponemataceae; genus Treponema_D. The sequence goes on from JAFLSQ010000031.1 coordinate 14,816, forward strand.
AAAACCGATAATCCTAACGTCATCGGGAACTTTTATGCCGATGGAAGCAAAATAATTCATCACGCCGCAGGCCATCAGGTCGTTCGCGCAGACCATCGCGTCAAAATCAAGGTCATCCCGGCTTTTGATTTTTGCGGAGACCGCCTGAACCGCGGAAACATCCGTGAAATTGCCGTCAAAAACAAGTTCCGGCAACACTTCCAGAGAATTGACTTGCATCGCATTTTTAAAGGCCGCAAAACGTCCGCCCGCCTCCGCAGAGCCAGTGAGGTTCGCGGATATGAAGGCAACCCGCTTGCAGCCGTGCACGTCTTTCAGATGGCTCACAACCTCGCAGTAAGATTTTTTGCAGTCAAGGAGGATTGCGCCGACGTTGTCCAGATTAAAATCCACCGCGATTGAGATGACTGGTTTTGGCGCGAAAGCGGCAATTACATCGGACAGGACCTCGCTCTGCATGGACGAGGCATACAGCCCGGAGACGACAATCACAGCGTCAACCTCATCGGATTTAAAATACTCGACCGATGACCAATACTGGTAGTCGCTCGTACCGTCCGCGCTGTGGAGGTAATTCGTCTGCGCAATCAGAACCCGCGCGTCCGTTCCGCGAAAAAAATCCGAGATTCCAGCAAGAACATCAAGGCTGTATTCTATAGTAAAAGTTGGGATAATCACACCGATTGTTCGCATATCACACCTGCTCGCATTATAGACTAAAAAATGAATTTGCGCTCCGATTTTTTGCGCAAATCATATTGCAAGGAGACGAACCTGCCGTCCAAATCCACGTCGGCGCGGGCAAGAATCATCACTTTTATGATGTTCCCGCTCTGCACTGCGTCCGCCTGTGCCGGATCGTCCGCGTCATACCTTACAACCACATTGCCATCAACATCGGGAGCCTGAAACCACGCCCGCCCGATTGCAAGAGCCTCATCACAGTCGGATTGCTCACTGTCGCGCGGCGCGGAAATCACCTCCTCCACAATCACAGAGACTTCCGTGCCAACAAATTTTTCCAGCGCGTCCGCTGTAATCTGCGACTGGAGCGCGGTCAGCGCGTCCGCGCGGGATTTTGCGGTGCGGGCAGGAATTTTCCCTTTGAAACTGTAAGCGGGAGTGCCCTCCTCGCGGCTGTACGGAAAGCAGCCCGACCAGACCGGCCGAATATCAGAGAGAAAAGATTTTGTGTTCTCTGCGGCAGCGTCGCTCTCGCCGGAAAAGCCCGTGAGAAAAGTGGTGCGGATGACGCAATCCGGGATTTTTTTCCTGATGTCCTCGACCAGTTTTGTGTAAGCCGCGCGGCTTCCGGTGCGGTTCATTTTTCTGATAATCTGGTCATCGCCGCTTTGGAACGGAATGTCAAAATAATGAAGAAAACGCGGGTCTTTTATCATCACATCAAGGATGCCAAGGTCAAAATGGTCAGGATGGATGTAAAGCAGACGCATCACAAAATTGCCCGGGAGCGCGGAAAGTGCCTCCAGAAGAGTGCGCAGGGAAAATCCCGCCGCAAAGCCAGGCTCGCGGCCATAGGCCGCCAAATCCTGCCCGATGAGATTTATCTCGTAAATGCCGTCATCAACAAGTCGCTGAATCTCGGTGATAATCTCGCTCTGCGGGCGACTTCTAAGCTCGCCCCGGATAAGCGGAATGGCGCAGAACGAGCAGTGATTCGAGCAACCCTCGGTGATTTTCACATACGCCGATGCCGGATAATTAAAAAGCACGGGACGCTCGCCGCCGCAAACGCCCGACTGCGGAAAAATCTGCGTAGTCTTCTGCGCAGAGGCAAGACTTTCCATGAAATCCCCGATTTTTGAGAGGTCGCCGTTCCCAAAAACGCCGTCCAGCTCGGGCATGGAGTCGGCAAGAATATCCGCGTAACGCTGGGCAAGACAACCCGCAAGGATTATTTTTGCGTCCGGAAAATTCCTGCGTATTGACATGACCGCGTCGATTGACTCTTTTTTTGCGGACTCGATGAAGCCGCACGAATTTATGATTATGAACGATGCCTCCGCCACATTCTGGGTGAGCGCGAATCCTCTTTTTAAAAGATAGCCCGCAATCAGCTCGCCGTCAGTCTGATTTTTTGCGCAGCCGTGCTGGTCTATGAAAAATTTAGTCAAGCTCAATCACCACCAGTTTGTAGCGGCCATCGGTATCGCGAATCCATTTGATGTCCTCCACAAAAATCTGACCGGCCGCGCCAATATCAATATCATAGGAGTGCGAGTCCGCGAGTATCGTGAATTTCACGGTGTTGTTGTTTGAAATCCACAGCCTGATTCCGTTCTGCGGTGTCGCGGTGAAAACCTCCCCGCGCGAGAAATACGCCTCAACGGAATCAGCGCGGTCAACCTTGCTCCTGAAAAGGCATGAGCCGCGGAAACTCGCATTGATTGTGAACGGATACGCGCGGTTATCCTCATGGATTACTTTGGGCTGATGAGAAGAGCGCACATCGGAGGCAAGCGGAATCTCATCCAACGAGGTGGATGACGCGGCGATATAACTGCCCTGCCGCAGGAGCACGCTGATTTCCGCTCCGCGGGACTCGTCCGTGGATGAAATATCCGAGACATAGACAATCATGTCTGATATGCCGTTGCCGGAAAGGTCAATCTCTGATTCCTCAGCCAGCTCCACGTAATAAACGCCGGACGGAGTGTCAAGCCCGAAAGACGACAGAGTGTCCCTGACCGTCAGCACAATCTGGCCGCCGTCCGACGCGCCGGGAACCAGCAGCTGATCGCCTTTGTAGACTCTCTGGGTGAATTTCTTGTCTGTAAGCTCATACTGCCTGTTGCGCACTCTGTTTGAGAGCACGACATCGGCATCAACATCGGTTTTACTTTTTGTGAGCAGAAAGAAAGTGAGAGCCGCCGCAATCCCAAGCACAAAAACTGATGATATTACAATCCCGGGGATTAGAAAACGCGGACGTTTTTTTCCGTAAAGCCCCTGCGGAAGCGGAGTCTCCTGAATCTGCTTGTTGCGGTAGAGTTTCAGAATGAATTCCGCGTCCAGCTCAAGATAGTTCGCGTAGTTCCGCAAAAACCCCGTAAGATAAGCCTCGCCGGGGAAAACGCCGTTGTCCTCGCTCTCAAGCCCCTCAAGATAACGGGTCTCAATGGAAATCTCCCGGCTGATTTTATCCAAATCCAGATTCTTGCTCTCGCGCGCATTGCGAAGCAGACTTCCGTAACTTTCCATCCCAATTACTCCGAAAACAGGAAATTGTTGTAACTGTTCGCAGAAGACGGAGCGTCGTAAACGAACCTCTGCTCCGAAATGTTCTGGTTCAGTTTGTAATCAAAAAAGTTAAAGACAAATCTCTCTCCTTTTGGAGTGACTGCCTCGATTCTCCGGATTAGTTTTGTGGATTCCGTCACCGCAATCTTGATATAACGGAACGCCTCGGCCGCGCTCTTTCTTGTTAGGATGAATTTCACGACCATATCATCAGAATTCTCATCGAGCCGCTCCGCATTCTGGCCTGTCTCATAGGCGACGGTGTAATACCGGCTCATAAGAGAAAGCCCCTGCGGTGTGGAAAGATTCGCGGCGGAACCGCCTGTCACCTGCTGCTGCAGCACCGCGTCCTGCCCGGGCAGATAAATTGTGAGAGTATCGCCGTTAAAGCAGATTACCTGCTCGCGCGGATTCGTGTAGTCCATCCGTATGAGATCGGGAGACTTGTACGAGAGCTTTCCCGCGGATTCTGTCCTGCCCACTACAAGCTCAAAATCCGCCTCATAATCTTTTATTGTGCCGTAAAATTCGGAGATGGTCTTGAAATACGCGCTTGCGGTGGTTATGCTCTGGGCAAACGCGGCGGAAATAAAAAGCAGTGTAGTGAAAAGCAACGTCTTTTTCATATACAGAACATTATAGCGAATCAGTGATTTCCTTGCAATGCTGCTCGCCCTTGACAATCTCGTAGAATTCCTTGCCGTCCATTGTCTCAATCTCCATAAGACGGTTGGCGATGTATTCCAGCAAATCCTTGTGCTCCGAAAGCAGACCCATGACATACTCATAACGCTCGTTCATCACGCGGGAAATCTCCTCATCGATGTAGTTCTGGGATTCCTCGCTGAATTCGCGGATGAGGTTCGCGTCTCCGCTCCGTGAGCCAAGAACGCCTTTTCCCAAGGTCATGTTCTTGAATTTATCAGACATTCCGAAGTCGGTTATCATCCGTTTGATTATTTCTGTGGCGCGGGCAATGTCATTGGACGCGCCCGTGGAAATATCGCCAAGGACAATCTGCTCCGCGGCACGGCCGCCAAGAAGCCCGTCAACCTCGTTTATCATATCCTTGCGGGTCATAAAGAATTTCTCCTCGCCCTCGCGGTACTGAGTGAAGCCGCCCACACCGTGCGAGCGCGGAACAACAGTGATTTTATTAACCGGCTCGTGGTCAGGGGTGTACGCGGCGACAAGGGCGTGACCTGTCTCATGCACGGACACCAGCCGCATCTCTTTTTTATTATCCTTACGACTTTTTTTCTTCAAACCGATGCTCACTTTGTCTATGGCATCATTAAAATCTTCCATTGTGACTTTCTTGCGGCCGTTGCGCACCGCCAGCAGAGCCGCCTCATTCACGACGTTCGCCAAGTCCGCGCCGGCAAAACCTGTTGTTCCGTGCGCGATGGACTCAAAATCAACGTCCTTGTCAAGCTTAACGTTTTTTGCGTGAATGCGCAGAATCTCCTCGCGGCCCTTTACATCGGGTTTCTCAACCGGAACCTGACGGTCAAAACGGCCGGGACGCAGAATCGCAGGGTCAAGGACATCCACGCGGTTGGTCGCCGCAAGAACAATCAGACCTTTCTCGTTGTCAAAGCCGTCCATCTCAACGAGCAGCTGGTTTAGAGTCTGCTCGCGCTCGTCATTGCTGGAAAATCCGTTCGCACGGCTTTTTGCAAGCGCGTCAATCTCATCTATAAAAATGATGCACGGAGCTTTCTCCCGCGCCTGCTTGAAAAGGTCACGGACACGGCTTGCGCCAACGCCGACGAACATCTCTACAAAATCAGAGCCGGAGATTGTAAAAAACGGAACGCCGGCCTCGCCCGCGACTGCCCGCGCAAGAAGCGTCTTTCCGGTTCCAGGGTCGCCCACAAGAAGAACGCCCTTGGGAATTTTTCCGCCGATATCGGTGTATTTTTTTGGCTCTTTAAGAAAGTCAACGACTTCCACAAGCTCCTCTTTTGCCTCGTCCACGCCGGCAACATCAGAGAAGCGGGTCTTAATCTTTCCTTCCTCAACAACTTTGGCACGAGACGCGCCCACATTGAAAATGCTACCCATTCCGCCGCCGGAGCCGCCGCCCATCCTGCGGAAAATAAAGAAATACATCAGGAAAATAAGGCCGAACGGAATAATCAGGTTGATAATCAGCTGCAAGAAATAATTGTTCTGTTTTGCCACGAATTTATACTGCACGCCTTTCTCATCCAGAAGATTTATGAAGCTCTGCATGAGGACTGCGGCGGTCTTGTACTGCTTGCCGGAGCGGTTCTGCACAGAAAAAAGCTGCACACCTTTTGATGACGAACTTGCCGAATCCGAATAGGAGGCATAACCCACAAAATAATTGTCCCCCAGCTCCACATAGACAATCTCGCCGGACTCAACTTTGCTGCGGAATTCCGAGTAGTCAATCAGATTGTCAGGACGGGAGAACGCGAAAATATCCACAAGAATAAGCGCGACTCCCGCGACAAGAAGGAATGTCCAGAAAGAGAATTTTCCCCTGCGCCTGTTGTTCCTTTTGCTGTCTTTTTTATCATTGTCAGGATTTTCTGACGACCCCGCGAACTTGAAAAATCCGAACGGGTCGTTATCATCATCCTTTTTTTTGTCATTCTCTTCAACTTGACTCATTTTCATATTATAATAAATATACTGATAATAATTGCGATTGTCGATAAAATTATTTTTTAAATTTTCCTAAACTTTTTTTTTGGTATGCCGACAATCAGATTGATATTTTATATGAATGAGACACGGGAGGTTTCTATGAGTTATCAGAATGTGTACACCGCATACCAGAAAACGAACATCAGCACGGCAAGTCAGGGACGACTGGTGGTGCTTTTGTATGAGGGCGCGGTCAAGCATCTTACCGCGGCAATCAACCTAATTGAGGATGATTCAAAAATCAAGCCTAGCAACATCGAGCAGTTCGGGATTCACATCCAGAAAACGCAGGCAATCGTGACAGAGCTGCAAGTCTCTTTGGACATGGCAAAAGGCGGGAACATCGCAAGGAACTTGATGTCGCTTTATGTTTATTTCAACGAGGAGCTGATGACCGCGTCAATCTCGCATGACAAAAAGAAACTTCAGGTCATTCTAAAGATGATTACAGACCTCACCGAATCGTGGCGGATGGTCTCGAACAGCACGGCGAACGCACCGGCGGCCACAATCTCAAACGCGGTGAATATTGAGGGTTAAAATGGCAGATATATCACAGAAAGAATTGGAAGAAAGAGTCGCGATTATCCGCAGGCTCAAGGCACTGCTTGAGCAGCAGAGAGCGAAATTCCAGGAATATCTTGCGGTCCTTGAGAAGCAGCAGGAGTCAATCACATCGGAAAATACGGACAATCTTCTTGCGCACACAGAGCTGGGCCAGCAGATTGTAAGCAGCATATCAAGCTTGCAGAAAGTCATTGTTCCGATGAGAAGGCTTTATTCCGGAAGCACAGCGGGAAATGACGCGGAAGTTGCGAAAATACAGGATGACCTGTCTGACTTGCAGAAAAAAGTGCTCCGTCAGAATGAGATTAACCGGGACTTGCTCAAAGTCCACATCGGGCAGCTCAAAAATCAGATGGAAAGCTTTAAAAATCCGTATAAAAACAACAGAAGCGTCTATGCGGATGCCGTGCGCCAACGTCTGGCCACACTGGTTCAGGTCGATGCTTAGCATTCTTGTCGCATACACAAAAAAAAATCGCGTGATAGGCTCGGACGGTCGCATTCCGTGGAATCTGCCCTCCGAGCGCGCGCGTTTTAAACAGATTTGCAGCAACCAGCGGATTATAATGGGCCGGAAATCTTTTGAGGAGATTGGCCACGCCCTCCCCTACTGCACGATTGTGATTGTCTCGCAGAGCATGAGCGAGGATGCCGTTCCATACGGCTGCCTTCTTGCGCGGGATTTCTCTGAGGCGGTGAGGACCGCAGGAAAATCAGGAGAAGAGATTCTTGTCGCGGGCGGCGAGGAGATTTACAATCACGCGATTCCGCTTGCACAAAAAATCTATGCCACAGAAATTCTTGCGGATTTTGACGGCGACAAATTCTTCCCGCGTCTTCCCGGCGGCGAGGAAGCCTGGGTAAAAAAAACGGTATCGCGGTGCGAGGACAGCGGAATCCGCTACGACTACGTGACCTACGAGAGAGCCTTGTTGTAATCGTCCACCATTTTAATAATATCTTCCAGCGATTTTCCGTCTTTTCCTCGGTTGGAGCGAAACGGATTACTCAGAATCATGCCTTCCATCGCGACTTTCGGGAACGGGAATTTTGCCTCGAATTCCTCGTCAGTCATATCGTCCATGAATTTACGCGCTTTTTGATACTCAGGCTGGATGAGCGCGGCCATCTCGCGGTTGCGCAGCATATCGCCGATTGTCGTCTGCGGCGTGATTGTGAACGCTTTCTTTGACGATGAGGTAAGGTCAATCTGAGCGCGCAGCCTGATGTCCCGGCTTGACGCTCCCACCAGAATCTCATATTTGCCGGACGGGGCATACCACTGCTTTGTGTCCGTGTTCCAGTAAGCGAAGGAGCGGCTGTCCAGAGCAAAACGCACGGTTTTGGACTCGCCAGACTCCAGATGCAGTTTCTCAAATCCTTTAAGCTCTTTTTCAGGGCGGATTTCAACGCCGGTCTTGTCAGAGACATAAAGCTGCACAATCTCTTTTCCCGATACTCTGCCGGTATTTTTGATTTTCACGCTCACCTCAACGCCTTCAGAATCCGTGAACGCGGTTTTGGAGACTTTCAAATCAGAATACTCAAAGGTCGTGTAACTGAGACCGTGCCCGAACGGAAAGAGGACGGGCATCTTCCGGCTGTCATACCAGCGGTAGCCCACAAAAATGCCCTCGGAATAAACGCAGGTGCGTCCGTTTCCCGGGAAAGACAGATAGCAGGGCGTGTCCTCCAGACGGAGCGGGAACGTCTCGGCAAGTTTTCCGCACGGATTTGATTTTCCGAACAGAAGATTTATCTGCGCCGTGCCGATGTTCTCGCCGCCAAGATAGCACTCAAGGATTGCAGACACCTTAGGCTCCCACGGCATTGCGACTGGAGCGCCGTTGTGCAGAACGACCGCGATATTCTTATTCACCGAGGCAAGCGTCTCAATCAGCGAGTTCTGGACAGCCGGCATATCAAGGCTGGTTCTGTCCGCGCCCTCGGACTCAAAGCTTTCCGGGAGTCCCGCGAAAATCACCACGGCATCCGCATTTTTTGCCACCTCAACCGCCTCGGCTGTCAGGCTGTCGGTTGTCGTCACAAAATCAGCGTTGTAACCGCGCACATATTTCACGCCAAGCCCCGCATTTTTTGCAGCATCAAGCGCGCTGGTCATCTTATAGCATCTGATTTTTGAGCTTCCGCCGCCGCCATAACGCGGATTTTCCGCAAAGCATCCGACAAAAAGGATTTTTTCTGCCGCGGATTTTAAAGGCAGGATGTTCCCGTCATTTTTGAGGAGCACGCAGGATTCCTCCGCAATCCTCCCGGATTCCTCGTGATCCCTCTCCATGTCAAAAGTGCCGGGCTGCCTGTTCTGCGTGTAATTCAGAACCATCTCCAGCACACGCGCCACGGACTGGTCAAGCTCCTGCACAGAAAGCGTTCCGTCTTTCACCGCCTGAACAATGTCATTGTCCGTAAGGCCGCCGCTGTACGGCATCTCAAGATTCAGCCCCGCCTTGATTCCTTTAACGCGCTCATAGACCGCGCCCCAGTCAGAGACGACCATGCCCTCATATCCCCACTCATCGCGCAGCAAATCCTTTAAAAGCCATTTGTTCTGGCTGGAAAGCTCGCCGTTCACAGCATTGTACGAGCACATGATTGTGGTCGGCGCGGATTTTTTCACGCAGGTCTCAAAAGCAGGCAGATAAATCTCGCGCAGGGTGCGCTCATCAATCTCCTCGCTCACAGAGAAACGGTTCGTCTCCTGATTGTTCGCGGCAAAATGCTTCACAGAAGTCCCCACATTCTTTGACTGAACGCCGTCAATGTATGATGCGCCAAGCTCGCCGGCAACATAAGGGTCCTCGGAAAGATACTCAAAATTGCGACCGCAGAGCGGAGAGCGTTTTATGTTGATTGCAGGGCCAAGAACGGTGGACACATTGAAACTGTTCGCCTCCTCGCTAAGAATCTCGCCGAGAGCGCGAAGCAGTCCGCGGTCAAAAGATGAGGCTGTCGCGCAGCCGGACGGAAAGCTGACCGCAACGCGCGAGTCATTCTCATCCACGCCGTTCTCATTCTGAGTGCGCAGACCGCTCGGCCCATCGCTCACCATCACAGACATCACACCAAGCCGCTCCACCGGTTTTGTGCGCCAGAAATCCTTGCCGGAGCAAAGCCCCGCCTTCTCTTCCAAAGTAAGTTTTGACAGCAAATCCTTGATTCTCTCGTTCATGCCAGTTCCCGCTGATTGCCTTGCAACCGATTTATTTACTGATATTCTAGCACCATATCAGGACGCTTTCAATTTTTTTCTGCCGATTGCCCCGC
>JAFLSQ010000032.1 GCA_022510865.1 Treponema sp.
CATGGCCCGCAGCCGCATCGCAAAGCTCACCCGCGATTTCTACTACGACAACGGATTCATCGAGATCGAGACGCCGAACCTGATCGCTCCCACACCAGAGGGTGCCCGCGACTATCTCGTTCCCAGCCGCGTACACAACGGCAGCTTCTATGCGCTCCCGCAGTCGCCGCAGCTCTACAAGCAGCTCCTCATGGTGAGCGGCTTCGACAAATATTTTCAGATCGCGCGCTGCTACCGTGACGAGGACGCGCGGGGCGACCGGCAGCCAGAGTTCACGCAGATTGACATGGAGATGAGCTTCACAAGCCGAGACGAGGTGCTTTCCGTCACCGAGGGAATGATGCGCCACGTCTTCAAAAAGACGCTCGGCTACGACCTGCCCGCCCAATTCGACCGCATCGCATGGGAGGACGCTTTCGATTTCTACGGCAGCGACAAGCCCGATTTGCGATTCGATTTGAGGATGCAGGACGCGGCGTTCATGGCGGGGCTGTCCGACTTCAACGCGTTCAAGGCGGGCGCCGCCAACGCCGACAAGTCGGTTGAGCGGCACAAGAGGAGCGGACTGAAAGCGCTCGTCGTGAAGAACGTCGCCGACAAATACTCGCGCAAGAACATCGAGGCGCTGGAGACCGTCGCGAAAATCAACCACGCCAAAGGCCTCGCATGGATGAAGGTGGGCGCGGACGGAGCGTTCGAGGGCGGAATCTCAAAGTTCTTCGCGGGAAAGGAGGCGGAGATCTGCGAAAGGCTCGGAGCGGAGAAAAACGACCTGCTTCTCTTCGTGAGCGACGAGAAATGGCAGACGGCGTGCGCGGCTCTCGGCGCGGTCCGCAAGCAGCTCGGCAAAGACCTGAGCCTCCACAATCCGAATGACGAATTCCACTTCGCATGGATAATCGACTTCCCCTACTTCGCATGGAACGAGGACGAGAGCCACTGGGAGACGGAGCACCATATGTTCACCCTCCCGCAGAAAAAATACTGGCCCACGCTTGAGAGCGACCCGGGCAGCGTGAAGGGCGACCTCTACGACCTTGTGCTCAACGGCTACGAGCTTGCGAGCGGCTCGATGCGTATCAACGACCCCGCCTTGCAGGAGCGGATTTTCGAGATCGCGGGCTACAGCCGGGAGCGCGCGGAGAAGGCGTTCGGCTTCCTTGTGACGGCGTTCAAGTACGGCGCGCCGCCCCACGGAGGAATCGCCCCCGGCCTCGACCGCCTTGTGATGCTCATGCGCCACGAGGAGAGCATCCACGAGGTCATCGCCTTCCCCAAGAACAACCTCGCCGCCAGCCCCATGGACGAATGCCCCGCCCCCGTGGACGAGGCGCAGCTGAGGGAGCTGCGGATTCGGGTGGGGGAGTAGGGAACGGCACACGACGAGTAGTAATGCTATGAAAAAAATCTTCCCCGCTTTTTCTGCATTCCTTGCGCTCCTGTTTTGCAGAGTGCTTTTCCGCTCTTGCACCGTAAGGAAGATTCTGTTCTCGGACGGCTCGTACATTAAGGCGGATTTGCTCCGGCACGATGCCGCCCTCCACACGAAAAAAGGAAAACGCGCGCTCGGCGGCATCACAGAATGGCTGGACTCGGAAAAATACATATACGGCGAGCATAAAGACGGCAGGCGCTTTTCATATTTTGTGTTTGACAAAGAAACGGAAACTTGCGCCATATATTCGGACGATGATTTTTACGAAGCGGCTGGCGCACTCGGACTGCGCTGGAACATGTCGGACACCAACAGCCTGTCTCTCTACCGGCAGCGCGGACTTGCGGGCATGAAAGGATACTCGTTCGGCACCGTTTGGCCGCCGGAATATCAATTTGAGAACGGAAAAATCGCGGTCAGGATTGCCCGCCTCGAACTGACGGATGCAGGAACTGATGCCCTCACGCTGTGCGCTGACGTGCGCGTGGAGAATCTGACAGACAATGAGTTGCCGTTCGACATCAGAAAAATCAGGCTGCTTGTGAGCGGCGATGCTGAATGCGCCACCGACCTCAAATCCTCCCAAATACTTGCGCCGCTGGAATCCTTGGACGGCAGGACAGCATATTACGACACCGTAGAATGGACAGTGAAGTCGAAAAGTGCGCCGAGCCTCACGGGAATCTGGTATGACGAATAGGAATGCGATTTCTCGTATGCCACATTGTCTGCCTACGATACAAGCCCATGGTCACTGAGGGACTCCGGTTCTCTCGCAAGAAGAAGCCCAAGGAAAACGGCGCTAGTTTTACGTCCATCAGGTAGATTGTGAAGAAGTTTCTCTTGGAGTGATGCACTACGAGTGTTTTTAGATAACCATTGATATTCTCTGATGAGTTCCAGCATTCTAAATTCTGCCAGTTACACAAAATTTATGACAGTTTTTCCATCGATAAAGGCAAGGCAAATTAAATCAGTGCAAATATTTAGTCCTAATTTTCTTCACTAAATCTTGAACATCGTAATCTCTATTATTTGAATTTCGTTTATAAAAGATGTAATAAAAATCATTCAAAGTTTTTTCCTTTCCTTCAAATGAAGATATTTTCCCAAAGTCTTTGATTGATGAAATATCATCTTTTTTAAATAAAATCTCTATTTTGGAAAAATCATCATTTCCAAAAGCACTGTAGAACAAATCATTTTTCAGAAGAATATAACTAAAATCTATATTGTTTTCGAGAGAAAATTCTTTTAAAGGTATTAATATAAAAAGCATCTCCTTTTTATCAGTAATAGAGGTTTTTAATGTTTGTGTATAAGACTCATCATTTTGATTATTGTTTAATATGTGTTCTGTTTTCTTAATTTCCTGTTCCAAACACTCAATCGTTTTATCATTAATTTCTTCTATTCCATTTTTCTTTAAAAACTGGGCTAGCTTTCCCATTGCATTATTAAATCTCTTTTGCTCGTCCTCAGACATAGAAGATATGAAAAATGATTTGTACTCTGATTCAGATTTCCACAGAGGATGTCTTCTGGAATTTCTGTCAAGGAACTCTTCAAAATATGAAGTCGGATATTTGTTTTTTAGTAAATAAATAAAGTCATCATCACAAAGATATTTCACAAATATATTATCGTTTAATGTGATACCATTTTCAGTTAATGCCTCATATGAAAAAATAGACTTATCATCAACATCAACTTTATCTTTCAAATAAATTATTGATTTTTCAAGCAAGTAAATATCGTATAAAACAGCAGGATGTATTTGAATCCATTTCTTCTCTAAATCCCGTGCATATACTACATTTTCGATTACGCTTATGGCATTTTTTTCAAAAACAAGATGCGCTTTATCATTCTCATCGATGATTATATCAAGCGAGGATAAAAGTCTCTCATAGTCAATATTTACAGTTTCAAAGCCTGCCATGTAAGAATCACGAACTAAATAATCAAGCTTATCAACATCAATGAATTTTGAATTAAGTAAATCTATCAGACAATTCTTTATATCATTATTTTTGTTATGAATGTTATAATGATAACCTGTTATAGCCCTAGCAAAAAATTCTTTTTCGTCTTCTGATGAAAAAATATCCGAGAAGTGTTGAATTCCAACAATCGCGCTCATTATCTCATGCGGATTTGCAGATTTTGTTAGAGTAATATCGTTTTTAAGAGTTCCTGAATTTACTAACTTTATCAAATGTTCATGTATTTTTGAGTAATCCCCTAACGGATTCAAATAAAATTTCTCGCCAGTATGTGAAAAAGGTGCATGCCCAACATCATGCAAAAGACATGCATATAAAAAAATTTTATCAATATTTGGCAACGAAGAAAACAAATCAGAATGCTTGTTCTTTATTGCGGTCATTGCAATTTGACCTAAATAAAAAACTCCTAACGAATGGGTAAAACGATTATGAGTTGCGGATGCATATAAAGGGGCATAACTTGTCTGAACAATTCTTCGCAAACGTTGGAACACAGGTTTGTCAATAACAGACTTTATAAGCTCATTTTCAATCTTAATATAACCATAAATAGGATCTTTGAAGACCTTATTTGACAAATTAAAGATTCTCCTTCCTGTAACTTTGGATATATGCTTTCAAAAGCGTTAAAGTTAGATAACCTCGGAATGTGACAATTAAATCTTTGATTCTAATGGTCGATCTTAATTGAATGCCTGTTTTATCATCAATGACAACCTCTTCAAAAAAATTGGAATAATCTCTTAACATCTGATTTGTAGTTGCACGAGAAAAAATTAAAACCGCCTTATTCCCCTCTTCAGTAAGAAAACTAACAACTTGTGCTCCGTATGATTCAATCTCAGAATAAGAGATAAATCTTTTTGTGTTATCCTGCTTTAGATTCTCAATGAGAGCATTTGCAACCAAATCTTCAATTCCAATCTGAAATGTCATTATATATCGACTTTATGACTATTTTATATAACTAAATAATTATACCATAATTTATAGAAAATACACAACTATTTATTAATATGTAGATCTGCCTTGTATAATGATTACAATTCCATAATCATAAAGTATCCACATATACGGATATATACATCGTAGTTACTCCATTGCTTATCGGTAATATAGCGTACATTACAAAAAAAATCAAGTATATTGTCATAAAATACTGTTTTTACTAAATACAAAAAAGCCGCAAGGAAGGACGGAGGCCAGTCCCCTGCGGCATATCATAATGCGCTAGTCGCGCCGTATTTTCACTTCTATCACTTCAATATTGTCAAAGCGGGCAGGCCTTGACCAAGCCCCCGTCCTCACCGTGACGGCAAACGGTATGCTATCCTTTCTCGCCGTCCGTATCATCGCTTCCGTCAGTCTCGCTGGAAGCGTCTTTTATCTTCACAAATTTCGTGCCGTCGATCGCCTTTTGCAAACTATGGTTCAGTCTGAACAGCACCTTTTTCTTCCGCACATCGTTCACCGAAGTCAGCTCCGGCGAATCCTGCTCCGCGCTCGAAACCGAAAGCCGGAACGAGCCGAAATTGTCAAACGAAACGATTCCGCCCCGCATCACATGGCTTACCAGCTCATGGCTCAGAGACTCCAGAACCGCGTACATCATCTTCGGGGCGATTTTTGCGACAATGCTCTTGCTCGTGGTTCTGGTTTTTATCCGTGCGCGTTTTATGCTATACTTGAAGAAAAATTGACTACCGCAAATGACAAAGCGCGGGAAGCTTTGTTTGCGCGAATTTTGGAGAAAATGAAATTATGGAAAAGTTCGGCATTTTTATTTTCGCATGGGGATGCTGCATTATGGTATACCGTACATATATTCGCCTGTTCGTGCTTAGAAAATATAAGTCCTTGATTGAAAAAATGAGCATTGACAGGCTGTTACTGTTTATTCCCGAAATATCGCCATTAAACGAACTGAAAAACGCAGACGATCCTGACATGAAAAAAATTTACAGGATTATCCATCGCTATAAAATAATATTTTGGGCAGGGTTCATTAGTTATATTGTCATAATTACAGCGGATTGGCTTGTGAGTGTTTTCCTTTGACAAAATATTTACCAGACACAAAAACCATGAAGAAGCCCCATGGGCATCACTAAAAACAAAATCCATCATGCTGGATTTCTTTAAAAGTGTGTGTGAGGAGGGGGTAAAAAAAAGAACAGCGGACATTGAGTAAAGTGCTATGAAAATAACAGATTTTGAGCGGGAAGCAATAACACAGGCTCTGCTAAAATCAAAAGCGATGCGCTGCCTGATGCTTCAGATAGAAAGGGTTGAAGTATCAGACAGGACTTTTTCTGGTGTCGGCTTTTTCTCGGATTTGCTTGTGTCTGACCCAAAGCATGAGTTAATATGCCCCATAAAGCGAAAACGTTTTTCCTGCCAATTTGATTTGCCCGAATTGCAACATGGCGGCGGGGCAATCGTGCTTGTGAAAGATGGCTATCTCTCTGAATTGGAAGTATACACTTACAGCGAAAACTTTCCAAGAGATATAGAAAATTTGAAATTCATCCCAGTACAAAAGTAAAATATGTTCGGCGGAAAATATCCTGAAAAACATCGGAGAGTATTCGATGTATCTGATTTACTCTGAAAATCAGCTTGCCAGCGAACGGTTTTTATAGGAACTTGACGTTTTATTACTGGAAGAACGGTGCGATTGGCTTGCGAGTATTATCTTTCGACAAAATTGATGTAATATTGCGGTACGGAAAAGGAGTCGCTATGAAACTGGATGCCGTTCTGAAATTAAAAGAATTGAAAGATTTTTTTGACGAAAACCAGATAACTGTGAAAAAAGACCGCATGGGGATAACATTGATAACGAAGAATAATTTCACAGTGTCGATTCACAGGCAGACGCACGTTTTTCCCGGGCAGACCCCACTGATATATTTAGACTGCCTTCTGCGCGCCTATGACCTGCCCGAATTCCGGAGAAACTGGCATGAGAACGAGAACCTCTCGGATTATTTGGTGAAAGCCGTAATCCCCTACATAGCCGATTTGGCAGGACCGTTCACAATACAGGAAAAAGACGCGGGCGACCTGATAATAAAAAAGCTGGAAGAGTGCGGAATAAAAGCAGATGAAAACAAAATATCGGATTTGAAATTTACCCTGTTTGATGTCCGAGGAGAGGAAGTCGAAAGCATTGTAAACAACAGGCCGCTGATAACCTTTCGCGTGAAGGGCAAAGGCTATGCAATCAACTATCACAAATCATTCATCGAACTGATAATCTTTAAAAACCAAGAAGAAAATGCAGTTCTTGCGGCCTATCCGTGGCATTCGTTCTGCTCAGTTTTTTTAGCGGGAAAAGATTATGTTGACGCGGCTGTAGAAGGAATTGTCAATTTTATTAACGGCAGACATGAATCCCACAAACAGCAATTTGCAGTGAGCAGTTTGAAGTTTGAAATCAAGTGAAAACAGAGGAAACAAAGCGATGCTCACCAATATTGATATAGAGGATAAAATTGTTTATTAAAAAGGCGGAGCATTTGCTCCGTCTTGATTGTTTGGCATTATAATTCAAATGATAATGCTCCTGAATCCATAGCATTTTTGACTTTTAATAATGCAGCAATAGCATCCTCTCTATTTTGATAAACGGCAAAGGTTTCCCAACTGCCGATTCCTGTTTGTACATTCAAAGAACACCCATCCACACGAAGACCGCCGTATAAAAGTATTAATCTTGATTTATCGGGACTAAGCAATTTCATATACTGCCTTGGTCTTACAACTGTTCCGTCGGTAAGCACGAACTCAAAATCAGATAAACTTTCGCTTAATGCCTCGGGAAGGGAGTCCTGCAACGCACCAATTACTGAATTTTCAATAGATTCGTTCATTAAATTCTCAAGTACATCTTCTATTGTATTTGACAATTTGTCCATCATTGTATCAAAATCAAAATCTTTGCTTTCACTCATTTCACCCGCCTCCTTTCATTTTTTTCATTATATCACAATATTGTTATTCGCGATATTTTTAATCATCGGTAAAGTCATCCTGTGATTGTCTAAAAGTCCGTGAGGCGGTATTATGAGGGTATGAAAATCATCTCGTGGAATGTGAACGGAATCCGCGCGGCGGAAAAAAAGGGTTTCAGGCAGTGGCTTTTGTCTTGCGGGGCGGATGTTGTGTGCATTCAGGAGACCAAGGCGCACCGTGGGCAGCTTTCGCAGGAACTTCTTGAGCCGGCTGATGAGACCGGCGGAACATCGTACAAATCATATTTTTACAGCGCAAAAAAGCCCGGATATTCTGGCACGGCAATCTACAGCAAAAAAATCCCGAACAGCGTTGAGCCGATGGGAGACGAGCGTTTTGATGACGAGGGCCGGGTCACAATCGCAAAATACGGAACTCTCGCTGTGATTTCCGCGTATTTTCCCAACAGTCAGGATGGCGGCGCACGGCTTGATTACAAACTTGCGTTCTGCGATGCAATGCTCAAAAAATGCGATGCGCTTGTGGCGCAGGGTTTTGACATCGTGCTTTGCGGCGATTACAACATTGCGCACAAACCCATTGACCTTGCCAACCCAAAGAGCAACGAATCCAATGCGGGCTACTTGCCCGAAGAGCGCGCCTGGATGGACACGTTCACGGCCGCGGGCTACGTTGACACTTTCCGGCATTTCTGCGATGAACCAAAGCACTACACCTGGTGGAGTTACCGTTTTAATTCCCGCGCAAGGAACATTGGCTGGCGGATTGACTACCAGTGCGTGAACCCCGCGCTTACCTCAAAACTGAAGTCGTCTGTAATTCTTGCGGATGTTCTTGGCTCAGACCATTGCCCAATTTCTCTGGAAATAGAATGAGCGGATTTTACTGATGGTCTTAAAATCAGTTTTCCATTAAAAAAGCCGGACATTCGTCCGGCTTTTTGCTTAAGCTCCCATCCCCTCTCCAACAGAAAGGTTCTGAATCGAATCCCGAATCTTGGTACTCGTCATCTGGAGACTTGAAGACGCCGTCGTGAACAATCCGCCGGATTCTTTCAGCTTGGCAATAGCCTCAAGAATCATTTTTCCGTTGTTACCCTGCTCGGTCATCGCATCTTTAATCTCAAGCTCCATCTGCTTAACCTCAGAAGAAAGAGAGACGATGTTCTCGAACTCTTTGTGCGTGGAGATTGTCTTTCCGAACGTAGAGTCAATGATTGATTTCAGGTCGGCAAGTACATCCTCAATTTTCTTGGCCTCATCATTTGAGCTTTCGGCAAGTTTTCGGATTTCATCCGCAACGACTGCGAAACCTTTTCCTGCCTCACCAGCGTGGGCCGCCTCAATCGCGGCGTTCATGGCGAGCAAGTTCGTCTGCTCAGCAATCTGTTGAATCATGTGGCTCATCTCTGCAAGACCTTCAGAACTTGACTCAATGCGCTCAACCAGCGCGCGCACTTCGGTGATGTTCGTCTCACCAATGTTGGTCGCACCCTCAAGATTGTTTACCGCATTGAAACACTTGTCCACGGTATTCTCAATGGAGTTGATGTTTCCAATCATCTGCTCAATTGCGGCCGCAGAATCATCTATTGTCCTGGTCATCTCGCTGGTAATCTCAACAAAGGTCTCAACCTCGCTGTTCATAATATTGATGTTCTTGATACTTGTGTCCGCGACGTTCCGCACACTGTTCTCAATCTGCTCCTGGAACTGGTCGTGCATCGTGTTCATCTGGCTGATTACGTAGTGGTGGCAGTTCTCTTCCTTGTTCTTGCCGTTAAAAATCGCAATCGCCATGTTTTTGCAGCTGTGGTATCCGCACGCACCGCAGTTAAACATATCGCGCTGAGAATGCTTGCCGAGCCGCAGATAAATCTCGTTCAACTGCGCCTCTGAGGGCATTTTGATTTGCTGTTTCACAACCGCACTTCTGTCTGTGTAAGTGCGCGTAAAAATATCGGATTTCCAGTAATCGCTGATTGTCTTGTGAAGCTTTTTGAGCGCCGATTTTTTAGACATGGCTTTTCCTTCCCACTCGGATTTTCTGCGCTCCATTCGTTCCTCAACGTAATTCTCAAGCACATCAAGCGGAAGCTCATAATTGACCGTTCCCGCGCCGCAGTTACAGCCTTTCTCGCAGTTCAAGCAGTCAATCAGTTTGTACGGAAGTTTTATGTTTTTCTTAAGCTCGCCGGAAAGCTGCTCAAAATATTCCGCCATAAGCGGCTGACCTTCGATTTTTCGTGTGATTTTTCTTACGTTCGCGTCAAAACGCTCCGCCGTCCTGAGAAGTCCGCCCGGAGTTGAGTAAAGGACACCGCGCTCTGCCGGCGGATTGTCGTACTCCTGCTTTGAATATTTTGAAAGATCAATCTTTTTTTCCTCAAAATAGTCGCTGAGCGAGCGCATAGTGACGTTCAGGTCTCCGCGCTTGTTCTCGTCAAATTCGCGGCGTTTCGCGTAGCACGGTGAGATTGCCGCAATTCTGTGATCCCTGTACTGCGGGTAGAATTTGCGAATCATCTCCACGGTGTGCGCCATCGGGCTGTCTGCGGGGCAGAGATAAGGAAGCAAATCGGTCTGATAAAGCTCGATATATGAGACGAGCGCCGGACACGGCTGGGAAATCACAAGTTTGGGATTTTTTTTCTTGATGAATTCAACATAAGATTTTGTACAAAGCTCCGCGCCAAAACTGACGTCGAACACGGCCTTGACACCCATTGATTTGAGCCATGTGTTAAGCTCAAGCTCTCTTCCGCGGAAATTGACTGCCGCGGCCGGGGCGACAATCGCGACGATTTTTTTGCCTGCCTTAAGCTCCTGCAAAAATTCATCAAAATCATCAAGACCTTTTCGCGCTCCGTGCATACACGCTTCTATACAAGCACCGCACCCGATACAAAGAGCGTGATTCACATCAACGTATTCTTTTGAGCCATCATTACATAATTTTGACGGACAAACCGAAATGCATCTGTGGCAGTTCACGCATTTGTCTTTGTCTACAGAAACGACTGGTCGTAGTTCGGTCATATAACAAATCTCCTTGAATCCAGATAAATCACAGTATATTAAATCATCGGAAGATACAGGGGATAATCCCAGATATATCGCTCTATTATAAACCTTTTTGAAAAATATTTCAATAAAAACTTTTGCGCAGAAGACCAGATTGTACGATTATAGCGGGGGCAGGACTCGAACCTGCGGCCTCCGGGTTATGAGCCCGACGAGCTGCCAACTGCTCTACCCCGCGTTGTGTTTAGGTATTATATTTGGTTGGATCGATATTGTCAATAGAAAATCACAAGGATTCCGCTATTTTCCGTCATTTTGCAAAGAAACGTATTTTATGCGGCATTCGGCAACGGCAAGAAGAATCACTGCGGCAGAGAACCAGCGGAGCGGGCCTGTGAATCCGGCGAAAAAGTCATAAAATCCGTGGATGAGGACTGTGGTAATCAGGATTGACGGCCTTGATTTTGTGCGGCACGACCAGACAAAAAGTCCGCCAAGCCCGGCGCACGCAAGGTGAATCACGTCAGCCGTAAAAATCCGCAGGAAAATCGGGAAGAAAAGCAGCTGCGCGCCGCGGTTCCACGCTTTCTGCAAGTGGTCAAAAAAATAGACGACCGACTCGAAGCAGCCGAGCGCGAGGCCAAAAACAAAACTGAGCAGCAGAAACTGAAAGCACGTGCAATTTTTGCACGGCAAAGGCAGAATGAAAGCCGCTTTCAGGCATTCCTCAATCAGGCCGTAAAGAAGCAGGCATTTTAAGATTGAATAAAGAACTGGCGAGCGGAAAAAGCCGGAAAAATCAGGGATAAAAAACTGAATCAGCGAGATTGGAATTACCGCGGCAAGCCCCAGCACAACCGCCAAAACCTGATGGGAAAGCCGCAGTTTTTTTGTCACAGAAAAAATCACGACCAGAAAAATCAGCGGAAGAAAACACAGAAAAATCCCAAAAATCATACTATATATAATACTGCAAAAAAAAGCGGAGGACAATACAAGCGCGGATTGCCCGGCGGCCATCGCAAGGTTCTGTGGGTTTCTTGAAAAAGGCTGGAATTCGGTCTATATTTTTTGTATGCTAAAAAATCTTCTGGAACTGTTTTTTGTTTTTTTCAGGATTGGCGCGGTGACGTTCGGCGGCGGCTACGCAATGCTTCCGATGCTTGAGCGCGAGCTTGTCACAAAACGCGACTGGACAACGAACGAAGAGCTGCTTGATTATTACGCCATCTCGCAGGTTACGCCCGGCGTGATTGCGGTGAACGTCTCGACTTTTGTGGGCTACAGATACAAAAAAATTCCCGGCGCGATTTTCTCCACGGCGGGTGTCGTAACTCCGTCCCTCATAATCATCACGCTGATAGCCCTGTTCATCGCGAATTTTGAGGACATTCTCTGGGTGCAGAAAGCGCTTGCGGGAATAAACGTGGGTGTCTCCGCGCTGCTCACTTACTCGGTGCTCAGTTTTGCGCGAAAAACCATAAAAAAATGGTGGAATCTGATTTTTTACGCCTGCGCGTTTCTGGCAGTTTTTTTCCTCAAAATCCCCACTTTTCTGGTTGTGATTGCGGCGGTTCTTGGCGGCATTGCAATCGGATTTTTCAGCGGAAATCTGCGGAAAATTGACGCAAAAAAATCAGGCGATGATAAATCCGAAAGTCAGGAATGACAGCCGCATTTTGCGCGGGATAATTCTGGCTTGGGCCGGACAGGGCAATCAGAAATCAGATTTTTGATTCTGCTTAATTTTAATTTTGGGAGAGACCGATGGAATTTATGGGATTTTTAGGACTTGTGAAGCTTTTCGGCATTTTCTTTTACGTGGGGCTTTTTGCAATTGGCGGCGGACTTGTTGCGGCAACTTTCATGCAGCAGATTCTTGTGGAAAAATACGCGGTGATTTCCGCAGAGAAATTTTACTCAATGCTGGCAATCAGCGAGAGCACGCCCGGGCCAATCGGAATCAATCTTGCGACTTACTGCGGAACGGAAATTTACGGGCCGCTCGGCGGAATCGTCACGACTTTTGGCGAGGTTCTTCCGTCACTGATTATCATAATTCTGGTCTCGCGGTTTTTTTTCAATTTTCAGAACAAGCCCGCGGTTCAGTCGGCATTCAGCGGACTGCGCCCCGCGACCGGCGGACTCATCCTTGTTGCGATGGTGAGCGTTTTTATGGTCTCGCTGCTGGACATCCCGCTTTTTTCACAGACCGCGTCCCTTGCAGATTTGTTCCGCTGGAAATCCCTGATTTTTTACGCCCTGTGTCTTGCGGTTGTTTTCCGTTTCAAAAAAGTGCACCCGGTTTTTGTTGTTGCCGCCGGTGCGGTTTTTGGAATCGTTTTTTTATGATTTTCAAGGATGCCTGAATGAAATTTTATGATGACGGACTTAAATTTGAATGCCAGAAATGCTCGTTCTGCTGCGGACACTCGCCGGGTTTTGTGTATCTTTCCAAACAGGATTTGCAATCCCTCTGCAAATTTTTTGGAATGAGCATAAAAACTTTCATAGAAAAGTACTGCCGCTGGGTGAATTATTATTACGGCGCGCAGGTTCTGGCTCTTCTGGAAAAAAAGAATTACGACTGCATTCTCTGGGAAAACGGATGCTCGGCGTATCAGGCACGGCCATTGCAGTGCTCCGCGTACCCGTTCTGGTCATGGATGGTGAAAGACAAAGAGACTTGGGATGACTGCTCGCGCGACTGCCCCGGCATGAACAAGGGCAGGCTCTGGACATCAGACGAGATTGAGAAAATCAAAACATCACACGAAGAGAACGCGCCGCTTCACAAAAACGATGTTGCAAAACTGATTGCCGAAGAATCCTAGCGCACTGATTTTTACTGCGCCTGCAAATCTTTGGAAGATAGCACGTACCACAACGTGCCGTCCTCAGAATCAAGCAGGAAGTCGTCTTTTTTGCCGATTACCTTCCCTTTCTCGTCAAGCAGATAAAGATTCCACTGCCCGGCATCCACGCCCGGCAGAGAAATCCGCCCGGAAGAGCCGAGCGTGACCGCATCTTGCCGCGACCCGCCTTGCGTGGCAGTCAGTTTGATGTTATCCCGCGTTTTTGCGTACCGCCGTTTTTTCTCGGCATCTCCGTATTCCCGCAGATTCTCGTTGGTGTTCCCGCTCCAAGACGATGAGAAAACAAGCCAGGTCTCCGCGTCAATGCGCACTGCGGCAAAAGCGGCAAAATCATCAGAGGGAGAGAATGAGAGCGGCGCGGCATTTTTTATGCCCGCGGATTGCAGAAAATCGCCCTGAACCTGCGGCATGGTCACGCTCACAAAAACGTCCTCGTCCGTGTAAACAAAAAATCCACGGCCGCTGTCCCAATGCAGCCTCTGCGCGGATTTTCCGATATTTTGGATTGCCTGTGCGGATTTTCCATCCGCAGCCGGTATAATCACCCCGATTTTCGCAGAAAGCGAGTCCCGCGGATTCACTCCCACCTGCGTCACCGGAACAACATTCCACGTGCTTCCGTCGGACGCGATGGCCTTCCGCTCGGATTCCGGCGTGAGCCTTGCATAACGCGATGAGTCAAGCGGCGCGATTTTGAATTCCCGGAAAATTCTTGCGGCAACCGGCATTCCCGCAATTTTGGCAGGGTTTGAATCCTGATTAAAATACCCCGTGATTTTTGCGCTTGCAGGATTTTTCTCGCTTATCTCGTAGCAAAAACTGTAAACGCAGTCCCAGTCCTGAAGGCTCGCGAAAACAGCGAGCATCGGCATCATCTCGGAAGAAAACTGGTTCGGCCAGGGATGGTCATACTCGGTGACAGAAAAAGACTTGCCGAAAACTCTTGTGCCCGCAAGCGAAAAAAGCGTGCCGCCGTCCTCTGCGGCAACAAGGCTCCTGTTCTGCACATAAAAATCATTGTTGTTCCAGTCGCTGCCGGGAAAAACCGGATGATTCCAGTAGGCGTGGCCGTCAATCACATCAAAATCATTCATCACGGTGAAAGGTGCGCAGGTAATCGCCGTGCCGAACGTGAGCGCCCTGATTTTAAGCGTGTCTTTCAAAAATGCGTTCATGGACGACCAGTAATCCGCGTCAACAGAGCGCAGAAATTCCACGGCAAGCTCGCGCAGTTCCTGCGGGCAGGCGCGGAAATCCTCGGAATTCGGAAGAAGCAGGGTTTTATCATCCGCGTGGATGTTTTTTATCTGGCCGCCTTTTTTTATCTCAACATCGGCAATCTGGAAAGTGATTCCCCGGCTTTTGCCCATATCGCCGAACGTGAGCCGGGCGTTGCGGTCGCCCTGCAAATCTGCGACGGTGAAAGAAAAATTCTGCCACTTGTTCGTGAGGGCAATCCGCTTTGAAAATCCCAGGATCTGCCACGGGTCGTGGTTCATCATAATTGAGGCAGAAATTGTGGACGGCTCGGACGACATTGCCCTGAAATTTATTGTATAAATCTGATTGGATTCCACGCCGAAGTCTAAAAAATCATACTGGACGTGCCAGCTTTCTGTGCCGTTTTCCTGCACTTTGATTTTTATGCTTTCCCCGGATTTTGTAAGGCTTGCCTTTGCCGTATCATGCTGCTCAAGCATGGCATTCCCGGACAGAATGCCGCCGGAAAAATCCTGCGTTTTATTGAACGCGGCATCCAGTTTTTCGCGCGTCCAGCCTTTTTTGCCAAGAAAATCCGTCCACTTTTCGTGTACTTCTTTTGTAAGCGTTTTGGGGTAGCGGTTCAGAACTCCGTCAAAATACGCCTTCATCATGGAATTCTCGTTGTTCACTTCCACAAACGCAACCGCCGGGTCTTCGGCATAAGTCAGGCCGGTGTACGGATTTTTGTGATTTAAAATAAGGCTTGCGAACTGCCTCTGGTCTTCCCGCGCAGTCTCGTTCCAAAAGCCGTAGCAATGACGGTCTTTCCAATCAGAAATCTGATTGAATTCCGCCGGAAAATCCGCGAATGTCGTGCCGTCAGAAAAATCGCGCCCGGTGAGCAGATTTATGTTTGAGTAAATTCCCGCTTTTTTCAGCTCATAAAAAAATTTATCAAAACGCCGGAAGCCTTCCTCGCTGAAAACCAGTTTCCCGCTGGATGTCCGGGTGAAAAAACAGTTCGTCCAGTTTGAGTCCGTGTGATGGAAGCGGACGCAATTTATTCCCTGCGAGGCGAGCGTTTTTGCCCAGTATTCCGCGTCGGAAGTTTTCGGAAAGCCCGAGATGTTCGTGCCAAAAATGCGGATGCGCTCCCCTGCGGCGTAAAGATGCCCGTCATTCCCAACCGATATTCGCCGCTCTTCTGTGATGGGCAGGTTCATGTGCGAGCAGTCTGCGACAGTTTTTTCGGATGGCCTGGCTGAAAAATGAAAAGGATGAAAATCCGTCTGAAAATCAGACGAAAAGAGAAATTGCCCGCAAAGCGCGGTTGCGAAAATCGGAAAAAATGTTTTTTTCATGCAGCGGCTCCTTAGGAAAATTATATTTCAGAAACCGCAGGAAGTCAAAATTACTGCGCGTGATTCGCGGACATCTCGCCGTCCTCGCCGGGCGCAATTTTCCGCGCAAGATAAACGAACGGAGTGTCAAGCAGGCTTGTCGCAATGTAAATCACATAGCAGGACAAAGTGATTGCAATCAGTTCTTTGAGGGCATAAATTCCAAGGAACGCGCCAAAATTAAACAGCACGATGTTCACAAGCTGGGAAATCAGCGTGGAAAAATTGTTGCGCAGCCAGAGCATTTTTGTGCGGCTGCCGGTTTTTCTCTGCGTCAGACGCCACCATGCGTGGTAAAGGCTCACGTCAATTGACTCAGAGACGATGTAAGCGACGAGGCTCGCAAGCAGCATACGCGGCGTGTTCGAGAAAAGACCGCGCACAAATCCGCTTGCCCAGTCGCTTTCGGCGGGATTGTAATGCACCCACATAAAAGAAAGCAGGATGAACGCAAGGCTCGTAAGGATTCCGGCGAGCACTCCTTTTGCGGCGGATTTTTTGCCGTAAACCTCGCTCAGAATATCGGTTGCAAGAAAAGTCGCGGCAAAAAGCGTGTTGCCGAGCGTCTGCTCCATCCCGAACGCGCGCACGACCATCGTAACCTCAATGTTCGCAAAAACTGTGGCTATGCCAATCCAGGCAAAAAGTCCGCCTTTGCCAAAAATCCTAAGAAAAATGATTGTTCCGCCAAACGACACCAAAAGCGTGATTGTGAACAGAAGCTCGTTCATAAAAATGACCTCAAAAAGAATTGACCTGGTTTTGTTTATAGACAGGAAGGACTGCGAACTGTCTTTTGTGTGCGGCTCAACAATAGCACATTTTTAAATTTTATGCAAACGGATGATTTTGTGCCCGACCCGGTTTTCTCATCAGTTTTAGGCGCAGAACGCAAACTTTCTTGCATACTCCGGTTTACAATCGTCTTAAAATGAAATATACTGCGCATTATGAAAAACAAAGCCGTAGTATTCACATCGTTCACCGCGCTGTTCGCCGCAATAATCTGCGTCGGATGCTTTCTGCGCATTCCGCTCGGACCAATCCCGATTGTCCTGCAAAACGCCTTCTGCATTCTGACCGGCGTGCTCCTTGGCGGATTTCTTGGCATTGCGCCCACCGCAATTTTTCTGCTCGCAGGATTGATTGGCCTGCCCGTTTATTCAGGCGGCACGGGCGGCATCGCAGTCTGGCTCGGGCCAACCGGCGGATTTCTGCCCGGCTATCTGATTGGCGCGCTTGCGGCATCCTTGCTGGCGGGAAAACCCAGCGTAACAGAAAAAAAGGTGGATTTTAAAACTGCCTTCCGGGTGACGCTTGCAATTTTTGCAGGATTTGTGATTCTGTACGTTCCCGGAGTTTTTCACTTTGCGCGTTGGGCCGCTTCCGGCGGAAAAATCCCGGCAGAAAAATCCGCGCTGGCATACACAATATCGGCATGCGTCATTCCGTACATTCCCGGAGACTTGGTGAAGATTGCCGTGTCCGTTCCGGTCGCGCTGAAAGTCCGGCCGATTCTTGCGCAGTATCTTTATTCCGATGACATCCGGCAGAAAAATCCGGGGAAGCAAGAGAAATCCGCAGAGCAGGCGTAAGATTTATGCGCAAGACCAAGGCTGAAAAAATCAGTTTGGATGAGGGGCTGAAAAACGGGCTTGCAATCGGCGTCAGAAATTTGTCCAAAACTTTCCTGACCGCATCGGGAAAAAAACACGCGCTGCGCAACATTTCTCTGGAGATTTTTTGCGGGGAATGCGTTGTGATTGGCGGCGAGAACGGCTCGGGAAAAAGCGTGCTGATGAGCATAATCGCGGGTCTGATGGACGGAGACGGTGGTGTTTCTGCGGTGCTCGCGGACAGTTCGGATTTTTCGGCTGGCAAACCGGAGGATGAGGCAGAGAAATCGGCTGAAAAATCTGATGACCCGGCAGGAAAATCCGGGGTGAGCGTTTTTGGGCGCGTGGGGCTTGTTTTTCAGGAGGCGGAGACGCAGATTCTGGGCGAGACCCCGCGCGAGGACGTGGCGTTCGGCCCGAAAAATCTTGGCTGGAAGCGCGAGCAGATTTCAGAGGCAGTGGCGGACGCGCTGGCGCAGACCGGGCTTGCGGAAAAAGCGGATTTTCCCGCGCGTTTTCTTTCTGGCGGCGAAAAACGGCGGCTTGCGGTTGCGTGTATGCTTGCGATGCGCCTTCCAATCATCATTCTGGATGAGCCTTACGCGAATCTGGATTTTGGCGGCGTAAAGCAAGTGAATTCGCTTGTGCGCAAGTTAAAATCCGAAGGAAAAACCGTGATAATCCTGTCGCACGAACTTGAAAAATGCCTGGCTCTGGCAGACCGATTTGTCGTGCTTTTTCGCGGCGAGAAAGTTTTTGACGGAACGCCCGGAGACGGCCTGAAAAACAACCTTGAGGCGTGGAACATCAGAAATCCGCTGGCGGCCTACAATTGCCCGGAGGATTTGGTGTGGGTATGAGAGCAAGAACATCGCGGGGAGTGGCGTTCGCGTACAAACCAGGCAGCACGCTCGTGCACCGCTTCCCGGCATGGGCAAAAATCCTCTTGATTCCCGCCGTGAGCGTCATTTTTTTCAGGCTTCCGCCGATTTTCTCCGCCTTTTTTGTGATTTTCCAGCTGATTCTGGCGATTTTCCTGCGTTTTTCTGCGCGCGAGCTGTTCCTTGATTTCCGCGCCGTTCTGTATTATGCAATCCTCCTGATTTTTGTGCGCGTAATTTCCGCAAGCGCGTCCGGGGCGGTGAAATCCGCATTTGATGCGGGCGGACTTGCGTCTGCGGCGCGGACTCTTCTGCTGGAAAAAGAGACGCTCGCAATGCTGCTCAAACTTCTCTGCGTGATGCAGAGCGCGGCAATTATGTTCCGCACATCAACTTCATTGCAGATTCGTGAGGGTCTGGAAAAAATTGAGCGGACTGTGCGATATTTTCTGCGAATCCGGGTCAGAAAATCAGGGAGAAATTCTGCGATTGAAGCGGCAAACAAAAATGCAGCAAAAATTCAGCGCGCGCCGGTGGCGCAGGCAGTCTCGCTTTTCATCTGTTTTATCCCGCAAATCTCTGCGATTTGGGAGCAGGCAAAACTTGCGTGGCTCGCACGGGGCGGGCGCGGCGGCATCCGGATGTACGCGACGCTGCTCCCGGTTCTTTTTTCCGTGGGGATGAAAAAAGCGTACAATTCCGCGCGGGCAATCTCAATCCGCCAGTAGTTTAATTATCAGAATGAAGGGTCACCTCGCCGGAATTGAGCGCACGAACCTCGCCGTCAGGCCGCTCCACAATCAGGCGGGCATCATCGTCAATGCCAGTGACCTTTGCCTCGTAAGCGGTCTTATCATCGCCAATAAGAGGATGCACGGTGATTGTCCTGCCGACCAGAAAAGAAAGTCCGCGGTATTCTTCTATTATTCTTTTGTGATTTTCGATGTCCTCGCCAAAAATGCGCAGAACCTCGCCGGCAATTTGGGCGGCAATCTGGCAGCGCGTAAGTGATTTTTCTGCGTCCGCGCCAAGAATGCTGCCCGCGACCTGCGCAAGATTCCCGGAAAAAACATCCGGATTGTCTTTGATGTTCAGCCCCATCCCGACCACGGCGGATTCAATCAGTCCGCTCTCAAAATTCGTGACGCCCTCGGCAAGAATTCCGCAGATTTTTTTCTGATGATAAAAAACATCGTTTATCCATTTTATCTGGGTCTCCGCGCCAAAAAGTTTGCGCACCGCACGGCAAATTGCCACGGCAGTGCAGGCAGTCAGCATTGCGGGATTTGTGATTCCGCCTGGCGGCGCGTAAATCACCGAGATGTAGATGCCGCTTTTTGGTGGAGACGCGAACGTGCGCCCAAGCCGCCCGCGCCCGGCAGTCTGACTTTCTGCCACAATCACGGCGCGGTGATATTTTTTGCCCGCGGATGTGAGCGAGCCGTCCGCAGAACGCAAAGGGCCGCATTCCGCGAGAACACGTTTTGCGTAAGTGTTCGTCGAGTCAATCACTTTGAAAGTCTCGGCATGGCAATCCGCAAATTCCGGGAACGCCTTTGCAATCGCAGATTTTAAAAGCGCGGTCGTAAAAATGTCTTTGTCTGCAAGCGCGTAGCCGCCGTTCGGAGTGCCCTCAATCTGCCAGCCCTCCTCACGCAGCGATTTCACGGCCTTCCACACGGCGGCGCGTGTCACCCCGACAAGCCGGGCAATCCGCTCGCCAGAAACCGATGATTCGCCCGCGCCCGCCAGAATATCAAGGACTTTCTCTTTTGTCGTCATGCCGATAGTGATACTGCGGATTCCGGCGCAGTTTTGCCGTCGGCTGAGCCGGACAATCGGAAAACGCCTTTTTTTCCGCCCGAGCAGACTTCGTATGTGCCTTTGAAGCCTTCCACGCTCACAAAACCCTGGCTGTCCGTTACGGCCTCAAAATCCGTGTGCCACTCCTCTTTTATAAGATGACGGAGCGCGTTGTACGACGGCTTAAGCGAATTATCCTTGCGGATTACCCCGCTTGGCGCGTTGAGCCACGCACCGTCACCAAAATCCCAGTTTGTGATTGCCGTGACAAGCGGATGATTCTCAAAAAGATTGCGGTACATTTTTTCCAGCGACTCGGCCTGCTTCTGCTCGAATTCCGGGGTGGCGGCATCGTCATCATAATGCGCGTCCTGCAAATCCGTGATTTCCGGCGCGACAAGCGGCCCCGCAACAATCGTGTTCTCGGTAAAATGGATTGGAAGCCCAAAATGCTCAAAGCGGCCAAGAATCTCCTCAGTTTTCTCAAGCGACCACACGCCCTGATGCTGATG
Organism: Treponema sp.; assembly: GCA_022510865.1. Classification (GTDB taxonomy): domain Bacteria; phylum Spirochaetota; class Spirochaetia; order Treponematales; family Treponemataceae; genus Treponema_D. The sequence goes on from JAFLSQ010000032.1 coordinate 20,737, forward strand.
CGACTGCAAACCGATTGCCTTGATTGGAACTCCGGCATTCAGGCATCCGTCAATCAGAATCTCATAATTTGATGACAGATTGAAGTCGTTTATCAGAAAAATTCCATCGGGATTGATTTCCTGCGCCGCGTCAAAAACTTTTCGCACAAGGCCAACGCGCCCAAGTTCCTTGCAAATCCTTGTGATGGCGTTGTCGTACTTGTCATAAACCGGCATTATCACAACCTCGTTTATGACATCCCACATATCAATCACGCCTTTAAAATCGCCAACATCCCGCCGGATTCTCTCCAGCTGTTTTTTGAGGATTGTCTTGTTGTCGTAGCTCATAAGCCAATTGGCGCAGCCAGTGTGCCAGCAAAGCGGATGACCTTTGACGGTCACATCCTTGCTTTTAAGGAATTTTGCCGCCGCCATCAGCTGCTGAGTGCGGGGCTTGCCCTCCTCCGGCTCAAAACCGCCCCAGTAAAAAGGCAGCGTCCCGTAATTAAAAAGCGCGAGCCACTTTTCCATGCGGTCCTCCATGCTCGCACGGAACGCCGCCTTCTGCTCTTCGGAAAGCGGATTCTGCCCGTTGTGCGGCTCAGGCCCGTTCGCGTAGGCAATCGCCTCAAACGCCCCGCATCCGAACAAAAATTCGTGATTCGTCTGATTGATAAAAACCTTTGTGTTCGCCAGCGGTTTTCCGTCCGCCCCCAGCACACGCACTTTTGCGGCGGCCTTTCTGTGTGATAGTTCTGCCATTTTTCACCTCGCCCATTTTTATCTGATTTTAACGCACCCCGCAGATTTTGCTATAATCCATCTGCAAAAAAATTGTAAAATTCTCACACGCCCGGGATTTTACCCCCGATTTCAATTGGATGATTTTACCCCTGCCGTGCGCAGAAAATGATTGGGCGGCGCAAAGCGTGATGTCCTGCCGTGCACGTGGAAGATTTTGCGGAACGGTGCATTTTCGAGCGTCTGCCTGCCGCTTAAAACGCGGATGCAGCCGTATGTCATGTTTCCCTCCGTGCGGCAATCACGGCTTGTGTGGGCAATGCACATTGCTTATGCGGGGGACGCGCACGGCTTATGCGTGGAGCGCGCACGGCTTATAGCGTACTGCGCGGGAAGTTCGTCCTTTTCGGTGAGCGTGCAAAATCCCGCGACATCGCCATCTTCCACCGCCGTGAAAGCGCTCCC
>JAFLSQ010000033.1 GCA_022510865.1 Treponema sp.
GGATGACTTTTGCGCGTGTCCACCGCACACGTCATCTTTCAGGCGGATTTTACTTGCCCCGGGCGGCCGCCAGAAAATCCGGGGGAGAAAATCCTACGCCTTTTTGACCGGGCGCACGTACTTCCAGAAGCGAGACGGGTCGTGGAAAAAATAGAAAACGCTTTCCTGCGCGGTGTCAAGGCTGTAGCCGGAGGCGGTCCAGTCAAAATCGCGCATCGCCTCCTCGATTTTGCGCTCAACATCGCAGTTCTGGCTCTGATAATCAAACGGGCCGTGCTCAAATACAATGTACTCGCGCTCGGGCACGTCCATAATCTGCATCTGCGGCGGGATTTCCCCGCTGTAGTCGGCGGGAAGGCGCACCCCGTAGCTTTCTGCCATTGGAATGCCCCATGCGCACATTCTGCCAGACGGCTCGTTGATGTACGCCATAATCTGGCCGCTTCCGCTGTTCGCCTCGGTGCCGCCCTCATCATCAAGCTTGCCTTTGATGCTGTCCAGAAGCCCGCAGATTGTCTGGCAGTCCTGGCCGGGAATCCTGCTCTGCCTTTCCCAGAAATCCCAGTAGCCGCGGCTCTCGTAATTCCTGATGTGCAGATATTTGTGCGCGGGAATCGTCACAAAATAAACCTTCACATCATCCCTGGATTTTTCCATGCTTGTTCCTCCTGTGCTCACAAGGTAGCAGTCAAACGGTTTGATGATTGTGCGCAGGACGACCGGAACAGGATTCGCACGGAATTCGCTTGGCGTAAGCCCGTAGGATGCCTTGAACGAGCGCGAGAACGCCTCGTGACTGGAAAATCCGTAATCAAGCGCAATCTCCAGAAGCCCGCGGTTCGTGTCGCGCACCTCTTTGAGCGCGAACGCCAGTTTGCGCGCCCCCAGATAATCGCGGAAATTCATCCCCGAGATTTCCCGGAATTTCCGCGAGATGTAGAATTCGGAGTACCCGAGCCTCTTTGCCAGCGTGCGGAGCATCAGAGCCTCGTCATCGCCTTTTTCAATGCACTCGTCAATCTGCTCAATAAGAGCCTGCACGAGCATTTCCCATTCGCCCATTCTGATTACCTCGCTGATGTCTGACCGCCAGCCGCAGCACACGATAATTCTACCGCGAGCAAGGCCCGCCCGCTTGATTTAAGTTGCGCACTCCAAGGTCAGAAAGAATCAGGCTGAGAGCGCGGTCAAGCGAGCAATCCGCCGTGATTATCCGCTCTGGAATCACACCCATAAAATCCCGCGGCATGAACCACTGGCGCATCTCCTGCTCCCCGAATTCTGATTTTTTTGCCCGCGTCTGATGGCGGCGAAGCGTCTCCTCAAAAGTCAGGTCGTAATAATATGCGTGAATGTCCGCGCCGAACAGCCTGACCGCCTCCTCAAAAACCGGCGTATACCATTTTGAATTGAGGATTCCTTCCAGAATGACCGCCTGACAATTCCTGCGGCCGTATTCAAGCAGGGAAATCAGAAGCGGAACTGCGGATGTGTCCGGCTCGTCACGCACCCAGAGCATTTCGCGGCGCACTGCATCCTGCGAGACGACGAGCGTGCCCCGCCCAAGGCTTTTTTGCAACAGTTTTGAAAGGCTTGTCTTCCCGCTCCAGGAATTGCCGCGCAGGATAATCAGTTTGCTCATAGCTCACTTCATTTTGTCCGCGGGGCGGACGCGCAGAACTTAATCTTGCAAAAAGACCAAGGCAGGAAATCCGCTAAAGCCGCTGGATGAACGCGGTTTTTTCCGTGCTGTCATAGCCCGCGCCGGCGTAGAAATCCAAAGTCGCCTGCTCTTTTGAGCCTGTCATCAGCATGATTTTGTAGCAGCCCGCGGCCGCCGCCAAATCCCGCGCGAAATTCAGGCATTGCGTGGCGAAGCCTTTTCTGCGGTAGCTGGCATGCGTGACCACGTTCTCCACAACCGCGAACGGCCTTGCGTCCCGGGTCAGGTTCGGGACAATCACGCAGACGCACGACGACACGATTTTCCCGCCCTCCTCGCTCACAATCAGGTGGTAGTTGTCATCGCAAAGGATTTTTCTCCACGTCTCCAAAAGACGCTGTGATTTTTCCGGCACGTTTTTTTCGTGCAGGTGAAGATAAAGCGACAGAATTCCGTCCAAATCATCATTTTTTGCCTCGCGAACCATGCGCACCCCCGAATCCGGATTTTAAATCCGCAGCATAATGATAATCAAAAAGCACAGATTGCGCCACAATTTTGCGGCATCCGCGGCGGATTTCTCTGCCGAATCCTGAGAAAACCGCGGCACGCTCCCGGAGAATTCCTGCCGGGCAATCAGCCGGGAAAATCAGAAAATCTTAAGCAGCTGCGAAAGGCTTTCAATGCGATAGTCCGGCGTGTCCGCCTCCCCAAGCGGATTTTGCAGACGGCCGAAGCCCTGCCGCACCCAGACGGTCTGCATTCCCACAGATTTTGCGGGCGCAACGTCATTGTCAAGGCGGTCGCCAATCATCACGGCATCGTGCGCCGCGCAGCCGGCCGCCTCAAGCGCGAGCGTGTAAATGCGCGGGTCAGGCTTCATAATCCCGGTGTCCCAGGAAGAAATCACGTGGGAAAAATATCTGCGGATGCCGAAATTCTCAAGCCGATTGCAAAGCCCGTCCGTCTGGTTCGCAATCACCCCGAGCGAATATTTTCTGGCAAGCGCGGACAAAACCTGCGGAGCGTCATCATAAAGCCGCTCAAACTCGTGGCGGTAGGGCGCAACCTGCGTGAAGCCGAACTTTTTCGCCACCGTCCTGTACTGCGGAAGCCGCGCGGACGAGGCATTCTCAATCTCGCGGAAAATATCGCGGGCAGAAAGCCCCAGCGCCCGCGCCTCCTCCGTGGCAGCCTGCTCAATACAGCGTCTCTGCCACACCTCGCCCTCGTCCACAAGGGTGTAGCCCATGTCAAAAAAAAGAATTCTTGTCATCACGCCCCCAAAAATTCTGCGGACGATTTTCCTGCCCGGCTCTGCGCATAAAATCCGCAGGAAAAGTCAGGCAATCCGCAGTCTTGATTTTACAGGATTTTATGCGCGCGCGCAAATCTCAAACCTCGGGGATTGCCTTGCAGTAATCGCGGGCAAAATCATCCGCATCCTTGAAAATTCGTGGGGAAAGCCCCGCCCGAATGCACAAAGCAAGATGATTTTCAAGCGCACGGTCGAACTCATCCGCGTTGCCAGAGAGATTTTCCGGCCGGAAACGCGCCATAATCCCGCGTCCAAAATCCTCATGCGATGTTCCGCCCCAAACCTCACGCAGCATGAGCCGCAGCAAGAGCAGATTCATGAACGATGACCAGACATCGCCGCGGGCAGCGGCCTCGCGCATTTTATTTTTCCAGTTGGACCACATCTCCTCGTAAGTTCCGGCAAGGCTTGCGGCAGTGACGGGCATTTTCTCGCCGGGAAAGCGCAGATAATCGCAGGCGCGGGCAATCAGATTTTTAAGATTCCTGCGGATTTTTCCGACCCGGGTCGCGGAAATCACATCAAGCACGCACTGGGAGATGTCAAACGGAAGATTGAGCGCGGAAAGCTCCTCGAACGCGCGTTTTGTGCCTTTTTTAAAATACCTGCCGTTATAAAGCATGAGCGCGTTCTGCACAAATTCGATTGCCATGCCCGAAGCCTCCCGCACTTCCGCCAGATTCCGCGAGAGGCACGCCTGTGCAAAAAATTTCTTGGCATTATCAAGCGCATTCCGCGATTTATCAAACCGCGCGTCAGAGGCAAGCAGGGAAATCGCCCTGCCCTGAATCTGCGCAAGATGCTCTTTGGCGCGCGCGTCCTTGCAGAAGACAATCTGGCTGTCAAGCAGTCTGGACAAATGCGCGTGGTTGCACTCCGCGTCATCCTCAAGCATCTGCCAGCTCGTGCAGTAAATGTCGTAGGCTACGCCCGTGCCGCTCAGGATGAAGCAGTCTGAGAGGATGCGGCCCCGCTCATCATTTATGAGCACAAGAAGGTCAAGGTCTGATTTCTCATGCTCGTCTTTGGTCGCCACCGAGCCGTACACGCCCACAAGCGCGAGCGAGTCCGGGCACAGGGCACTGGCCTTTTTAATCACGGCATCTAAAATCGTCTGGCTGCTGGTGTTCATAAAACCTCCGTCTGATTTTCCGGCATGGCGTTAAAATCAGTTTTTATCAAAAAGCGCGTGATAGACATTCTGGGTGTTGTTCGTCAGAACATAGAAGTCCGCGTTCTGGCGGTAAAGCGCGTCAAGCGCGGCGATGTTCTCATCAGGATTTTCCAGCAGACCGGCAAGCTCATCAAGCGCGCGGAGTTTCTGCTCGCCCAGAGCGGCAATGCCATCACGAAGATAAAGCGGCTGATGCGAGTAGAAAATCTCGTTGTTCATAAGCGCGTGAAAATCCATGAAAAGATACGTCGCGGCGTTCAAAAGCACATCGGGAATATACATCCGCACGTTCTCGCTGAGCGTTCCGCGCCGCAGGCCTAGCCAGACCTTGCCCGCGGAGAGGAATTTGCGGCGCGGCAAATCGCACTGGCTGTAGCCGAAACGCTCCTCGTACTCATAGTAGCCGTCCGCGTCAACAAGAATCCACCGCTGTGATTTTGAATCCCAGTACTCGTTCACCCAGTGCTCCGTGAACTCCTCGCCGCTGTCGCCAAAATCCATGTAGCCCGCGCGGCAGCGGCACGGAATTCCCTTGGCCTTAAGAATCGCGCTGAAAAGCACCGAGGCATGGCGGCATGACACCGTGATTCTTCTGGTGACATCGCGGCGCACATCAAAACCACGCCCGTCAAGCCGGAGGATGCCCGCAATCATTGCGGCCGCAGTGATGTAAATCTCGTCCTCGTTTTTAAAACGCCGGGCAGGATAATCAGAAATTTTCCCGAAATATTTTTCCTCAAGGTATGCCCACGGTTCTGTGAAATACATGCTCGGGTGCATAATCACGCCGCAGACCATCCGCGTAAGCTCGGGCACGCTGTCCGGAAGCGAGCGCAGAAAATCCGTGTACGCGCCCGCATCGGTGTAGACGCTGGTTGAAAGCCACCGCCGCACATCGTAAGTCATTCAAGCCTCCATCCAAATGCGATTTATAATCGAGAAAACTGCTTTAGTTTCTCGATTACAGCAACTATACAGCATGATACTCTCGATGTCAATACGTAAAACTCGTGTAATTCTCGGTGTATTCGTAGCGGGTAGGCGGAAAATCAGGGCGATTGCCTGCGTGTCACAAGGACTTGCGCCCAGGAATTGCAGGAAAATCCGCAGGAACGTAAAAATCCCGGGCGGTCGCACGGGATTTTTTGACTTTTCCTTGCAGAAAACCTGATTACTCAGGCAGACGGTCGCTGAACATCAGCAGGTTTGCGGCGACGCGCTCGGACTCCGAAAGAGGTTTGAGAATCCCGTCTTTGTAGAGAATATCAAGAACCATCATCGCAACGTCATCGCTGATGAACCAGCCAACGCCGCGGGCAATCACAAGATCCTGCATCTGGGGCGGGTAATCCCGCGCGTCAAGGCTGGCGAATTCAAGCGCCTTGTCCGCAAAACGCGCCTTAATCTCATCGTCAAGAGCCGGAAGAGCGGCGAAGAAATCATCGCGGGATTGCCTCACCACCATGATACTCACACTGCCGTCCTTAGCGATGAAGCCGCGCTCGCGCAGACGGCTGAACTTCTCGGTGTTGGCGGAAGGCGCGTCCGAATCCGCGGGCATTTTCCCGAGCATTCCGCAGATGTACTCGTAAAGATATTCGTAGTCGGAAGTAAGATTGTTCTTCCAGCCACCGATGCGGCTGTCAAAACGGCTGTCTGCGCTCCAGCTGGTCACCGCAGGATATTTGTAGGATTCCCTTGTCATTGAGCCGCAGACTCCCCAATCGTCCTTGCTCCAGTCCGTCCTGTAATCTGGGTCAGACGGCTTTGACTCAATCCAGACCTTGGCGATGTAGTCCGCGCCGGAAGTCGTCTTGATTCTGTACTTTGACAAATCTTTTTTTGACTGAATCTGGCACTTCTCCGACACCGCCCAGAAAATCGCGGCAGCCTCAAAAAGCGAGCGGTTTTTGCCCGGAATCCAGACATCCGTGATTTTGTCCACCGCCTTTCTGACAGCGGGCACATACTCTTTGACAAGTGTCTGCGCAACCTGCATTTGCAGAGCGCGCTTTGCGTCCTCACGCTCCAGCGAATACTGCGCGGGCGTGAACTCCACGTAGGTAGTGTAGCGGTGGCCGCCAATGCGCACAAGAAAACCGTTGCTCTCCAGAAAATCAATTTTCTTCTGCAAGAATACCGGCGTAACACCAAGCTCCTCCGCAATCTCCTGCGATGTCCTCGGCTGATTGTAGACGCTGTAGACGATGTTCAGGCTCAGACTGTCACTCAGATAAAATTCCGGCGCACCGTCATTCCCCGGATTCCCGCTGTGACCGAAGCTCACCGCCTTGACCGGCGACAATCCCAGTTTCCCAACTTTCCGCTCCATAGAAAAGCCCTCCTTAAGCTCATTCCTTGCTTTGCTTAAATGCCATTTGACAGTTCCCTGCGGAATGCCCATCTCCCCGGCGATTTTAGAGACGGACTCGCCCTGATAGTAAAAACTGAAAACGATTTTGCGGCGTTTCTCTGTAAGAAATGCAATCTCACGGCAGAGCCTGCCCAGCTCCTCATCACAGAAGCCGGACGTAAAATCATCAGAATTGTCATAAAACGGAATGTCCATCCCGTCAATCGAAAGCCCCTCGTGCCTCTTTTTGAGCGAAACATACTTCGCGAATGTGTGCTCGCTTATCCGCCAGATGTAGCCCTCAGCGTTGACAATCCCGTCCGCGCCAAGTAGTGCGGAATAGACCTCCTTCACAATCTCCGCGCATAAATCCTCAGCCTCGTCATAAGAGAAAGTTCTCTTGATGGCAAAGCCGTAAATTTTGCGCATATACTGCGTGATGATTTTGTCCGCTGTCTGTTTTCTCATTCTCACTAACCCGGTGATGTCTGATTATATAGTGCAGGAATTTTAAGAAAGGTTGGCAAATCCTGATGATTTTTGCGTTTTTCGGGAAAAAAATGCCCCGGAACATCGGGGCAGTAAAATCCGGTTATCTGTAGCGAATCAGAAAATAGATGACATAGAACCAGCCGAACAATCCGTGGATTACCGCCCACAGCACCGATTTCCATGTCACAAAACTGATGACCATTGCCAGAGCGGAGCCAAAAGAAATGCCCTTCTCAACCGTCCGCCTGACAACTTTCTTTGAGCCGTCAGATTTCACCTCAATCTCCTCAATCATCTGCACCTCCTTATTGCACAATGTGAGGATTATACCACATTTCCCGCAAGCCACAAGACCGTCCGCAGAGAAATCAAAAAAAAGATGATTTTCTGTCGCGGATTTCCTGCCAGATGCCGCTCAGGTCAGGCAGTCCGCCGCATTCACAGCGCGTTGATGTCAACGAGGCTCGCGTTTTGCAGGGTGTGCTCGCCCGCAAGGCAATCTGCGAGCGCGTGTGCGGTGTCAAGCGCGGTCAGGCAGTCGATGTCGCGCTCAACGGCAAGACGGCGGAGCCTCACGCTCTCCGCATCGGGATTGCGCCCCTTTGCCGAGGTGGACACCACATAAGCAATCCTGCCGCTTTCCAGAAGCGTCATCACGTTGTCGTGCGGGTTCTCGTGCGCCTTTGCCACGTGCGTGACAGCAATGCCAGACCGCTCGATTGTCGCGGCGTTCCCCGATGTGGCGTACAGCCGGAAGCCGAGCGCGGCGAATTTCTGCGCGAGTTTGGGCAGCTCTGGCAGGTCGCTCTGGCGCACGGAAAGCAGCACGCCGTCCGCTACAGGGTGCTCTGCGGGGCGAATCATCTTCCAGCCCGCCGCCGCCATGCCCTTGAAAATCGCCTCCTGTCTCGTTCCGGCAATGCCCAAGACCTCGCCGGTGGACTTCATCTCGGGGCCAAGGTGCGTGTCCACGTCCGCGAGTTTCTCAAAGCTGAACACGGGGACTTTCACGGCAAAATACGGCGGCTTACGGAAAAGCCCGGTTCCATATCCCATGTCACGCAGTCGCTCGCCGAGCATGGCGCGGGTGGCAAGCTCAATCATCGGAACGCCCGAGACCTTGGAAAGATAGGGCACGGTGCGGCTGGAGCGAGGGTTCGCCTCGATGATATAGAGCGTGCCGTCATGAATCAGGTACTGGATGTTCACAAGGCCCTTCGTGCCCAGAGCGCGCGCAAGGTCGCTTGACTGGCGGATGATTTCCGCCTCGATGTTTTCGGGAAACTGCCCGGGGTAGACGGCAATCGAGTCACCCGAATGCACGCCAGTCCGCTCGATGTGCTCCATAATCCCCGGAATCAGCACGTCCTCGCCGTCGCAGATGCAGTCCACCTCAAGCTCCGTTCCTTCCATATATTGGTCAATCAGCACGGGATTCTCGATGTTCTGCCGCAGGATGATGTCCATGTACTCCTTCACATCCGCGCGGCTTCGCGCAACAATCATGTTCTGCCCGCCGAGCACGTAACTGGGGCGTAAAAGCACGGGATAGCCCAGCCGGTGCGCGGCCTCCAGCGCGTCCACCGCAGTCAGCACGGTGCGTCCTTTGGGGCGGCGGATGTCCAGGCGGTCGCACAGCTGCTCGAACCGCTCGCGGTCCTCGGCAAGGTCGATTGAGTCAGCCGAAGTGCCCAGTATGCGGATTCCCTGCGCGTCCAAGAATTTGGTGAGCGCGATTGCCGTCTGCCCTCCGAACGCCACCACCACGCCAAGCGGCATCTCCACCGCAAGCACGTTCATCACATCAGCGGGGGTGAGCGGCTCAAAGTAGAGCCGGTCGGCGGTGTCAAAATCCGTGGAGACAGTCTCTGGATTGTTATTGATGATTGCCACCTCGTAGCCCAGTTTTTTGAGCGACTGCACGCACTGCACGCTCGCATAGTCGAACTCGATTCCCTGCCCGATTCTGATTGGCCCCGAGCCGAGCACGACAATCGTCCCTTTTGATTGCCCGAGCCGCGATGCCAAAAACGCCTCTGCCTCGTTCTCGCCGCCAGCCGTCGAATAAAAATACGGCGTCTCAGCGTCGAACTCGCCCGCGCACGTGTCCACCATCTTGAAGCTTCTCGGCGGATACAGCAGGCCGTCCGTGCCGCGCTCTTTTTCCATCTGGCAGATGTTCTCCAGTTTGTGCAGGAACCAGCGGTCAATCCTCGTTATCCCGTGAATCTCGTCCACGCTCATAATCCCGCGCCTCAATGCGGCGTAAACCGCGAAAATCCTCTGGTCAGTGCACTGCGCCACACGCTCGCGGATTTTCTCGTCGCCCTCCTTGGCGAATGCGGGCAGGTTCAAGTCACGCACGCCGATTTCCGCGCCGCGCACGGCTTTCAGAATCGCCTCCTCAAAGTTCTGTCCGATTGCCATCACCTCGCCGGTGGCCTTCATCTGCGTGCCGAGTTTGCGAGAGGCATACACGAACTTGTCGAACGGGAACTTGGGCATTTTGACCACAACGTAGTCGAGCGCAGGCTCAAAGCAGGCCTTTGTCTTTTTGGTGACGAAGTTGGGAATCTCGTCCAGCGTGTAGCCCACGGCGATGAGCGCGGCGACTTTTGCGATTGGGTAGCCGGTCGCCTTGCTCGCGAGAGCGGACGAGCGGCTCACCCTCGGGTTCACCTCAATCACGGCGTACTCGAAGCTGTCCGGGTTGAGCGCGAACTGGCAGTTGCAGCCGCCCTCAATCTCCAGCGCGGAGATGATGTTGAGAGCCGCACTGCGCAGCATCTGGTACTCCTTGTCGGCGAGCGTTACGGTTGGCGCGATGACGATTGAGTCGCCTGTGTGAACGCCCACCGGGTCAAAGTTCTCCATCGAGCAGACGGTAATCACGTTGCCCGCCGAGTCGCGCATGACCTCGAACTCAACCTCTTTCCAGCCCGAGATACACTTTTCCACGAGTATCTGATGAATGGGCGAGCGGTGAAGCCCGTTGTGCGCAATCTCGTCAAGCTCTCGCTCGTTCGTCACGATTCCGCCGCCCGTACCGCCGAGCGTGAACGCAGGCCGGATAATCGCAGGAAATCCGATTTCATTACGGACAAATGACACAGCGTCCTCGTAGGTCGTCACCACTTTGGACGGAATGCACGGCTCGCCGATTGCCTCCATCGTGTCCTTGAAAAGCTGGCGGTCCTCCGCCTTGTCAATCGTCTCGGGGCGCGCCCCCAAAAGACGCACGCCGTTCTCCGCAAGGAAGCCTGACTTGGCAAGCTCCATGCTGAGCGTCAGCCCGGTCTGCCCGCCGAGCGTCGAGAGGAGCGAGTCGGGCTTCTCCTTTCTGATAATCCGTTTGAGCGTCTCCAGCGTGAGCGGCTCCAGATAAATCTCGTCCGCCATCACGTGGTCGGTCATGATGGTGGCGGGGTTGGAGTTCACCAGCACCACCTCATAGCCCTCCTCCTTGAGGGCCAGGCAGGCCTGGGTGCCCGCGTAGTCGAATTCCGCCGCCTGCCCGATTACAATCGGGCCCGAGCCGATAATCATCACTTTGCGAATGCTGCTGTCTAGTGGCATTGTATCATCTCCAAGAATCTGTCGAACAAAAAGTTTGTGTCGTGCGGGCCGCCGCAGGCCTCGGGGTGGAACTGCACGCTGAACGCGGGGATGTCCGTGTAGTCGATGCCCTCGCAAGTACCGTCGTTTGCGTTGACGAAGCGCAGCGTGGCGCACCCGGGAAGCGAGCCGCCCTCAACCGCATAGCCGTGGTTCTGGCTCGTGATGTAGACGCGCCCCGTGGCAGTGTCTTTCACCGGATGATTGCCGCCGCGGTGCCCGTATTTGAGCTTGGCAGTTTTTGCCCCCCGCGCGAGAGCGAGCATCTGATGACCAAGGCAGATGCCGAACATCGGGATTTTCCCGGAATCGCACAACTTTCTGATTTCCGCGATGATTGCGGCGTTGTCCGCCGGGTCGCCCGGGCCGTTGCTGAGCATGATTCCGTCAGGCGCGATTTTTTGCACGGTCTCGGCGGATGTATTGCACGGCACAGTGATGACCGCAAGGCCGCGCCGCTCAAGCTCGCGCCGGATGTTATCTTTTGCACCAAAGTCAAACAGCACCACGCGCTTTTTGGCGCGGTCATCGCTCGGGGCGGGAGCGGTAGCGGAATCCTGCACGGACTGCACCGCGTTCTGCACACGGTACGCGCGGATTTCCGCGAGCAACCGCTCTTTTTCCGCAGGATTGTCAAGCAGTCTGATGATTTCTGCCGAGCCGTCGCCGCTGGCAATCATGCCGTTCATCACGCCGTCCGCGCGCAGTTTTTTGGTGAGCGCGCGCGTGTCAATCCCCGCGATTGCGATAATCTTCTGCGCTGTCAGAAAATCGTCCAGTGCGCCCGCGCTGCGGAAGTTGGCGGGATTGTCGCACAGCTCGCGCACGACATAGCCGCGCGCCCAGATTCGCCTGCTCTCGAAGTCCGTGGGAATCACGCCGTAGTTGCCGATGAGCGGAAAGGTCTGTGTGATAATCTGCCCGAAGTAGCTGGGGTCGGTGAGCGTCTCGGCGTAGCCGGTCATGCCCGTGGTGAAGACCGTCTCGCCAATCACACTGCCGCGCGCGCCAGCCGCCGTGCCCGCAAAGACCGTGCCGTCCGCAAGAATCAGATATGCTTTTTCCATCCGCGTCCCCCTGCGCAAAAAAAGGCGTCCATCCCGGGCGACGACAGACCGTCATCACGCGGAATGGGCGCCTTTGCCCGCAATCCTTACTGTTATAAAACTTTTGGGGCGGGCTGTCAAGGTGTGCGCCCCGCGCGGGCGGCGAACGCTCTGGCGCGATATTTTTCCCTTTGTTGACAGAATGCTTTTTTTTTGTATAGTAAGTAAGCTTGCCGTAAGGCGGCAATACTATCACTCAGGAGGATGCAGATGAGAGGCATCAGAAAAGTTCTTTTTGTAATGGCGGCTATGACCGCACTGGTTGGGTTTGTGTCGTGCAAACAGGAAAGCAATACGGTTGTATATGAGGATTCAACCGGCTACATCACGCTTTCGTTCTATGATGACGGCACGTTCAAGATGTGGAATGAGGCATCAGACACAGAAGTGTTCTCTGGAACTCACGATGGCAACCCGCCCGAAGACGGCACTTTTACAATGGAAGTCACCTCTGAACTTGGACACGAAGTGCATTATTCTACCCCTATCACATTTCAAGCAGAGATTTCAGGAGACACTATCAAACTCAAACAAAGCGGCATGACGATTTACACCCTTTCCCGCTAATAAAACCAGCCGACACGCCGCCTTTCCGGGCGGCGTGTTTATCATTCCTGACTATATCTAAGTTTTTTTACCCGTCAGGACTAGAACACAGACGCTCCGGCTGTCCTGATTGGGATGACCGAAACGTGGGCATCACGTCCGCACGAACGCCAGCCGCACGGCCGGCGTTTTTTTGTCTCGCACCGCATTGTGCTTGCTGCGGTTGATTACAACGCCGGTTGTGGTGCATTGCACATCCATCGCAAGGTCACGCCACGAATCATGCGCTTGTCACCGTGTGTAACATGGCAATGTTACCACACGTACCATGCCCATGTTACCATAGGTAACATTCGCAGCGCATATCCGAGCGGAGGCGCATAAATCATTGTGTCATAAGGATTTACGAACTTGGCCCGCAAAAGAAGCGTGATTTTGTTACCACAGGTAACAAAATCACAAAAACGCGGAAAAATTGCTGGCAGGGCGGGCGCGTTGTCTTCCGCCCGCAAAAAAAGGGGAAGCCGCGCGCGGCAGCCTCCCCATCCATGGACTACACTACCTTCACGAACTCGTAGCCGGCAGCCTCAACCGCGCTCTTTGCGGCAGCCTCATCGAACACCGCGCCGTCTTTCAACGTCACAACCGCGTTTTTCTGCGCGGAGCTTGCCGTCACCGCCGCAACTCCGTCCAGAGCCTCAAGCGCCTTCTTCACATGATTCTCGCAGTTACCGCACATCATGCCGTTAATCAAAATTGTCTTCTCCATTTTTTTCTCCTCTATATTTTTCGGCCCGGGCAATCCAGACCGATTTTTATACTGATGATTTTTCCGGCCGTGAATCCTCAGCAGATTCAGCCTGAGCGCGTTTGTCACCACGCAGAAGCTCGACAGGCTCATCGCGGCCGCGCCGAACATCGGGTTGAGTTTCCAGCCAAGCAGCACGGTGAATGCCCCGGCAGCAAGCGGAATTCCAAGCACGTTATAAATGAACGCCCAGAAAAGATTCTCCCGGATGTTCCGCAGCGTGGCACGGCTCAGACGGATTGCCGCAGGAACATCAGAAAGACGGCTTTTCATCAGAACGATGTCCGCCGCATCGATGGCAACGCCAGTTCCTGCCCCGATTGCAATGCCTGTGTCCGCGCGGGTAAGGGCGGGGGCATCGTTGATTCCGTCGCCCACCATGCAGACTTTGCCCTGCTCCATCAGCGAGCGGACTGCGCTCTCCTTGCCGTCGGGGAGCACATCCGCAATCACCTCGTCCACGCCGGACTGCGCCGCAATTGCCCTTGCGGTGTGCTCGTTGTCGCCGGTGAGCATGACCACTCGCATTCCCATCTGCCTGAGCGACCGCACCGCCTCGGGGCTGTCCTCCTTGATTGTGTCCGCAACCGCAATAATCCCGAGCGTCTGACTGCCCCGCGCGAAAAAAAGCGGGGTTTTCCCTTCCCCGGAGAGCAAGGCGGATTTCTCCTGCAAATCCCTGCTGATATTCGCCTTGGACTGAATGAAATTCAGGTTGCCGCCAAAAACATCGCCCTCAGCACAGCGCGCGGAAAGTCCGTTTCCGGGGACGGCCGCGAAATCAGTCACCTCATCCGCATGAATATTCCGCTCATTGCCAAGCGCGGCGACAGCCTTTGCCAGCGGATGCTCGCTCTTTGCCTCAATGCTCACTGCGAGCGCGAGCAGGTCATCCTCGCTGATATTCTGCGCGGGGATGATGTCCGTGACGACAGGCTCGCCGCTTGTGATTGTCCCGGTCTTGTCAAGGACGACAATCTGAGTTTTGCCGGCATTCTCCAGCGCGGCCGAGGTCTTGAACAGAATGCCGTTTCTTGCGCCCACGCCGTTGCCCACCATGATTGCGACAGGAGTCGCAAGCCCCAGAGCGCACGGGCAGCTGATTACAAGGACAGCCACCGCCCGGGTAAGCGATGCGCCCACGCCCGCGTCAACAATCATCCAGACAAGAAAAGTCACCGCCGCAATCATTATGACCGCCGGCACGAAAATCCCAGAGACTTTATCGGCAGTCCTTGCAATCGGCGCTTTTGTGGCGGATGCATCGCTCACCATTTTTATAATCTGCGAGAGGGTCGTGTCCTCGCCAACACGCACCGCGCGGCACTTCAAGAAACCGGACTGGTTCACCGTCGCCGCGCTCACGTGGTCGCCGGAGGCTTTATCCACGGGGATGCTCTCGCCTGTTAGGGCGGACTCATTCACCGCGGAGCTGCCATCAATCACAATGCCGTCCACGGGGATGCTCTCGCCGGGGCGCACCACAAAAACATCGTCTTTTTTCACCTGGCTGACCGGAACCGTCCGCTCCTCGCCGTCAACAACGAGCACGGCTGTTTTTGGCGCAAGGCTCATCAATGATTTGAGCGCGTCCGTGGTCTTTCCTTTTGACCGCGCTTCCAGAGTTTTGCCCACGGTAATCAGCGTGAGGATTGTCGCCGCAGCCTCAAAATAAAACTCGTGCATATACGCCATTGTGAGCGCGTGATTTCCGTCCCTGACAGCAACGCTCATTGCGAACAACGCCCAGACGCTGTACGCGAACGCCGCCGTAGCGCCAAGCGCAACAAGACTGTCCATGTTCGGGGCACGGTGGGCAATCGCCCTGAACCCGCTGATAAAAAACCGCTGGTTTATGACCATGATGACCGCCGTAAGAAGAAGCTGGAACAATCCCATGGCAATGTGATTGCCCGCCATGAACGCGGGGAGCGGCCAGTCCCACATCATGTGGCCCATTGAGACGTACATTAAAGGAAGAAGAAAAACGACGGATGATACCAGCCGTCTGATGAGCGTGGGTGTCTCGCGGTCGCGCAGCGAGTCTCCGGCAGAAAAATCCGCGGAATCAGTTTTCTGCGGTGCGCTGTCTTTCACGCCCGCGCCGTAACCCGCGTCCGTCACCGCCTGAATAATCTCTGAGTCGCCCGCGCTGCCCTCAACTCCCATAGAATTTGTTAGCAGGCTCACCGAGCAGGATTGCACGCCCGGCACTTTGGACACAGCCTTCTCCACCCGGGCGGCACACGCCGCGCAGGTCATCCCGGTGATAAAATATTGTCGCATAATCACTCCCCGGCAAAAACGCTCATCTCATCAGTTTTTGCAGCGTCATCAAGAACTCGTCAACAACCTCGTTGTCGCCGTCCTTTATGCCCTGCACCACGCAGGTTCTGATGTGGCTGGAAAGAAGCTCCCGCCTGAACGCATTGAACGCGCCCTGCACCGCGCTCACCTGGGTCAGAATATCAGTGCAGTACGCGTCATCATCCAGCATTTTTTTTATGCCGTTAATCTGCCCGGCAATCTTATTCAGCCGAATCATCAGGGATTTCAGCTCCGCTTCTGAGCGGTGCCTCGTCTTTGCGCTGTCTGTTTCCTTGGAATCCATTTTACCCCCGTATATCATACATCATACCTGTATGGGGTATGATTGTCAACAGCCCACGGAAAAATTATGATAAAATTCCAGGCGCGGGAATCCGCAGGCAATCAGAATTCAAGGGGATTTTCCCGCGATGTCTTGACATATTTCTTCCGGCGCGGTATAACTATCGCATAATAAGTAGCGGATGACAAAGAGGTCGCATGGATTGCACTACCATTGCGGCTTTTTTTATTAAAAACGGCAAAGACGCTGTGATTTTCCGGGCTTACCCGGGAGGTTGCGGCGTCTTTTGTTTTTAACGCTCAGCTTATGGCAAAAAACGGATGATGCGGACACCTCCGCCAGAATCATCCGCATGAGGTCTGCGTCGCAGGCTTTTAACACACGGGGAGCAGTGCCTCCGCAATGAACGTTATGGGAGTAACACAGATGGACAAAGTTACGGATTTTTTTGGCGAGAACGTTTTTAATGAGACGGTGATGAAGTCACGGCTGCCTAAGGAGACATTCAAGCAGCTGATGAGGACGGTTGAGGACGGCGAGAAGCTTGACCGCAGCCTTGCGAACATCGTTGCGAACGCGATGAAAGACTGGGCGATTGAGAAAGGCGCGACGCACTTCACGCACTGGTTCCAGCCTCTCACAGGCGTGACCGCAGAGAAGCACGACAGCTTCATCCAGCCGTCTGACGGCGGAAAAGTGATTATGGAATTCAGCGGCAAGGAGCTTGTTCAGGGAGAGCCGGACGCTTCCAGCTTCCCGAGCGGGGGAATCCGCGCCACGTTCGAGGCCCGCGGCTACACCGCATGGGACCCCACATCGTTCGCATTCATAAAAGACGGAACGCTGTGCATTCCCACCTGTTTCTGCTCATACACGGGCGAGGCTCTGGACAAGAAAACTCCTCTTCTGCGGTCAATGCAGGCAATCAGCAGGGAGGCAGTCCGCGTACTGCGTCTTTTTGGCAACAGCGATGTCACGAGCGTCAAGACCACGGTTGGCCCGGAGCAGGAATATTTCCTTGTGGACAAGAGCGTTTATGACAGGCGCGAGGATTTGATTTTCACCGGGCGCACACTGTTCGGCGCAAAATCACCAAAAGGTCAGGAGCTTGAGGATCACTACTTCGGGATGATTAAGAGCCGCGTACAGGATTTCATGCGGGATTTGAACAAGGAGCTTTGGAAGCTTGGAATCCTTGCCAAGACCGAGCACAACGAGGTTGCTCCCGCACAGCACGAGCTTGCCCCCATTTTCAACACCACGAACATTGCGTGCGACCACAACCAGCTTACGATGGAGATTATGCGCAAAACCGCGAGCAAGCACGGCATGGTCTGCCTTTTGCACGAGAAGCCTTTCGCAGGCGTGAACGGAAGCGGCAAGCACAACAACTGGTCAATCAGCACGAACACGGGAAAGAACCTGCTTGACCCGGGCGCGACCCCCGAGAGCAACGCGCAGTTCCTGCTGTTTCTGTGCGCGGTGATTAAGGCGGTGGACGAGCATCAGGATTTACTGAGGATTTCTGTGGGCACCGCCGGCAACGACCACAGGCTCGGCGCGAACGAGGCACCGCCGGCAATCATCTCAATGTTCCTTGGCGACGAGCTGACGGCAATCCTTGACAGCATTGAGAGCGGCAAGCCCTATGGAGCGCACGCAAAAGAGAAGATGCAGATTGGCGTGACCGTCCTGCCGGAATTCAGCAAGGACACCACCGACCGCAACAGGACATCGCCGTTCGCGTTCACAGGCAACAAATTCGAATTCCGCTCGCTCGGCTCAAGCGATTCAATCGCCTGCGCGAACATCATGCTCAACACCGTCGTCGCGGATTCCCTGAGCCAGTTCGCCGATGTCCTGGAGAAGAGCAAGGATTTCCAGAAGGATTTGCACGACCTGATTCTCAAAACCATCAAGGAGCACAAGAGAATCATCTTCAACGGCAACGGTTATGACGATGCATGGGTGAAGGAGGCGGAAAGCCGCGGACTTCTGAACCTGAAGACCACGCCTGACGCGCTCAAATACTTCCCGTCGGCGGAGAACCGCGCTCTGTTCAAGAAGCACGGAGTTTTCAGCGACAGCGAGGTGACAAGCCGCTTTGAGATTCAGAACGACAACTACTCAAAAATCATCAACATCGAGGCGCTGACGATGATTGACATGACGCGCAAGCTCTATCTGCCTGCCGCAAGCGGCTGGAGCGGGGAACTTGCCGCCACGTTATCGGCAAAAAAATCCGCCGGATTGTCTGATGCCTCATCCTACGAGACAGAAATCCTCAAAAAGACAAGCGCGCTCACAGACAGCATCTACAGCAAGCTTGCCGACCTTGAGAAAGCCGTGCTTGACGCGAAGAGCGTTGAGGGCGCGTGGGAGACCGCGATGTTCCACAAAGAGACGGTGCTGCCAGCGATGGCATCCCTGCGCGCGAACGTGGACGAGCTTGAGAGCCTGGTTCCCGCCAGCCGATGGCCCGTCCCAAGCTACGGCGAAATGCTTTTCAGCGTAAGATAGCCACCGGCCACCGCAAAAAATCCCCCTTGCCAAAATGCGCACGGGGGATTTTTTTTGCGTGATTTCCCCGCCAGTTCCGTAAAAAAAATCCCACTTGGCACGAAACTTTCCGCAGAACCGCCCCTCCCGACCGTTCGATTTAAACGGAGGATTTTTT
>JAFLSQ010000034.1 GCA_022510865.1 Treponema sp.
CACACTAGGTAAACTGGGGGTATTTTAATCAAAACAAGAACGAGAGGTTTTTATGGAAGTAAATGCGAGAAAAATCAGGGGGTAAAAATGACAGGATTGATGACCGAGAGGTTCATGGATTTGCTCGCGCGTGACTTCAACTGCAATCCGGATGATTTTGCGAGACCGGAGAACATAATCACGCTGCCGGAAATCCGTGCAGGGCGGCGGGCCTATTCCGATGAGAAATATTTTTTCCGCATGATTACGACCGGCGGCAACGCCGTCATCACTGCGGACGAGCGCCTGCATGATTTTCTGCGCCCGTACATCAGCGCGAGGACAGGGCACTGGCTTTTTGAGTTTCCGAACCTCCTTCCCATCGAGCGCGAGCTGGAGAATCACGGGTACACGCTCACCCAGACGTATCACATGTTCATTCCGTGCGCGGATACCGAGCCGGAGAGGGATTTTCCAGTCAGATGGTTCTATGATGATGAGATCGGCCGGTTTTACGGTGACGGACGGTTCCCGAACGCAATCTGCGGCGAGCCTGACCCCGCGCGGGCGGACAGAATCGCTGTGTGCGCCTATGACGGCGAGACAATCATGGGGATGGCGGGCTGCTCCGAGGCCGCGCCGGGTTTCCATCAGATTGGGATTGACGTGATTCCGCAGTACCGCTCAAAAGGCGTGGGATGCGCCCTTGTCACGCTCTTGAAAAACAAAATAACTGAGCGCGGTGACATTCCGTTTTACGGCACATCGCTCTCGAATTATCATTCATGGCACATCGCGCTCAAATCGGGGTTCTGCCCGGCTTGGGTTGAGGTGGCGGCAAGAAAATCAGAGGAAATCGCCTCATAAAAACGATTTTTAATGCCGAACTAATGGCTATGGAAGTTACTTTGCATCTTATGGGCGCTGAGGAGAAGCCCCTTCTTGTTCGGATGATGGAGCTGTATCTCTATGAGTTCACGCAGTTCAGCGGGGATGACATCAGCGAGCACGGATTTTACGGCTATGACCACATTGACGACTATTGGAACGAGAGCGGACGATTCCCCTACCTCATCCGCGCGGACGGAAAAATCGCGGGCTTCGCGCTTGTCTGCCCGCACTGCGACTTTCGCACGGAAAAAGACGCGAGGTGCGTCGGGGAGTTTTTTGTAATGCTGAAATACAGGCGGATGGGCGTGGGATTCGATGCCGCCACCGCGCTTTTTGAAAGGCATCCCGGCAAATGGGAGGTGTGCTGGTGGAAGAGCAACGTTCCGGCGGGAAAGTTCTGGAAAAAAGTCGTTGACAGGTACACGCGCGGAGACTGCCATCCCTGCGGAGATGAGGCAAGCCATCAGCAGGGGCTTGTGTTTGACAATCACGCGGGGCAGTCATTGAAAAATCGTGGATAAACCCGGTTATTGCAGAAAACATACGGAGGGAATTATGGACGGAAAAATCACGGTGAGATACTTGCAGAATTACATCAAGGCGAAGGACTGCCGGCCCGGGAAATCGCACCAGTATTTCCTGAAGCTCGCGGAGGAGGTCGGCGAGCTTGCGCGGGCAATCTCCTCCGGTCTGCCGGCGAACACCGGGCAAATCAAAGGGAGCGTTGACGAGGAAATCTGGGATGTGATTTACTACGCGCTCGCAATCGCGAATTTGTATGATATTGATGTTGAGAGCGTGATTCCCAGGAAAGAGGCGCTGAGCAATCAGAAATACGGCAATAAAATCGAATTTGAAGAGAACCGCGTTGAGAAATGCGGCGAAAAAGGGATGGCGCAGGACGGACTTACGGACTGCTGTTTTTCGCACGGAGACAGCTGGTTCCGTTACAGGACTGCCGCGCTGATTATTGAGGATGACGCGCTGCTTCTGGTCACAAATCCGTCTGTGTCCTATTATTACACTGTCGGCGGCGGGGTGCACCTTGGCGAGCGGGCGGAGGACTGCGTGCTCCGCGAGGTCATGGAGGAGACGGGGACACGCTATGAGATTGACCGCCTTGCCGCAGTCTGCGAGAATTTCTTCACAGGGCACGAGCCGAAACTTGACGGGATGCGCTGCCACGTCATAGAATTCTACTTTCTGATGAGGCCGCGCGGAAGTCGGAGGCTCGGCAGGAAAATCACGGACATGGGCGAGAGCCTGCACTGGATTCCGCTTGAAAGCCTTGCTTCCACGGACGTTCTGCCCGTTTTCCTGCGGACAAGGCTCGGCGAGATTCTTGATGGCGACGGCGTGCTTCACATCATAGACGATGAGCGATGAGACACCGGCATGACAATCCGCGTTTTTAATCAGCCATCGGCAATCGGATTTTCCCGCCTGTATTGCAACTTGGGTTTTCCGTCGCTATTATAATCTCATGGCACAGAAAGATTTCTTACCAAGCGGGGATGTCCGCCTGGACAAGCTGCTCCGGTTCACCGCGGAGATTGACAAGATGACATCGGTGCTGCGGCGCACCATGCTCATAGACAAGTCCCGTCGCGAGAACGATGCCGAGCACTCATGGCACATCGCGGTGATGGCCCTGATTTTCCACGAGTATGCGAGAGAGCCTGTGGATGTGGCGCGAGCCGCGAAAATGTGCGTCGTCCACGATTTGATAGAGATTTATGCGGGCGACACTTTCGCATACGACCTTAAGGCGAACGAGGACAAAGCCGCGCGCGAGGCGGAGGCAGCGGACAGGCTTTTCTCCCAGCTTCCGGACGGGCACGGCAGGGAGCTGCGCGCGCTGTGGGAGGAATTCGATGCGATGAGCACCCCGGACGCAAAATACGCCGCCTGCATGGACCGCCTCCAGCCGTTCCTGCACAACACGCTCACGGACGGGCACACATGGGTCGAGAGCGGCACGAACCGCGCTGTGGTAGAGAAGCGCATGGCGGTCATAAAGGATTTCATGCCAGAAGTCTACGAATGGATTTCCAAGAACCTTGACTCTGCGATTGAGAGAGGCTGGCTGAAAGCGTGATATACGTGATATAAGCGACAAAAAAAAGCCCATCCATAGGATGGGCTTTTAGAGCGGCAGAAGGGAGTCGAACCCTCGTCATCAGCTTGGAAGGCTGAGATAATGAGCCGTTATATGACTGCCGCAAATGTTGTGATGAATATAAACGATTGCGGAGAAATTGTCAATATATCAGGGCTAAAAAATCAGGATTTCTTTTTCTCCGCCTCGCCCACATATTTGTCCAGCTGGATGGCCGCGAGATTAAGTTTCTGCACCACGCACGGGCCTGCGACGCATCCGCCCTCGCAGCTCATCACCTCAACAAGGTTTCCCGTGGACTCGTTCGGCTCTGCCCTGCCAGCGTTCAACTCGCCGTAGAATTTCAGTTTTTTCATCCCGGCTTTGTCAAGGCCGTTTATCACATCAAGCTTTAAAATCTCCGGATTTTCAAGCCTGCATCTCACCGCCTCCGCGACTCCGCCTGTCCGCGCGAAATTCCTGCCGCTCGCGCTCGGCAAATCGGTTTTCTCGACTGGCTCCATTTTTGAGACATCGATTCCTTTTGCCTCAAAAAAAGCGGAAAGCTCCTCCGCGGTGATGACGTAATCCACGAACTCGTCGTCAAATCCCTCGCGGCGTTTGGCAAGGCACGGGCCTACAAAAACGGTGACGCAATCAGGGTCGTCTTTTTTCGCTATCTCCGCGGTGTAATGCATGGGGCTTCTGGTCTCGGAGACGCAGGAATCCAAATCAGGCACGTGGATGTGGACTGCTCGGACGTAAGCCGAGCAGCAGGATGTGGTCATCAGCTTGTCCCCGCGCTTTATGCGCCCGGTGAATTCCTTGGCCTCCTTGTCCGCGCAGATGTCCGCCCCGCGTGCCACCTCGTAGAGCGACGTGAAGCCAAGCTGCCCGAGGGCGCGCTCCAGCTGGCCCGCGCTCGCCTTGAACTGGGATGCGATTGACGGCGCGTACATCACGCTGACTTTCCGCCCGTCCATGATGTGCTTTATGACATCCACAAGCTGGCTCTTGTCCATCATCGCGCCGAACGGGCATTCCTGCATACACTTTCCGCAGTAAATGCATTTATGAAAGTCGATGACCTCGTGACCGTCCTCTCCTTTTGAGATTGCGCCCACAGGACACGCCGCCTCGCACGGAACTGTGATTCTGATGATGGCGTGGTACGGGCAGTTGTCCACGCAAAGCCCGCAGTGGACGCATTTCTCCGCGTCAATGTGCGCGTGATGGACAATGTGAATCGCGCCTTTCGGGCAGTTCGTCATGCAGGGGCGCGCGAAGCATCCCTGGCACGCGTTAGTCACCATGAAATTCTGCTTAACGCAGCCGTTGCACGCCTCATAAAGGACTGTAATCATAGGCCATGTGGGGGATTTCCGGTCAAGAGCCTCCCTGGCGTAGTCGTCAAGGTCATTCAAATCATTGTAATTCTCAACGGATATTCCCATGCGGGCAAGAAGCCTCATGCGAAGAAGCTCCCGGTCGTGATATGTGCAGCAGCCCAGCGGCGGTTCTCCTGACGGGCGCATCTCCGTGGGAATCCTGTTTATTTTCCTTGAGTCAAGCTCACCCGCAAGCTGAAGCCTGGCAATCCGCACAAGCAGCTCTTTTTTGACGTTGGTTGCGTTGTTGTTTATGTTCATTCTTCTATTATAAAATGTTTTAATCAGGCTGTCGAGGATTTGCGGGACAATCCGTGCATTCCGGTATTTATCTCTTCACAAAATCACAAAAAGGATTTATAATTACAAGGATAATCAGGGGATTTTTGTCTGAATTCTCTGGAATGACTTTTTATGGGAGACAGAAACATGTCAAGAAAAATTACTATTATCGGTGCCGGACAGGTTGGCTCAACAGTCGCGTATGCGCTCACCTTGAAACGGATTGCCTCGGAAATCGTTATCATCGACATCATCAAGGACAAGGCAATGGGAGAGGCGATGGATATACGCCAGGGAACTCCGTTCATTGGTCCTGTCTATGTTCACGACGGAGATTATGAGGATGCCAGAGGCTCTGATATAGTCGTATTCACTTCCGGAGTCGGACGCAAGCCCGGGCAGTCGCGCCTTGACCTTACGCAGACAAACGTTGACATCACAAAGACTGTCATCCCGCAGATTACAAAAGCGGCTCCCGATGCCCTGTACGTCATCGTGGCGAATCCCGTGGATATCCTGACATACCAGTTCATAAAGACATCCGGCATTCCCGCGAACCGCATTTTCGGCACAGGAACAATGCTCGATACCGCGCGCTTCCGCGCGCGCATCGCGGAGACTTACAACGTCTCGCAGCAGAATGTGCACGGCTATGTTTTCGGAGAGCACGGCGACTCGTCTTTCATTCCGTGGTCAATCGCGAACATCGGCTCAATTCCGGTCGATGATTTCGCCGCCTCTTACAAAGGAGGCAAACTTCCGTCGTTCGACAAGAATGACGTGGAGGACTACATCAGGAAATCAGGCGGAATAATCATCGCCGCTAAAAAATGCACGAACTACGCGATTGGCGTAACGACAGCCACTTTGTGCGAGGCCCTGAATTACGACACCGACTCGGTGCTTACAATCTCATCCATGCTTGAAGGCGAGTACGGAATCAAAGATGTCTGCCTGTCAATCCCGACGGTAATCGGCGGCAAAGGAATCAAAGGCAGGATTGAGGCTCCGATTACGGACGCGGAGGTTGAGTCGCTCCGCCATAGCGCAGAATGCCTGAAAGACGTAATCAAACAGGTGAATTTTTAATCAGAGGATTTTACTGCTATGGAATACAAGATTGAACATGACTCTATGGGCGAGGTGAGAGTTCCCGCGGACAAATACTGGGGGGCGCAGACAGAGCGCAGCCACGAGAATTTTGAGATTGGCGTGGGGATTGAGACAATGCCCCGCGAAATCACGAAGGCGTTCGGCTACCTTAAGAAGGCGGCGGCCATGGCGAACAACGCCCTCAAGCCGGAGAAAATGACCGGCGAGAAACTGGAGGCAATCAGAAAAGCCTGCGACGAGGTGATTGCCGGCAGCCTGAACGAGCACTTTCCTCTGGTAGTCTGGCAGACCGGAAGCGGAACGCAGAGCAACATGAACGCGAACGAGGTAATCGCGAACCGCGCGAACGAGATTGCCGGGAAAAAGCTGTGCCATCCCAATGACGACATCAACATGAGCCAGTCATCCAACGACACTTTCCCCACCGCGCTGCACATAAGCGCAGTTTGCGTGATTGAGGACAAGCTTTTCCCCGCGATTGACACGCTAGTTGAGACTTTCAAACATCTGGAGAAAGAGAACGAGGGAATCGTGAAGTCAGGGCGCACGCATTTGCAGGACGCGGTGCCCATCAGCTTTGACCAGGAAATCAGCGGATGGAGGACATCCCTGGAGCGGGACAAGGAGATGCTCGCGTCCTCCCTGCCCTACCTCAGGCAGCTCGCGCTCGGCGGAACTGCGGTCGGAACCGGGCTGAACGCGCCCAAGGGCTTTGACTCCAAGGTGGCGGAGTGCATCTCTTCTCTCACCGGGAAGGATTTTGTCACCGCACCGAACAAATTCCACGCGCTCACAAGCAAGGACGAGCTTGTGTTCGCGCATGGGGCGATAAAATCCCTTGCCGCGGACATGATGAAAATCGCGAACGATGTGCGATGGCTTGCGTCAGGCCCGCGTGACGGTCTTGGCGAGATATTCATCCCGGAGAACGAGCCAGGCTCATCAATCATGCCGGGAAAAGTGAACCCCACCCAGTGCGAGGCGGTCACGATGGTCGCGGTCCAGGTGATGGGAAACGATGCCGCCATCGGTTTTGCGGCGAGCCAGGGAAACTTTGAGCTGAACGTTTTCATGCCGGTAATCGCATATAATTTCATACAGAGCGCGAGGCTTCTTGCGGAGAGCATGATGAGCTTCAACAAGAACTGCGCCGTGGGAATCAGGGCGAACAAGGAGAAGATGCACCACAATCTGCACAACTCGCTCATGCTGGTGACCGCGCTCAATCCCTACATCGGCTATGAGAACGCCGCCAAGACCGCGCACAAGGCGTTTGACGAGAACATCTCGCTCAAAGAGGCGTGCGTAAGCCTCGGATTCCTCACCTCAGAGAAGTTCGACGAGGTGTTCAAGCCGGAGGCGATGGCATATCCGCAGGGAAAATAATTTTTTATTATGAGAAATTATTTTTTAGTATTATATTATTGATATATTATGATTATGGGAGCAAGTATGACATATTCATATTTTCCAGGCTGCACGCTCAAGAACAAGGCCGTTGACCTTGACATCTGCGCGCGCAAGTCTGCACAGGCGCTCGGGTTCTCGCTGGAGGAGATTGCCGAATGGCAGTGCTGCGGCGGCGAGTATCCGATGGCGGAGGATGAGGTCGCGTCCAAGCTTTCATCGGTGCGCGCTCTTGCCGCGGCGCGCGACTCGGGGAAGGATCTGATTACCCTCTGCTCCGCGTGCTACAACGTGCTTAAGCAGGCGAACAACGACATAGCCACGGACGGAGATTTCGCGCTCAAGGCGAACAATTACCTCAAGCAGGACGGAATCGAGTACCACGGCGAGACAAAGGTCGTCCATTATCTTGAGGTTCTGCGTGATGTCGTGGGCTGGGACAACCTTAAAAAGGCCGTGAAAAATCCGCTTACGGGCAAGAAAATCGGGGCGTATTACGGCTGTCTGCTTCTTCGCCCGGGAAAAGTCCTCCAGCTGGACGATCCTGAGAATCCGAAGATTCTGGAGGATTTCATAAAGGCTCTTGGCGGCACTCCCGTGATTTACGCGCAGAGGAACGAGTGCTGCGGCGCGTACACTATGTTCGAGGACAAGTCAATCCCCGAGAGACGCGCTCAGAAAATCCTCTCCAACGCTGAGGATTTCGGGGCGGATTTCCTTGTGACGTCCTGCCCGCTGTGCCGCTACAATCTGGAGAAGAACAAGGGCGGCTCAAAGCTTGACGTGATTTATTTCACCGAGCTTCTTGCATCTGCCCTTGGATTGAAAGAAGAGAAAAAGGAAGGTGCCGCATGATGGAAAACGAAATGGCAAAAGAGATTATCCTCCTGAAAAGCGGCGTCAATCCCAAAAAGTGCATGGTCTGCGGAAAATGCTCAGGCACGTGCCCGAACTATGATGCCATGGAATATCATCCGCATCAGTTCGTACAGATGGTGGAGAACGGCGAGGTTGATAAGCTTCTGGTCTCAAAATCAATCTATGCCTGCCTGTCATGCTTCGCATGCCTTGAGCGGTGTCCGCGTCAGGTGGAGCCGGCTAAGCTGATTGACGCGGTCCGCCAGTATGTGGAAGGCCGGCGCGGTCCTCATCATCTGGATCCTGTGCAGGTTCCGGCTTTCCTTGATGACGATATGCCGCAGCAGGCTATAGTAAGCGCTTTTAGAAAATATAAGAAGTAAGGTAATTATGGAAAGAATTGGTGTATTTGTATGTCACTGCGGAACTAACATCGCAGGAACAGTTGATGTGGCGAAAGTCGCGGAGGAGCTTGGGAAAGTGGACGGAGTGGTCTACTCAACCCACTACACTTATATGTGCTCGTCCGCAGGCCAGCAGATGATTGAGGACCACATCCGGGACGACAAGCTTACCGGCGTTGTTCTCTGCTCATGCTCGCCGCGTATGCACGAGAAGACGTTCCGCTCATGCGCGGAGCGCGCGGGGCTTAATCCGTATAAAGTTGAGGTCGCGAATATCCGCGAGCAGACCTCCTGGGTTATGAAAGACGTGGAGCAGGCGACCGAGAAGGCAATCGCACTTGGTAAGGCCGCCATAGCGAAGACCATCCTTGACACTCCGCTCATCGCGGGCGAGACCCCGATGACAAAGCGCGCGCTTGTAATCGGCGGAGGAATCGCGGGAATCACGGCGGCTCTTGACATCGCTGACGCGGGCTTCCCTGTGGACATCGTGGAGAAGGACTACACCGTGGGCGGAAAAATGGCGAAGCTTGACAAGACCTTCCCCACACTGGACTGCGCGTCGTGCATCGTCACCCCGAAAATGACCGAGGTGAGCCAGAACCCGAACATCCGCATACTCTCCTACTCCGAGGTATGCAGGGTGAGCGGATATATCGGAAACTTTGAGATTGATATCAAGCGGCATCCGCGCTATGTGGACGAGGTGAAATGCACAGGCTGCGGCGCGTGCATCGAGAAGTGCCCGAACAAGAAAGTGCCCAACGCATTCAACCTGAACCTGAACAACCGCAAGGCGATTGACATCCCGTTCGCGCAGGCAGTCCCAAAAATCGCGAACATTGACGCGAACTACTGCCTCCACATGAAAGGACTTGCCAACGGCAAGGACAACGTGTGCGGATTCTGCCAGAAAGAGTGCGCCGCCGGCGCGATTGACTTCACGCAGAAAGAGGAGATAATCACGGAGAAATACGGTGCGATTATCGTTGCCACGGGTTATAATCCCATCTCACTTGAGAAATTCGATGAGTACGCTTACAGCCAGAGCCCGGATGTGGTGTCGTCGCTTGAATTCGAGAGGCTCTGCAACGCATCCGGCCCGACCAACGGTCATCTTCTGCGTCCGTCTGACGGCAAGGAGCCAAAGAACATCGTGTTCATACAGTGCGTGGGAAGCCGCTGCTCGGCGGACTCAGAGAAAGGCCACGAGTACTGCTCGAAGGTGTGCTGCATGTACACGGCCAAGCATGCAATTCTCACCCGCGACCACTACCCAGACACCAACTGCTATGTTTTCTACATTGACGTGCGAACTCCGGGAAAGCTCTTTGATGAGTTCTACCGCCGTGCCGTCGAGCAGTACGGGGTTCACTACATTAAAGGCCAGGTGGGAAAAGTCACGCCGCTTGCTGACGGAACGCTCGATGTCCAGGGAAGCGACCTGATTCTGAACAAGCAGGTTCACATCAAGGCGGACATGGTTGTGCTCGCCGCCTCAATCGAGGCTGACAAGTCGGCCCGTCCTCTTGCGACAATGCTCACCACATCAATGGACAACAACGACTTCTTCCTTGAGGCGCACGCGAAGCTCCGCCCGGTTGAGAGTCCCACCGCGGGCATCTTCCTTGCGGGATGCTGTCAGGGTCCGAAGGACATCCCCGAGACCGTTGCGCAGTCATCAGGCGCGGCCGCCAAAGCAATCTGCCTTCTTGTGAAGGACAAGCTCAAGAACGACCCGTGCACCGCGCAGCCTGACGAGAACGCCTGCAACGGCTGCGGACAGTGCGTGAACGTGTGCCCTTACGGGGCAATCTCGTACATAGAGAAAGATTTCCACGGACCGAACCGCACCACAATCACCCGCCGCATATCGCAGGTCAACTCCGCGATGTGCCACGGCTGCGGGGCGTGCACGGTCGCCTGTCCTTCCGGAGCGATGGACTTACGGGGATTCAGCAACAAACAAATCTTAGCGGAGGTAGACAGCGTTTTGTAAAATCCGACTGCACAAACGCTCAGACAAAATTATGGCAGAGAATACAAACAAAAACAGCGGATGGACTCCGAGAATCGTCGCGTTCTGCTGCAACTGGTGCTCCTACGCGGGAGCGGACCTTGCGGGCAACAACCGGCTGGAGTATCCGGGAAACGTTAAGATTATCAGGATTCCGTGCTCCTGCCGCCTGAACCCGCTTTTCATACTGCGGGCATTCCAGCGCGGTGCGGACGGAGTGATTTTATGCGGATGTCACCCCGGTGACTGTCACTACTCCACGGGAAACTACTTCGCGCGACGCCGCATGACCCTGCTTTTCTCCATGCTCGACTACCTTGGGATTGAGAAAGGCCGCACCCGCGTGGAATGGTGCTCCGCCGCCGAAGGAGTGCGCTTCGCGGGAATCATGAATGATTTTGTGAAGCAGATTACAGAGCTCGGCGAGTGCAAAAAGCTGGAGGACGTAAGATGCAAGACAAACTGATAAAACGCGCCAAGGAGCTTCTTGCCGAAGGCAAGGTGCAGAAAGTCCTTGGATGGAAAAAAGGTCTTTTTGACGAGGACATCACGCCTGCGGTTTTCACGAGCGCGGATGAGCTTGACCGGGATTTTGTGTTCAACAAATTCTGCAAGGCGAACCTGTCAAAATATCTTGTGAAAATCACAAGGCAGATTGAGACCGCAAAAAGCACCACGAGGATGAACAACACGATGGCAAAGCAGCGCGACCCGAACGCAAAGGACGCGCCCATCCCGCAGGAAGTTGTCCTCGTGTTCCTCAAACCGAGCGACACATACTCGTTCACGCAGCTTCTAAAAGAAAGCAGGATTACCCGCGGTGATGTCTACGCCATCGGAGTGCCGTGCCAGGACAGCCTTGACGGCGGCGAGGTGTGCGAGACGTGCAGGAACAAGAAGCCCGTCTCCTGCGACGAGCTGATAGGGATTGACGCGGAAGTACAGCCGCAGGAATCCGCCCGCATGGATGAGGTCAGGAAAATAGAGGCGATGAGCGCGGACGAGCGCGACGCTTTCTGGAAAAAAGAATTCTCCCGCTGCCTGCGATGCAACGCGTGCCGAGACATCTGCCCGGCCTGCACCTGCGAGAAATGCGTGTTCGACAACAACAAGCTCTACACATCGCAGAAAGTGGCGCAGACCAGCTTTGAGGAGAGCCTCTTCCACATAATCAGGGCGTGGCATGTGGCTGGACGCTGCACAGACTGCGGCGAATGCTCACGGGTTTGCCCGCAGCACATTCCGCTTTATCTTCTGAACCGCAAGTTCATAAAGGACATAAATGAGATTTACGGCGACTACCAGGCCGGAAGCGACATGGAGACAAAGCCCGCGATGCTCACGTTCAATGCGGACGGCGACCCGGAGACCACAATCGTCTACGAAAGATCAAAAGAAGGAGACTGCTTATGAAACTGTGCATCTCATCAGATAAAATAGACTCATTGTTCGAGCTTATCGGCTCAAAACAGCCTCTTTACATTCCGGTGGACAGCACGTCCGCTGAGGGCGGTCTGCCTCATGCGGATTTCAAAAGATGGGAGAAAGGAATGGTCCTGCCATCCGCGCTGAAAACCGTGCGCTCCGCAAAGGACTTTTTCTTCCCAAAGACAGAGCACCTTGTGAGCTACCAGATGAACGGCAAGGAAATCACGCTTGAAGACCCCAGGAAGGACGTGGAGGACTTCGTGATTTTCGGAGTGCGCGCCTGCGATGCCGTGGGACTCACCGTGATAGACAACGTTTACCTTAACATGGAGCCGGTGGACACCTACTACAAGAACCGCCGCGAGCACGGAACAGTAATCACGCTGGCTTGCAACGAGCCTGAGAGAACCTGCTTCTGCTCGACTTACGGGATTGACGCGTCGCTTGACAAGGAGAGCCACGGCTCAAAAGGTGATGTGAGCTGCTGGCTTTCTGACGGAAAATTCTTTTTTGAGGCGAACACAGAGAAAGGCAAGGCTTTTATAGAGAAAGCAAAGCCCGTCCTCTCCGAGTGCGATGACAAGGCCGTGGATGCGATTAAGAAAGAAATCAAGGACAAGACAGAGGCTCTTCCGTTCGCGCACCTTGATTTGTCAAAGTTCCGCGGAAAGGACATGCTCAACGTCTTCAACTCAAAAATCTGGGACAAAGTTGCCGAGCCGTGCCTTGGCTGCGGAACGTGCACCTATGTCTGCCCAACCTGCATGTGCTTTGACGTGCGAGACTTCGACACCGGCAAGGGAATCCGCCAGATTCGCTGCTGGGACTCCTGCATGTACAACGACTTCACGCAGATGGCGGCGGAGAACCCGCGGCACACCCAGAAAGAGCGCAGCCGTCAGAGGTTCATGCACAAGCTCATGTATTATCCGATGGCGCACGAGGGGCTTTTCAGCTGCGTGGGATGCGGGCGCTGCCTTGAGCGATGCCCGGTGAACATGAACATCGTGAAGGTCATAAAAGCGGCAGAGGAAGCGGACGACATAGGAGAGTGATGAGAATCACGTTATAAGGAAACAGTATGGAACAGAACGAATCATTTATCCCGTACATCGGGAAAATCATAGACATCAGGCAGGAGACTCCTGACGTAAAGACGTTCAGCGTCGTGGGGCTTGACGGCAAGAAACTGTTCGACCACATTCCCGGCCAGTGCGCTATGCTCATAGTTCCGGGCGTGGGCGAGTCGATGATATCAATCACATCCAGCCCTACTCTGGAGAGCCACATGGAATTCTCCATCAAAAAATGCGGATGCGTCACCGAGTGGCTTCATAACGCGGAGGTGGGCCAGCAAATCTGTCTGCGCGGGCCTGTGGGAAACGGCTTTCCCGTGGACACCAAGCTCAAAGGCAAGGACATCCTTGTGATTGCCGGCGGCATCGGAATCGCGCCGGTGCACTCCGTGGTGAACTACATGATGGATCACAGGAGCGACTACGGAAAAATCCAGGTGATTTACGGCTCGCGTAGCATGGCGGACTTGGTGCGGCTTGATGAGATGCAGAACGTCTGGATGAAGCAGCCTAACTGCTCGATTGACCTGACGATTGACCGCGCCGAGGAAGGCTGGAGCGGTCATGTGGGATTCGTGCCGCCGTATGTAACGGAGCTGAATCCCGACCCGAGCATGACAGTCATCATGTGCGGCCCTCCGATTCTGATTCACCTCTCGCTTGACGCGCTCAAAAAACTGGGCTTCAAGGACGAGCAGGTTTTCACCACGATGGAGATGCGCATGAAGTGCGGAATCGGAAAGTGCGGTCGGTGCAATATCGGAGACAAATTCGTCTGCAAGGACGGGCCTGTGTTCAGCTTTGACCAGCTGGGCGAGCTTCCGCCGGAGTATTAGGCCGGAGGCTTATTCCATCACAGCGAGATAAAGGCCCGCCCGCCGGCGGATGCCTTTTTTATAAAACGATTTTTTAACAGGAGCAAATGAATGTCTGAAAAAGAGATGGCAACAATTTATATTTTCGGCAAGAAGTACGATGTTCCGGCCGAGCTTACCATTATGAACGCGATGGAGTACGCCGGGTATCAGCTCAAGCGCGGGTGCGGATGCCGCAACGGTTTCTGCGGGGCATGCGCCACAATCTACCGCATCAAGGGTCAGAACCAGCTTCAGACCTGCCTCGCCTGCTCTAAGAAAGTGGAGAACGATATGTACATCGCGACCCTTCCTTTCTTCCCGCTGGTCAAGCAGATTTACGACATCAACAAGATAAAGCCCGAGCAGAGCGTGATGATGCAGCTTTACCCCGAGATTTACGCCTGCGTCGGATGCAACGCCTGCACAAGGGCGTGCCCGCAGGATTTGCAGACCATGCAGTACATCGCATACGCCCAGCGCGGGGACTTCGCGAAGTGCGCGGATCTCTCGTTCGACTGCGTGATGTGCGGATGCTGCTCGTCAAGATGCCCGGCGGGAATCAGCCATCCGCAGGTGGCGGAGCTTGCGCGCAGAATCAACGGAAAATATCTTCAGCCGCAGACCCAGCACCTTCTTGACCGCGTGGCCGAGATTGACAGCGGAAAATGCGACGAGGCAATCAGGAAATTCGTGGAGATGTCCACCGGCGACAAAGAGCAGATTAAAAATCTCTACAACACCCGTGAGATTGAGAAATAAAGGAGACGGATATGTACGGAAATTACCTTGATGAGGCCGCCAGAATCGTGGCCGAGAAACGCGAAGAGAACCTTAAATTCGAGCACGCCCGTCTTACCGCGGAGGAGAAAGATGACCTGCTTCTGAAATTCCACCCGGACCGCATTACAGAGCAGTTCACGGAGCTTAAAATCGGGCCGAACAAAGGGCAGAAAGCCCCGCTGGAGCTTGCCAGAATGCTCCAGGCAAAGCCGCGCCTTGAGCCTGAGAAAATCGACCTGAATCACATTGACTATGAGACGGATGTCCTTGTAATCGGAGGGGGCGGAGCGGGAACTTCCGCCGCAATCATGGCGAGCGAGGCCGGAGCGAAAGTCCTGCTTGTGACCAAGCTGCGCGTGGGCGACGCCAACACGATGATGGCGGAGGGCGGAATCCAGGCTGCCGACAAGCCCAACGACTCCCCCGCCCAGCACTACCTTGACGCGTTCGGAGGCGGGCACTTTGACGGAAAGCCCGAGCTTGTGAGCACTCTCGTGACAAAGGCGCCGTCCGTAATCAAATGGCTGAACGACCTTGGAGTGGAGTTCGACAAGACTGAGGACGGCACGATGGTCACGACCCACGGAGGCGGAACCAGCCGCAAGAGAATGCACGCGTGCAAGGACTACTCCGGCGCGGAAATCATGCGCACGCTGCGCGACGAGACTTTCAACCGCGCGGACTCAATCACCGTGGTGGATTTCACGGCCGCAATCGAAATCATAAAGAATGACAAGGGCGAGGCTGCCGGCGCAGTCCTCCTGAACATCGAAACGGGCGAGATCCGCATCGCGAAGGCAAGGGTCGTGATTATCGCGACAGGCGGAGCCGGACGGATGCATTATCAGGGCTTCCCGACGTCAAACCATTACGGCGCGACTGCGGACGGCCTTGTGATGGCGTACCGCGCGGGCGCGAAGCTCCTTTATCAGGACTCGCTCCAGTATCACCCGACAGGCGCGGCATACCCCACGCAGATTCTCGGAAAGCTCGTGACGGAGAAAGTGCGCTCCCTTGGCGCGAAGCTCATCAACAAGGACGGCGAGGTCTACATCCATCCGCTTGAGACGCGCGATGTGAACGCCTCCGGAATTATCCGCGAGGTGCGCGAGGGGCGCGGCGTGAAGAACGATGTGCAGGACGCGGTGTGGCTTGACACTCCGATGATTGAGATGATTCACGGCGAGGGCACGATTCTGAAATCCATCCCCGCGATGTACAATATGTTCATCAAGTACGGCATAGACATCAGGAAGGAGCCGATTCTTGTCTACCCCACCCTGCACTACCAGAACGGCGGCGTGGAGATTGACAGCACGTGCCATACGAACGTGAAGAACCTGCTCGTTGCGGGCGAGGCCTCTGGCGGTGTGCACGGAACGAACCGCCTGATGGGAAACAGCCTTCTTGACGTTGTTGTGTTCGGGCGCGAGGCCGGAATTGAGGCGGGAAAAATCTTCAAGAGCATCCCGCTGTCCGACAGGCTCTCGCTCCAGCACGTGAAGGACTTTGAGAAGGAACGCGAGGGCGCGAAAATCACGGGCGACGAGATTTCCCCGAAAGTGCTCCCGGTCTACCATCACGGCAACAAGGAGTTCGACAAGGAGATTCCCGGCGCGACGCTGTAACAGGTGTGCGTGATAAAAAACGGCAGTCCAACAGGACTGCCGTTTTTTTTACCATCAATAACAGGCGCGTTATTCACAAAACAAAATCGCTGGCCAAGCCAATCAGCCCTGCCTACGACGCTGACGGCAACCGCACGAACCGATTCGCCGATACCATGACAATGGGATTGCCAGTGTGCTTCTTGCCGTGAGCGTGGTGTTCGCGACAAAACTTGGCGTTGTGCTGCTTGCCGCCACCAGCAAGCCCCACGCACCCGGTCGGCAAGGCGGGAACAAGAAGTGATTCGCCGCGTGATGCCGCAAGCGCGTTCGCGCTCCCGAAACAGCGCGGTCGTCATTCTGATACAGTACGGTTGAAGAAACGTCAACCGTACTGTTGACGTTCTGTTAACCGTGCGGTTGACGTGACGTTAACAGTACGGTTAACAGAACGTTATTCGTACTGTACAGGAATGCTGCCCGTACTGTGCAGGAACGGTGCACGTGCTTGCGCCGTTTTGACACTCATATTTCTGTGGTTTTTATGCACGATGAAATCCTTGATTTTCTGACGGGCAAAATTATCCACATTAGAAGTCCAAGAATTTTGTTCCGTCTGGATTACCCCGCTACAACTCCAGCCCGAAGCCTACGCCCGCACCGACGGAAAAGCCAAGCACGTTGTCATAAGACACATCGATTTTGGCGCACGTGCACAAAACTCACAATACAACTTATTTAATTGCCCAGACTGCGCCTAAACCCAAAATAAGGGGAGGAAAATCACTGTCAGAGCCGCTTGCGCTCCACTGCCATCTAAAGGCGGCCTCTCCGCGCAAGTAGAGCCGGTCAATGAGTTTTATGTCAATATTAGCACCCAGGATGTTTCCAAAATAGCCTTTGCTGAATTCAATTCCATAGAGCGGTGATAAAATGGTCTCTGCGCTCGCACCGAAGCGGAAACTGAATTTTGCATACGCGCTGCCAAGCCAATTCTCCATTCCGTTTGGCATGGAGAATGCAAGCCCCAAAAATCCTACGCTGTATATATTGTTCTCAAGCGACACTTTAGGCCCCGCTCCATAAAAAAAGCCCGGAGCATCACGATTGAAGAGTTGCACAGGACTTACACCCGCGTCCATGCCGGCACTTACACTCAACGTGGGAGCGATGAACTGCACAGCCTTCTTGCCTTGATTGATTTTCCGCGCGATTTTCTGAGACTTGGGAAGCTCTTTGCGGAGGTTCTTTGCCCGCCGCCAGCTGGCTGGATGTGTGGATAAATATTCATTTCCACCTTTGTTTATACTTGCCCATCTTTCCTCATTTTGTATCGCAGCGTTTCCGTCATAACCGGCAATAACCATGAGCGTAAGACCAAGTTTGTCGGCCTCTGTCTCCATGGCGCGGCTGTATGCATTTTTTGTGTCATCACCTAACCTCACCCCTGAGCTATATTCCGCATTGTCTTTCTTCCTCTTTGTATGAAAAAGAAGCGCGTGCGCAATCTCATGTCCAAGGATAGCCGCAAGCTCGTCATCGGTTTGGATTGCGGCCGGTCCATCAAAAATCCCCGAAAAAACACATATCTTTCCGCCCGCCGCGCACCACGCATTCGGTTCTGGCTCTCCCACATAGTTTATCTCCCAAGTATCGCGGTGCCAGAAAGCAAAAAGCTTGCCCCTGTTGTTCACTCGCTCCCATTTTTTTGTGGCATCAATCAGATTGTTTCCAACCTGTACCACTTGCTGGCCACGTCCGGTATCTGTCAATAACCGTCCGTTCTGTTTATACCATGCAATCTCTCTGTTATACCAATAGATCGCATCCCTCGCTTCATCGGAATCCAGTTCTGCCAGTTGGTTTGTATATGGATTGGATACACATCCAAAAAATCCGAGCGACACTGCGACAAAAAATGCAATGCAAAGCCTGTTCTTTTTCATTCTGTTCCTCCAAATCATTCAGAATATCTGTGCATATAAAGCGTCGTAAATCCGCTTCGGTCTACATAGAATCTCTCAAAGCCTTTAACCGCAGTGCGAGTTTATAACTGTAATCCGTC
>JAFLSQ010000035.1 GCA_022510865.1 Treponema sp.
GCGCTATCATTTTATTGATAGAAAAGACGGAAGCGGCAGATTGTCCGCAACCGTCCGCCATGCAAGCATACCACAGCATGGCGTTCCGCGCAACATCGCCCGCACAGATGCGCGGATGACACCGAATCACAGGAACAGATTATACACCATCACATGTACATGTGAGCCTACCACACACGCACATATGACACTCCGTTACACTAGGCTTGAACGGTCATTTATACTAGCCTGTTCGCCCCCTTGAACAGGACTGTTATGCTCCCTCATATTAGTCTGGAATGGTACGTAACAGTGGACTGTGAGGGTGCGTAACATTAGGCTGCGAAGGAGTATCGCAGTCGGCTGTGCGCTGGTGTTATATCAGGCTGTTGTTGGATGCGTTATTTGACCGTTGCGTTTATGGATTGCAGTGATAAAACCGCCCTGATACAGTCGGCATAGACGATAAAAGCTGCGGGTATCGTGGGCTGTCCATAAAAAGATTATTGCTCTAAGCGAGATTTATTTTAAACAGAACATCAGAATTCAGAGTGAAAGCAGGGCAATCAGGATGTCAATCAGTTTTTGGCTCGCCGCGCAGAATCCGCTCCAAATCCGGAAGAATCTGCTCGTCCGCGGGAAGCCAGCGCACCGAGTGCAAGTTGTCCGCGTCAAGCCATGCCGCGCTCTTGTGCTCCAGAAGCTCAAGGCGGCCGGAGACAACCTCGCAGTCAAAGCACTGCATGTGAAGATGAAAAGCCGGGTAATCGTAATCAATCGTAAAAAGCGGATTTTTAACGCGGACCTCGCTTGCCAGTTCCTCGCGGATTTCCCGGGCAAGTGCGGATTGGGCGGATTCGCCCGCCTCGATTTTTCCGCCCGGGAATTCCCACCAGCCGCGCCACTGGCCATAACCGCGCTCCGTGACAAAAACACGCTTCGTTCCGTCAGGTTCAGTGCGGAAAATCAGCGCGGCAGAAACATCCACAACTTTCATTACCGTAAATTACTCCAAAACCGCGCCTTTGTCCGCGGAGGTGACCATTCTGGCGTACCTTGCCAAATATCCGCCCTTCACTTTTGGCTCCGGTGCTTTCCATGCGGCACGGCGGCGCGACAGCTCCTCATCGCTCACCTCAAGCGTGATTTTATAATTATTTATGTCAAGGGTTATCAAGTCCCCGTCCTCAACAAGCGCGATTGGCCCGCCGACTGCGGCTTCCGGCGAGCAGTGCCCCAAGGACGCGCCACGTGTCGCGCCGCTGAACCGTCCGTCTGTAATCAGGGCAACCTGCTTGTCCAGCCCCTGCCCCGCGAGCGCGGCCGTAACCGCGAGCATCTCGCGCATTCCAGGCCCGCCCTTAGGCCCCTCATAGCGGATTACAACGACATCCCCGCTTTTAATCTTATGATTCTGCACAGCGTCCATCGCATCCGCCTCGTCGTCGAACACCCTTGCCGGCCCGGTGTGATTCATCAGCTCTTTTGCGCAGGCGGAGCGTTTGACCACAGTGCCGTCCGGCGCAAGATTCCCGAAAAGCACCGCAAGTCCGCCGTTATCACTGAACGGATTTTCGATTGGGCGCAGAATCTCGGGGTCGCGGTTTCTTACATCTGCGATATTCTCCGCGATTGTCCTGCCGGTCACGGTAATCAGCGATGTGTCTATCAGATTTTTTTTCGCAAGCTCCGCGAGCACCGCCTGAACGCCGCCCGCGTCATCAAGCTCGCACATAAAATTGCGTCCCGCAGGCGCAAGGTGGCAGAGGTTCGGGGTGCGCTCAGAAATCGTGTTGACAAGATGCAAGTCGATTGAAAGCCCGGCCTCGTGCGCGATAGCGGGCAGATGAAGAATTGTGTTCGATGAGCAGCCCAAAGCCATGTCCGCGGCGAGCGCGTTCTCAAAGTGCCGCTGTGTCATCATCTGACGCGCAGTGATTCCCCGGCCGAGCATCTCCATCACCTGCATTCCGGCTTTTTTTGCCAGCGCGATTCTGCGGCCGCTCACCGCAGGAATTGTGCCGTTTCCCGGAAGCCCCAGCCCGATTGACTCTGTGAGGCAGTTCATGCTGTTCGCGGTGAACATTCCGGAGCACGCGCCGCATCCCGGACAGGCCACCCTCTCCATCTCGTGCAGCTGCGCCTCGGTTAGTCGCCCGAGCGAGACCGCGCCCACCGCCTCAAACATATCTGTGAGCGAGAGATTCCGCCCGGAATATGGATTTGACGTGTCTTTTCCGGGAAGACGGCCGGGCATCATCGGACCGCCGCTCACAAAAACCGTGGGCAGGTCAAGGCGGGCCGCCGCCATCAGCATTCCGGGCACAATTTTGTCGCAGTTCGGAATCATCACAAGCGCGTCAAACTGATGGGCTTTTGCCATGCACTCGATGCTGTCGGCAATCAGCTCGCGGGTGACAAGGGAATATTTCATGCCCTCATGTCCCATTGCGATTCCGTCGCACACTCCGATTGCGGGAAACTCAATCGGAGTGCCGCCGGCAATCCTCACGCCGGATTTCACAGCCTCCGCGATGCGGTCAAGCTCGATGTGCCCGGGAATTATCTCGTTTTTAGCGCAGCACACGCCAATCAGAGGACGGTCAAGCTCCTCATCGGTATAGCCCATGGCATAGAACAAGGAGCGGTGCGGCGCGCGGGCAACACCTTTTTTTGCGTTATCACTTTTCATATTCACCCCGGAAAACGAGCGTCACTCGTATTTATCGCGGATTATCAGTTTGATTAGAGCGTCCGTGCGTTTTGTCGCAATCTCTTTCTGCGCCTTAAGCTCGGCAGGGTCAAGGCTGATTCTGGAATGCTCGCAGACTGCCTTACCGTAATCTGACAGTTTTGACGGAGACGCGGCTTCGCACGCAAAAATTACGTTTCGTCTGCTTATGTAATGGAAGTAAAACTGCATGAATTCCTCGTTGTCAAGCGGAAGCCCCGCCAGAAGAATCACGCGCTTAAAACCGTGAATTTTTGCAAAATTATCGCAGCACGCAAGCAGTTTCTTTGAGAACGATTTGTTCCCGGCCGCGTCCGTGATGATTTTCTCTGCGATTACGAACAAATCCGTGTCTTCCGGAGACGGGCCGGTTGGCTCGAACGCAAGAATCTGACTGAAATCCACTGAATCAATGAGAATTTTTGTCTTGCCGTCAAGCACGTTCGGCGAGTTGACCTGCTCCTCGGTTTTCTGGGTTGACATCTCCTCAGACTCGCTTTTTGAGAACAGGTTGCTCATCTCATCGGTTGAGATAACGCCGCTATTTGAATTTACCATTGAATCCTCAATCACATCCATTGCCTCGGAAAGCACTGCGGCCTCCTGCGCGGAGACACCAACATCCGCAGCGGCGGAATTCCTCTCTTTCTCCGCGTCCATAACATCCGCAAGCATTGAGCTAAGATTGTTTTCATCAGACATATTGTTCACCTCGTTTTTCATATCCACTATCTCAAGTTCTGCGTCAGACGCTCCTATTTCCGCACTGAAAAGGTCGTCATCCTCCTCTTCCTCATCCTCAGATTCCTCTATAGGCTCATCATCCACACTATCTTTAAAGAACTGCACATCCTGATTTTTAACCACGTAAGCCCGAACCACAAGGACATCTCCGTCATCAGAATGCCTGTAAAGACATCCGTCCTCCTCATTCACAAAAAAAAGCTCGCTCTCGCCGTCAATGCGGATGTTGCGCAGCGATGTGCAGCCAGAAAAAGCGTCATCCGCAACCGATTCTATTGTTGATGGCAGGACAAGGCTTTCCAAGGCAGTGCAGTCCGCCACGGCAGAAGAGGCGATTTCTTTGACCCCGGACGGCACAACAAGCGATTTTAACGCCGTGCACCCCGCAAAAACATTCTCCGGCAGACTTGTGATGCCCGCGCGGAAAGGAATCTCTGGCAGAGAGGCGCAGCCGTAGAACAATCCCTCCGGGAATTCTGTTATGCTGTTGGGCATTGTCACCTGCACAAGGGACTCGCAGCCAGAAAAAAGATACGGCGCAAGCTCTGTGATTGATGACGGCAGCTTGACTTTCTTAAGATTTTTTGAGCCGCTGAAAAGCGCGGTTCCAAGCACTTTTATGGAATCGGGCAGCGAGACCGACTCATGCGGGCAGTCGGCAAAAGCCTCGTCATCAATGAAATGCGGGCCAAAAGGCACACGCCCTTTAAAATCATCAGAATTGTCATCAAATCCGAGGATTGTCTTTGAGTCGGCGGAATACAAAAGTCCGTTCTTCCTGATATATGCTTCACCCATTCGCAGAAATCTCCGTCACACTAATTTGGAAAGCTCGCCTTCCAGCTGCTGATACGAGCCAAGAAAATCGGTTATGGTTGCCAGAAGCTCAGGAACTGAGACCGGCTTTGAAAGATGCGCGTTCATGCCAACTTCCAGAACTTTAAGTTTGTCTTCCGGAGTGACCGCCGCGGTCATTGCGATAATCGGAGTGCCTGCAAGTCTTTTGTTGTCCAGAGCGCGGATTTTTGCGGTGGCCTCATAGCCGCTCATCCTGGGCATCATTATATCCATCAGGATAAAATCATAAGGCCTTTTTTTTGACTGACTGACTTTCTCCACAGCGATGTCACCGTCATCCGCCTCGTCAACAATCACGCCCTCTTTCTCAAGCACATCCTTTGAAAGCTCCCGGTTCAGCTCGTTGTCCTCAACAAGAAGAACACGCTTTCCTTTTAGCACAACATCCATAACCGTATTTTATCACAGGATTTTTGATTTGTCATTTGATAATGTTAATGTTATATTAAAAAAATGCTGAAAATATACGATATTGACGGCAATCAGATTTTTTCCAGCGAGAGCAAGTGGCTTCAT
Organism: Treponema sp.; assembly: GCA_022510865.1. Lineage (GTDB taxonomy): Bacteria > Spirochaetota > Spirochaetia > Treponematales > Treponemataceae > Treponema_D. The sequence continues at coordinate 4,829 of JAFLSQ010000035.1, forward strand.
CCCATTTTTGAATTTGAGACTTTTCTTGACGGCTACAATGGTGACAGAACTTTTTTCCGCGCGCACGACTCCGCAATCGGCAAAGCGGCCGCAGTGCTTCTTGTCCGCCTTGGCGTGAAAAAAATGCATGGCGATTTGACCAGCCGCCTTGCCGCAGATTACGTTGCCTCGACGCTCGGCAAAGACGCGATTACATGGACAGAACTGGTTGACCGCCTGATGTGCCAGACAGAGAGCCAGCTTGAGAATCTGACCGACAGCGACGAGATGTACTATCTTCTGCGCCAGAGAGCGAAACTTGTGCTGGGCGTGCCTGTGAGCATTCAGAACCTGACCCACCGCTACGGCAAAATCCGCGGGCTTTCATTCGATTTGCGCAGCGGAGGCAGGCTGATGGTTCTTGGCGAGAACGGCAGCGGAAAAACCACGCTCCTCAGACTGATTGCCGGGCTTGACCGGCCTGACAGCGGGCAGATTCTGATTGACGGCCGCAAATCCGCGGAACTGGAAAAGTACACAATCGGTTATATTCCGCAGTTCATAGAATCAAACGATGACGACAACTTTGACCTTTCTGTGGAGGAAGTCGTGGGGCTTGGCATTCCGGCAAAAATCAAATCCTCAGAAAAAAAGCGGATGATTGACGCGGCCCTGAACCGGACGGGCAGCGCGCATTTGAAAGGCAACAGTTTCCGTGTGCTAAGCGGCGGGGAAAAACAGAAAATCTCGCTCGCGCGCTGCCTCGCGCAGAAAGCAAAACTTTTGCTTCTGGACGAGCCGACCGCAAGCCTTGACTCAGAGAACCGCGAGATGGTCATAAAAATCCTGAAATCGTTGTCGGTCTCAGAAATCCCGACAATAATCATGGTATCACACGACAGCGGGCTTAAAAATCTGAGAGGCTGGGAGATAATCGACCTTGGATAATTTTTTCAGTGATTTTGCCGCGCTTTTTTCCTTGCGGCCGGTTCTGCGCGGATTTTTTGCCATGATGATTTGCGGCGCATCGTTCCCGACCTGCGGCGTGATGGTTCTGCGCCTGAATCTTATCCCGATGCGATATATGCTGATGCACGGCGTGATTCTTGGCGGGGCGCTCGCGCTTGCACTGCACCTCCCGATGATTCCGGCCGCGCTCGTGGTGAACATTGCGCTGGTTCTTTTCATGCTGGCAACCGCGTCAAAAAATCGTCCGAATTTCAGCGGGAATTCCGCGGCTACTATGGTGCTGAGCATGGCTCTTGCATCACTGATTATGCACATTGCGGGCGTAAACGCGAAGGACACGCTGGACTTGCTCTGGGGAAGCCCGTTCGCGCTCACAAAAACGGATTTAATCATCCTGTGCGGAATTTCCGGGGTGCTCGTAGCGTACACCGCCTTGAATTTCCACAACATACAGAATATATTTTTCAATCAGCAGATAGCCGAAAGCTCGGGAATCAACGTGCGGATGCATTACACGGCCACGGTCATAATCATCGCCGTTGTGATTGCTGTCGCAATGCGACTTCTGGGCGCGTTCCTGATTGACGCACTGCTCATTCTTCCCGTCCTTACTGCCGCGAATTTTCAGAGGGCGTTCGGAAAAACCGGACTGAGGACGCTGTTTTTCGCAAGCGGATTCTCAGGACTTGCGATTTCCATCTCAGGTTACGTGACCGCAGTGATGGCGAACCTTCCGCCAACTGCGGCAATCGCGCTGCTGGCAGGAATATTTTTTGTGGCAGGACGGGCAATCAGAAAATTAAAATGCAGGAGAATTTGACAATGAAAAAACAGATTGTTTTCACGGTGGTTCTGGCGGCGGTAATCAGCGTGATGCCGGCACGAAACGCAAAAAAATCAAACGCAAAAAAATCAGCGGTGGTTGCATCCACATCATGGAGCGCGGCGTTCGCGGATATTGCGGGGGTTGACAAGGTTACGGCAATCGCGCCGGCAAATCTGCGACATCCGCCGGAGTATGAGATTACAGTCCGCGATATTGTGAGAGTTCAGGACAGCGATATTTTTATTTTCGCCGGATTTGAGCGCATGATGCAGACTCTGGGCACGGCCCTCTCATCGGATTATGAGGACGCGAAACCGTTGCAGGTGAAAGTCACGCTGGACAATTCCATTGCCACGGTCACAAACGAGACAAGGAAAATCGCGGCAATCACACACACAGAGGCCGAGAATGAGGAACGCCTTGCCGAATATGTGGGCGTGATTGAGGATGCGAAAAAGCGTTTTGATGGAAAGACCGTGCGTGTCTTGTGCAATAAAAATCAGACTTACCTTGCCAAAGACCTTGGATTTGAGATTGCGGGGATTTTCGGGCCTGGCGAAGTGACTTCTGAGCAGATTCTTGACGCTCAGAGCAACAACTACGACCTGATTATTGACAACGTTCACAATCCTGTGGGCACGCCGCTTGCGGAAGTTGCCCCGGACGCAAAATATGTCAGCTGGCGCAACTTCCCGGAAAAAGTAGAGCGCGGCGCGTTAGTCAAAGTAATCAAGGCTAACATCGCCGCTGTGGAATAATCCTACTTTCTGTCTTTGTAGACTGCGGCAATCTCCGGGTCTGTGAAACCAAGTTTTCCGTCTTTATGGAAAAAGGTGTTGCAGTCCCAGAGCATGGGCACGTAATTGTATTTGTCGCAGTTGTCAAGGATTGCGGTCATCCAAGCCTCCATGCCTTCTTTTTTCGCGCCAGATTTTGTCTTTGAGACTCCGTACTCGCCGATAATCACGCCATAGCCTGCGTCAACAAATTTCTTCATCTTGGCAAAATTATCGTCCAGAAGTTTTTTGTCCTGCGCGGTTCCCCATGAATTCTTCACTTTTCCCCAGTTCGCGTCCTCGGCGAGAATGCAGTATGTTGACGGAGTGTAATAATGCACGGAGATAAGCAGACGGTTCTGCGCGCTGTCCTTGGGCATCTCAAAACGAGTGTCGCAGGTGCGGTCAATATCGGTGTCATAGCCCGCAATCAGAAGGAAGCGGTCCGCATTGTTTCCACCGGTCGAGCGCACTAAATCCACAAAGCACTGGTTTATGAGATTTGTAGCCTGATAGCACTCCAGCTCGCCAAGGTTGCCTTTTTTTCCGCCGGAAAGAGCGGTGTCATCGTTCAGGCGACCGCCAAGCTCCTCGTTCGCGCCCTCAAAAATCACCATCTCAGAATAATTTCTGAAGCGCACCGCAACCTGAGTCCACAAAGATTTGTAGAGAATCACAGCCTTATCTCTGTGCTCCTGATTTGCTGACCCGAACATTCCCCACCACTGGCCGTCCCAATGGTCGTTGATGATGACGTACAGACCCGCGTCCAGCGCGTAATTGACAATCTCCTCAACGCGGTCAAGCAGGGCAGTCCCGATTTTGTAGTCGCCGTGCTCGTAATCCATCATGTTCGTCCACGCAACTGGAATGCGCACGCAGTCGAATCCCGCGTCTTTGTAAGCCTTCATTATTGCCGGGGTTGTGAGCGGCTGCCCCCACATTCTCTCATAAGTCGAGACATTCTGCTTGGTGCTTTTGTTCCATCCGCGGTAAGCCTCCATCGTGTTGCCGAGGTTTATTCCGTTTCCCATTTTCTGCGATAGTTCCAGAGCGGTCATTTTTTTGTCCATAGTCTGCGCCTTCGTAACTTTTTTGCTTGATGTGTCGGGGACGCTCACTGCCGCGCTGAAATCCTGAAAGTAGCCGTACTTGAATGGTGCCGCGCAAGCATAAGACACGATGCAGAGAAAACAAAGCGAGAGTCCCAAAAATCTGTTTTTCATAAAACCTCCTGCCGCAGGCCTCACAGCCTGCTTATTTTACTAAGTTTGTACTCAAAGGAATCCGTGAGCGCAATCCAAGAGGCCTCAATCACATCTGATGACACCCCGATAGTAGTCCAGGAGGATTCCCCATCCGTGCTTTCTATTATAACACGAACTTTCGATGCTGTGGCAGAATTTGTGTCCAAAACCCGGACTTTATAATCCACAAGGTGAAAACGCGAGACTTCCGGGTAAAATTTCTCCAATGCTTTTCGCAGCGCAATATCAAGCGCGTTCACAGGCCCGTCACCCTCGCCGGCGGTAATCTCAAAACGGCCGCCAACCTCAACTTTTATCTGGGCGCAGCTGCAAACCCCAGGCTCAGGACGAGGATTCGAGCCGTTCGTCTGATAATAATGAAGTTTAAAAGAAGGCTCATACAATCCCGCGATTTTTTTGACAAGAAGCTCAAAACTGCCGTCCGCGCCCTCAAACTGATAGCCAAGCGCCTCCATCTCCTTGACCCGCGAAATCACCTGCTCAACAATCGGGTCTCCTTTCTTAACATCAGGCAGAATCGCCTTGATTTTTTTTGTGACCGTGCTGCGCCCCGCAACCTCGCTCAAAAGAAAGACGCGTTTGTTCCCCACAACCTCGGGGTCAATGTGCTCATAAGCAAACGGATTTTTAAGAACCGCGTCTATGTGCATACCGGCCTTATGCGCGAAAGCGTTCATGCCTACATACGGCGACTGGATGTTCAGGCTTAAATTCGCAATTTCCGCGACCCTGTGGCAGATTGATGTGAGATTCCGCATATTCTCCTGAGGAATGCAGTCATATCCCATTTTAAGCTGCAAATTCGGAATGATTGTAGAGAGATTGGCGTTTCCGGTGCGCTCCCCGAAGCCAAGAAGAACGCCCTGCACGTGAGTCGCGCCCTCCTGCACGGCGGTCATTGTATTGGCGACCGCAAGCCCGCAGTCGTTATGGGTGTGAATCCCAATCCGAACTTTGTTGCCAAAAGCAAGCACGGCATCGCGGACGGCAGCCCGGCACTCATCAATCAGAAAGCCGCCTTTTGTCTCGCAAAGGCACACAACCTCCGCGCCGCCGTCCACCGCCGCCTGAATTGTGCGGAAGGCATAGTCTTTATTATCCGCATAGGCTGTGAAAAAATGCTCCGCATCGTAAAAAACGCGCCTGCCCTTACTGCGAAGATAAGCGCAGGTCTCCTTTATCATCAGCAGGTTCTCTTCCAGCGTTGTCTTCAGGATGTCGATGACGTGAAAAGTCCATGACTTCCCGAAAATCACCACAATATCAGTCTGCGCGTTCAGAAGGCTCTCAAGATTGGCATCGCTCTCGCACGGGATTTCCTTGCGCCGTGTCGCGCCAAAAGCGCAGATTCTGGCATTTTTGAGCGAAACCGATTTTATCTGCCTGAAAAATTCCATATCTTTCGGATTCGAGCCGGGATTCCCCGCCTCAATGTAGGCGACGCCAAGCTCATCCAGAGCCTGGCAGATATGAATCTTGTCGGATACAGAAAAACTGATTCCCTCGCCCTGCGCGCCATCCCGCAGAGTTGAGTCCAAAATGTCAATCTTCTTCATACAGCGACTATAGCATAAAAAAAGGCCTTCTGTCACCAGAAGACCTTAATGAGCTATGATGGATTCGAACCATCGACCCACGCCTTAAAAGGGCGTTGCTCTACCTACTGAGCTAATAGCCCATCCACTTTTGCAAGTGTTCTAACAAGATAGCGAAAATGAGAAAAACTGTCAATATCAATCATCTGATTTTTCTGGACTTCCGCAAGATAATCGTGTGCGGGCACGGTGCGGCCGTAAAATCAGGGCGGTTCTTTCCATATCCGCGATTCTCTGCTATACTGACTGGACAAACAGAAAACGGAAGCAAGGATGACAATCAGAGAGTCTGCCGAAATGTATCTTGAGACAATCCTGGTCCTCTCAAAAAGCGGGAACGTGCGCTCCACGCACATCGCAAAAAAAATGGGATTCTCGCGCCCCACGGTGAGCGTCACAATCCACAATCTGGAGAAAGACGATTATGTGAGCATCGCCGAGGACGGGCTAATCACGCTGACGCAGAAAGGCAGGGAGATTGCCGAGCGGATTTACGAGCGTCACACGGTGCTCACGTCGCTGCTGGAAAAAATAGGAGTGCCCCCCAAGATTGCCGAGGAGGACGCCTGCAAAATCGAGCACGATTTGAGCACGACCACTTTTGACTGCATAAAAAAAGCGATACAATCAATGTGAATTAAAAACTGATTTTCGGGGTTTTAAATGATGAGAAAAACTTTTTTTTGCCGCGCACTGCTCTGCCTTTGCGTTCTTGCGGGGAAATCAGGCGGAATTCTTGTCGCGCAGAGCGAGGCCGCCGATAATGACAGCCCGTTCCGCCTGAACGCGCTGAACGAGAGCATCCAGATTTCTGCGGGCGCGGCGCTCACCGGCTCAGCAATCCTCTGCGACAAGGTTTTTAAAATCAAACCGAATGATTTTGAGACCTGGCAGGGAAATCGCGGGGAAATCCCGGCTTTTGAGCGTGGTCTCATGCGGCCGTACAGCAAGCCGCTGCATTATCTTGGCACAGGGACTGCCGCGCTTGCGGTGCTCAGCCCCGGAATCATGGCACTTGCGCCAAGCGACCAGTATCTGACGATGGGCGTGATGTACGGCGAGACGCTTCTCTGGGCGTATGGCCTGAAAGAATGGGGCAAGCTGATTGTCCGGCGCGCCCGCCCCTATATGTATTTTGACAATTATCCGCAGGACAAAGTTGCGGATGGCGACTGGGAGAATTCTTTTCCGTCCGGGCACACGACGCTCGCGTTCGCAGGGGCAGCGTTCACAACTTATCTTTTCGGCCAGTATTTTCCTGATTCCGCGTGGCGGTTTGCGGTCGCGGGAATATCATTCGGGATTGCGGCCACGACAGGCGCGCTCAGAATCGCAAGCGGAAACCATTTTCTGACGGATGTCCTGACCGGCGCGGTGATTGGCACGCTCTGCGGCTTTGCAGTGCCGTTCTTCCACTCAGCGCAGTTCTACAGTAAAATCGGGAAAAAAGACAGAGCCGAGGTGACAATCACGCCACTCGGACTCAACGTGAGGCTTTTCCTAGACTGACAACTGCGGATTTTCGGTCTGGCTTTTCATCAGCTCAAAGAATTCCGCCCGCTGGATTGGCCGTGAGAAATAATACCCCTGCAAATAATCGCAGCCAAGCTCAGTGAGCATGACCGCCTGAGCCTTGTCCTCAACGCCCGCGGCAAGCACTTTCATCCCGAACGATTTTATCATCTGGATTGTAGCGGTGAGCGCTTTTTTTGCGCGCGGGTCTGTGAGCGCGCTCCACACGCTGTACTTGTCAATCTTAATCATTTTGAACGGAAGATTAAGCATATAATTCATGTTCGCGTAAGTCGAGCCATAATCATCAAGCGAGAAATCAAAACCTGCGGCGGCAAGCCTCTCCATGTTTTTCAGAAGGATTTCCGGGCTGTGCGCGGCGGCGGTCTCCGTAATCTCAAGGCTGATGATTGACGCGGGAATCTGATAAATCTTGTGGATTGCCATAATCTGGTCGGCAAGAATCTCCTGCATACACTGCGCCACAGACAGATTTATGCCCATCATTTTTATCCCGTATTCCTCGGGATTGATTTGCGAGAGCGCGAGACAGACAGCCTCGTACACAAACTCCCCGATTCGCAGGATTGTCCCGGTTCTCTCCGCGATGGGAATAAAATCCTCGGGGGAAAGAAAACGGCCTTTCTCATCACGTAGACGAATCAGAGCCTCCGCGCCGATAATCCGCTTGTCCTGCGCGCTGTAAATCGGCTGATAATAGACATCGAACCGGTTCTTGCTGATTCCAGTCCTGAGCGCGTGCTCAATGTAATCATTGTGACGCTTGTACTCCAAGTCCGCCTCGTTCGCATAGACTACAGGCTGCATATAACGCTCGTCCGTGGAGACCAAATCCAGAATGTCGATTATCTCGCCGGATGTTCCCGCGTACTTCGGGCACTCAATCACACACTCACGGATGTAAAGCCGAAGCTCAATGGAATCGTAGAACCAGTTCAGCTGGAATCGCCGCTGCAACTTCTCCACCGCCTCCTTCACCGCGCTCTCAGTGGGATTTCTGACAATCACCGTGAAGCAGTTCTGGCTTATCCTGAAAGAATTCGTATATGAGAAATTCTGGCGGATAAAATCCGCCACCTGGCTCATAAAATTGCTCATCTGATTGAAGCCGAACGTCCTTGAAAGAAAAACGGTGTCGTCAATCAAAACGGAGACGCACGCGAAATTCTTCCCCTGATGAAAATACCGGTCCGCGACCCTCACGAACGCAAGCCGATTGAAAATCCGGGTCTGGCCATCCACAAGCTCCTCCGGATTTTGCAAGTAGAAAAAGAAAATCAGCGAAGCAATCGAAAGCGCGAAGCACTCAATCTCCACAGAAGGCATCCGCATCTGGACAATGACCGCGGCGAACGCAAGCACCGCACAAAGATAAAGCACAATCAGTTTTGATGTTCCCACCGATTTTCTGTGGCAGAGCACGAATATCATCGAAAAGACAATGTAAACTCCGCTGAGCGCATAGAGCGCGGTGTACCAGAACGTGCCCAACGCCATGACCGGAACGCCCGAGCCGTCAATCGCGAATGCAGGCGGATTAAAAATGCCCTGAACCGGGGCAAGCCAGATAATCAGCAGGGCAAAAATGTACGGCACGCTCACCGCCAGATTCAGCACGATTCTGAATGCCCGCGACTTCTGGTGCAGAATGTTCGCAAGCCCGATGCAGTACACCGCGAAAATCAGCCCGAACGATTTTGTCACGCTGAAAAAAACACACTGCAAGAGCCACGAGAACCAGAGCGGCCGCCAGGAAGTCTGGCTGAAATACACGCTCATAAAAATCTCAAGGACGGAGGCGACGGCAATCCCGCAGAGCTGCGCAAGATAGCTGCGGTTCTGCAAAGTTGCGATTTGACGTTTCTGGAGGCAGAAAATAATCAGCAGGACAGAAATTATGATTGACGCTATGTCGAATTCAAAAATTAAATGCACTTTTACACCTGCATAAATTATAATCCACAAATTTTTCGCAGTCAAACTTTTTCAGAGCCACGGCGTTTAAATCAGCGGAATTCGGGCGGATTTTCCGGCAGTTCCGGGCGGGCAATCGGCTTTGAAAATGCGCAGGACTGTCATATTGTGATTTGAGACGCATTGAATTATAATGAAAAAATGAGTTACAAAGTCTTCATTGACGGAAAGGACGGCACGACCGGCCTTAAAATTTTTGAGCGTTTTGAGCATCGCGGCGACATCGAAATCATCACGATTGACGAGAGCAAGCGCAAGGACCCGCAGGAAAAATCAAGGCTGATTGACCAGTCTGATTTTACGTTCCTCTGCCTGCCCGACGAGGCCGCGATTGAGTCGGTGAGGCTGTGCAATAACACTCACACGCGCATTATAGACGCGTCAACGGCGCACAGGACAGCCCCCGGCTGGGCATACGGCTTCCCCGAGCTGGGCGCGGAATTCCGCAGGAAAATCAGCGGGTCAAAAAGAGTGGCAGTGCCCGGCTGCTATGCGTCCGGCGCGAACGCAATCTGCCATCCGCTTGTAAAATCCGGGATTATGGGCGCGGACTATCCGGTGGTAATCCACGCGGTGAGCGGATTCTCGGGCGCGGGCAAGAAGGCAATCGCCCAGTATGATGACCCAAACCGCAATGCCGAGCTTGATTCCCCGCGGCTTTACGCGCTCACGCAGAGCCACAAGCACCTGCCGGAGATAAAACTGATTTCCGGCCTTGAATTCGAGCCGGTTTTCAATCCTTATATCTGCGATTTTTTTCAGGGGATGACTGTGACGGTGGGCCTTCACGCAAGGCTTCTGGCAAAAAAAGTGACTGCCCGCGATGTCTGGGAAATGTTCCGGGCGCATTATGACGGCGCAAAATTCGTGCAGGTCGCGGATTTTCTTGGCGCGGATGTTCTTGCCGAGCCGTTCATTGCGGCGAACACGCTTGCGGGCACAAACCGGATGCAGATTTTTGTCTGCGGGAATGACCAGCGCATAACCGTGACCACCCGCTTTGACAACCTTGGAAAAGGCGCGAGCGGCGCGGCGGTGCAGTGCATGAACATAATGATGGGAATTGACGAAGGGGAGGGATTATAAAATATGGAAAAAAAATATTGCAGTCTTACGTTTGATGACGGCCCGAACAACGAGGGCGACGACACAATGAGCCTCATGCTCGATATTCTTGCGAAACACGATATAAGAGCCTCTTTTTTTCTGATAGGCAACAAAATCACGGAGAAAAACAAGGCGGTCATCAAAAGAGCGTTTGACATGGGCTGCGACATCGAGAATCATTCATGGAATCACTATGATATGAAAACCCTGACGGCTGAGCAAATCCGCGAGGAATACGAGAGGACGGACGAGGCAATCATCGGAATCACGGGGAAAAAGCCGGAGCTGTTCCGTCCGCCTTACATCAGCGTGAGCCAGACGATGCTGGACACAATCACAACGCCTTTTATCCGCGGGCACGGCTGCGATGACTGGATAGCCGAGTGCACCGCCGATATGCGCTATGAGAAAATGATGTCAAAAGTTGAGGACGGGATTATGTACCTGCTTCACGTGAACGACGGGAACGACGCGACGCTTGAGGTCGTTGACCGCGCGGTTCCGGCATTAAAATCGCAGGGATTTGAATTTGTCACCGCGCCGGAGCTTTTCGTCCGCAAGGGCATAAAAATGGTGAACGACGGCAGTCTGTGGACTATTGTGTAATTCCTGCAAAAACAGTATAAATATGCAAAAGGAATGAATATTTATGCAGACTGAAATCACATTCATAGAAGGCGGGGTCTGCGCTCCGCAAGGTTTCACAGCGGGCGGAATGCTCTGCCACATCAAAGAGAGCAGGACAAAAAACGACACCGCTCTTGTCTTCTCGGAAAAACTGTGCAATGCCGCGGGCGTTTTCACGCAGAACCGCGTGAAGGCAGAGAGCGTCAAGCTGACGCAGAGGCACATTGCGGACGGAAAAGCGCAGGCGGTCATATCCATCGCGGGGAACGCAAACTGCTGCACCGGCGAGCAGGGCGCACAAAACGCGCTCCGCATGGCGCAGTGCACGGCAGACGCGCTCGGAATAAAACCCGAGGACGTGATTGTGTATTCCACCGGGGTAATCGGAGCGCAGTTTGACGTCACAAAAATCGAAAAAAATATCGGGACTCTGAAAAACGCGCTTTCAAAAGACGGCAACAAGGATGCCCGCACCGCGATAATGACCACGGACACCCAGCCCAAAGAATGCGCCGTTGAGTTCACGCTCGGCGGAAAAAAATGCCGCATGGGAAGCATGTGCAAAGGCTCGGGGATGATTCACATCAACATGGGCACAATGCTCAGCATCATCACGACGGACTGCGCAATCTCAGCGGAAATGCTTGACAAGGCCCTGCGCGAGTCAATCCGCGGAACATACAACTGCGTCTCAATCGACGGCGACACATCCACGAACGATTCTCTGACCATTCTTGCGAACGGCATGGCGGGAAATCAGGAGATAAAATCAGAGAATGCGGATTACCTGACTTTCCTGGACGCGCTCAACCGGCTCAACCGCGTGATGGCAAGAAAAATCGCGGCGGACGGCGAGGGCGCGACCCGGCTCATAGAATGCAACGTGAAAGGCGCGGCATCCGTGGAGGCGGCGCGCTCGCTCGCAAAGCAAATCATCTGCTCAAGCCTTGTGAAGGCGGCAATGTTCGGAAGCGACGCGAATTTCGGGCGGATTTTGTGCGCCATGGGGTACAGCGGCATTGACTTTGACCCGCAGAAGACAAGCATCTGGTTCACAAGCAGCAGGAATTCCATCCGATTTTTTGACGACTACGAGGCTTTCAGCGTGCACGGCAGCAACAGCGTGCAGGTTTACAAGGACGGCGTTCCGCTTGTTTTTGATGAGGAGAAGGCAAAAGAAATCCTCGGGGAACAGGCCGTGGAAATTCTGGTGCAGTGCGGCGACGGCAGCGCGGAGGGCACGGCGTGGGGCTGTGACCTCACATACGACTATGTGAAAATCAACGGAGATTACAGGACATGAAAGACAACATACCGACAAACGGCATTACCACAGAGCAGTGGTCGGAAGTGCTGGTGCAGGCGCTCCCCTACTTCAAGAACTGGTGCGGCAAAGTCGTAGTGGTGAAATACGGCGGGAATGCCATGCTCAACGAGAGCCTAAAGCAGGCAGTGATGGAGGACATCGTCCTTCTGAGCACAATCGGGATAAAAGTCGTTCTAGTGCACGGCGGCGGCCCCGAGATAAACAATATGCTTGAGCGGCTTGGCAAAGAGAGCAAATTCGTGGACGGACTGCGCTACACGGACGGCGAGACAATGGAGATTGTCCAGATGGTGCTCACCGGCAAACTGAACAAGGACATTGTGGGCATCCTTGTGCAGAAAGGCGGCAGGGCAGTCGGATTGAGCGGCGTTGACTCCGGGCTTCTGCGCGCAAAAAAAAGCGACAAGGACCTTGGATTTGTCGGCGAGGTCACGGAAGTCCATCCGGACATCCTGAATTCCATGCTTGACGAGGGCTTCATTCCAGTTGTCTCCACTGTCGCGCTCGGAGAGGACGGCGATGACGCGCGCTACAACATCAACGCGGACACTGCGGCCGCAAAAATCGCGGTCGCGCTCAAAGCAGAGAAATTCGTGCAGCTGACGAACGTTCCGGGCGTTCTGCGGGATGTGAACGACCCGTCAACCCTCATCAAGCGGATTGAGAGAACCGCAATCGGCTCGCTCAAGGCAACCGGAATAATCAGCAGCGGAATGATTCCCAAAATCGACTGCTGCCTCACCGCCCTGCTCGGCGGAGTTCCGCGCACCCACATCATAGACGGAAGACTTCCGCACAGCCTACTCATCGAAATGTTCAGCGAGCGCGGAATCGGCACGATGATTTACTAGGCGCGCCGTTACTCCACGACAGTCTCCTGCGAAAGCCCCGCCTTCAAAGCAAGCACTTCTTCCAGCGGCAGTGAGACCGCCTGCGCAATCTGCTCCGGAGTGCCAAGGTTCATGCGCAGCAAGTTCCGCGCGTTGGTGCGGGCTGTCTGCTGTGCACCTTCCGCAACGCCCGCATCGTGACCATCCTCGAAAGCCTCGCGCTTCATTACCCTGCG
>JAFLSQ010000036.1 GCA_022510865.1 Treponema sp.
CCACCTCCTTTTGCGTTTTACATCCGCCGATGAATATTTTTGCGCGGAAGTCCGCGTTTTTTGCTGATGATGCGGCCGTGAATTTTGCGGAAAATGAATTTTTGCCAGAAAGACGGCACAAACGAAAAAAGCCCGGGAATAAAATCCGCAGGCTTTTGATTTGAGGAAATATTCTGTGTAAAGTTTATGCTAGTGTCGAGTGTCGAGTGTCGAGGATTGTACGCTCATCACGCTCTGCTTGTCAAGCGTCCCGGTGAGAAAATCACAGTTTATTGCGCACAATCCTGCCATACTCATCATTATAAACGCTCTGGCGCAGTCAGTCAAGAAAACAATCACACGAGGTCAGAGATGAATCCGCCTGCCGCCACAAAACTTCCGATGGAACTTCCGATGGACGAGAGGATGAAAACCAGGAAGACGCGCAGAATGCGGTTTTTGTACCAGCCGCGCAGCGAGGAAACGTCATCCTGCAAGGTCTCCATGTCAGAAACTTTTGGTTTCTTAAAAAACGCCTGGACAATCCCCGTGACAAAGCCCACGCCGATGAACGGACACAGCGATGTGATTGGGGCTGCGATGAATGCCGCCAGAATCGTAAGCGGATGAGCGAGCGCAATCAGCGAGAAAATTGCCGCAAGACCGGAATTGTAGGCAATCCACTCAAAAATCATTTTCTGGCCAAGCTGACGGCCGCCGTAAATGAAGCCGGAGACAATCAGCGCGATGATTGCAGCCGGGATAATCCACCCAAGGATTTTTCCGGCGATGCCTCTTGCGGGCACTACAGAAATCTCAGAGACATCCGCGGATTCCTCTGCCGCCGCCATTTTCTCCAGGTGCGCCACCACGCCGGGAAGATGGCCCGCGCCCAGCACTGCGACCACGTTGCTGCCTTTTGCCGCCCAGATGCCCGCAGCAAGATAAGTGTCCCGCTCGTCAATCAGCACTTTTTTGATGACCGGCATATATTCGGAAAGCTCGCTCATCATAGAGTCCATCTCGCTGTCGGTCTTGAGTTTCTCAATCTCATCCGGGGAGACTTCCTCTTTGGAGAACGCGCTTGTGAACAGGCTGGCAAGAAGTTTCATTTTGCCCCAGAACGAATTTTTTGCCCAGGCGCGGCGCAAGGTTGTCTGAATCGGGCGGTCAACCATCACAGACGGAATGCCCATCTCATCGGCAACGCGCATTGCCGCGAGCATCTCGTCTCCGGGGCGCACCCCCACATTCTGGCCCATCCGCCGCTGAAATGACGAGAGAATCAGGTTGGCCATCATCAGAAACCCCTCGTGATTGCGCAGGATTTTGATTATGTCAAGCTGCCTGAACTTCTCTGGATTTCTGATTGACTCCGCGCGTTTCTCATCCAGCTCGATGGCGACGCAATCAGGATTCAGCTCCCTTATCGTGCTCTCAACTTCCTCAATGCTCTCTTTGGACACGTGGGCGGTTCCCACCAAAGTGATTTTTCTGCCGCCAAGTTCCAGCACCTTACGAGTTTGACTCATTTTTCATTCCCCATTCAGCAATTCTGTACTCAAAGAACATCGGGGCGTTCATGTTCGTGACCTTGGCATAAAATTCCTTAGCCATATCATCCGCGCCCATAAGCTCATAATACAGTCCAAGGTAGAATAGCATTTTGCCGCGTTTATTGCTATTCTGCTCCTTCTCAATTTTCTGCTTCAGGGTTGTCTCGGCATTGCGGGTGTATGCGTCGTGATAAAATCGCACCATGTCGTACTCAAGGGAATTCCTGTCCATGTTTTTAAGCTGATTCGCAAGGATTTTCTTGGCGTTCACCGAATCCTTAAGTTTCATATAACTGGCGGCAATCATCAGGGAATAAGAATAATCCTGCCTGTACGAGTACGCTTTTGTAAAATACTGGATTGCGCCCTTATAATTTCCGGCGTGATATTCCAGAATTGCGGTGGACTCATAGGCGTAAAAATATTTGGGGTTCGTCTCTATGACTTTATGATAGTTTTTGAGCGCAAGGTCAAACTGTTCCTGCTCATCGTAATTTCCGGCAAGATAGGCATAGGCCAGAAAATACGTGGGATCCAATTCTGATGCTTTCTGCCAGCATTCCGCCGCCTCTTTGTATTTTCCCTGATAGCGCAGGTAAGTGCCGTAATCCATCCAGTAGTCGTAAACCATCGGATTTATGTCGATTGCCTGCTTGATGAGCGCGGACGCACGGTAATAGTTCTCATCCTCATACTCAATTTTTGCAAGATAAGCATAGGCCTGAGAATTCTGCGGGTCAATCTCAAGAATTTTGTTCAGATTTCTCTGCGCGGTCTTTATGTCATTAAGATAGTAGGACATCTGCGCATAGCCGAACAGCGCGTCCGTGTTTTTGGGGTCGCCGCGAAGCGCATCCCGGTACGCGCCCTGCGCCTGTTTGTAGCGTTTGCTGAGCGCGAAATCCTCAGCTTTCTGGATGTTCACGGCGGGATTGTGCGGGTCGGCCTTAAGAATCTGCTCTGTCACCGCCTTGTAAGCCGATTTATCTCCTTTGGCGTGCGCGCACATTGACACAAGCTCCAGAGCGTCCATGTTCGCGCTGTCTTTCTCCAAGACAAATTTTGCCTCTTTCTCGGCGTTATCATACTGGGTGTCAGAGAAATACAGCGCGCCAAGAAGAAGACGCATCTCTGTGTCGTCCGCAAGTTTCTCCGGAATCCGGTCAAAGCAGGCAATCGCGCCTTTGACATCGCCTTTGTCAAGAAATTCTTGCAGCATCCGCGCAAAGCGGATATCCTCGCTTTCCTCTGCTTTTGGCGATTCTTTCTGCTTTTTTGGCTCATCCTGATTTTTTGCGGCCGGGTCTGTTTTATCAGTTGTGGTGCAAGATACAATTCCCGCGGCAACAAGGAATGCGGCGGCAATGGCGGGTGCAAAAAATCGCAATCTAATTTTTTTCATTTTTAATCCTTAATTTGTTCTATATTTTAATAGTTGAAATTAAATGCGTCATTGGCTAAACTGTTAGCAAATGAGCATTCAAACATTAAAAAAAGCGCTGGGACTGCTTATAATCGATGTCGTTATTATCATCGGCATTTTTGTCCTTCAATTTAGAACAGATTCGAGCATTATCAGAAAAATCGGCGGACTTCAGATAACGCTCGCGCAGATGGAGAACACCGTTGGCCCAGTCCTCAAGAACACGCTCAGAATATCATATAACGGGCTTAATATCTATTGCGATGACCAGACCCCGGCCGTGCTCACAGACGAAAACGGCGAGAAAAAGGAGCTGCGGCTGGAAAACTGGCGGAATGCCAGCCCGCTCGCATTCCAGTTCATTTTTTCTGATGATGTGACTCTTTTTGTGAGCCTTTCTTCCGAGGACGCGAGCGCGGAACTTTCGCTCACAGCGCACATCCCCGAGCAGACCTCGCTCTCAATTCCATACGGTCTTGCATCGAACATCAGCGTGTCATCAGAAAATTACGAGAGCATTGTAATCAGCGATAAAAAAGATTTCTGGGAAGTCAGCTCCGCGCACATTGCAGACGGACGGCTCTACCTGACGGACATGAGGTCAACCGCAACTTACGCAGTCTACACCGCAACGCAGAAATTCACGTTTGATTCCCTTGCCGATTTGCCTCTGGCAAACCATCAGACTTTCCAGAGGAATGTGGAGGCGTTCAAGAACAATCTGATTTCCGCGTTCCGCGCGAATTCATCAGAATCAAACGTCTCGGAGCAGGTGGCAATCGCATACATTTCTGTGATGGCAGAGCGCGGGCAATACTCGCAGGCTCTGGACGAGATTCCGCAGTCGTTCAAGCGCGGGCGGCACAGAACTTTCCTTTCCGCGCCCTACTTCGGCTCGCTGGATGAGATGTCCACGCAGCTTGACAACAGCATCCGCGATTATGAGCGCAGGATTTCTGAGAGCGCGGGCAATGGCAATCTTGACATTTTTACGGCGAGCAACATCGCAAGCTACATCAGCATTCATTCCGCGCCGGCAACCGCAGTCAGGCTGCTGGAAAAGGCCGCGGCATCGAACATCGCAGAAATATCTGTGGCTCAGGCAACCGGGCTGATGCAAGTGTACGTGAACCTTTCCAGAACAAATCCGGATTTCGCGCAGATTCTGGAGCCTGTGATGGACGACTGCGTTGAGCGGATTACGGAGGCCTGCTCGTTTGAGAACAACGTGCTCACGCTGTCAGAGAACGACACTTTCCTCTCTGTGATTCAGGCGGTGGAGACAGGCACATCAATCCTGCGCTATGGAATTCTCACCGGGAACACAACGCTGCAAGAGGCCGGGTACGTCCTTGTGAATTCGTACATGGCAGAATCATCCTCTTTTGATTTGAGGACGCTCGCGAATCTTTTCCCGATTATCGCATACGACAATCCGTTCATCCCGCATTTTGAGATTTTCAATGAGCCGGACGGCAACCAGATTATCGCTTGGACGTGCGCAAAGAACATCAGTTATGATAAGATGGGCAGAAACGCCACGCTCACAATCGATTTTAAAGAGGGAGACACGCATTACATCATCCTGCACGGGCTTCCGCAGTTCAACGGCATTTTCATTTATGATATGCGCTACCGCACCGACCCTCGCTTTGAAACCTACAATTCATCGGGTTATGTCTACAAGCCCCGGGGCGGGATTCTCCTGCTGAAATCGCGGCACAAGGCAGACACCGAGTACATCCGCTTTGAATTCTAGACCGCGCCGATTTCCCGGCCGCAACGCAAGGCGCAGAATCCCCACGCTAAATTTCTTCGATGTAGTCTTTTGATGAGGTGCGCTTGAGGACAATCAGCGTGATGTCATCAAACTGTTTTTCCGCGCCAATGAAATCGCTGTACGCCGCCATAATCGCGTCTTTTATCTCTTCCGCGGATTTTCCGGCGTTTTTCTGCAAAGTTTTGGCAATCCGCTCCTTGCCGAATTCTTCCTCAGCGGCATTCGGCGATTCTGTGAGGCCGTCCGTAAAAGCCACAAAAACATCCCCGAGCGCCATTTTGAAATTCACCGGCGGAAAAGAGACCGGCAGATTATCCACGCCAAGAATTCCGTACTGCTCGTCCGGGTCGGGGTGCTTCACCTCGCGAACCTCGTTCGTGGCAGTGCTGAACAAAAGCGGAGCGGGATGGCCTGCGTTCGCGAGCGCAACATCGCACACATCGTCCGCGTCAAAATCACCAGTGCGGACAAGCACGCCGGTGATGTAATTCTCAACATTGCTTTTTTCTTTAATGTAAGTGACATTAATATCCTTCAAGATTGCCGAGATTGACTTTGCGTGGGAAATGCCCATCAAAAAATGCTGGCTGATAATCCCTTTTGCAAGGATTGTCATAAGCCCGGCCGGAATTCCATGCCCGGAGACATCAAAAATGCCAAGCCCGTCCAAAGTCTGGTCGGTATAATAATAGTCGTATAAATCGCCGGAAACATCGCTGTCCAGAGGCTTGTAACTTACAGACAAATCCCATCCGCAGAAAGACTTGTGCTGGCGCGGCAGAAAATTTCTCTGCACATGACCCACGCTCTCCAATCCGCGTGAGAGCATGAAATTTGTCTCGGAAAGCTCTTTTGTCCTGATTGCCACCTCGCTCTCCAGATGCGCGTTGAATTCCGTCAGCTGCTCTTTGAGCGCGATTGAGTGCACGTACATGTGCGCGAACCGGCTCATCAAATAGAAAAGAAAAACATAAAGCGTGAGCTGCCAGCCATAAATCGTGAAAAACGGAAGATTGCTGTTCTTGAAAATCAGGCGGAAAACAATATCCAGCGTGATTCCAGTGCACACAGGAATATAGCCCACCAAGCCCTGGACGGCAAGCTCATGGCGCGTGCTGTCCTTGAGCGCCCGCAAAATGTTCGGCGTACAGAAAAAAAACTGCGCCAAAACAAACGGCGAGAGGATTTTAACGCAGGTAATCAGCGAGTCAAAATCCGGCATAGAGAGCATGATGACAAGCGGCACGGCCCAGAGAATCAGCCTGATTACGGTGATTTTTTTGGACTCGTTGTAGTGAAGCCAGTTGGTCAGAAACGATGAGGAGAAAAAGCAGGCCGTAAAAATCCCGAAGCACATGAACCATTTGATTATTGCAAAAAAAGACACGAAAATCGGTTTTATCCATGAGATTTCCGCGATGAAAAACGGGAGCAGAAAGCCCATGCTGTAAAGAACCAGCAGCCCGAAGTAAAGATATGCGCGGTATTCGTCAAAGCGGCGCAGGAGCACGAACAGAAGCAGGTACAGCGCGACAACCAGAACCATTAGGACCGCGAAGCACAGATAAATTTTTGATTTGAAGAACGAGCTTCTTTCTGCGGTTCTGTAGACATCGCTCTGGACGCTCAGGAAAATCTGGTCTGAGACAGAAAACGGAGTCTCTGCCCACATCTGAATGAGGATGGTGTTCGGCTCTCTTTCTCTGAGGATGTTGCGCGGGAACATAAAATACTGGCTCTGGAATCCCGCGCCAAGACCTACCGGAGGAAAACTGCCGTATGCGCGGACAAAAGCGTTGTTAATAAACAGACGGTTCGCCGTGTTCATGTAGCCGATGTAAAGCCCCATGTCATTGCCACGCATATTTTTAGGAATATCAAAACGGATTCTGAGCCAGATGCAGTTGCCCTTGTTCTCAACAAGATGCGGAATGTTTTTCAGGTCGCTTTTGTCCAGCGGCATAAAATCATTTTCCAGACGAATCATATCACCGATGAAATAATCTGCGGGTGCCTCCAGATATTCGATTGAGGAAGACAAATCATAGCGGGGAGGCGTCATAGCACGCCGCTCACATGAGGTGACGCCGAAAATCATAAGAACAAGAGCAAGCGGCATCAACCGTTTGAAAAAAAATTCCCGCATATAATCATTATAAACTAAGTTTTGAAAACAGAGAAGTAAAAAAATCAGGCGGATATAAAAACCGCGTGATTGATGCACATCCATTACGCAAAATTCCATTGACTTTACTGAAAAAAACCACTCGTTGCGATGTTTCTAAAAAGTGGGGCTGCCTCCCCA
The DNA here is from genome assembly GCA_022510865.1 of Treponema sp. Classification (GTDB taxonomy): domain Bacteria; phylum Spirochaetota; class Spirochaetia; order Treponematales; family Treponemataceae; genus Treponema_D. The sequence continues at coordinate 7,044 of JAFLSQ010000036.1, forward strand.
TGCCTTTCCCGGCGCAGTATGCCCATCAAAAATATCGGGGATTGCCGGGCGGGAATGCGTTAAAATCATCCTTGTAAAATTTGCATGGAAACTGTATATTTATACAGTATGAAAGAGCGGCAGACACGTTTAAAGACAATAAAATCACTCATAAAAAGCAACACGATTGAAAGTCAGGATGATTTGCTCGCGCTCCTGCTCAAAGAGGGCTATGACGTGACCCAGGCGACGCTCAGCCGCGACCTCAAGCTTCTGAAAGTGGGGAAAGTGCCGGACGGTCAGAGCGGATACAAATACGCGCTTCCGGGTGAGGATGTGAATGCGGAGAGCGAGGCAATTTATGTTCAGGATTTTCTGCGCGGATACGTGAGCATAGATTTCAGCGGGAACATCGTCGTCATAAAAACTTTTCCGGGCCACGCAAACACGGTCTGCAACGCAATCGACAATCTGAATATGGACGAGGTGCTCGGCACTGTCGCCGGAGACAACTGTATGTTCGCCTGTCTGCGCGAGGGAATCAGCGGGGATGATTTTATGGAAAAACTGAAAAAACACATCCCCGGGATTGAAGATTAGTCGCTTTTCAGTTAAAGTTGCTCTATGCAGTTTACCAGTACAAGAGACAGCAAGTTAAGCGTGAGTTTCTCTCAGGCGGTGCGGGATTGCATTCCTGCGGACGGCGGTGTTTTTATCCCCTCGCAGATTCAGGATATGCGCCGCTGGATAAATTACATTGATGAGTCAACGCCGTTCACTTCCATCGCAGGCTCTCTGACAACAGCATTCATGCACGACGAGTTCTCTCCAATCATCTGCGAGACAATCGCAATGGACGCTTTTCCAAAAAGCCCGGTTGTCAGTCAGCTGGACGACAATCTTTTTTCTATGGAGCTTTTCCACGGATTCACCGGCTATCATAAAGATTACGGCGTGTCGTATCTCTGCTCATATCTGGAGGCGACGCTCACGCTGACCGGCGGAAACGTTATTTTTCTGGATTACACGCACGGCGGGCTTGGCGCGCTGCTTTCGCGGGTTCTGAAAGGCAAGAAGCACATCAAGGCGGTTCTTGTCTACAAAAAAGGCACGGTTCGTGGAATCGATGAGGATTGCCTTGCCTGGAACGGCGGCAATATTTATCCGCTGGAGATGGACGGCACTGAGCACGAGATTAAAGAATGCGTCGCAAGCGTGTTCGCAGACCGGAATCTTGTGGAGAAATTCAACCTTACGGTGGCGGACTCAACGAACGTATGCCGGCTTCTGGCGCAGATTTTCTTTTTCCCGTACTCGTTCGCGCAGATTAAGAAAAAAGTCTCCGGCGATATTTATTACGCAATCGGGCCGGACACTTACGGCACTCTCATGGCGGGATTGTACAGCTGGCGTTTCGCGCTTCCGCTCAGCGGATTTCTCCTGCCCTCAACTTCCGCTTTGTATGCCGACCCAACAGGACATCCCGTGATTACAGACTCCGTGGTGGATATATCGCACCGCGGCACAATGAGCGCGGTCTCCCCCGCAAACCTTGAGCGTCTTGAATCATTTTTCCGCAGCAACCAGCTGATGATGCGGAACTTTGTATTTCCTGAGGACATTTCCGAAAAACAGCGTGATGAGGCCGCAAAAGAGCTTTACACAAAATTCGGGCTGTTCTCATCCCCAGAGACTGCCGAAGCCTATGCGGTAATCCGTGAGCGTGGCCCGGAACTTTTTGAGGATGCGGCCTCTGTCGTCCTGATTGCCCACAATCATCCGTCGCTCTCCGCCGAATACTGCCGCCATGTGATTGGTGAGGCGCCGGAGACGCCGGATTATATCAGCCGGAGTTTTGAGCCTGTGACTCTTGGGCGCGGACTCATTACCTGCGCGGACGATATAAAATCCGTCATCAGAAGCCTGTGAGATTCTGAGTGCCAGCCGGCACTCAGAGAACTACTTCTTTTTCTGCACGGCTTTCTTTTGCCCTGATTTCTTTGCCTCTCCCGCGGATTTTTTTGCGGTCGTCTTTGCGGCGGGCTTTTTCACCACCGGTGCAAATTCTTTGAGCATAAGGTCGCATTTGTAAGCCGCTTTGGTTTTTGCGGCGCAGAGCGTCTTGTAAAGTTTGAGCACCGCCTCCAGCTCGGACGGTTTTGCCGTAAGCACCGCCAGAAGAATCGCCTTGCTCAGACTGTCATCGCTCAGCTCTTTGTTGAACCACCAGATGTTATCAAAACAGTTCGCCCCGGAAAGAAGATAGCGGTAGCGTCCGCCCATCAAAAGCTCCGTGATTTTCTGCGCGGATTGCCTGCTGTCCTTTTTGATTTCTGATGGCCTTGCCGCAGATGCAAGCAGGAAAATCCGTGTGAGATTCGCCCGCTCGTCATCTTTTGTGATGCCCTCGGCTTTAAGATGCTCACTCAGTTTTCTGCCCAGCGCGAATGTCGCGGCGTGCCCGCTGTCCGCAAGAGTGCCGCAGATTGCCCAGCACAAAAGCGTTTTCTCAAGGTTCGGGTCTGCCATCTCCATTGGAACTGCGAATGCGGCCGCATCACCTGCTTTGAGCAGCACTTTTTGCAGCGCGGCGGGTGCTTTCGTCTTTTTGGCAGAAGCCTCATTATGAATCTGCGCGATTTTTTTGAGCCGTGCCTGCACCTCCGCAAATTCCGTCTCCGGCACGAGCGCGGGTTTGCCATCCGTGAATTTTCCGGCAACTTTGAAAAATTCCAGAGCCTCGTCCCTCGCGTCCTCAAGAATCTGGGAAAGTGTTTTAAGCGGCACTTGGGCAGGGCTGTCCTTGGCGGATTTTTTTGCCTTTTGCGGTGCGGCCTCATCTTCTTCCGCCTGAACGCGCTCATAACCGAACAGGGCGAAAAGCCTGCCCGTCAGTTTCGCGCTGTAATCACCAAGCGCAGCATACAAATCACGGTAGATGATTTCCTGCCATGCGGTCTCAATATCCTCGCAGCCTTTTCCGTTCAGGAATTCGCAGAGGATTTTATAGCGGTGGTCTGCCTCGTCACTCACCTGATGAACATTCAGATAAACCTGATATTCAAAACCGTTGAGCATGACGAACATTCCCTTCTCGCAGATTTCGCTGCTCTTGCGGATGAACCAAAGGCGGCTTCTGTGCTCCTGGAAAATGCAGTATTTGTCATCCTCCGCAGTGAGACCCAGGCCCTCCGAGACGGAGCGGGATTTCATCGCAATCTCATCGCCGTTGCCGGTTTTCACCGCGTAAGGGTCGGACTGCTTAATCCATCCGTGCGCCTGCTCGTATTTGTTGTTATAAAAAACGATTGCGCGCTCGCCGCCGCAGCCGTTTGAGTAGCAGAAAACGTTCTCATTCACGTGACCGTCCTGCCACAAATCATAAAGCAGGAAGTTCTCCACGCCGCTGAAAAGATAGCGTTTTTTCATCAGCGGGAAGATGTCATGCCAGTGGCGGTCAACAAGATACTGGCTGGGCTTCTCATCTTTGTACGCCTTGGTGTATTCCATTCCGTATTTTTCGGTGAAGCCTTCTATCTGACCGTGCCCGAACATCGGAAGGCCGGGCATGGTAATCATCAGGGTGCAGACTCCAAAATATTTGTCGCCGTCCCCGAACTGCGCGATTGCCGTCTCCTCATCGGGATTGTTCATGAAATTCACGTAGCGTTTGAGAACCTGCGGGTCAAAAGTGATTGTATTTTTGATTGTCTCGCGGTATTTCTGATTCTCCTCTTTTTTGAGCATATTCATGAACGCCGAGTTGTACACGCGGTGCATTCCGAGCGTGCGGACGAAGTAGCCTTCCATCATCCAGAAGGCCTCCGCAAGAAGAAGCGTGTCCGGGCATTCCGCCGCAACGCGGTCAACTACCTCGCGCCAGAATTCGTTTGGAATCGCGTCATTGAACTGCTGAGTGCTCAGCCCGGTCTCGCTTCTTGTGGCGATGTCCCCGCCGTGTCCCGGCTCCGGGTACCACAATCTGCGGATGGATTTTTTTGCCAGCACCATCGCGGCGTCAAAGCGGATAATCGGGAAGTTTTTCGCAACGTGCAGAATCTCCTGCATAACAGCCTCGCGCGCCGCCGGGTTCAGAAAATCAATCTGCGCGGTGTCATTCCAGGGAAGGCCTGTGCCGTCATTTCCGTGATAAATATAGCGGGTGTCTCCCGTCTGATTATCCACACGCTTGAAAACCACGGAGCAGTCGTTCTTGCTGTAGTAGTGATCCTCTAGGAAGATGCTTGTGCGCGGGTCCTGCGAAAGATTCTCGCCGTTAAAAGTGTAATGCGGGAACGGGCAGTCCCTGCGCTGAATGAAAAGATCCGGGCGGTTCATCACCCAGTCGCCGTCCATTCCAGTGTGATTCGGAACCATGTCGGAGGCAAGGCGGATTCCGCGCTGCCAGCAGCGCTGTCGCAGGTTCGCAAGCGCGTCCCACCCTCCGATGTTGTGCGCGATGTTGTAATCATAAAGCGAGTACGCCGAGGCCGCCGCCTCGGGGTTTCCGCAAATCTGCTTGATTCTCTTGCTTGCCTTGCTGCGCTCCCAAAGCCCAATCAGCCAAAGCCCGGTGAAGCCCTCGTCGCGCAGGCGGTCAAGCTCCGCATCAGGAATCTGGTCAAGCCTTGTGATTGGGTAGCCGTACTGTTTTGTAAGCTGATCCAGCCAGACAAGCACGGTCTTTGCCATCAGAATCACGTTGGGCATCCACTCGCTGTCGGCAGAGAAACGCTCGTACTCGTTCATCAGATTCTCAAAAGAATAAGGCACCATGTCAGGCAGGTCGCCGCCGCCAAATCCGTGCCACGCGGCTTTCTCCTCCTCAGAGATTGTGTCAAGGCCGGCAAGAATCCGTTTGAGCCATTCGCCAAGGAATTCCTCCCAATATTTCTGGATATACTCAAGCTGACCGCGCAGGCTTTCCGGCGCAAAAACCTGAGGCTCCCGCAGAAGGGTGATTAAATCGTGGTCAAAAGGCCCGAAAGTCGGCTGAGTCGCGGCATATTTCTGGATTGCCTTCCAAGTTTTTTTATAAAGCGGATTTTTTGCCAGCTCCGCGTCGCTGAAAAGAAGCAGAAACGGCCGGAACGCCTTGTTCTCGTTGGCAAGGTGAAGCAGAATCATCTCCTCAATGATTTGCTCGCGGTTGCTGCGCTCCTGGTTCGTGCCGATGTCAAGCGCGGTCTGGTTCAGATAATCCTCCGCCGTGATTTTTTCCTGATATACGGCCACTGGCGGAAATTCCCGCATGAAATCAAGCAGAAGCGCGTCAATCTGCGCGGATGTGAATTCCTTGTTCAGAACATCAAGCAAATCCTTGGAGAAAGTGGGCACTTTGTTGCGGCGGTAAAGCATACAGACATAATGCAGAATCTCGTCAATCAGGCCCATTGCGTTCAGCTGGCCGGCAGAAACCTGCTTGTTCTCATCGCCGGTGGCAGTCTTTATGTAATTATTGAAGAGAATCTGGAAGTCGCGGACGTTCTTCATGTTCGCGAAAATTACGTTTCCGCTGGAGGCAAAAAGTCCTTTGTTAAAGTCGCACAAATCGCGCACTTTTTTTGAGATATGGAATTCGTTGTATGATATTTTTGTTGGTCTCATCTGAGTTCTCCTGCTTTCATGATGTTTTTCTGCAACTTGGTGTCCGCAATCAAATCCTCAAGCGGGCATGGCAGCCGGTAAGTCCAGTTGAATGCGGTCACCGTTCCGGGCACGTTAATCCGCTCGTCCAGAGGATTTTCAAGCCAGTATTTTTTGTCCATGTAAAGTAAATCCTGCAACGGCGGAATGAACCACACGCTCTGTGATTTTGCGCACGCTCTGATGATTGCCGCGGCTATTTCCGGCGCGAACGCTGCCTGCGACACTTTCTGAGCATCGTCTTTCTGCGCCCCGAAAATCTCGGGATTTTCCTGCACGAATGCGCGGACGCTCTCTTTCTCTTCATCCCACCACGCGCGCATTGTCGATGAGTCGTGCACAGAGGTCGTGATGACAGAAAGCGGCTCGTATTCAGAGAACGCAACATACGGCTGAGCCTCTTTTTCCCAGCGGCGGCACCAGCGCAGAACGCGAAGCCCCAGAATTCCGTGCTCCTTCATTGTCTGAGGCAGGCAGGCAATCCCCGCTCCCAAATCCTCGCCACACGGAATCATTTTTGTTGCGGAAGTGAGCGCGTCAAAAATCTCATCCGCCTGTTTTTTCCAGAGCCGCTCCTCTTTTTTGCCGGTCTGCTCAAAAAGCTCAGAAAGCGAATCTTTCTCGCTCTGAGCAAGGCTCTGCCACGAAGTTGAGCTGCCGTAAGTCCACAGCGGAATGAATTTGTTTTTTGCGATTTCCAGCAGGGTACGGTCAGCCCATTTTTTTATCAGCGCGTCTTTTATGCGCACAGCGGCCTCGTCCGTGCAAAGTCCGCAGAAATCCGCGCGGGCAATCTGCGCGGAGCCTTTTGTTGACGGCGCGAAAAGCCAAAGTTCCTCGCCGTCAAGTTTCTTGCAGAATTTCTCAAGGATTTTGCAGGCCGCCTCGTGATTCCAGGTGATGTCCTCAATCAAAGAGGTTGGGATGTGCGGCTGCGACAGCCAGCGGATTCTCTGGTCATCAAAACCGCGCTCATATAAATCATCCCGCTTGATTGTGGCGCATGGCTCGGCATGGCCTGTGAGCGCGTTGCAGTCCGCCTCGGGAATTGCCCAGATGCGGAAGAAGCCCAGAATGTGGTCAAGCCGGTATGCGTCATAATATTTTGCGGCGCAAATCAGCCGGTTTTTCCACCAGCTGTAGCCGTCCGCCTTAAGATTTTTCCAGTTGTAGGTGGGAAATCCCCAGTTCTGCCCGCACGGATTCTCGCCGTCTGCCGGAGAGCCGGCCCGCAAATCCTGATTGAAAAACTGCGGATATGCCCACGCATCGCACGAATCCTCGTTCATAAGGATTGGCATATCGCCTTTGAGCAGAATTTCTTTGTCATGCGCGTAAGCAACCGCGTCAGAGAACTGCTCGGCGGCAATCATCTGAAGCCATGCAAAAAACAGGTGCTCTTTTTTGAACGCCATTTTGTTCCAGAGGGCGGCAATCTCATCATCAGTTTTGCGGCGGTCTGATTCAAGCCACGTTTTCCAGCTTGCCTGCATATAATTGCGCTTAAGATTTTTGTAGACCGCGTAAGTTTTGACCCATGGATTCGCCTTGATGAATTTTGCGAGCTTCTCGCCGGGTTTTCCGGTCATGCCTTCCTCGGTGGAGTCGTAAATCAGGGAGAGAATCGCGGTTTTCTCATTCAGAATCCGCTCATAATCGTATCTGGGCGTGTATTTGTGTTTTGCGGTGAAATCATCATACAATTTTTTGAGTTTGCTGTTTGATTTGTACTGCGCGTGAAAATCCGGAACATCCGGTATTCTGATGTAGATTGGATGCAGCGCGAACGCAGAAAGCCCCGAATAAGGCGAGCTTTGCGTGCCGGTGTCATTCACAGGAAGCAGCTGGATTACAGATATTCCCGATAATTTGCAGAAATCCGCGAGCGGCTTCAAATCCGGGTACTCACCGATTGCGGCGTTCTCACGGGAATACAGCGCACCGAGCGGAACTGCGACACCAAGCCTCTTCTGTATAAGTTTAGTTTTTGCCATAACGACTATTATACTACGCTTTTGTTAATAATGAAAAAAAAAATGAAAAAATGATTAGAAACTTAAAATCTGATTTACCTGCCGTCAGTCTTTGAGGCAGTGCCACAGCGGTTTTGCGAGCGCGTTGCTGAAAGGCTGACCGCGCCTGAAATCCGGAAGCCAGCTTGTGTCATCGCTCAGCTCCTGATAAAAAAGCCACTCAAAATCGTAAGCGTCAATCAAATCGCGGATGTCCTCGTCCTCCTGCGCGGTCACAAGCCGGTCATCAAACTCTGTGATTTTTCCGCTTTTCTGCGGAATCGGCGTGTACTGGCTCATCAGCGAGACGATAGCCCTGCTGTCCGCGTTCTGCTTTAGCCAGCGCAGCACATCATCGGTCTGCTCGAACTTCCCGGGCAGAAAAAGATGGCGGATTATCACGCCGCTCGTGATTTTCCCGCTGATTTCTCCGCCCTGCATTCCGTCAAGGCTCTCAATCCTCAGCGGATTGTTGGCAATCATCCAGCGGATTGCTTCTGCCGCAACCTCCGGGTAATCCGGCGCGTCAAAAAGCGAGCGTGCAAGCGCACCGTCCAAAGTCTTGAAATCCGGAAGCCAGACCGTCACAAGCCCTTTGAGCCGCTCCAGCATAGCGACGCTCTCATAAGCGGAGCTGTTCCAGCAGAACGGAATCGTTATGCCGGCGTTCCGGGCATCCGCAAGAAAATCCGCGATTTTTGGGATGTGATGGCTTCCCGTCACCAGATTGATATTCTCCGCGCCCGCGTCCTGCAATCTTCTGCATATCTGCGTGAACTGCGCGGAGTCAACTTCCTTGCCAAGCCCATCCTGCGAAATCTGGAAATTCTGGCAGAATTTGCAGCGCAGAGTGCATCCCGTGAAAAAAATTGTGCCGCTTCCGCCTTTGCCGGTAATCGGCGGCTCCTCGCCAAAATGCAGCCCCGCGAAAGCGACGCGCAGTGCCGCGCCCTCACGGCAGAACCCGGGCTGTGCGCTCAGGCGGTCTGCGCCGCAGTTTCTTGGGCACTGCCTGCATTGCCTGTAAAGCGCGGCTATGTCATCGGTTTTTAAAGCGGATTTTACGGCCGTGCTCATCAGTACGCGCCTTTGCTCACAAGAATGCCCATCAAATCTTGCAGGATGCCAACGTCAAGCTCCTCCGCCTCAAAATTCACAAGCCTTGCGAATTCCGCCCAGTCATCCGCAGAAATCAAATCCTGATACTCATCGCCGGACTGCAAAAACGCAAGGTACGCCGCGAGCAGCCTCTGATTCTCCTCGCTCGGCTCGTAAGCCAAATCCTGCGAGCAGCGAACGTGCGCGTTCTCCCAGTGCTCAAAAACCGAATTGGCAAGCTCGCCCACGTCAGATGCGTTGCGCGCAAAAAGAGTCAGCAAATCATCACGCAGAAGATTGTAGTCTGATTTTCCGCCGTTTTTCTGCCGGCCAATTTTCACGGACTTCTGGATGTCCGCAAGAAATTTATTTATATCAGTCATAGAATGATTATAGCAGGTGCGCGGGAAAATCGCTATAATCGTCCTATGTTTTCTGATACTCATTTTCATTTTGAGCACAGCGTTCAGCGCGGAGCGGACGGCACGGCCGCCCTTTGTGCGATGGCTGAGCAGGACTGTTTTTTTGCCCTTGATGTGGGCACAAAATGCGATGATTTGCCAGCGCGTCAGTCAAGCGTTGAGGCCGCCATTGCGCAGATGCCTGATGAGCGTCTTGCGGCGCGGGCAAGAGAATTCATGCGCTTCACCGCAGGAATCTGGCCTGATGTGAACGCCATTCACGAGCGGGATAATCACCTTGCGCGTCTTCAAAAAATGATTGCCTCCGCTTCCTGCGATGACAAGACGCTCCACAGAAAAATTGTTGCGCTGGGAGAATGCGGCATAGACCATCACTGGAATCCTGATGGCGTGGACGGCCGCCGCGAGGATGACTTTGACCAGAAAACCTACACCGGCGAGCGCGAGCTTTTTGAGGCGCAGCTGGACCTTGCGCGGCGGCTTTCCCTGCCGGTCATTGTCCACAGCCGGGATGCCTTTGCGGACACAATGGACTGCATAAAAAATGTGGGCTACGACAACGGAATCATCCACTGCTACAGTTACGGGATTGACGAGGCCCGCGCCTTTCTGGACAGAGGATGGTACATCGCGTTCGGCGGGGCAGTCACCTACAATAAAAAAGCGCGTCTGGAGGCAGTGCAGAATCTTCTGCGCTTTATCCCCGCAGACAGGCTTCTGTGCGAGACCGACTCGCCGTATCTTGCGCCCGTTCCCATGCGCGGCACCGTGAACACCCCCGCGAACGTCAAATATGTGTACGATTTTATTGCCGCCACCTTGGGATGCACCCCCGCCGCCCTGAGCGACACAGTAGACAAAAACATCAGGCGGATTTTCAAACTGTGACCAGAGCCATACTCCCGCATCCTGATTGCAATCCCCGGGAATGCGCGGATATCTGGTCTTTGCAGTGAGGCTGTCCGCGTAAGCGCACGGTCTGCCCGTAAAGCGCCGCCAAATCATCCGTTGGATTTTAAGGCGGATTCGGGACGTGCGCTTTTATCGCATTTTATTTATAGAAAACATAAGTCAGAAATATCAGGAAATGCCATCGCTTGTCTTGCCCCTGATTTTGAAACGTTTCCACTGAATGCCGGATACGTTTCCGCCGCGCAGTGGGAACGTTTCCATTATGATAACGGAAACGTATCCGTTTGGAGCTGGAAACGTTTCCGTAAATAACTGGATACGTTTCGGAGTGAACGAGCGCGTCCGGATGTGATTTTCGCAGAAAGCGGGCAACGGACGAAGATTTTTTGCTTCCCCGAGGCAAAGGCGGGCTTCAAACGAAAATTTGTTGCTTGTCCAAGAGGAATTTCGGCGGACGGCAGAGTGCCGTTCTTTGTCCAGAAAGAATTTCCGCAAGCGGCGGAGCGCCGCTGCTTGTCCAGACAGAATTTCTGTGAGCGGCGTTCTGCCGCTGCTTGTCCAGACAGAATTTCTGCGAGCGGCGTTCTGCCGCTCTTTGTCCAGGCGTAAAGTCGGCAAAAACGCGCGTCCGTGCCCCGCTTTCCCTACAGCCCGTTTATCGCGCTGTCGAGCCAGTTATAGCGTCGCTCAAGCCAGTCCGCCATCCAGTCAACCTCGCTCTGGTAGGTGGTGCGGCGCTCGTAGCCTGCGGGGTTCGGCCAGA
>JAFLSQ010000037.1 GCA_022510865.1 Treponema sp.
GTTTTCAACATCTATCACGATAAAATCCGCGTACTCTTTTTTAAATATGTAGATATTCAGTGTGAATTCGCTTAGCATTTTTACTAAATTCCCTTAGCGTTTTTCTTAAATTTGCCTAGCGTTTTTAGTAAAATCGCTTAGCGTTTTCTGAAAATCCCTTAGCATTTTACAAAATTCCCTTAGCGTTTTTCTTGAATTTGCATAGCGTTTTTTGCAAATTCGCTTAGCGTTTTCTAAAAATCCCTTAGCGATTTTAACAGAAACGCTTAGCGTTTTTAAATAAATCGCTAGGCATTTTTCCAAGAAATCATTTATAATTTATATGCTATACTTTACATAATTACAAGGAGGACTGGTGATGTTGTTCAAAACTCACTTTTTCAAAGACCCGCAGAATGACGATGCTCCGGGGAAATATTATCCGTTTCCTGTCTATGATAGGACTGTCAGTCTTGACGAACTGGTTGATGAAATCTCGCATGCCACTTCGCTCACCGCATCGGATGTCAGGGCGGTCACGTGGGAGCTGATTGATGTTTTCCGCAGACATCTGGTACGAGGGAACAAGGTAAGGCTTGACGGCATCGGAATCTTCAAGCTGTCTTTCCGCGGCACAGGCGAGGAGAAGCCGGAGGATGTCACCGCCGCGAACATCGACAGGTCGTCGGTTCGGCCCACGTTCCTTGCGGACGCCGCCCTCAGGCACAGTGTGAGCACGAGGGTTTCATTCTCCAAGGTGAAGGGCACTGGGCGCGGGGCGAAGCGGGATAATCAGGATGATGCTGAGGAGGATGAGCAGGAGGGGTGATGGGTATTGTAGATTCAGATTTGCATCCGCTTCCTGATGTGATGCAGTTTTCGTTTGGTACAATATCCAGGGTACATCATTCCATAAAACTTTCAGAGCATTTTGACGGCACTGTCGGTGAGGATGCAATCTTTGGCTCTTTCAGCGGGCAGTTCAGCAAGTCGGTGGTGTTCAGGAAATGCTAGGCATGAGGTGATTGACACTGTGCCGTTACCTTACGCCGTAGTAATGCGCCCACATACGGATTATCTTCACCGTTCCGTCGTACCTCACGCCATCGACGGTGACTTCCTCGTTATCGCCTTCATGTCTGCCTCCGTCTGCGTACATTATAGCGTACACTGTTGGAAAAGCAGGTGCTTTCCCTGATGTTTCCCAATCACAAATTCCGCAAAAAACCGTGAAAAACCCATTGATTAACTAGGTAGAAAGCGGTATAACGGTATCTGCAAGCCCGCGCGGCGCGGCCGGGGGACGGGCAAGGAGACAGGTATGAAAAAGAGTATCGCAGCATTTTTGGTGGGGGCGGTTGCGCTCGCGGGGGTTTTCGCGGCAAAGCCCAAGAACACGGTCGTGCGCCTTGGCGTGGTCGGCTCAATCTATGAGGATTTGTGGGCACCGGCTCAGAAAGCGCTCAAGAAGCAGGGGATTGACCTCAAGTTCGTGCAGTTCTCGGATTACGTCACGCCGAACAACGCGCTCTCCAACGGGGAGATTGACCTCAATGCGTTCCAGCACCGCATTTTTCTGGAGAACGAGATTGCCACGCACAAGTACGATGTTAAGCTCATCGGCAACACGTTCATAATCCCGCTCAACCTCTACTCGGTGAAGGTCAAGTCCGTCTCCGAGCTGAAGGAGGGCGCGGTAATCGCAATCCCCAATGACGTGACGAACGGCGGGCGGGCAATCAAGGTGCTTGCGTCCGCGGGGCTGATTACGCTCAAGAGCGGGGCGGGCTTCAATCCCACGGTGGACGACATCGCCGATAACAAGGGCATCGTCATCCGCGAGCTGAGCGCGAACACCATTCCGTCCGCGCTGGCTGACGTTGACGCGGCGATTGTGAACGGCAACTACGCGCTGGACTTCGGAATCAAGCCGGAGAACGCCATCTTCAAGGACACTTCGGTTGACGAGAAGGAGTACTGGAATCTGGTGGCGGCGCGCGGCAAGGATTTAAATGACCCTGCCAAGCTTGAGGTCTTCAAGAAAGTGGTCAAGGCGTTCCAGACCAAGGAGACCGAGGACATCTTCAACAAGAAGTTCGGCGGCTATTTCATCAAGGAAGGCTGGGACATCGACGAGTTCGCAAAATAGTTTTTTTGTGATATACTTTCGGGCGTCCCTGCGGGGACGCTTGTTTTTTTGCGCGGGCATTCCGCGCCATTTCTTTGACGGGGCAGGGCATCATGGCGCAAATCGGGCGGCTTTCGGACATCATCACGGACAAAAATCGGATTGTTTTTTCCGATGACATCGAGAAGAAATATCTTTCTGACGCACTCGGGCGCAAGTCGGGCAGGGCGGCCGCGCTCGTCTTTCCCGTCTCCACGCAGGAGGTGAGCGACATTGCGCGCTTTGCCTTTGAGAACGGCATTCCGCTCACGCCGCGCGGCGCGGGCACGAACCTCGTAGGCTCTACCGTTCCGCGTGACGGCGCGATTGTCCTTGACTTCTCGCGCATGAACCGAATCCTTGAGATTGACGCGGAGAACCTCACCGCGTGGGTTGAGCCGGGTGTGATTCTGGAGGATTTTCAGGCCTATGTGGAGGAGCGCGGGCTGTTCTATCCGCCTGACCCGGGCGAGAAACGCTCGTCAATCGGCGGGAACATCGCGACAAACGCGGGCGGAATGAGGGCGGTCAAGTACGGCGTGACGCGCGACTATGTGATGGCCCTGGAATTCGTGCGGGCGGACGGCACGGTCATCACCGTGGGGAGCAAGAACCGCAAGGACACCACCGCGCTTGACCTGAAGGACCTGCTGGTTGGCTCAGAGGGGACGCTCGGAATCATCACCAAGTGCCTTCTGCGTCTGGTGGGAAAGCCGGAGAGGTCGCTGAGCCTGCTTGCGGGCTTTCCGTCGCTCAAGGCGGGAATCGGCTCGGTGTTCGGCATTCTGAGGGCGAACCTCAATCCCACCGCGCTTGAATTTATTGAGCGCAAGGTGGTGCGCCTTGGCGAGGACTTTCTGGGCGCGAAATTCCCGGCGGACGATGAGGCGTACCTGCTGCTCACTTTTGACGGCGGCGCGGATGAGATTGACTCCGCCGTGCGGCGGCTTGGGACGCTGCTTGACGGCGTTGCGGGCAGGATAATCCCGCTTGATGACCCCGCGCTCTCGCGTGATGTGTGGAGAATCCGCGGCTGCCTGGTGAAGGCGGTTGAGGCGGTGAGCGAGCAGGAGCCGCTGGACATCGTGGTGCCCATCTCGCGCGTGGCGGATTTTGTCGCCTTTGTGAACGCGCTGGAGCGCGAGAGCGGTATGCAGATGATAAGCTTTGGTCATGCGGGCGACGGCAACGTGCACCTGTGCGTGGTGCGCGGCAGCCGGAGCGACGCGGACTGGGAGCGTGAGCTGCACGAGAATCTTACGAGGCTGTACGGCGAGGCACAGCGGATGGGCGGCCTCATCTCGGGAGAGCACGGCCTTGGAATCAGCAAGCGCGAATTCTTTTTTGAGCAGACCCCGGAGGCGAACATCGCGCTCATGAACGCGGTGAAGCGGGCGTTCGACCCAAAGGGGATTCTGAACGCGAACATCAGTTATGTGAGGTAGGATATGCCAGAGCTTTCGGCGCGCACGAGCGCATTCACGGACAGCGTTATCCGCAGGATGACGAGGATTTCCAACAAGTACGGGGCGGTGAACCTGTCGCAGGGATTTCCCGACTTTGACCCGCCAAAAGAGATTCTTGACCGGCTTGCCGAGGTGAGCCGCGAGGACTTCCACCAGTATTCCACCACCTGGGGCGCGCAGAACTTCCGCGAGGCTCTGGCAGCGAAAATCACGCGGTTTTCGGGCGTGGACGTTGACCCGGATTCGGAGCTGGTGGTCACGTGTGGCAGCACCGAGGCGATGATGGCGGCCATGATGAGCGTGACGAACCCGGGCGACAAGGTGATTGTGTTCTCGCCGTTCTACGAGAACTACGGTGCGGACACGATTCTCTCGGGCGCAGAGCCGATTTACGTTCCGCTCGTTCCGCCTGACTTCTGCTTTGACGCGAACGTGCTGGAGGACGCTTTCCGGCAGAAGCCCAAGGCAATCATCGTGTGCAACCCGTCTAACCCGTGCGGCAAGGTCTTCACGCGCGCGGAGCTTGAGGTCATCGCGGGCCTTGCGCAGAAATATGACGCCTTTGTCATCACCGACGAGGTGTACGAGCACATCCTCTACAAGCCGAGCGAGCACGTGTACATGGCGTCGCTGCCCGGAATGCGCGGGCGGACAATCACGTGCAACTCGCTTTCAAAGACCTATTCGATTACCGGCTGGCGGCTCGGCTACACGCAGGCATGCCCCGAGGTGACGGACAGAATCAAGAAAGTGCACGACTTTCTGACCGTGGGCGCGGCCGCCCCATTGCAGGAGGCTGCTGTGACCGGGCTGCGATTCGGCGACGGCTACTACGCGGACTTGCAGGCAAAGTACACGCACAAGCGCGACCTCTTCCTGCGCGGCCTTGACGAAATCGGCCTGAATCACACCGTGCCGCAGGGCGCATATTATATTATGATTGACATCTCGGAGTTCGGCTACGACTCGGACTTGCAGTTCGCCGAGACGCTTGCCGAGCGTGTGGGCGTGGGCTGCGTCCCCGGCTCCAGCTTTTTCCGCGAGCGCGAGATGCGTTACGTGCGCCTGCACTTTGCCAAAAAAGACGAGACGCTCAACGAGGCGCTGACCCGGCTTGCTGACGTGCGGAAGAAGATGTGACCCACGTGTGATGATTTCCCCGCCGTCCCGGAAAATCCGCGCCACCATCCCCGGGCGGGTAATCCGGTGGGGTGGGGGCAGAAAATCAGAATGAAATTGTGATTTTCTGACCGGCGTTTTTTTGCTTGCGCGATGTGTGGAAATCATTTTTCTTGCGATTTCTGTACGCTTCGTGAAACGCTGGAAGGACGAGATTGCAGGCTTATCAGTCTTGCTCTAACTGTTCGATTGCCTCTTGCAGCAGTTTTATGGTCTTTGCGTGGTTCGTGGTGGTGTGGCGCTTCCGTCCTGTCACCAGAAATTCCACCGAAGTGTTCAGCGCGCTCGCAATTTTGACGGACTGCTCGGCATTCGGCAGCCGGTTTCTGTTTATCCATGATTGCAGCGTGTTGTAGCTCTCGCCGATTTTTTCCGCCAGTTCTTTTTGTGTAGTGTCCTGATAATCAAGCCTGTTTTTTACTCGTACCCAAAAATCCAACATATACTGGCATAAATTAACACGAATGTACTATCAATGCTTGATTTTTCTGCTGTTTGTGCGTATTATAAGATGATATTAGTACAAATGTACGAAAGATGTACGGCATTTAATCCCCAATAATGATTTTATATGCGCTATGTCTTTCTGCACAATTTGTACAAGAAGCAGATATGAAAAAGATTATGAAAACTATGGCACTATGCGCGGCTTTTGCGCTGATTTTCGGGCTTGACTCGTGCGCTAATCAAACCGGCGGCTCTGACGCAAATACTCCCGCGGAAACTCCGGATGCGCCAAGCACGCCAGTTTACCCTGCAAACGGCAACCTGACCAAACCCGACGGCGACAATCTGGCGGACGTTGTTGCCGATTTGGATTTGAGCGGAACTTGGAAGCTTGTGTATGGGTATTTGTATGCTTATTATGAGTTGTATTATCACTCTGAAAAATACAATGATAAGATTGAGTTGACCACACCTGACGAGATTGCAAAATATATCGAAAAAGATAGGCGCTGGGATGAATTTGATGATGCGCCTAAATTTGATGCGGATTGCTGTGTTACGTTGTCACAAAAGTATGCAGAACAATACTTTGGCTACATTACAAATTATTCAAAAGAAAGTTGGGAGGATTATTTAGATGCTTACAAAGACGAGATAGATTATGATATACAAGAATCATGGTGCATTATCAGCAAAGACCGCAAGACAATTACAGTGCGTATGAACGCTACCATAAGAGAATATGATGCCGATGATTATGCAGATTCAAAGATAAACGCGGCAATAATCTACGAGAAGCAGTCATAACCATCAGTTTGCAAGGGGATTGCCGGCTTTTCCGCGGCATGAACCAAAATTTACGCTGACCGCCAGATTTCTGGCGGTCATATTTTTGTGGCAAGCTACGTTCGGGCATGAAAATCGGCGGTAAAATCGGAT
The DNA here is from genome assembly GCA_022510865.1 of Treponema sp. GTDB lineage: Bacteria > Spirochaetota > Spirochaetia > Treponematales > Treponemataceae > Treponema_D. The sequence continues at coordinate 6,178 of JAFLSQ010000037.1, forward strand.
TTTCCTGCTGGATTTTGCGCGTCAGACCCCCTGCGCCTTACAGCTGCGCCAGAAAGTCCAGCGCGTACTGGCTTGTGAGCGCGGCGGCAAAAGTGCAGCTGTCCTCGGCAAGGTCAAAGTGGTCGTTGTGATGGGCAATCCGCGTGCGCTCGCTGTCGGCTGAGCCTACGTGCACGTAGCAGCCGGGCACTTTCCGGTAGAAATCCGCGAAATTATCAGAGCCGAAACGCTTTTCGATTGTCGTAAGCACGTTTTCGCCGCCAAAAATCTTCTGCGCCGAGCGCACAACTTCCTCCGCGCTCTGCGCGTCATTAAAGCACGGGTCGCAGATGTCCTCAATCTGAATGTCCGCAGTCGCGCCGTACTCTTCTGCAACGTTCCGCGCCACCTTGCGCACTGCCTCGGAAAGCTTCTCGCGCACCGCCTTTGAGAACGTCCGGATTGTGCCCTCAATCTCCGCCTCCTCGGGGATGATGTTGTACGTCGTGCCGCTGGCAATCCTGCCCACGCCGATGAGCGCGCCCTCAACCGGGCTTACGAGCCGCGGAACGAGCGTCTGGAGCTGGGTGACGATGAGCGACGCGACGAATACGGAGTCCACGCCAAGCTGCGGGCAGGTGATGTGCGCCGATTTCCCGTGCACCGTGATTTTGAAGCGGTCGCAGCTCGCCATGTCCGCGCCAGCCTTCACGCCCACCTTGCCCACGTCAATCCCCGAGCTGAAATGGATTCCGAAGCAACGGTCCGCGCCATCAAGGACTCCCGCGTCGATGACATCCCGCGCTCCCTTCCCGATTTCCTCCGCTGCCTGGAACACAAGAATCACCTTGCCGCAGAAGTCGTCCCGGTGCGCGTTGATAATCCGCGCCGCGCCAAGAAGGTACGCCGTGTGACCGTCGTGGCCGCAGGCGTGCATCACCCCCGGATTCTGGCTCTTGTACGGAACGTCGTTCGCCTCCTGAATGGGAAGCGCGTCGATGTCCGCCCTCAGGACGAGCGTCCTGCCCGGCCGCCCCGAGTCAATCCGCGCGATGACGTTCGTCTCCTTCACGCGAAAATGCTCCAGGCCGATGCCGTCCAGTTCCTCCTCGATTTTCCTGCACGTGCCGAATTCCTGCAAGCCCAGCTCCGGGTGCGCATGAAAATAGTTCCGCAGCCCGACCATGTATGATTTCAGCGACTCCGCCTCTTTTAGAACTGACATAAAAATCCACCTTGTAATTTATTTTTCTTAAAACCTATTGACACAATAGGTTTTAAGCGGTAGGAATAATATATCACAAAATAAGCCTACAATTCCAGTAGGCAGAAGGTAGGAAATTATGAAATATCAGGTAAAAAAATCGGTTTTGTCTTTCGCGGTCGTTGCCGCGCTTTTTGCATTGGCATCGTGCAACAGGAAGCAGCCCGCGTCAGATTCGGGCGATAAAAAGACTTTGACTTACAGCCGCTCGCAGGGGCCGTACACCGTCCTTTTTGAGAGCGGAGTTGCCCCGATTCTGGAGGCAAAAGGCTACACGCTCAAAGGAATTGATTATTCGGAGCTTGCCCTTGCGGACGACGCGGTGAACGGCGGAGACGTGGACTTCAACGTGGAGCAGCACACAGCCTATGCCGAAAGTTACAACAGCGGCAACAACGGCGACCTTGTGGCAATCACCCCGATTCCGACAGTGCCAGCAAGCCTTTTTTCAAGCAGGTACAGTTCTGCGGATGACATTGCGGCCATCAGCAATCCCAAGGTGGCAGTTCCGAACGACCCGGCGAACACAGCGCGCGCATACGTGCTTCTTGCCAAACTTGGATGGATAACCCTGCGTGACGGCGTTGACCTTGCCGTAGTAACAAGCGAGGACATCGCGGAAAATCCTTATAACATAAAATTCACAGAGATGAAGTCGCTGAACATTCCGCAGGTGCAGGACGATTTTGATTTTGTCGTGATTACCGGCTCAATCGTCTACAACGCCGGAATTGACGCGAGCACTGCCCTTGCGCAGGAGGACGTTCTTCCGCACCTCATTCTGCAAGTTGTCGTGAAGGAGCGCAACAAGGACAGCCAGTGGGCTAAGGATATTGTGGCCGCCTATCACTCGCAGGAATTCAAGGCGTATCTTGACAGCACCAATTTTGAGAACGGACTTTTCTGGATTCCCGAGGATTACTCTTTTACTTCGGATTTTGATACTCTGGACTGACGCAAGAGGTTTTTCTGATGATTGAGCTGGAGCACGTCTCAAAAACTTTCAGGACAAAATCGCTGGTTGTCAATGCGCTGGATGATGTGTCGCTTTCCGTGGATAAGGGAGACATTTTCGGAGTCATCGGCTTTTCTGGCGCGGGAAAATCAACTTTGCTGCGCATGGTGAACGGCCTTGAGACGCCCACATCCGGGAAAATCACCGTGAATTCGCTCTCACCGTCACTTCTGCGCGGAAAATCACTGCGGGCGTTCCGCAAGGAAATCGGCATGATTTTCCAGCATTTTAATCTGCTTGAGAGCCGCACCGTTTTTGATAACATCGCGCTGCCTCTGCGCCTTGCCAAAAAATCCCGCGCGGAAATTGAGAGCCGCGTCCGTGAGCTTCTGCGCTTTGTGGATCTGGAGGACAAAATCCGCTCTTTTCCAAAGGAGCTTTCTGGCGGACAGAAACAGCGCGTGGGGATTGCCCGTGCGCTCGCGCTAAGCCCGTCAATCCTCCTGTGCGATGAGGCGACCAGCGCGCTTGACCCAAGGACAACCGACTCAATCCTTGACCTGTTAAAAAAAGTGAACAAGGAATTCGGCGTGACAATCCTGATGATAACGCACCAGATGAACGTTATTCAGAAAATCTGCAACAAAGTGGCGGTTCTGGAGGGCGGCAGCCTGATTGAGAGCGGGAACGTAATCGATGTGTTCGGAAATCCGTCCACCGAGACTACAAGGAATTTCATCAGGACGGTGATAAACGACAGGCTTCCCGAGAGCGTGAAATCTTACCTGCGCGACTACAAGGGCGCGCAGAAAGTTCTGCGCCTTCGTTTTGACGGCAAGAACGCGGACTCGCCGATTATGGCGGAGGCTGTGAAGGCGACCGGGGTGAACATATCGGTTTTGTACGGCATAGTCACCGAGCTTGAGGAGAAAGTCGTGGGATTTCAGACTGTGCAGGTTACAGGAAGCGAGGAGCAGATTGCGCTCGCGGAGCGTTTTTTTGATGAGCGGAAAGTGCCGAAATTTCCCGTGGAACTATAGATAGCATTTAAAATCGGCGGTATGATATTCGGAAGGTGAACTATGATTTTTGGAGTCAGTGCCAGCAAAATATACACAAGCATTTTTCAGACGATTTACATGGTGGGCGTGTCGCTTGCCATTGGCCTTGCAATCGGGCTTCCGCTCGCGGTCATTCTTTTTCTGACGGGAAAAGGCGGGCTTAAAGAGAACAAAATCGTGCACACCGTGCTCGGTCTTGTAATCAACATCATACGGAGCGTTCCGTTCATCATCCTGATTGTCTACATCATGCCGCTCACAAAACTGATTGTGGGCACCCGGGTTGGCTCAACGGCCGCGCTCGTTCCGCTTGTGGCGTACATCGCGCCTTATCTTGCGCGTCTGATTGAGGGCGCGCTTCTTGAGGTTGACCGCGGGATTATTGAGGCGGCGCAGGCGATGGGAGCCAGCACTTTCCAGACCATTATCCGGTTCATTCTGCCGGAAAGTCTTGGCTCAATTGTGCTTGGCGTGACCACCGGAACAGTCGGACTTCTTGGCGCGACCGCAATGGCGGGCGCAGTCGGGGGCGGCGGCGTGGGCGACCTTGCGCTCACCTACGGCTACCAGCGTTTCAATCAGCCGCTTATGACATCAACCGTGATAATCCTGATTATATTCGTGCAGATTATTCAGGGAATCGGAAGCAGGGCGGCACGGAAAGTCAAAAAATAAGGTGGAGTTATGCCGGCAATCATCGAGCTAAAGGACATCACAAAAACATTCGTGCAGGACGGGAAAAGCCTCAACGCGGTGGACGGCGCGTCCGTCACTATCGAGCAGGGCGACATCTTCGGCATCATCGGCTTCTCGGGCGCGGGAAAATCCACGCTCGTGCGGACGATAAACCTGCTTGGCCGTCCGACATCGGGCAGCGTCACCGTGCGCGGCAAGGATTTGCTCTCGCTTTCGGCCAGGGAACTGCGCGAGGAGCGCAAGAAAATCGGGATGATTTTCCAGCACTTCAACCTCATGCCAAGCCGCACCGTCTTTGACAACGTGGCGTTCCCGCTCAAACGCAGCGGGATGACCAGACAGCAGATTGCCGACAAGGTGCATTCGCTCCTGGGCCTTGTGGAGATTGACGACAAGGCATCCTGCTTCCCCGACGAGCTTTCTGGCGGGCAGAAACAGCGCGTGGCGATTGCGCGCGCACTCGCGAACGACCCGGCAATCCTTTTGTGCGACGAGGCGACCAGCGCGCTTGATCCCACGACCACGCGCTCAATCCTGCGGCTGCTCAGGCGGCTCAAAGAGCAGCTGGGCCTGACCGTGGTGATTATCACGCACCAGATGGAGGTCATCAAGGAAATCTGCGACAAAGTTGCGGTGATGGAGGGCGGGAAAATCGTGGAGACCGGCGATGTCTTCTCTATTTTCGCCAGCCCCAGGAGCGAAGTGACCCGGCGTTTCATCCGCTCCACGTCGAACCTGTCCAAGGTGGAGGAGCTGATTGCCGAGGACTCGCCGGTGGTGCGCCTTCAGAAGGACGAGCAGCTGGTGCGCTTCACCTACATCCAGAAGAACGTGAGCGAGCCGCTCATTTCCGCAATCTCGCGGATGTACGAGGTGACGATGAACATCATCTTCGCGAGCATAGAGATTGTGCAGGACGCGCCGATTGGCGGCACCGTTGCGATTGTGAGCGGCGACCCTGCCGTGATTGAGCGCGCCCTGGGGCATATTGCCGCGATGGACGTTGGCGTTGAGGTACTGAAAAAGGCGGACAGCTACGCGCAGTGACGGAGCGCGGGGGAGGCTTCCCCCGCCAAGTCTTGCCTTTTTATTAGGAGAATATGATGCGAGAATTTATTGAAAAGATTTTGCCGAACGTGGCGACCCACCCGGAGCGTTTTTTCAACGGGCTTTTGGAGACATTCATTATGACGGTGTGGTCGGGCGCGTTCATCTTCGTGCTGGGGCTTGTCATCGGCATTGCGCTCACGGTGACGAAAAAGGGCGGCGTGCTTGAGAACCGGATTGTCTTCCAGACCTTCGACAAGCTCATCAACCTGTTCCGCTCGGTGCCGTTCATCATCCTGCTCACCGGCCTCATGCCGCTGAGCCGCGCGATTATGGGCACGGCAATCGGAATCCGCGGGGCGATTGTCCCGCTTGTGTTCGGAACGGTGCCGTTTTTCAGCCGCCAGATTGAGAGCGCGCTCGCCGAGGTGGACGGGGGGCTTGTTGAGGCGGCGGAGAGCATGGGGCTTGGCCCGCTCGACATCATCTTCCGCGTGTACCTCAAAGAGAGCGTCGCCCCCATCGTGCGCGGAACGACCATTACCACGGTGAGCCTCATCGGGCTTACGGCCATGGCGGGCGCGGTTGGCGCGGGCGGCCTTGGCAACTACGCCATCATGTACGGCCACGACCGCAACCAGCTTGACGTGACCTGGGTGACGATTGTGGTGCTCGTGATTATCGTGAACCTGATTCAGCTTGCCGGCAACAGGATTATCAAGCGGCGGAAGCGGTAGGAGGGCGCAATGAACACGCAGAGACGGAAAATCGGGATTATAGGCGCGGGGCACGTGGGAAGTCATGCGGGCTATGCCATCCTCAGCCAGGGACTTGCGGAGGAGATTGTCTTCATCGACGTGGACCGGGAGAAGGCGCGGGCGCAGGCTCTTGATTTGTGCGACTCCGCCACCTACCTTGAGCACGGCGCGCGGGTGCGCTCGGGCAGTTACGAGGACATTGCGGACGCGGACATCCTGATTGTCGCGGCAGGGCCGCTCCCGGACATGAAGGCGGGGCAGAACGACCGCCAGCAGACACTGGGCGCGACTGTCGAGGTGATGAAGGACATTGTGCCGAACATCCGTGGGAGCGGATTCTCCGGCATCATCGTCAGCATATCGAATCCCGCCGATGTCATCGCCCATTACTTGCAGAAAACGCTGGACTGGAATCCCGCCAGAATCCTTTCCACCAGCACTGTGCTGGACTCATCGCGCGTGCGCCGCGCCATCTCCGAGGCGACGGGCTACAGCCAGAAGTCGGTTGTCGCATACGCGCTTGGCGAGCACGGCGAGACGCAGTTTGTGCCTTGGAGCCTTGTCTCTGTCGCGGGAAAGCCGCTTCTGGAGCTGATGAGGGAGCAGCCCGGGCGGTTCGGCGGCCTTGACCTTGATGAAATCGCGCTCTGCGCCAAAAAGACCGGATGGACAGTCCTTGGCGGCAAAGGCTCTACCGAGTTCGGAATCGGCGCGAGCGCGGCGGTCGTGGTCAAGGCGATTGTGCGCGACGAGAACAGCATCCTGCCCGTCTCCACGCTCCTCTGCGGCGAGTACGGCCACACCGATGTTTTTGCGAGCGTCCCATGCCGCCTGAATGCCGGCGGCGTTGCCGAGGTGATTGAGCTGCCGCTCACCGCCGACGAGCAGGCAAAACTTGCCGCGGGCGTTGCGAGCATGAAGGAGAATTTCACCCGGGCGATGGGTATGTAGGGGGAGGGCGCGGGCATGATTGTCGTCTCTGCCGCAACACCGCTCATAAATACTGTGGCGTAACTCTGTTGACAGTTGCCACCGAGTGTTGTAAACTTTGATAATGTTTACCAATGTTTGGGCTGGGGCATGGAAAATTTCGGTCAATATCTAACAGTTCAGGACGCTTCAAAAAAACTGGGTGTCTCTGCGTCCACGCTGCGAAACTGGGACAAAAGCGGAAAACTGAAATCCCAAAGAAATCCGTACAATGCCTACAGGATGTACAAGCAGGAAGATATAAATGCAATCTTGCAGTCATTGAACGCGAGAGAACCGGCAACAGGAAACGCGCCGCTTCCACAGAAAGACATCGCCGAATTCACCAACAAAGTCATACAGGGCGACTGCCTTGATGTCATGGCGACAATGCCCGACAAGTCCGTAGACATGATTCTCTGCGATTTGCCGTATGGCACGACGCAGAACAAATGGGATTCCGTCATCGACCTGAACAGGCTGTGGGCGGAGTACACGCGCATCATCAAGGAGAACGGGGTCATCGCGCTGACATCGCAGGGCGTTTTCACTGCCCGGCTCATCCTCAGCAACGAGGAATGGTTCAAGTACAAAATCGTGTGGATAAAGTCAAAGTCCACGAACTTTCTCAACGCAAAAAAGCAGCCCCTGCGCAAGCACGAGGACATCTGCATCTTCTATAAAAGACAGCCGACCTACAACCCGCAGATGACGCAGGGCGAAAGCTACGACAAGGGAATCCGCAAAGACCAGTACACCGGCAGCTACGGCGACTTCAAGCCGCGCCACGTGAAGAGCGACGGAATGCGCTACCCCAACGACGTAGTGTTCTACGAAGAGGCGGCGGCGGACGACTGCGTGTATTTCAAGACCGCGGAATCGGAGGGCACGGTGTATCATCCCACACAAAAGCCCGTAGAGCTTGGACGGTATCTGATACGCACGTTCACGAACGAGGGCGACATCGTGCTTGACAACGCCTGCGGAAGCGGAAGTTTCCTTGTCTCCGCCTTGCTTGAAAAACGCAGATATATCGGTATAGAAAAAAACGAGCAGGTTATGCTGCACAAAGTAACGCCGACAGATTACATAAAAGTCTGCAACGAGCGCATACAGAAAGCCATCGCGCAGATGTCGGAGGAAAAGAAACCGCTGAATCTGATTTCCCAAATCGCAATTGTATTCTAGGAGACGCGAAATGGCGGTAACGGTAAACGCAAACGAACGAAGCTGGGCAATTCAGCTCATTCAGGAAATCTCCGCGTATGTCAAAGGTAAGCCCGATTTCACAATAAAGCGGGCAGGCGGAGAGACGACAATCAACACTGGAAAACAAAGAATGTTCCCTGATGTTCTGCTGTTCGGTGACGAGAATCAGTCCCTCATTCTGCAAGGATGGGAACTCAAGATGCCCGATGTTCCCATTGACAATGCCGATTTCATAAAAGATTCCTGGCGCAAGGCGGAAAACCTCGGACTGACAAGCACGGTCATTTGGAATTTCCGCTATGCCGTCTTTTATGTGAAGAATTCTGGTACAGGCAAGTTTGAGATTGCGAGAGAATGGAACAACAGTGCCCTGATTTCCGAAAGACGCGATGACGTGACGCTTCATAAATCCGAATGGCTCAAAACACTGTTTGAAGTCGTTGACGAAGTGAACCGCTATTTTTCTCTAGGAACTTTCAAACCGCTACGGAGTGGCGAAACCTTCATCAATTCCGCTTCGGAAGCGTTTATTATGCAGAACAAAAATGTCGCTGCTAAGCATCTGAAAGAAAAAAGCAAGCAGGATTCCATACTTGCGAACTTCATTGACCTGTGGTGGGATGGGGCGAGCGGCGAATACATACAAGATGAAAAAGATGCGTATGCCGCCTATGCAAAAGTCATCCTGCTTGACTGGATGAACAAAATAACGTTTGCTCATATCATCCGCTCGCGTTTCGCAACGGCAGAAAGAGTGACTGAAATAGCAGAAGGAACAACGCCACAAGATGCGTTGCGAATTTTTGAGGAGATAACCGCAAAGTGTGACTTCTTTTCTGTGTTCCGTAAAGTCGAGTATCAGGAGCATCTGCCCGAAATCGTCTGGGCACAGCTGTTGGAAATAAACGCCTTTCTCTGTGAAACCCGGCTTGATACCATTGAACAGGCGGATATGCAGAGTCTACTTGAAAACAGTGTGCGCGTTTCTCAGCGCGTCATCATCGGACAATACACAACGGATTACCGCCTTGCGGATTTCCTCGTCCGCATCGCCATGAAAAAAGCGGACGGCTATTGCCTTGACCCATGTTGCGGAACAGGCTCTTTTGCCCGAGCCTTTATGAACTGCAAGCGCGAGAAAGACATTGCAGCCGCTGATGTATATAAAACCGTTTTTGCCTCCGACCGACAGAGTTTCCCGTTGCAGATTGCGGGGCTTGCCACCGTCTCAAAAGAAAGCGTGAACCTGCCAGCAATCGTCTTTCAGAAAAATGTGTTTGACCTGAATGTTGGCGACACAATCCAAATCACAAGTCCAACAAACGGCGAGCGGGTGAACATCACCGTTCCGCAATTCGATACGATAGTCTCCAACCTGCCGTTCATAGACTTCTGCCGGAACAACACGCACGACAAGAGCGATGCGTCCGCGAAAAGCAAAATATGCGCCGATGTTTCCGCAAAAACGAATATCCGCATAAGCGACCGAAGCGACTATTATATGTACATCGTCCTTCATCTGTGGACGCTGCTCAAAACCGGCGGCACTGCCTGTGTTTTGACTTCCAACTCATGGATGGCAACGGCGGCGGGCGTGCTGTTCATAAACGCGCTTTCCAGGTATTTTACAATCAAAGGAATTGTGAAAAGCGGCAACGGCCGCTGGTTCCAGAACGCGGAGATTGTCACGACGGCTTTTATCCTCGAAAGGAAAGAGATTTCCTCCCCCGCGTTGGCAGACAAAATCAGTTTCTGCTTATTGAAAGCCTCTCTTGCAGAGCTTGAAAACCGGAGCGTTTTGAACAAGGCTGTCGGGACTGTGTTGCAGAACAGAGAGATAGACTGCGCTGTTATGACACGGCAGGAATACTCATGGCAAGAACTGGAAGAAATCAAGAAGCTGAACCTGTCATTCAATGCTGGCTTCCACAATGTAAAGTGGCTTATGCGGTCAAAGACAAACCTGATTCCGCTTGGCGCATTGTTCCGTGTGTTCCGGGGAGCCAAGACAGGGCAGGACAGCATTTTCATTCCGTCCTCGCCCGATGCCGTGGACGCGCCGTATGTCTCGCGGATGCTCAAGAACACAAAGGGCTGCGACACGCTGATTGCAGAGCCGGACAATTACTTCGTCACGTCCGACAGGACGTATGAGGAAATGGAGGCTCTCGGGCATACAAAAACAATCCGATATTTCAGACAGTTTGAGGAAACCCTGAATCCGTCTGTGTTGCAGCACGGCGACATCTGGTACAATCTGAAAGAAGCAAAAAAGAAATTCACGCTCATTACAAGCCTGAATCCTGACAAGCGTCTGTTTTTCGCGAAATTCAACGAGCCGACCTGCATAAACCAGCGGCTCATAGGCTTCATTCCGAAAGACAAAGATTTGGACATCGGCATTTGCCACGCGCTTTTGAATTCTGTAATCGGAATGTTTTACATCGAGGCAACCGGATTCGGACGGGGCGCGGGTGCGCTGGATTTGAGCAAAGACAAAGTGGCGGATTCCTTCATGCTCAATCCCAATCTGCTTTCAGACAGACAGAGACAGGATATTATTGCGGCGTTCGAGCCTCTGCTGAACAGAAATATTTTGCCCGTCGAGCAGGAACTGGAACAGGCTGACAGACAGGCCTTTGATGCGGCTGTTTTGAGAGCATACGGCATGGAAGGCTTGTATGATGAAATAAAGGACACACTGCTTTCTATGATGAGGGTGCGGCTTGGGGCAAGAGAATGAAACAGCTGGACAGTCCTTGGCGGCAAAGGCTCTACCGAGTTCGGAATCGGCGCGTCCGCTTTTGCCCGGTGTCTCTTTCTGCCGGTATCGTTTTCCCCAAAATATCCGTGCCGAAATCCGTATTTTGTGGTATACTGTACGCATAAAAGTATGTCGGAGGCACATTATGGAAACGATGGAAATGACGACCGTCCAGATTGACGTTCCCGCGGCGATGAAGCCGTACATAGCCACCAGCCCCGAGCTTTCGCTCGTGCAGCGCGCGCTGCTTTTGCATCCGTACATCAAGAACCTGACCATCTCGCACGGACGAGCGGCGGAAATCCTGGGCATCTCCAAGTGGCGGCTCATCGAGCTGTACGCGGCGGAGGGAATCCCGTACATCGATATGCCGTGGAGCGAGGTGGAAGAGGACGTGGCGACGTATGAGCGGCTGAAAGCGCAGGAGGCGGTGCGGGCATGATTGTCGTCTCTGACACAACGCCGCTCATCTCGCTGCTAAAAATCCGGCGGCTTGAACTTCTGCGCAGACTTTTTGGCGAAGTT
>JAFLSQ010000038.1 GCA_022510865.1 Treponema sp.
ACCACATTCCCGAAGGGCATATTTCAAAAGATTGACATCGGATTTTTATACGCACAAAAAAGGGCAGACCATACTTGTGCGCGAGACAATGGTAAACGGCAAGGCAAAAACGATATACTCAGCAAACGACCTTGAGAAACTGACGGAAAAATAACACCGCACCGGGAACGCCTTAAAATCGGTTTGGGTTTAATTTTCCGTATCCAGAGCCTTGTGTGCCCGGATTTTTGCCCGACAGCAGGAATTTTAGCGCGAGTGCATTTACTGGTATCGCAAAATGGGGGAGGGGCTTTACCGTTCGCTCGGCTTCGAGGACGCTTCGGGCGAGTACCGCGCGATGCGATGGCGCGGATAAGGAATTTGGCGTGGGCGCATATTGGGCGTTCCGGCAGGTTTTCGCTTTTCCGGGCGGTGATGGGATTGACGAATCACGCCGCGCGGTATATACTGGGCAGCCGCGCAAGTCACGACAGGCTGACATCCGCGGGCATTTTTTTTGTGCCAAAAATGGCTTCTGGAGGTAAGCATGGAATTCCGCAGGGTGTTCGACACGATTCCCGAGCAGTTCGACAAATTCCGGCCGCGCTACAGCAATGCGCTCTTTGATTTTCTGATTGATTACGCGCAGATTGGGGCGGGAAAATCCGTGCTTGAGATTGGTCCGGGCACAGGGCAGGCCACGGAGCCTGTCCTTGACACCGGCTGCGACTATCACGCCATCGAGCTGGGCAAGAATCTTTTTGAGATGATGATGAGCAAGTACGGTCATCGTCCGAATTTCCAGATTGTGAACGATGATTTCATCACCCACGATTTTGAAGGCAATCGCTTTGACATGATTTATTCCGCCACCACAATCCAGTGGATTCCCGAGGAGATTGCGTTCAGAAAAACTTTTGACCTGCTTGTGCCCGGCGGCACGCTTGCGATGATGCTCACAGTCGGCGACTACAAAAGCCCGAACGAGGCGCTTTATAATAAAATTCAGGAAGTTTACGCCCAGTACTTCAAGCCACAGACGCACTATTCGCACGGAAAATTCCAATATGAGAATGCGGCTGATTACGGTTACGTTGGCTTCGCGCGGCACGAATTCTACGGCGAGCGCAGGATGACTGCCGATGAGTACGTGCAGTTCTGCGGAACTCACTGCGACCACATCGTTGTGCCCGAGCCGCACAGAACCCCGTTTTTTGAGGGATTAAGAAAGGCCGTCCTTGACGCGGGGAATGAGATTGTGTTCAAGGACACGCACATCCTTTATGTTGCAAGAAAACCGATTGACGCGCCGGAGACCGTGGGATAATCAGCCTGACGGAAAAAAATCGCAAAGGCGGATTTCGCGCTTTCGTCCTGCAAGATCCTTGGTTTTGACCGCGGGCACGCTTGCTTGTACCGCAAAAATGGGGAGAAAAAAATGCGCACTGATGAGATTGACTGGAAACTGCTGTTCACGCTGCTTCATCCCGATTTTTTCAGCCGGGATGACATAAAAAATCTGCCCGGGGAATATTTTTTTGACGAAATGGTGCTGAATCTCCGCCAGTTCAATCCGCAAAAATATCGCAGGCAGCTGGATGATTCTGTGACTTTCGGCTATTATAATAGAAGCATTGATGATTTGCGGAGCGCGGTCGCCAAAGTTGACGAGGACTGGCCGCAGTTTTTCAATGAGGACGACAGAATTTACTGCGGATTTCTTGGCGGAAAAATCGCGAGTTTCTGCACAATCGCGGATTTTGGCACACAAGACGTGGGCGGCATTCCTCTGCGGATTGGAGGGCCGGGCTGCGTCGGAACGCTGGCCGAGCACCGCGACAAAGGAATCGCCCTGACAATGGTGCGGAACATCACGCAAATCCTTGCGCAGGAAGGCTTTGACCTGAGCTATGTGCATTACACGTATGTTCCGGCATGGTATGCGAAGCTTGGCTACAAAACCGTCCTGCGCTGGAACAAAAACGGATTTGCAGACCTTAATGATTGATTTGCGCGGACTTCCCAAAAAATGCCCGGCAAGTCAGGAAATCCGCACGGAATATTACTGGAGAGAGAAATGAAACGGATACTTTTTGTCTGCCACGGGAACATCTGCCGCTCGCCAATGGCGGAGTTCGTGATGAAAGATTTGGTGCGCCGCGCAGGGCTTGAGCGTGACTTTCTTGTGGAGTCTGCCGCCACAAGCCGCGAGGAAATCGGGAATGACATTCATCCCGGGACGCGCCGCAAGCTCACGCAGATGAACGTTCCGTTCTGCCGCCGCGCCGCAAGGCAAATCACCCGCGAGGATTATCAGAAATTCGATTATCTTGTGGCGATGGATGACGAGAACATCTATTATATGAACAGAATGTGGTCGCCTGACCCGGAGCATAAAATCGTGAGGCTTCTTTCTTTTGCGGGAAAATCCCGGGATATTGCAGACCCTTGGTTCACCGGCAACTTTGACCAGACTTATGAGGATGTTCTGGAGGGCTGCCGCGCGTTTCTGGACAAACTGACCGCAAGTCGCAGGCGTTAATCATCAGTATGCGGCCGTTTTTATACAATTTCCAACTGATTTTTTACAACACAGACCCGCGCTTTTGCCTTATAATTTGAGGCATTGACCGAAAGGTGAGGAGGTGAGTTTGAGAAAACTCGGTTTTGGCCTTATGAGGCTTCCGTATTCTGATGACAAGACCTGGAACAACATCGATTTGGATAAAACCCGGCAGATGATTGACGCGTACATCGCGCAGGGCTTCTCTTATTTTGACACGGCATGGGTTTATCACGGCGGATTTTCTGAGCGCGTCTTCGGCGAGCTTGTCGCAAAACGCTATCCGCGCGACAAATTTCAGGTGACAACAAAAATGCCGCTCTGGGATGTCAAGGATGAGTCCGACCTTGACAGGATTTTCAATGAGCAGCTTAAAAAATGCAATGTCGATTATTTTGACTATTATTTCCTGCACGCAATGGGCCGCGAGCGTTTTGAGCAGGCGGAGCGTCTTTGCGCGTATGACTGGATGGCAAAAAAGAAGGCGGAGGGAAAAATCCTGCATCCCGGCTTTTCTTTCCATGACAGCCCCGATGTGCTGGAGGAGGCGTTGTCGCGCCATCACAACGAGGTTGATTTAGTCCAGCTCCAGATTAACTATGTTGACTGGGAGAGCGATGATGTGGCATCCCGCCGCTGCTATGAGATTGCCGTAGGAAAATACAATAAAATGATTTCCATAATGGAGCCGCTAAAAGGCGGAAACCTCGCGAGCGTCACGCCTGAGGCCGAGAAAATCCTCAAGGAGCGGGAGCCTGATTTGAGCGTCGCCTCATGGGGAATCCGCTATGCCGCGTCGCTTGACAACGTTCTTGTGGTTCTGAGCGGAATGAGCACCATGGAGCAGCTCAATGACAACATGAGTTTTATGCGCGATTTCAAGCCCTTGGACGCGCAGGACATGAAAGCCGCGCTCACGGCAGGAGAAATCATCAAAGGCTCGATTCTGGTGCCGTGCACTTCATGCCATTACTGCACTGACGAGACAACCGGCGGATGCCCCAAAAAGATTGACATCCCGCAGTTTTTCAGGCTTTATAACGACCAGAACCGCTATACTCTTAACGGCGCAATCAAATGGAAGTACAATGAGACAACGAGCAAAGGTGGCTCTCCGTCAGACTGCATAGCCTGCGGTCACTGCGAGTCGCACTGTCCGCAGAAAATCAGGATTATTGACGAGCTTAAGAAAGTCCGGGAGGTCTTCGCATAATGAATTCTAACGTGAAATCTGTGACTTGGTACGGTTTTAACATTCTTCCGCTGTTCTCGCTGGGCAGATGGGCGGATGAGGTAAGCCCGGGAATGGTGCATCTGGATGAGGCGGATTTGGATTTTATGGCCGATATGGGCTGCAATTTCGTCCGGCTTCCGTGCGATTACCGCTATTTTATCCACGATTTTAAATATGATGAGCCTGACGAGACCATGCTCAAAGTCCTTGACCGCTGTGTCTATGCGATTGTCTCGCGCGGAATGCACTGCTCGCTGAACATTCACCGCGCGCCCGGCTACTGCATCAATAACAACGAGCTTGAGCGCGACAATCTTTGGACGGATAAAATCGCGCAGGACGCTTTTACAAATCTCTGGACAATGTTCGCGGAGCGTTACAAATCATACAGTCCTTTTCAGCTGAGCTTTGACCTTCTGAACGAGCCGCCGCACATCGGGCAGTACGGAATGACGCGCGAGAATCACAAGGCGATTATGGTGCGCGTCGCCGGAGAAATCAGGAAAATCACGCCGGAGCGCACGATTGTCTGCGACGGGCTTGGCTGCGGCCATTATGCGTGCCCGGAACTTGCGGATTTGGACGTTGTCCTGAGCGGCCGGGGCTACACGCCAATCCAGATGACGCATTTCCGCGCGGAATGGATGCACTCGAACGGGTCGGACAAGTGGGATTATCCCAAGTGGCCGGGAATGCAGACCGATGACACTGTGTGGTCGCGTCAGGCACTCAAAGATTTTTACGCGCCGTGGAAAGAGCTGAAGGACAAAGGCTGCGTAGTCCACATCGGGGAGTGCGGATGCTACAACAAGGTTGATAACAAGACCGCGCTTGCCTGGTACGAGGATTTTTTCAGCGTGTGCAACGAGCTTGGCTTTGGCTGGGCGCTCTGGAATTTCCGCGGGCCGTTCGGGGTGGCGGAGCATAACCGCCGGGACACAAACTGGGAAGTCCGCCACGGAATCACTTTTGACCGCGATTTGTACGAGCTTTTTGTACAAGGAATGAGATGATTTTTCTGCGCGGAAAATCAGGCTGATAATCCCGCCTGAAAATCCGCGTGATTTTTGCCACTGTCTCTTTCGCGCGGCACCGCATCCTGCGGTGCCGCAACTTTGTCTCTTGAAAAAAAATGAAAAACCGATAGAATATATAGGATGAAGAGATTTCTACAGTCAGCCTTGTTGTTCCTCATTGCGCTTTTTTTTGTGTCATGCAAACGCGGCGAATCTCATCGCATTTATCTTGACGGCACATTCTCATACGCGCTTTGTGACGAAAACTCCCTGATTGACCAGGCGGATAATTTTGATTACCAGCCTCTGGAGGGCAAGGGTTTCAGGAATATCTCAAAGGCGGCCGGCTCAAAAGGCAGTTTTGTCTGGCTCAGGACAACGTTCCGCATCCCGGGGGATTTGCATGACCGCGACCTTTCTATGGTCATCCCCTATCTTCACTATGCATGCGAGCTTTATCTGAACGGCGAATTCATAAATTCCTATGGTGTAATGCGCGCTTCGGAGCAGGACGCGGGCTATAAATCACAGCTTTTTGATTTTCCGGAGGATTTTCTTGACCAGAACGGCGAGAATATCGTGCACATAAAAGTGCTGTCGCTTGGCTCGGCGACAATCTCGCGCGGTGTGTTTGTTGGCGGGCGCGATGACTGCAAGGCTGAGTCCAACAAGCACAGTTTCTGGCAGAGCAGAATCTACATTTTCTTTGAGGGCTGCCTTCTGGAAGTCTTCCTGATTTTCCTCATGCTTTATTTCTCAAACCGCAAGTACAGATATTATCTGTTTTTCTCACTGCTCAATTTTGTATCTGCGGTGTTTTTCTCCAGTTTTTTTGCCGGGGAGCTGCCTGGCGTGGCGATTCCGTTCTTCCTTTATTTAAAGCTCGCAAGATGCGTCGCGCTGATTTTAATCGAGGTCACGTTCACAATGTTCGTGTTCTCATTCCTTGATATTCCGCACCGCAAAATCGAGACAATTTCCCGCTGGCTGTTCAGCGTCGCGAGCATCCTGCTGATTCTTCTTGCAAAAGATTATCAGGCTCTGATGCGGCTGTCGCCTTTTATCCTTGCGATTGTCAGCACCGATGTCGTCCTTACAGTCATCATGGTGATTGCCAGCGTTTTCTCTGCGGTTGAGGACAGGAGCAAAAAAGCAAAATTCCTTGTGATTGCCCTCACGCCGCTTTTGTGCTCATTCGCCGCGGACATAATCATCAAACTGGTTCTCAACAACATTCTGATTACTTACTTCGCTCTGCCCGCATTCATCGTGACAATCTTTTTCATTTTCTCTTATTTCACGATGCAGCTGCGGAGCATCTCGGGCCGTGTCGAGTATCTTAACCGCAGCCTTGAGGATGAGGTTGAGCTTCAGACCCGCAAACTGATTGAGGCGAACGAGAAACTTGAGCAGGAGCAGGAGGCCGCCCAGGAGGACATGAGCATGGCGGCACTCGTCCAGAAAAAATTCTTCCACGCCCCGAACCGCCCGCTCGCAAAATGGGAGGTGGCGGTGCGCTACGAGCCGCTTTCAATCGTCTCGGGGGATCTTTTCAATTTTTACGTCAATGAGGATGATTTGGACGGCGTTTCGCTGTTTGACGCTTCCGGGCACGGGGTTGCGGCAAGCCTTGTCACAATGCTCGCCGAGAACATCATCCAGAACACTTACCATGAATTCTGCGGCGCGGGGATTGGAGTCGCAGATATTCTCACAAAAATCAACGACCGCTTCATCACGGCAAAGGACGATATAGAGAATTATCTGACGGGAATCCTGCTGTCAACAAAAGAGAACCCCGATGGCTCGTGCACGGTCACAATGGCGAACGCCGGTCATCCAAGTCCGCTACTTTATGTGGCCGCCTCGGGTCAGGTGGAGGAGATTCTGCCCGATGTCTCGCAGCCAAGTTTCGGTGCGGTAGGAATACGCGGTTTTGATGTCTGCTATGCGGAGATTGAGTTCACTATGAACAGCGGTGATGTGCTGCTGCTTTTTACGGACGGACTTATTGAGATGATGGATGAGAATCACGAGGAATTCGGAATATCGCGGGTTATGACCGTCCTTGATGAGATTCACGGAATGTCTGCCCCGGAAATGCTTTCCGCGCTGATGTTCGCCTTTAACGCGCATGTTTACGGCGTTCCGCGCACAGACGACGTTTCTGTAATCGTCCTTAAAAGAAAATAGGCGCATCCGCTCAGGAATGCGCCTGAAAATCTAAGCCTGCAAAGCGGTCACTGCGACCGTCGCAACAATGTCGTCAACGTTGCATCCGCGGCTCAGGTCATTCAGCGGTTTTGCGAAGCCCTGGCAGACCGGACCGATGGCCATCCATCCGCCAAGTCTCTGGCAGATTTTATAGCCGATGTTTCCGGCGTTTATGTTCGGGAAAATGAACGTGTTCGCGTGGCCCGCAACATCGCTTCCCGGCGCTTTAAGCGCTCCGACTTCCGGCGCGACAGCCGCATCAAACTGAAGTTCGCCGTCAAGGGCAAGGTCCGGCGCGGCCGCCTTCGCAAGCTCAGTCGCTTTCTGGACTTTTGAGACTGTGTCGTGGAATTTCGCGTCGTTTCCGCTTCCTTTTGTGCTGAACGAGAGCATCGCGATTCGCGGCTCAATCCCGGCGATTTTTCTTGCCGTGCCTGCGGAGGCAATCGCAATGTCCGCAAGCTCCTCGGCGGTCGGCTCAATGTTGATGGCGCAGTCACCGAACAGCGCGATTCCTTCCGGCAGATATTTGTTGCCGCCCTCCGGCGCGACCATGATGAAACAGCTGGAGACCGTCTTGAATCCCGGAGCGGTTTTTATGACCTGTAAGCCCGGGCGCAGCGTGTTCGCCGTTGAGTGGCAGGCTCCGCTCACAAATCCGTCTGCGTCCCCGGCTTTGAGAATCAGCGCGCCGTACATCGTGTGGTCTTTCAGGATGGCGGATTTTGCGGCCGCAACATCCGCATATTCAGGCGCGCCGGTCTTCTTGTTGATTTTTCCCTCACGCGCCTTGAACAGAAGCTCGGCGTATTTGTCCGCGTTCGCGTCCTTTGCCGGGTCAACAAGCGTGACTCCGCTCAAATCTGCGTCACATCCGCTTGATTTGATGTCCTCGTCGCTTCCAATCAGGATGATTTTCGCGATTCCTTCTTTTGTGATTTTTGATGCCGCCTCCACGACTCTGGCGTCCTCGCCCTCGCACAGAACGATTGTCTTGCCCGCGGCCTTGGCTTTTTTCAGCAAATCTTCTACGAATTTCATTGCAACACCTCTTGCCTAGAATACTACTATGCAGATTTTTTTACAATTATTTAATCAAAAAAATCGGATTATCGACCTTTGTCCTGCGGCGGGAGGCGGTCTTTGACAATATTGACAAAAATGTCGAAGAAGAGTAGTGTTTTAATGATATTTCTACTTACAATCATGAGGTTTTGAATGGCACAGCGCAGGGTTGTTGTAACGGGACTGGGGTGCGTCTCCTCCGTCGGGAATGACGTGAGGACCGCATGGGAGAATGTGCGTCAGGGAAAAAGCGGAATTTCAAGAATCACGCTTTTTGACGCATCACAGCATCAGGTGCAGATTGCAGGCGAAGTCAAGGATTTTGACATAAACTCTTATGGTGTTGACCGCAAAATATCACGGAAAATGAGCCGGATGACCAGATTTCTGCTTGGCGCGAGCATTGAGGCCGCCAATGACGCGGGATTTTCAGCCGAAAATCTTAAGGATGAGAAAACCGGAATCGTCACAGGTGTTGGAATCGGGCTTTCTGATGACCTTGAGACCGCATACAGCAAATATTTTGACCCTTCAAGCGGAGTGAACCGCATTCCGCCGCTGACCGCGCCTCTTGTGCTGAACAACGAGGCCGCCGCCGGTGTCGCGATGCACTTCCAGATTCTCGGGCCGTCATGGACGCTCTCCACGGCGTGCGCTTCCGGAACGGATGCCATTGGCCTTGCGCTCGACATGATTCGCTCAGGCCGCCTCGATGTCTGTTTTGCCGGCGGCGTGGATGCCAACATCACAGGTTTCAACATCGGATGTTATCAGGCGTTGTCCGCGCTCACGAATAAATTCAATGATAATCCGACAAAGGCAAGCCGTCCGTTTGATAAGAACCGCAGCGGTTTTGTGATGGCTGAAGGCTCTGCCGTGCTCATCCTTGAGGAGTACGAGCACGCTAAGTCACGTGGCGCACGAATCTACGCGGAGGTGGCGGGTTATGGCGCAAGTTCGGACGCATATCACATCACAGCGCCCCGCGAGGATGGCTCTGGCGGCGCGCTTGCAATGAGACGCGCTTTTGAGGACGCGGGAATGCGCCCTGCGGAAGTCCAGTATTATAACGCGCACGGAACATCCACCTCTGCGAATGACAGCGCGGAGAGCGCGATGATAAAATCGGTTTTTGGCGATTATGCGCCCGGCCTTCACATTTCATCCACAAAAAGCGAGATTGGTCACATGGTCGGAGCCGCGGGCGCGGTTGAGGCGGTCATGTGCATCAAGGCGATGGAGAGCAATTTTGTGCCGCCCACAATCAACCTTGAGGAGCCGGATTTGGAGCACGGCTGCGATTTGGATTACACCCCGAATGTCGGCGTTCCGTGCGAAATCAGCGCGGCGGCGAGCTGCTCGCTTGGTTTTGGCGGTCACAACGGCTGCGTGATTTTCAGGAAGATTCAGGCGTGACAATCGCCGGGAAAACACGGGCTTAAAATCCGAGTGGGAATTCCTGATATTCTGCGAATCTGCTTTCAAATCGGATTTGAGGACTGCGGATTTGCGCGGGTTTTGTTTTTGAAATCAGGGCGGGCCGGAAAAATCGGTTCTGCCGCACGTTCGCGTCGCGAGCGTTTATATCAACCGCATGGCCGCGCATTGCGCGGTGTGCGTGAAAAATCAGTCCGGGAATCGATTTCCTGCTGTTTTTTACGGGAGTTTTTTATGATTATCAAACCAATGGTGAGGTCAAACATCTGCATTAACGCGCATCCGGTGGGATGCGCAAAGGAGACCGAGCGTCAGATAGCCTATGTCAAGGCGCAGAAGGAAAAGCGCGGGATAAAATCCGCAAAAGAGGGCGGTGCGGGGCCGAAATTCGTGCTCGTCCTGGGATGCTCGACGGGCTACGGGCTTGCGAGCCGGATTTCCGCGGCGTTCGAGTACGGGGCCGAGACAATCGGCGTGTCGTTTGAGAAAGCCGGAACTGAGACAAAGGGCGGCACTCCCGGATGGTACAACAATCTTGCGTTCGACAAGGCGGCGGCGGCGGACGGCATTTGGGCAAAAACTTTCAGCGCGGATGCTTTCAGCCACGAGACCCGCAGAATGATTATCGATGAGGCAAAAAATCACGGCAAGAAATTCGACCTGATTGTTTACAGCCTTGCGTCTCCGGTGCGCTCCGATCCGGACAAAATTGACCCCGTGACCGGGCAGCACGTCCTTTATAAATCGGTTCTGAAGCCAATCGGAAAAACTTACGCGGGGCTTGGAATCGATATTATGACCGACAGCCTCAAAGAGAGCGCGGCGGAGCCTGCCACAGAGGATGAGATTGCCAACACCGTGAAAGTCATGGGCGGCGAGGACTGGAAACTTTGGATTGACCAGCTTGAGGCGGCCGGTGTGCTTGCCGAAGGCTGCCGCACAGTCGCGTACTCGTACATCGGGCCTGCGCTCAGCCATGCAATCTACCGCGACGGCTCAATCGGGCGGGCAAAAGAAGATTTGGAGGCGACTGCCATCGAGCTGAGCAAAAAACTTTCCGCGGATTTGGGCGGCGCGGCCTATGTCTCGGTGAACAAAGGGCTTGTCACACGCTCAAGCGCGGTAATCCCGATTATCTCGCTTTATCTTTCTGTGCTTTTCAAAGTGATGAAGGCGAAGGGCACGCATGAGGGCTGCATCGAGCAGATGGAGCGTCTTTTTGCCGAGCGGCTTTACACCGGCGCGAACAGTGCGCCCGGAAAAGTTCCCGTTGACGAGGAGAACCGAATCCGCGTGGACGACTGGGAGATGCAGGACGATGTTCAGGCCGAGGTTGACAGGCTTATGGCAAATGTCAGCAATGACAATCTTGCCGAAATCTGCGACCTTGACGGCTACAAGCACGATTTTTACGCCACAAACGGATTTGATGTCGAGGGCGTGGATTACAATGCCGATGTAGCGCGGATGGATTTGGTATAAACTCCTGCGCAGAAAAATCCCGGGCATTCCGTCACTTTGCGCAGGCGTGGCAGCAGAAATCCTCACGCTGATTTTAACGCCTGACGGAGCAGTTTGTTTTCCCCGGAAAATGCACTTAGTCGCATTCTTTGATTTTTCGGCGTTTATTTAAAAATCACTTGATGAACAAAAAGCGGCGGCAGATTCTCTGCCGCCGCTTTGATTTGGTTTTATGATGCGCGGGGTAATCAGTCTTCCATCGCTTTGTAAGCGTCAAATTTCGCGAGCATATCGGAATCCTTGTTTTTATCAAAAAGCGAGACAATCACCGTGACCGCGAGGCACACGATGAACGCCGGAAGAATCTCGTACACGTCAAAAATGCCGCCGCTCAGATTGTGCCATGCGACCACCGTGATTCCGCCGCAGACAAGCCCGGCAATCGCGCCTTTTGCAGTTCCTTTTCTCCAGTAAAGCGCGAGGATAATCAGCGGCCCGAATGTTCCGCCAAAACCTGCCCAGGCATAAGAGACAAGCCCGAAAATCGAGCTGTCAGGATTCAGCGCAAGGATTAGCCCGATGATTGCGACCACAAAAACCGAAATGCGGCTTACAAGGAGCACGGTCTTGTCGTCCGCGTCTTTTTTTATCAGTCCTTTGAAAATGTCCTGACCAACGGCGGATGACGCGGAGAGCAGCTGGCTGTCTGCCGTTGACATTGATGCCGCAAGGATTGCGCACAGGAAAATGCCCGCTATGAACGCCGGGTACATTTTGAGCATCGTCTCGCTGAAAACAGCCTCCTGAGTTCCGCTTCCAAGGACGCGCAGACCGTCAATCGCGACCTCATGCGGCTGTGCGCCAAGCAGAATTCCGCGGTTAATCAGATAGGCAGTCCCGAGAGTTCCGATTATGAACGTCCCGATGTACGCTATAATCATCCAGAGAATTCCCACGCGGCGCGCGGTTGTGATTTCTTTGTTCGACCGGCAGCCCATGAATCTTACGATGATGTGCGGCATTCCGAAGTAGCCCAGGCACCATGCGAACGCGGAGATTGCCGACAGCGGCGAGAATGATTTGTTCGCGGTGAAAGTCTCCAGCATCGCCTTGCCGTACTCGCCGGTAAGGGCTTTCTGAGTGAAATCCTGCACCTGGCTGACTGCGCTGCTGATTCCGCCGAGCGATATTATAATCACAACTGATGAAATCACGAATGCCACGAAAATCAGCGTGCCCTGAATGAAGTCCGTCGTGCAGACAGCGCGGTAGCCGCCCAGAACCGTGTACGACAGGATAATCACAAATCCAATCAGAAGGCCAAGGTTCCAGTTCAGTCCGAAAACCGAGCGGAAAAGCTTTGCGCAGGCGACGAAGCCCGAGGCGGTGTAAATTGTGAAGAAAACGACTATGAAGAACACCGATACAATAGAAAGAATGTGCGATTTGTCGTGGAAACGTTTTGTGAGGAATTCGGGGATTGTGATTGAGTCATCAAAGGCGATGGAGCATTTTCGCAGCGGCTTCGCGATAATCAGCCATGCGAGGTATGTTCCGGCAATCAGTCCGAGCGCAGTCCAGAAAGTCTCCTTGAAGCCGCCTAGATAGCAAAGGCCGGGCAATCCCATCAGAACCCAGGCGGATGAATCAGATGCCTCCGCGCTTAGCGCCGTGACGAACGGCCCTATTTTTCTTCCGCCCAAAAAGAAATCGGACGCGGAGTTGTTGCTTCTTGCGCTGCGCAGCCCCACAAAAACCATGAGACCAAGGTAAAGCACAAAGGCAATCAGCTGAGCGAGCATTTGTGATGTCATTTTTATCCTCTCTTCAATAAATTTTGTTTGATTATATTGAAAAATCCTGCATTTGTCAGCAGAGACACCTGATTCAAGTCGCGTGATATTCGCGCTGTTCCCGCGGATTTTTCTGGACTTTCGTTCTGCGTGTGATTATATTTAAAAAAGTAAAACAGTCGCAAGATTGTGCGGCTGTTTATCCTTGCAGTTTCTTGCGAGACTGCGTGTTCATGTGTCCGCTAGTGCGGACGGACTGGCAGCCCTGAAATCATGGAATTTCTGCGGGGACGGCTTTTTTGGAAAGTTTTGCGGAGGGTAAGATGGCGGATTGCAATCGTGACTGCAACAGCTGCGGCCAGAACTGCGAGAGCAGGGATTTGCGCGCTAGGCTGCATGAGGGCAGCAGCGTAAAAAAAGTTATAGGAATTGTGAGCGGCAAGGGCGGTGTCGGAAAATCGCTTGTGACGAGCCTTCTTGCCAGCAAGGTCAACAAAGACGGATTCAGAACCGCCATCCTTGACGCTGACATCACCGGACCTTCAATTCCGGAAAGTTTCGGTGTGGGCGACGAGCGGGCCGCGGCAATCGAAAATCAGGATGTGCTCGCTCCTGTTGTGACGGATTCTGGCATTCAGCTGATGTCAATGAACTTTCTTTTGCAGAACGAGACCGACCCGGTAATCTGGCGCGGTCCTGTGATTGCTGGCGCGGTGAAGCAGTTCTGGACTGACGTAATCTGGAAGGACGTGGACTTCATGTTCGTGGATATGCCCCCGGGAACCGGAGATGTTCCGCTCACCGTGTTCCAGTCTCTTCCTGTTGACGGCATTATAATCGTCTCATCACCGCAGCAGCTTGTCCGCGTGATTGTGGAGAAGGCCGTGAACATGGCGAACATGATGAACATCCCGATTCTTGGGATTGTCGAGAACATGAGTTACGTCAAATGCCCGGACTGCGGCAAGGAAATCACCGTGTTCGGCAAAAGCAATATCGACAAGATTGCCTCCGGCTTCAATATCCCGGTTCTTGCGCGGCTTCCTATGGATGAGAAGACCAGCCGCCTTGTTGACGAGGGCGATGTCGAGAGCGTGGAGATGCCCGAGCTTGACGAGGCCGCAAAAAAAGTCGAATTTCTGCTGAGAAAATAGCGGTTCTGTGATATAATCGTTTTTATGAGCGGCGGCGGTAATGATGAGCGCACCGGCGGAATCAGCGATGAGCTGGTCTGCGCCACGATGCGCGAACTTTGCAAACTGATTGTTGAGGCGGGCGACGAGAATTTCATCTATGATTTTCTGGTTTGCCTGCTCTCAAAGCCAGAGATGAAATCCATTGCGAGCAGGTGGCTTCTGGTGAAGGATATTGATGCCGGAGTCACGCAGCGCGAGATTGCCAGAAAGTACGCGATGAGCCTGTGCAAAATAACGCGCGGCTCAAAAGAGCTGAACAAATCCGACAGCGCGTTCAGAAAAATGCTTGAATTGCTGAAAAATATGTAAATCCCCGTTTGTTTTTCCCCGATAAACAAGAATAGAAAAATCCAAACCGTATGGGTCATAAGGGGAAAATATGAGCAGAAAAAATCTTTTTATTGCACTGACATTCGCCGCAACAAGCATTCTCGCGGGATGCAATTCTACCAAAGCCGGAAAACTCAGTCCTCTTGAGCTGATGAAGCGCAACCGCACGGAGGAGGCCAAGGCGGGCTTTGTCTGGGATGCGGACATAAATGAGGTGGATGAGAACGGGAATTCAGTCCTGCATCTTGCCGCAGCAATGAATGACAGTGATTTGGTGACGTATTTTCTTTTTAAAGGCGCAAATCCCGGGCTGAAGAATCATGACGGAGACAGCCCGCTTCACGTGGCTATAAAAAATGGGGCGGTGGATGCGGCCCGCGCAATCGTCACAGTTGAGCCGGGCGCTCTTTTTTCCCGGGATTCTGATTACATAACCGCGCTTGATTTGGGGCTTGCCACAGACAATGCGTATTACGATGCTTTCATCACGACGCAGGCCGGGGAAATCCGCGACACAGAGGGCCAGTCAATCGTGCATTATTTTGTGAAGACGAAAAATCTTGCCGCAATAAAGCAGTGCGTCCGAAAAAATCTGCCGCTTTCTGTGCGTGATAATTTTGGCATCACTCCGCTGGATGTCGCCTTTGCGGAAATTGAGGATCTTGTTTCCGTTGAGATTGCCGCCGAGCTGATTATGGGCGGCGCGGACGAGGTTCACAGCGAATTCGATTATTTTCAGCAGGCGATTCAGGAGCGCAACGTGAACGTCCGCTTTGATGACGGGCAGACCAGCCTGCACATCGCCTCGATTATGGGGCACAGTCCGGTTGTCGAATATCTTCTGAAAAACGGCGCGGACATATCCGCACAGGACAGCTCCGGCGCGACAGCGCTGCATGAGTCCGTCCGTTACGGCAACATTGATATAATTACCCTTCTTCTGAACTACGGTGCGAATCCGAACGCGCGTGATAATATCGGCAAGACCCCGATTATGCTTGTCATGCCGCGTGATAAAACCGCCGAGGTCTACAGGATTTTTGTCCGTGCCCACGCTGATTTGAATCAGAAGGATATGTACGGTGATACTGTGCTGCACACGGCCGCTATGCTGAACGCCACGCCTGATACAATCGCGATTCTTATGGACAACGGCGCGGATATTAACGCCCGGAACAAAGAGGGCGTGACTCCGCTTGCAATCGCAATTCAGAAAGGCGATGCGGTCACATCAAAACTGCTTTCTGCAAGGGGCGCGGACATCCACACGCAGAACACGCATGGACAGTCACCTCTGACCCTTGCCCTTGCGTCTGACGTTGCGATGACCGAGGCCGTGGTCAACGCGCAGAATGTGCTCTCGCAGAATTCGGACGGAAACACTCCGCTTCACGTCGCAATCATAACCGACGCGAGTCTTGCGAAAATCCAGTACATAGTCAGCCTGATGGATGACGTGAACACGCGGAACAGGAACGGAAATTCCGCTCTGTTTCTTGCGACGTTGAAGAACCGTCAGAAAGTGGGCGAGATGCTCCTTGCCAAAAACGCGGATATTTTTTCCACGAACACGAACAACAACTCTCCGCTGCGCCTTGCCCTGCGTTATGGCGGGACTGTCCAGGAATGGATTATCACATCGCAGACTATAAATGCGAAGGACGGAAGCGGGAATTCAGTCCTGCATTATGCCGCTGAGTGGCAGTATGCCAGTGCGATTGACACACTGCTCACTAAAGGCGCGGATGTCAACGCGAGGAACGCGAACGGCGAGACAGCGCTTTTCAATGCCGCAAAGAATGATAATCCGGAGATTATCCAGCTGATGGTGAACGGCGGCGCGGATTTGAACGCGCGCGACAATCTTGGAAGCTCCGCGATGCACGTTGCGGTCCGCTGGGATGCGGCGAATTCAATCCGCAAGCTAAGCGCGCTTGGACTGAGCGTGAACGCGCAGAACACCGCCGGAAAATCACCCTTGTCCGAGGCTGTTGTCGCAGGAAAGCATGACATCGCGCTTCTGCTTTTGCAGAACGGCGCGGATGTGAACAGCAGCGACACGAACGGAGTCACGCCTCTTATGGACGCAATCCGGGCGAACAGCGAGGCGACTGTCTCGCTTCTTCTGGAGTACGGCGCGAATCCGAATATGCAGGAAATCGGCGGCCAGAACGCATATCACGAGGCGGCCTACATGGGCAACACAAGGATAATCCGGATGGTGCGCATCGCGGGCGGAAACCCGATGTCCCGCGACCGCTCCGGGAAAACTCCGTTTGACATCGCGCTCACAAAAAATGAGCAGGTCATCCGGGAAATCCTTGGGAATTCGCGCACAATCACAGACAGCGACGGAAACACCCCGATTCACGTGGTTGTCACATCAAAAGCACCTTTGAGCATCATGCGTATGCTGATTGACAACGGCTTCCCGCTTGACATCAGGAATTCCTACGGATACACACCGCTTTCCTATGCGATTGAGGCGGAGGATATGGACGCTGCGCTCGTCCTGCTTGAGAACGGCGCGAATCCTTTCCAGATGATTGATAAAAAAGGCCGTAACGGCGTGACAATCGCCCTTGAAAATAAAAACCTTGAGCTGATAGGAAATATCGTGCGTTATGCGGGGAACAAAACCGACGTGCAGGGCAATACAATCCTGCATTATGCGGCCCGGCTCAGCGACGCATCCACCGTGCAGAAGCTCCTTTCGTTCGGCCTGGACAAAAACGCAAAAAACGTCTCCGGCGAGACCGCATACACGATTGCGACCAGATGGCGCAGAAGTGATGTTGCTGCCCTGCTGGAGTAAAAGGCTTGCCCGTGTCCTGTCATTTTCCTTGACGGACACGGGCAAGTCATTTATAATCGCACTGTGTTACGAAAGAGTGCAGAGAAGAAGGATTTTCCCGCCGAACCCCTTGACAAAGGCGATGCGATGAGCGCATACTTCACGACTTCACGACTTCACGACTTCACGACTTCACGACTTCACGACTTCACGACTTCACGACTTCACGACTTCACGACTTCACGACTTCACGACTTCACGACTTCACGACTTCACGACTTCACGACTTCACGACTTC
>JAFLSQ010000039.1 GCA_022510865.1 Treponema sp.
CCTTGCAACCGATTTATTTACTGATATTCTAGCACCATATCAGGACGCTTTCAATTTTTTTCTGCCGATTGCCCCGCCGAATTCTCAGGGCCATCAAAATCCCCCGGATTTTTTCGCAAAAAAACTGATTGCAGGCTTTTAATAATTGTCAGAAAATCCGTGCCAAAATGCAGAAACGCATCCGGCACGGATTTTTGCTAGAACAGCGGGGTTGCCGCATCCTTGCCGTCTGCGAACGCGCCGGCAATCGGACTGGAGCCGCGTTTTTTGCCAAGGAAATCCGTGTCAAAAGTTATGGGGCTTCCGTCAGGATTCTCATACTTCTGCTCAGGCTCGAACGCGGGCGCAATATCATCGGTTTTTATAAGGGCGCAGGCAAAATCTTTGGACGCGGGAATAAAATCATAAAGATTCGTCCTCAGCGTGATTTTTCCGGCCTGCTCCTCAAATCCAATTTTGATTTCGTGCTCGCTGTCAACATAGGCATTCTCCTTGAACATCGGGCGCGCGCCGTTGAAATAAAGGTTTCCCGCGGCCCAGACAGGAAGCGCGGAATAGTAGCGGTCAGAGCCGGGCGAGCCCATCCCGCAGTATCCCTCGAACATCTTTTCCCACTCATCGAACGACGGATAATTATTGTACGGATGAGTTCCCGCGATTATGTTGCCGTCATCCCAGTCGTTGCCCTTGTTGCCGTACATCCGCCGCACAAGGTCATCGCGCATTGGCTGCTGAATGAAAATATTATTGTAGAATTTGCAGTCGCCGTGCAGGATTGTCATAAATCCCGCGACCTCGGTGCGGTGCTTCATGTGATAGGGCGTGTAACGCGGACTGATTTTCGTGAGCGCGCCGTTGTTCACGCCAAGCCCCACGCCGGTGAAACTTCCCGCGATTATGTTGTGAACCATCGCCACACCCTGAGTGCACAGCTTGACCGCCTTCTCCGAAAGAAAAATATTGTTGTCCAGAAGCGTTGGCCCGTGCGAGACCTCAATGAACAAGTCCTCCGCGCACTCGCCGGCAATCTCCCTGCCAAGCCCTTTGTACGGCGGAACGTTGTCATGGAAAAAATTCTGAGTGACGCGAGTTCCCTGCGCCTGCCAGTCCAGCCACATTCCCCGCGTGCAGTGATGGATGTGGTTGCGCCGGAAAATCACGTCAATTGCGGCGTGCATTTTGATTCCGCCGATTTCCGCGCCCGCAAGGTTCTGCTTGTTGTTGATGTGGTGGATGTGGTTGTCCTCGATAATCGAGAAAACGCCGCCCAGATGCCCCACGATTCCCGTCTGCCCGCAGTCATGGATTTCGCAGCGGCGGACGATGTGCGACCCGATTCTTTCCTTTGACCAGCCCTCAACCTGCGCCTGGCAGATGCAGTCGCGCTCGGTCTGCGTTCCGTCCTTGAATTTTGTCTTGAGCCATTTATTGTCGTTATCCGGCTGCAAATATTTTCCAAGCGAGATTCCTGAGCATTTTGACTCATAAACCTCGCAGTCTTCTATAATCCAGCCTTTGGACCAGTGCGGACCAATCATCCCCTCCTGATATGCCGTGGGAGGCGCCCACTGCGTCGCCGCCTGCGAAACTACAAATCCGCTCAGAGTGATGTAATTTACGCCCTCCGACTCAGGCCAGAAGCACGTCCTGCGCACAGAAATCTCCACATTCTCCTTGTTCGGGTCATGGCCGTGGAAATTCGCGTAAAAGACAGTCTCATCAGATTTCTCATCCTGCTCAGAAAACCATTTGTAAGTCGAGAAATCAGAATCCCATGACTGCGGATTTTCATCGCCCTTCCTCACCTCATCAACGCTCTGCACCTCATAAAGCGATTTTCCGTTCAGAAAAACATCCCCGATGTGCGCGGTTATGTACGCAATGAACCAGTCGCCGCTGACAAGCGTAGTGTACGGATTGCAGTCGCCGAAAATGCTGTTTTTGACACGCGCAGTCCAGACAGTGCCGTCCAGTTTTGTCCAGCCCGCAAGAGGCTCCGCCCCGCTGATGTGCGCCTTTCTTGGCTCAGACGAGCGGTAGACAATCGGATTGCCCTCCGTTCCCGCGTTCTTAGGGCTGACCGCCTCGCGGTACATTCCCGGCGCGACAATCACCTCATCTCCGGCAACAGCCACGTCCGCCGCCATCTGGATTTTATTGAACGGCTTTTTCTCGGAGCCGTCTCCGCCCGCCGCTGCCGCGGCATCCACATAATATCTCATAAAAACTCCAAATTAAAGTCTGTTGAGATATGATACACCATAAATGCAAAAAAGTATAAGAAAACCTGCTGATTGCCAGAAAATCCGCGCAGGATGATTTTAAGGCCGCGCGTGGGAAGCAAAAAAATCATCCTAAACATTCCGCGACTATTGCTATTTTCCACCAGTAATAGTATATTTTTAAAACCACGTCCGCTACATCTAGCGTGACTGGCTTGCATAAGGTGGGGTATGAAAATCATAAAGAGAAACGGCGAAGAGACCGTCTTTGACATCAGGAAAATAACGACTGCGATTTCAAAAGCCAACGCCGCAGTCCCGGAGACGGAGCGTCTTACAGACGAGTACATTCAGGCAGTATCAGCGAAAGTCGCCAAGGCCTGCCAGGAAAGCAAAGTCCAGCTGAATGTCGAGGCAATTCAGGATTTGGTCGAGACCGAGCTGATGAGAATCGGGGCGTTCGCACTTGCAAAAGTCTACATCACGTACCGCTACCGTCATGCCCTTATGCGAAAACAGAATTCCACGGACAAGCAGATTCTGAGCCTGCTTGAGTGCTGCAACGAGGAAGTCAAGCAGGAGAATTCCAACAAAAATTCCACGGTTGTGAGCGTTCAGCGCGATTATATGGCGGGCGAGGTGTCAAAAGACATCACAAAACGATTCCTGCTGGACGATGACATTGTGAAAGCGCACCAGGAGGGAATCATCCATTTTCATGATGCTGATTATTTTGCCCAGCACATGCACAACTGCGATCTTGTGAACCTTGAGGATATGCTCCAGAACGGCACTGTAATCAGCGGCACAAAAATCGACACGCCGCATTCGTTCTCAACCGCGTGCAACATCGCAACGCAGATTATTGCGCAGGTCGCGTCAAGTCAGTACGGCGGGCAGAGCATCTCGCTCGCGCACCTTGCGCCGTTCGTTGAGGTGAGCCGCAGGAAACTGGTCGCGGAGCTTAATCAGACTGTCAAAGAGACAGGGGTCACTTTCACAAAAGCGCAGTTCGACAGGATTGTTGAGCGTCGTCTTGCCGATGAAATCACACGCGGCGTTCAGACAATCCAGTATCAGGTTGTGACGCTGATGACCACCAACGGGCAAAGCCCGTTCGTCACGGTTTTCATGTACCTGAACGAGGCAAAAAACGAGCAGGAGAAAGCAGACCTCGCGCTGATTATCGAGGAAGTCCTGAAACAGCGTTACAAAGGCGTGCGCAACGAGAAAGGCTACTGGGTCGCGCCCGCTTTCCCAAAACTGATTTACGTGCTTGAGCCGGACAACATTGAGGAAGGCTCCAAGTATTTTTATCTCACAGAGCTTGCCGCAAAATGCACCAGCAAACGCCTCGTGCCCGACTACATCTCCGAGAAAAAAATGTTCGAGCTTAAAGAAGGCAACTGCTATCCGTGCATGGGCTGCCGTTCGTTCCTCACAGTTTACCGCGATGAGACAGGCCGCCCCAAGTTCTACGGCCGCTTCAATCAGGGGGTTGTCACCCTCAATCTTGTGGATGTTGCGTGCTCGTCCGGAAAAGACATTGCCGCATTCTGGAAAATTTTTGATGAGCGGCTGGAGCTTTGCCGCAGGGCGCTCATGCTCCGGCACAAACGCCTGCTCGGAACTCCAAGCGATGTCGCGCCAATCCTCTGGCAGAACGGCGCGCTTGCCCGCATGGAAAAAGGAGAGCCGATTGACCGCCTTCTTTTCAACGGATATTCGACCATCTCCCTCGGATATGCCGGTCTCTGCGAGTGCGTGCGCTACATGACCGGAAAACCTCACACAGACCCGTCCGCGACTCCGTTCGCAATGGAAGTGATGCAGCACATGAACGCGGCCTGCGCGAAATGGCGCGCGGAGACATCAATCGCATTCAGTCTTTACGGCACTCCGCTTGAGAGCACAACCTACAAATTCGCAAAATGCCTCAAAATGCGCTTCGGAGAGATTCCCGGGGTCACGGACAAGAACTACATCACGAACAGCTATCACGTGCACGTCACAGAGCCAATCGACGCGTTCTCAAAACTCTCTTTTGAGAGCCAGTTCCAGGAGCTGTCTCCCGGCGGAGCAGTCAGTTACGTTGAGGTTCCGAACATGGAGAACAACATTCCGGCGGTCATCGCGGTGCTGCGCCACATCTACGAGAACATCATGTACGCCGAGCTGAACACCAAGAGCGACTGCTGCCAGAACTGCGGCTACACGGGCGAGATTCAGATTGTGCAGGATGACGGAAAACTTGTCTGGGAATGCCCACAGTGCAAAAACCGGGATCAGTCGCTGATGAACGTTGCGCGCCGGACCTGCGGCTACATCGGAACGCAGTATTGGAATCAGGGGCGGACACAGGAGATTAAAGAGCGCGTCCTGCACCTTTAATCCCACAGAAAAACAAAGGCACAGCAATGTTTTACGGCAACATAAAAAAACACGACATCGCGGACGGAGAGGGCGTGCGTGTCTCCCTGTTCGTCTCGGGCTGCCGGGTGCACTGCCCCGGATGCTTTCAGCCGGAGACGTGGGATTTTTCTTTCGGCACCGAATTCACAGCGCAGACCGAATCAGAGATTATCGAGAGCATGAGGCCGTCCTACATCGCGGGGCTGACAGTTCTTGGCGGCGAGCCTTTTGAGCCGGAGAACCAGGCCGTGCTCGCTCCTTTTCTGGAGAAAGTCCGCGGGGCTTATCCGCAGAAAAATATATGGTGCTACACCGGCTATCTTCATGAGGATTTGATTGCGGGCGGCAAAAAACACACTGAGCACACAGACCGGATGCTCAATTGCATTGACGTGCTTGTGGACGGCCCGTTTGTCCAGGAGAAAAAAAATCTGATGCTCCAGTTCCGTGGCAGCGAGAACCAGCGCATTCTTAGACTTAAAGACTGAGGACATAAAATTGAGAAAAAACAAGCAGGAAAATCCGAACGAGATAATCAGGATTACGGACAAAATCTCCTGGCTTCCGGCAATCCCCTCCCCGTTCTGCTGCGACATCATCTTCATAAAATCCGCGGACAGTCAGGGTGATTTCACGTGGATTTTTGATGTGGGAGTGGGAGGCGCGGCAATCAAAGCGGTGAACGGAATTGAGGGGCGCAAAAAAGTCGTGCTATCGCACTTTCATCCAGACCACATAATGAACCTGCCGTTTGTCCGCTGCGACGAGCTTTTTGTCTCGCGGCACACAAAAAAATACACAAGGCGCGGCACGGAGGTCACAGAGCCTCTGGATTTCGGGGACGTCAAAATCATGCCGATGCCGTCAAGCCACGCAAAAGGATGCCTTGCCCTGATTTCTGACGGCTACGGTTTTCTGGGCGACGGCGCGTTCTGCAAGTACAAGGGGCTTCATCATCTTTATAATCCGCAGCTGCTCAAAGAAATGATTGATTTCATGGAGCACAGCGGGTGCAGTCATTTCTGCCTTGACCACGAGAAAGAGTTCATTCAGGACAGCGGCAGCGTAATCGGTTTGTACAAGGAAATTTACGCGCGGCATAAAAATCCGGACGGGACAGAAAATCCGTGGATAAATGTGGACGATTATTTTTCTGCCCCGACATCTTAAATCTTCCTTCGTTTTCTGATATAATTCCCGCATGGATTTGAACGAACATAAAAACATAGCGGTGCTGATTGACGCGGACAACACGCCGTACAAGAAACTCAGCGCGATTCTACAGGAAATCGCGGTGCACGGTCACATCATCACAAAGCGCGCTTACGGAGACTTTTCCAAGGACGTGCTCAAAAACTGGAAGAACGAGCTGAACGACAACGCGATTATTCCGGTGCAGCAGTTCTCTTACACTCAGGGGAAAAATTCCAGCGACAGCGCGATGATAATCGACGCGATGGACTTGCTTTACACAGACAAATACGATGCGATTGCCCTCGTCACCAGCGACAGCGACTTCACCAAACTTGCCACACGTCTGCGCGAGAGCCAGATTTACGTGTTCGGCGTGGGCCAGAAAAAAACTCCGCAGTCATTCATCAGCGCCTGCGATGATTTCATCTACATCGAGAATCTTGCGAACGAGGCGGAGGAAATCAGCGCGGAAGAGGCGGCGGCGTTCGCGGAGCAGAAGCGCAAGAGCCACAAAAATTCCGCCAAGACAAAAAAGCCGGGCAAAGGACTTCTGCGCCGCAACGACAACGGCGAGGTGGCGATGTCAGACCGTCAGTTCAGGAAGATTTTCAAGCTTCTGAACACCGCATACGAGAAATATGCCGACGACAACGGCTGGGCGGATGTGAGCGCGGCAGGCTCGTTTTTCAAGCGGCAGGACCCCGGATTCGACACCGTGGATTACGGCTTCCGAAAGCTCACAGACCTCATCGAATATTTTGATGATGATTTTGAGATGCAGCGCGTCACAAATCCGAACGGACGCGGACGAGTCACTTTCTTTTACAGGCCGCTGGAAAAATAAAGCGAGACAATCCGCGTGATTTTACGCATTGTCTAAAAAATATTTTCCTATTATAATAATCTCTCAATCACGATTTTTCAGAGGTTTTTATGGCTGACGAGGTTAGAGTACGTTACGCGCCTTCCCCCACGGGAATGCAGCACATCGGCGGAGTGCGCACCGCGCTTTTCAATTATCTTTTCGCACGCTCGCAGAACGGAAAATTTCTGCTGCGGCTTGAGGACACAGACCGCACCCGTTATGATGAGAAATACGTCCGCAATCTTTATGAGACGATGGCCTGGCTTGGCATAGACTGGGATGAGGGCGGCGACAAAGGCGGAGATTTCGGTCCTTACGTCCAGAGCGAGCGGTTCGAGCTTTACAAAAAATACGCCTACGAGCTTGTCCAAAAAGGCGAGGCATATTACTGCTTCTGCGATGCGGAGCGTCTTGACCGAATCAGAAAAATCCAGACGGAAAACAAGATGGCCCCCGGCTATGACCGCAACTGCCGCCACCTCACGGCCGAGGAAGTCAAGGCGAACCTTGACGCGGGCAAGCCTTACGTAATCCGCCTTAAAGTCCCGATGGACGGCGAGACCAAATTCTCCGACCATCTTCTTGGTGATATAGTATGGAAAAACGAGGACATCTCGCCCGACCCGGTTCTGCTCAAATCAGACGGATTTCCGACCTATCACCTTGCGAATGTCGTTGACGACCATTTTATGAAAATCACGCACGTAATGCGCGCCCAGGAGTGGATTCCCTCAACCCCGCTGCACATCCAGATGTACCGCGCGTTCGGCTGGGAGCATCCCGAATACTGCCACCTTCCGATGGTGAACGGCGCGGACGGCAAGAAACTGTCAAAGCGTCACGGCGCAACCTCACTGGACGAATTCCGTGCGCGCGGCTACCTTCCGGAGGCAATCGTGAATTATGTCGCGATGCTCGGGTGCAGCTATGAGGAGGGCAAGGAATTCTACACATCGGAGGAGCTTGCCAAGGCGTTCAAACTGGAGCACCTGAACAAAGCGCCCGCAGTCTTTGACTACAAAAAACTTGAGTATTATAACGGGAATTATATCCGAAGGCTCAGCACGGAGGATTTGTATGCCCGCACCCTGCCGTTCATAACCGGAACCGGGGATGCGAGCCTTGAAATCAGTCCGGATAATCCGCAGCCAAAACCGAACGTCGGCCCGGAATTCAGCGGAGTCGCGCTTGACGATGACGGCGAGCCGTACTGCGTGGACAAGAGCATGGGCATGACCAGCGCGGACGTGAAAAAAACTCTGCTCGGGCTGATGCCGCTCATTCAGGAGCGACTAAAATTCCTGACGGAAGCGGCCGAGATGGTGCGCTTCATGTTCACAGAGCCAGCAGTTCCGCCGGCAGAGCAGATTATCCCCAAGAAACTTGACCTTGCGAAGACAAAACAGATTCTGGAGGAGTCCAAGGATTTTATCCGCCAGTGCTTTGTGCTTGACCACGACGGCGCGGAGAATCTGGCAAAGTCCAAGGCAGAGGCGCTGGGAATCAAACTGGGAGATTTTATGATGCCCGTGCGCATGGCAATCACAGGCAGCCGCGTCTCCCCACCGCTGATTGGCTCAATCCTTGTACTGGGCGAGCAGAAATCAATAGCAAGAATAGAAAAGGCGATTGCCTCGCTTTAACCTTGGATTCTGATTTTCCCGCCTGATTGTCAGACCGCGCTCCGCGCGGTCCGGCATTTTTGCATTTTTCCACAGCCAGTGATTCTCTCACCGACGCAGAATCATCAGCCATACGCCCTGATTACTTCCTCGGCGAGCGCGGTGCGTTTTATGCCGCGGTTCATGGCCTCTTTCTCAAGATAGCGGTGGGATTCCTGCTCGGTCATTTTAAGGTGCTGCATCAGAAGCATTTTGGCGCGGTTCACAAGCCGAATCTCATCCATCTTAACTTTCAGTTTTGTCGCCTGGCTCTGCAACCGCTGGACTTTGTACTGCACTGCGATGGCGGTTTTGAGCGCGCTGTAAAAATAAAACTGGTCGAACGGAGTCGCAATCGTGATGATTCCGTAGCCCTCAACGCGGTAGCTGATTTCCTCGTAAAGCGGCTGCGGAACCATCAGCAGGATTGTGCTGAGTGAGTCGGAGATGTCGGTTGCAAAATCGCAGCCCTCGCCATCGGCGTAATCCACAAGGATGATGTTGTAGGCGCGTTCCTGCGCAAGCCGGCGGACCTCGTTAAAATCGCCCGCAACTCTGGTCTCAAAAAGCGGGGCCGCGAGCATGATGCTTATCATGGAACAAAGCTTTGAGTCTTTCGTCGCAACAAGAACGCTGTGAGTATCGTCCGCCATAAAAACCCCGAATTCCTAGAAGCCCAGAGCCTTGCGCACAAAATCACTGGACTGGGCGATTTTTCTTGCGGCCTCCAGAGTGTCAGGCAGCATCCTGAGCGCGGATTTTCCGGCCTTGTCATCCGCAAATTTGTCGGGAGAGAATCCCGCGGGGACCATCGGAGGCGGCTCAAGTTTATTCTTGATTCCGTCTACGGCCGCATTAATCA
Source organism: Treponema sp. (assembly GCA_022510865.1). Classification (GTDB taxonomy): domain Bacteria; phylum Spirochaetota; class Spirochaetia; order Treponematales; family Treponemataceae; genus Treponema_D. The sequence goes on from JAFLSQ010000039.1 coordinate 9,217, forward strand.
GCAGGTTCAGGACAAGATAAATATTGCAGTGGCAGTCAGGCGAGCGGATTTCCATCCTGCGCGATGCCTCGCTTGTGACCGCCGGCACTCTGATGAAGGCAAGGCGGTTCTCCTCGCCCCAGCAGATGTACTTGGGCGCTTTGTGCTCGCCAAGACGGTCGTAGGAATCCTCCTTGCAGTTGAGGTAATAAGTCATCTCCTCGGCGTGGGCAAGAATGCCCGCCATTGCGTGGCGATTTTTTGACGAGTCCGAGCAGGAGATATTGATGTGAAGCCCGCTTCCGGCCTTGTCATCCAGCGGCTTGGGCGAGAAATCCGCGTAAAGCCCCGCAAGAGCGGCTCTTGTGCGCACGACCCATTTGAACGTTGCGGCATTGTCCGCGGCCGTGACCGCATCCGCATGATGAAAGTCAATCTCGTTCTGACCCGGCCCTTCCTCGTGATGGCTCGACTCCGGCCTGATTCCCATCTGCTCAAGCGTGAAGCAGATTTCCCTGCGGATGTTCTCGCCTTTGTCCTCCGGCGCAATGTCCATGTATCCGGCATTATCAAACGGATTTTTTGTAGGCTCTCCGTTCTCATCCAATTTAAAAAGATAGAATTCAATCTCCGTTCCCACGAAAAAATCAACTCCGCATTCCTCACGCGCCCTGCGCACGGTGTTTTTCAGAAGAGTGCGGCAGTCCCTCTCATAATCCCTGCCATCGGCATATTTTATTGAGCAGAACATCCTGACGACTTTGCCCGTGTTCGGCCGCCAAGGCAGGACGCACAGCGTGGCAGGGTCGGGATAGAGGAAAAGGTCAGATTTTTCGGGCGACTCAAAGCCGTAAATCGCGGAGGCATCAAAACTCACGCCGTTCCTGAACGCTCTCTCAAGCTGCCCCGCCATAATCGAGATGTTTTTTTTCACGCCGTTCAGGTCAAAGAAAGCCAGACGCACGAATTTCACGTCCTCCTCATTCACATAATCAAGAACTTCTTTTTGTGTGTACATGGTTCACTCCAATAAAAAAGGCCGCGAAAATCATCAGGGATAATATTCCGGATGATTCCCCACGACCTCTTTGTCATAGATATAATACGTTTTTTGCCGATTTTTTGCAAGTTCCGATGATGGATGAAAACCCGGAAAATTATTTCTCTGATTGCGATGACCCGCAAGCTCGCAAGAATTCCACGAAAACCGGTCCCGCATTGTCCGGCCGGCTCTTGAATTCGGGGTGGAACTGCACTCCGATGAAAAACCTGTGCTTTCCGCCGCCCTCGCCCCGCGCAAGCTCCACGGTCTCCACGATTTTTCCGTCCGGGCTTGTCCCGCTGATTACAAGCCCCGCGTCCGCCATGCGCTGGCGGTAGTCGTTGTTGAACTCGTAGCGGTGGCGGTGCCTCTCCTGAATTTCCTGCGCGCCGTATGCCCCCGCCATAATCGTTCCGGGCGCGATTCTGCACGGGTAGCTTCCAAGGCGCATCGTGCCGCCCATAATCACGCCCTGCTGGTCTTTCATCAGGTCAATCACGGGATTTCCGCAGGCCTCGTCGAATTCACGGCTGCTCGCGTCCGCAAGACCGAGCACGTTCCGCGCGAACTCAATCACGCAAATCTGCATCCCGAGGCAGATTCCGAAGTACGGCACGTCGTTCTCGCGCGCGTAGCGGCAGGCGGAAATCATCCCCTCGATTCCGCGCGTCCCGAATCCGCCGGGCAGGATGATTCCGTCGCAGCCCGCGAAAACTTCCGCCGCGCTCTCGTCCGTCACCGAGTCCGAGTCCACCCATTTGATTCTAAGGTTCTTCCCGATTACAAAACTGGCATGGTTCAGAGCCTCCACGATGCTCAGGTAGGAGTCGTGCAGCTTGACGTATTTTCCCACGAGTGCGACAGTCACCTCGCCGCTTCGCGCGTGAATCGTGTCCACCATGTTCGCCCATTCCGCAAGGGCGGGAAAATCGGACGCAAGCTCAAAGCCAAGGTTGCGGCACACGACATCATCCATGTTCTGCGCATGGAGCATGAGCGGCACCTCGTAAAGGCTCTTGCAAGTGGTGTTGTTGATTACGCAGTCCTCCTCCACATTGCAGAAAAGGGAGATTTTCCTGCGGATTTCATCGGGAATGTTTTTCTCGCACCGCGCCACGATGATGTCCGGGTGGATTCCCACCGCCATCAAATCCTTCACCGAATGCTGCGTCGGCTTGGACTTGAACTCGTCCGACCCGCTGATGTACGGCACAAGGCACACGTGAACGAAAAGACAGTTGCGCCGCCCCACCTCAAGCGCGAGCTGGCGGATCGCCTCCAGGAACGGCTGGCTCTCAATATCGCCGATTGTCCCGCCAATCTCCACGATGCACACGTCCGCGCCCGTGACCTCGGCGTTTTTCAGGATAAAATCCTTGATTTCGTTCGTGACGTGAGGGATAATCTGCACGGTCTGCCCCAGGTAGTCGCCGTTGCGCTCCTTGTTCAGCACGTTCCAGTAGACGCGCCCGCTTGTGAGGTTGGAGTATTTGGTCAGATTCTCGTCGATAAATCGCTCATAGTGCCCAAGGTCAAGGTCTGTCTCCGCTCCGTCATCGGTCACAAAAACCTCGCCGTGCTGGAAAGGGCTCATCGTGCCCGGGTCAATGTTCATGTACGGGTCAAGTTTCTGCGACGCGATTTTAAGCCCCCGGCATTTGAGAAGCCGCCCGAGGCTCGCCGCCGTGATTCCCTTGCCAAGCCCCGAGACGACGCCGCCCGTCACAAAAATGTACTTCGCCATAAATCCCTCCATGAATAAAAAAAGAGGGCGCAGACACAAACCCGCGAATCCGCAGGCTCATATCTACGACCTCTTTGCCGTTCGGTTATATGTTACTGAAATTCAAAGATGCAAGTCAAGCACATCCCGCTGATTTCCCCGCTTTTCATTTCCAGCCAATTTCCCGGATTTTTTTCACTTACCTATTGACACGCTAGGTAATGTAGGCTATAACATACAAAAGATTTGCCCGCGTCGCGGTAAAATCTGCGATTTTGAGCTTCCCGCTGAGCTTCAGATGAAATTAAAAATTTATTATTTTAATATTTTAAGGAGAATATTATGAAAAAAATTTCAAAAATCGTTTTGGGTGCGCTTCTTGCGCTTGCTGCGGTCGCGCCGCTTTCTGCTAAGCCAAAATTTCGCACGGTCGAGCAGATTAAAAAAAGCAAGCAGGTTCGAATCGCTGTGTTCAGCGACAAAAAGCCTTTCGGCTATGTTGACGAGAACGGCGACTATCAGGGATATGATGTCTACTTTGCCAACAGGATTGCCGAGGACTTAGGCGTTAAAGTTAAATACGTTTCGGTTGAGGCGGCGAACCGTGTTGAGGTTCTCACCACGGGAAAAGTTGACATCGTTCTTGCGAACTTCACCGTGACACCAGAACGCGCGGAAAAGGTTGACTTCGCGCTTCCGTACATGAAAGTCGCGCTTGGAATCGTTTCTCCTGAAAGCGCGCTGATTACTGCCCCCGAGCAGCTCAACGGAAAGACGCTCATCGTCGCGAAGGGAACGACTGCCGAAACTTACTTCACCAAAAATTATCCGCAGGTGAAGTTGCTCAAATTCGACCAGTACGCGGAGGCGTACAACGCGCTCTTGGACGGACGCGGAGACGCTCTCTCAACCGACAACACGGAAGTGCTCGCCTGGGCAATCGAGAACAAAGGCTTCGCCGTGGGCGTTGAGTCCCTCGGAGAACTTGACACGATTGCGGCGGCCGTGCAGAAAGGCAACAAGGATTTGCTCGACTGGCTCAACAATGAAATCGTTGCCCTCGGAAAGGAACGGTTCTTCCACGCTGACTACGAGGCCACTTTGCGCAGCGTCTACGGCAAAGATTCCGACGCGGACGCGCTCGTAGTCGAAGGCGGCAAACTCTAAGGCTCTTATTCCATAAAATCAGAAAATCTGATATACTTTTCGGCGGTTTTGAATCCTCCAGTCAAAACCGCCTTTTTTGATTATGGACTTTGATTTTATAAAAGAGGTCGCGCCGATGTACGTTGACGCGGCTTTTCTCACGCTCAGAATCGGGCTTTTCGGAATCGCGCTCTCTCTGATTGTCGGGCTTTTTTGCGCCGTGGTGCGCTACTGGAAAGTTCCCGTCCTCCGCGCGGTCGCCCGTGTCTACATCGAACTTTCTCGGAACACGCCCCTTCTGATTGACCTTTTCTTCCTTTACTTCGCGCTCCCGAGGATGGGAATCAAGTTCTCGTCCGAGCAGTGCGGTGTCATCGGGCTGACGTTCCTTGGAGGCAGTTACATGGCGGAGACCTTCCGCAGCGCGCTTGAGACAGTCGGCCGTCCGCAGATTGAGAGCGGGCTTTGCGTCGGATTGACGCGGCTTCAGCTTGTGCGCTACATCGTCCTTCCGCAGGCAGTCGCGGTGTCCGTTCCGGGGCTTGTCGCCAATTTCATTTTCATGCTGAAGGAGACTTCGGTTTTCAGTGCGGTGGCTCTCGCCGATTTGATGTACGTTGCCAAAGATTTGATTGGGCTTTACTACAAGACGCAGGAATCGCTCCTTCTTCTTGTGATTGCCTACTTCGTCATCCTTCTGCCCATTTCCCTGCTGGGCTACTATCTTGAAAGGAGGCTGCGACATGGACAGTTCGGAAGCGTTTAGCGCGGTTGCGTCCTCGGTGGGGGTTCTTTTCCGCGGAAGGAATTTCGTGCGGCTTTTGGGCGGGCTTGGCGTAACCGTGCAGATTGCGGCGGTGTCCGTCCTGCTCTCGCTTTTTTTCGGATTTCTTTTCGGAATCGTGATGACGGTGAAATTCCGTCCGCTCAAAATTCTCTGCCGCGTTTACCTTGAGTTCATGCGGATTATGCCGCAGATGGTTCTGCTTTTTTTGGCGTACTTCGGAATCACGCACGCGTTCGGGCTTTCCATTTCCGGCGAGGCGGCCTCAATCTGGGTGTTCACGCTCTGGGGCACTGCCGAGATGGGAGACCTTGTGCGCGGCGCGCTCGTTTCGATTCCGAAGCATCAGTACGAGAGCGGCAGGGCAATCGGCTTGACGGAACGCCAGATTTTTTTCTATGTGATTATCCCGCAGACCGTGAGGCGGCTCGTTCCGCTCGCGATGAATCTTGTGACGCGGATGATTAAGACGACATCGCTCATCGTGTTCGTGGGCGTAATCGAGGTTGTGAAAATCGGGCAGCAGATTATCGAGGCGAACAGGCTCACGCTTCCCACCGCGTCAATCGCGGTCTACGGACTGATTTTTCTGCTGTATTTTATTGTTTGCTGGCCGCTTTCGGTGCTCGCGGGCAAAATCGAAAAGCGTCAGAAGGAAAGTTAGATGGCACTGCTCGAAGTGAAGAATATCAGAAAGGACTACAAGGAGGCGGGCGGCATCCTCAAAGGCGTCTCGCTTGATGTGGAGCGCGGCGAGGTCGTGGTGATTCTTGGGCCGTCCGGCTGCGGAAAAAGCACCCTCCTTCGCTGCATCAACGGGCTTGAAGAAATTCAGGGCGGAGAGATTCTGCTTGACGGCGAGGTAATCAGCAACAGGAAGCGCGACATGCACCTCATCCGCCAGAAAATCGGAATGGTCTTCCAGAGCTACGACCTTTTCCCGAATCTCACGGTGATTAAAAACGCGATGCTCGGGCCGCTCAAGGCGCAGAAGCGCGACAAGGCGGAAGTGGCGAGGCAGGCGGAGGAACTTCTTTCGCGAGTTGGTCTGCTCGACAAAAAGGACGCTTACCCGAGGCAGCTTTCGGGCGGGCAGAAACAGCGTGTTGCGATTGTGCGCGCCCTCTGCATGAATCCCGAGGTGCTTCTTTTTGACGAGGTGACCGCCGCGCTTGACCCCGAGATGGTTCGCGAGGTGCTTGACGTGATGATGGATCTTGCCAAGGAAAAGCGCACGATGCTGATTGTGACGCACCAGATGGAGTTCGCACGGGCAGTAGCCGACAGAATCATCTTCATTGATGACGGGGTGATTGTGGAGGAAGCCTCCCCCGAAAAATTCTTCACCTCCCCCGAAACCGAGCGAGCAAGGCAGTTCCTCCACGCATTCGAGTTTGAGCGGCGGAAGTAGGAATGGCAGCCACACGCTCGCGGCGGGCGGATTTTTACGGCGTGTTTCACCACTACCATGTTTGTTTGTCGTAATCGCCGTCTGTGCTATAATCATAAAACGACTTGAAAAGGAAGGGTAAAATGAAAAAGATTGTATTGCTGATTCTGATAGTATTATATGCTGAAAAACTTTTCTCTTATGAATGCCGTGCTTCAAAAGATGCGAATCTTTATGGAAATGCTTACCCTTTCAAGGTGTCAGACAGAATCGGCATAATCAAAGAAAATTCAGCTGTGTATTTTGACTCGATACAGCTGACCACGTATACTATTGCTGGCGAGGCAAGCTACTTAAATGCAGATTATTCATATTACCTCCGCATCACGACAGAATCAGGAAACCAAGGGTACATATCTTTGCTGGACATATCGAGCATGAAAAATGTCTCCGCCATACATGACCTGAAAAATTACATTTGGGAAGCCAAATATGAAATTGATGTCTTGCAGTCAAAAGACAGGGATATGGTCGAGTGCTTCAATCCTCTTTATGCGAATTATGATGAGTGGCGGGAGTGCACGGATTGGCAGGAGGACAAGTGGTACAACGTCTACTCGTCTCCCATGCTGTTGTTGTCCGATTCCATAATATATTTTTCAGACAGGCAGGGATTCCG
>JAFLSQ010000004.1:0-11048 GCA_022510865.1 Treponema sp.
GTCCGCCTTGGTCTCGCTCGCCGCCACAAAGAGCGCCTCCAGCTGCCCCGCGTCGTTCAGACCCTGCCCCACGCGACCGATGACCTTCTGGTTCAGCTCCGCCGCCTGCGTGTAGGCGAACCCTGCGCGGGAGAGCGCCTGTGCGCTCGCTTCGGTTTTTCCTGTGGCCATGCTCACCTTCACCACGCGGTTGGCGTCCGTGCCCCACTGCTCCTTGAACGTGTCCGAATTCCCTCGGCGCATGTTTTTGAGCCATGTTGGTGCGGACACCTCGCCCAAGGTGCGGTCTGTCCAGTCCACCACAACAACCTTGTCCACTTCGGAATTCTTTGCTTCCGGCACGTTGAGCCTTTTGTCCTCAACGCTGGTTGAAGCGCAGCCCGCGAGCGTGAGTGCCATTGCCGCTGCCGCTACGATTGCCTGTGTCTTTTTCATTCTGTTTTCCTCCATAAAAATAAAAAATGAAAATATTGTTTTGATTTGGCGGGCGGATTTTCCGTCACGCCATGGTCTCAGTTTGTGACGAGTATGTCGTCCGAGCAGATTATGCCCACGCCGGACGGTATGGCCATCTTTGCGTAAAGGCTCTGCCATCCCTGCAAGAACTGGTCCGTTGTGCCCGGAAAGCGCAGTTCCTTGAGGCTGGTGCATCCGTCGAACACGTCATCAGCCGTTGCCATAAGGTTTGCGGGAAGTGTGACGCTCGCCAGGGATGTGCAGCCGCGGAACGCTTTGTAGTCGATTATCCTCACGCTGCCGGGTATGACCACGCTTGCAAGAGAACTGCATCCTGCGAACGTGAATCCCCCGATGCTCTCGATGCCGTCCGGAATGTCAACGCCTGTGAGCGATGCGCAGTTTATGAACGCCGCCTCGCCGATTCTTCTGACGCTGCCGGGAATGCTCACGCTTCTGAGGGACTCGCAGCCGTAGAATGCTCCTGCGCCGATTGTCTCTGCTCCGTCCTCGATTATCACGCTTTCCAAAGATGTGCACATATAGAACGGTGTGCGGAATTCAAGCGTGCTGTCATCATCATCTTCCGCCAGCTGGTATACTCCGATGGTTCTCACGCTGCCGGGAATTGTGATGCTCCTTAGCGAGATGCAGTAAGAGAATGTGCCGCCGTATATCTCCGTAATGCTGTTTGGGAGGGTTATGCTCCTGAGCGACTCACAGCCGTAGAATGCGCCGTAGCCGAGCCTTTTGACGCTGCTCGGAATGGTCATGGTCTTAATGTCTGTCTCTCCGAATGCGCCGTCATCGATTGTCTCAACGCCGTCAAAAATGCTCACTCGCTCAAGGGACTCGCACTCCCAGAACGCGCTGTCGCCGATTGTCCTGACGCTTCTGGGAAGCGTCACGCTTTTTAGGCTGCTGCATGCCTCGAACGCGCTCATTCCGATTGTCACGAGGCCTTCGGAAAAGCTCACGCGTTCAAGCGACTCACAGCCTCCGAACGCCTCATCACCGATTGTCCTGACGCTTTTGGGAAGCGTCACGCTTTTTATCAGATTGCAGAACACGAACGCGTCCTCGCCTATTTCCGTTATTCCGTTAGGAATAACGAGGTTTTCCGGGATTTCGTCCGTGAAACCCACAACCGTCGTGCCCTCTACAACCAGATAATCCGGGATTTTTGCATTGCAGCCGATGCAGGCAGCAATCAGCGCTGCCAGAACCATTGTTCCAAAAATCTTTTTCACTTTCTGCTCCTTATTTTGAAAAATTTTTTGTCCTATATTTTAGAGACCGACCGCCTCGGCCAGCCCCGCCGAGAGCATCCTCTCTAATTCCTCCGCTAGCGCGGGGTACGCCTTTTTCTGCGCACTCTCAAGCGTGTATGCCACGGTTCTCTCCCCGCTCCTGACTTGAAGCGAGTACACGCTCCTTCCGCTCCTGCCCTGGATTCTGATGTCAACGCTGGGGTTTATGCTCATTGGGTCGGTTCCAGTGGCGTTCGGCTCGATGACGGCGGTCGCCGTGTACGCGGCCTGCGATGCGGATGATGTCGTCCTTATTCCGCTTTTAGTGAGCGCGCTGGTCAGCGAGGTCTCGATTATGTTTCCGTAGTCGCCGCGCACCGTCAGATGAACCGCGCATTTCTCGCGCTCGCTCTGAATCAGCGCGGGAATCTGGCTCACCGTCCGCCTGTCGCCAGAGTATGCGGCCTCGCCCGCGGGACTCAGTATCCGCGCGTACTCAAGCCTCTCCAGAAAATTCTTCCCGTTCTCCCACGCGGCCTTGTACAGCCCGCACCTTATAAACGGCTCGCTCTCCTTGCCGGCGTTGTCGTAGAGCGCGTAGAATTCGGCCTTCGCGCCATCCACCACGGGCGCGTACTGCCTCCACGCCGCGTCCCGCCTGATGTACGCCACGCAGTACCATTTCTTCTCTTTCTTGTAGTAATACGGCTCGGTGTGTTCCAGAGCGAAAAGGCTCACCTCCGAGCTGACGCGCACCTCGTCCACCACGGTTGTGCTCTCGTCAACTTTGCCCGCACCCGTGATAGACCGCATGGTGGTGGACAGGTTCGCGCTCACGTTGGTCTGGAAGTACCGCGCTATCTGTGATGTCGCGTCAGTCTGCGCGGTCTCCGCCGTCTTTCCGCTCCCTCTCTGCGCAAGGTAGTCCGCGTCAGGGTACGCGCCGCGGTGGTTCGTGACCCACTCTGGCATAGGCGCGTCCTTGGCGGACAGGGCCGACGCGAGCAGCAGGAGCACGCTGATTGCTGTGACTTTTCTCATGGTCTCCTCCAATTTTTAGAATCTGATTTGTCTGCGCTTCCCCGGATTTCACGGAGGCGCGTGAATGTGAGATTTCGTTTCCCGATTTTTAAGATGATGCCGCGCGCATTCCGGCGGGATGTGGTGATGCACTGGCACACGGAAATCCTCTGATAATCTGCGCGCGCGTGGCGCGGACGGGTTTCCCGTGAAGTCATGGGGTGAGGCGCTCGGAATGTATGTTTCTTGTGATTTCTGAAAGCCTGCGTTTTACAATGCGCGTTTTCTATGGTGTGCGCAGGTTGCAGGACTATACATATATAGTGTACGGGGGGGGGGTAATACTTGTATCATCTGTACTTTTTTGTCCTGCATAGGCTAAGTATGACTTGTTTCTTTTGCCGTGTCAATGCACGCGGAAAATAAAACAGGCGCCGGATTTATCCGACGCCTGTTTTTTCGGGGATGGAATCCTGCCTAGAATCGGCCCTCGTCCTTATCCCAGTAAGAAAGCTCGTTGTGCGCGAGCGTGAAGTTCACGACCTCATCCACTGTGGTGAAGCAAAGCCCCACGACCGTGTCCGCACATCCGTAGTAAATCGCGATTTTTCCGTCTTTCTCATCCGTCAGTGCCGCGACCGGGAAGCACACGTTGTCCACAAATCCTGTGGTCTCATAGGGCATCTCGGGCGTGAGCATATAGTCTCCGCAGCGGTATCGCACGATTGATGGCTTGTCGTGGTCAAGGATTGCCGCGCTGAACGAGTAGACGAATCCGTTGCAGGTTGTCGCGACTCCGTGATAGAACATCAGCCATCCTTTCTCTGTTTTTCCTTCCGGTGTGGCGTACTCAATCTCGATGGGAGCGGGGCCGCAGCCGATTTTCACGCCCTGCCACCAGCCCTGGCCGCCTTTCTGCATCACAAGCCTGTGCTCGCCCCAGTATTTCATGTCTGGTGACTGAGAGAGCAGAATATCGCCGAACGGAGTGTGCCCGGAATCAGACGGACGCGAGAGCATCACGAATTTTCCGTCAATCTTCTTGGGGAACAGAACCGCGTTGCGGTTGAACGGCAGGAACGGATTTTCCAGCCGGGTGAAGTCCTTGAAATCCTTTGTGCAGGCCACGCCGATTGACGCGCCGTCAAAATCTCCGCACCAGAGGATGTAATATGTGTCGTCAATTTTGACGCAGCGCGGGTCGTATGCGTAGAACGGGTCGTGCGGCGTTCCGTCAGCGTCATGCATGTGGATTTTCTCCCTCTGGAACTCCCAGTGGATTCCGTCATCTGAGTCGCCGATGTAGAGGAACGGACGCGCGGATGTGTCCTCCGAGCGGAACACTCCCTTGAATTTTCCCTCCCACGGGATTACCGCGCTGTTGTAAATCCTGCCCATCCCCTTGAACGGGTTGCGCCCGATTACCGGGTTCGCGTCATATCGCCAGATTGGAAGCCAGCAGTCTGATGGCTTGTCCTGCCACGGAATGTTCGGCAGTGCGCCGCCATTGATGATTTTTGCCATATTTTTCTCCTTATAAAACTCCGCGTTAGCGGTCGTGCATGGAGGCACGAGATCGCAGTTTGGCCGCAACGCGGACAAACTGCCAAATCAAAAAGTACAAGGATGTACTTTTTGATGCCTCCTTATAAACCCCGCGTTAGCGGTCGTGCATGGAGGCTTTCGTAAAAAGCCCGCTGCAACATCAGAGTAATGCCAATCAGAGTGATTGTCAAGAATATTTTACTTAAAGTTTTTGCGTTTTTACTTAAATTTACTTAAAAATAAGTTTTTCTTTTCCTGCCAGAAATTCTGCGGTATAATGCCGGTATGAAAGAATATAAAATATCGGATATACAGAAAAAAAGGATTTTGGGACGCACCGCGCCGCTTTCGCAGGATAAGCCGCTCGTGCTGTTCTGGGCTGCGTCCGCGCTTGAGGTGCGCGTGAGGTCATCGGAGGTGGCGGTCAGGCTTTCCGCCGATTATGACACCAGCGAGCCGTGGGTATCGGTTTTTGTGAACGGATTTTTTGTCTCCCGTTTCATGGTGGAGAAGGGCGAGCCAAGGCTTTACACCGTGTGCCGCGGGCTTAATCCGCAGAATGAGAATCTGATTACAATTTACAAGGACACCCAGCCTATGACCGGCGAGGCGCATCATTCGCTTTTTGTGCACGGTGTCGCGCTCTGTGATGACGGCGTTTTCTGCGATGTTCCGCCCAGAAAAATGAGGCTGGAATTCGTAGGCGACAGCATCACAAGCGGCGAGGGGCTTGCAGGCTCTGCGGATGAGATGGACTGGATTCCGCAGTGGTTCGTCGCGAGCGAAAGTTACGCCGCGCAGGTGGCAAGAAATCTTGACGCTGATTTTTCCTGCCTCTCCCAGTGCGGATGGGGTCTTTGCTGGGGCTGGGACGGAAACCGCAACAACAGGATTCCGCCTTTTTACGAGCAGGTATGCGGAGTTGCCTGGGGCGAATATCAGGAGGCGCTTGGGGCGCACGCCAAGTTTGATTTTAACGGCGGCTGCGATTTTGTGGTCATAAATCTTGGCACGAATGACAACAGCGCGTTCTTCCAGCCGCCGTGGCGTGAGGCCGAGCTTAAGGATGAATATCGGCTGAGGCTCAGCGCGGACGGCTCTGTCTGCGCCGATGATGCGCGGGTCTTCATAAATTCCGCGAAGGATTTTCTGAAAGTCGTCCGCAGGAACAATCCGAATGCGGTGATTATCTGGTGCTGGGGGATGATTCCGCTTGACGTGATTCCGCCGCTCATTCAGACTGCGGTTGAGGATTATATGGGCGAGACCGGCGATAAGCGCGTGTGCGCCCTTGAGCTTGATTCCATGGATGAGGTGGAGAAACTTGCGGATGACAAAGGCTCGCGCGGCCATCCCGGGCCAAAAACCCACCGCCTTGCGGCGCAGAAAATCTGCGATTTAATCCGCAGGCTCTCCTGATTTTTGATTGCCCTGAATTCCCGGAAAAGCACGGGAATCAGGCAGTCTGTCTTTTTATTTGTAGAGAATTATGTCGTCCACAAAAACCTTTGACGCGGGGTGCGCTCCGCCGATGTAGAACGCAATTCCGAATTGTTTCACGTCTCCGGGAACTTTCACTGTCGCTGATGAGAGCGTGAACATGACGGTATGAACGCCGGATCCGATAGTTACCGCGTCCGTGTTGCCCCAGAGCCATGTATCTCCTGTTTTTGTGAAAAGCTGCACAGTGATGTCATAATCATTCGGGTTGTTCACGACAATCGTCATGTATTTGTAGTTCTTCCAGTTTGTCTCAAGCAGATCAGAGCATTCGTAAAGGCAGGCCTGCTCCTTGTTTCCCGGAAGCGCGGCGTAATCAAGCTGACCGCAGTTGCCTTTTTTATCCCAGCGGGCGGTTGTTGATGATTCTGTCGAGAACTGAGTTTTCATAAACACGTTCCCGTAAGCGTTCCATCCGTCTCTTACCGCTTCAAGGTACATTCCGTCCTCAAAATCGTCCAGAACTGTGGACTGCGTTTTGGGGAGCGGCTGGTCTGCCACGGCGGTTGGCGCGGCAAAAACGGCGGCGGCAATCGTGGCGGCCGCAACAAGTGTGATGATTTTTTTCATGTTTTCCTCCAAGTTTATCATTCAAAAAATTATACAACTTATTTGCTTAAAAGCAAATTGTTTTTAAGTAACTGGCGGATTTAAAATCCCGCGCGATTAAGTAAATTTAGTTGAAAAAAAATGCTTTTGTTTTATAATTAAATGAAATTATGTGGATTTGGAGGCGTCAGTTGAAAAGAAATGCGGTTTTCCTGATTTTTGCGCTTATGTTCGCGATGTTCGCGGCGTGTTCGGGCAAGGACACCCAGAAAAAATACGAGGCGGAGGATGTGGAAGTGCACGGCGGCAGGGCAATGTCTGAGGAGTCTGGTTTCAGCGGAAAAGGTTATGTGAGTTTCGGCTCGCACATAAACGGATATGTCGAACTTCCTTTTTCTGTGAGCCAGGACGGAGTTTATGCGGTCAGAATCACTTATGCGGCGCAGTCCAAGAACGACTGGTCAGGTGTGCGCGTGGAATATGATGACGGAAAATATCTTTGCTCGCAGAGGCTTCCCGAAAGCGAGGCTTTCTCGCAGGTGCTTGTGAACGCTCCGCTGGAGCTTGCGAAAGGCCAGCACAAGCTCAAAATAATCGCGCTGAACCGGGGCTGGCTTTTTGACTGCATGGAGGTAATCCCCGCGACCGAGGAAATCATCGCCTCAATTACTCCGTCAAAAAATCCGGTCTCAAAGAATGCCAGCGCGGCAACCAGAGAATTGTACGATTATCTGCTTTCTGTGCGAGGAAAAGGAATCATCTCCGGCCAGCAGATTTCTTCGATGGCAGAGATTGACGTGATTGAGGAGATGACCGGGAAGACCCCCGCGATTCTTGGACTTGACATGATGGATTATTCTCCCTCCCGCGTGGAGCGCGGCGCGAGGGGAAATTCCGTGCGGCGTGCCAAGGCTTGGGTCAAAAAAGGCGGAATCGTGACTTTCTGCTGGCACTGGAACGCGCCCGCGCAGCTTGTGGACGAGGACCGCCCCGAGATGCGCTGGTATGACGGCTTTAGGACAAAGGCCACCAAATTCGATTTCTCAAAGGCGATTAAGGACAAGAACAGCGAGGAATATCGGCTTATAATCCGCGACATTGACGCGATTGCAGTGCAGCTGAAATCTTTGCAGGATTCTGATGTGCCTGTCTTGTGGCGGCCGCTGCACGAGGCTTCCGGCGGATGGTTCTGGTGGGGGTCAAAAGGCGCGGAGAACTACAAGTCGCTCTATAAAATCCTGTTTGACAGGCTTGAGAACTATCACAAGCTCACGAACCTGATTTGGGTGTGGAACGCGCAGAATCCAGAGTGGTATCCCGGTGACGAGTATGTTGATGTCGTCTCCTATGACACCTATCCACCGAAACGCTCTTATGGCATTTTCCACGATGAGCTTCAGGCGGTGCAGAGCGCGAGCACTAAGCCGAAACTCTGCGCGCTCTCAGAGAACGGCACTCTGCCCGATATTACAAGGCTTGCTGCAGAGAAAAGCGTCTGGTCATGGTTCTGCACTTGGTGCGGCGAGTTCATCGAGCGGGGCGGCTCGTATTCGGATGAGTACACCGATGCGGACAGCCTTAGAAAATTCTACGCCAGCGAATATCTGATTTCCCTGGATGATTTGAGGCTTGGAGGAGAATGATGAGAAAATTTCTTGCGATTTTTACGGCCGTTTTTTTGATTGCAGGCCATACTTTTGCCGCGGAGGATAAATTCATGTCAGAGAAAGAGGATGTAAGAATCCAGAACGTGCTGGCAAAAATCAGGAGAGGGGAGAGCGTCACGGTTGCGGTGCTTGGCGGCTCAATCACCACGGGCTATGCCGCGAATCCCATCAGCACGAACAGCTGGGCCGCCCGGACAGAGGCGTGGTTCTCGAAAATTTGCGCCGAAAACAAGAGCCGTCTCACGTTCTTGAACGAGGGCGTGAGCGGAACTGACTCCGCGTTCGCGGTCGCCAGAATCAAGGAGCATATAATCAGCAATAAAGTTGACCTTGTGATTCTGGAATTCGCGGTGAACGACCAGTGGCTTGACGGCAGGACACGTCAGCGCACTTACGAGGGGGCAATCCGCCAGATTATGAACAATTCGGATACGGCAGTCCTCGCGCTGTTCATAAACACGCTTGGGGATAATCTGCCCGGCCAGCAGTACGAGCAGCAGCCAATCTGTGAGTATTACCACATTCCGTTTGTGAGCTGGAAAGACTGCGTTCTGCGCGGCGGCTCAAAATCTGATTTCAATAAATTTTTTGACGCGCCTGAGACCGTCCACCCGAACAACGCGGGGCACGAGTCAATCGCGGGTTTTATAATAGAAAAACTTGACGGATACTGGAAAAATCTTCCGGCGGACAAGAAAATTCCGTCGCCTGTGAAAACGCTTCCGAAGCCCAGGACGGATGATGCCTTCGAGTTCGTGACTTATTATCACAACGGCAACATAAAGCCGTCCTCAAACAGCGGATGGACTTCCGGCGGAACTCCGCGCCACGATGACTGGGTTAAGCGAGGGAATATGCCCTCTGGCTGGCAGACCAACGAGGTGGGCGCGGAAATCACTTTTGAGGTCACAGGCTCTACAATCGGCGTGACTTATGCGGAGAGCGACCAGTTCAGGAACGCGGTCGCGTGGGTCACTGCCCCGGACGGAACGGAATCCCAGAAAGTGAACCTGCAATGTTTTGAAAGCTCCAGGCGCGGATATTACGGCTGGGCGTACCGCGAGCTTGTCTCGGGAGAGAAAGTCCAGAAATACACGGTGCACATTCAGTGCACAAAACGTGCCGCCGCGGACAGGGCGGGGAAATTCTGCAACTTCATCGGGATTGTTGCCGCGGGGAAGTGACGGACTGGCGCAGGACGATTTTCCCGCCCACAAGGTGCCGCCCGCTCATGTAGGGCTGCCTTGTAATCTTGCTGATAATCAGGTCGGCGGCTGCCCGCGCGGTGTCCTCCGGCCTGATGTGCACTGTCGTCAGCGGAACGCTCTCTTTTCCGCTCGGCAGGTAGTCGTCAAAGCCGGTGACAGAAATATCATCGGGGATTTTGTAGCCGTGCTCAATCAGTTTCTCGCAGAGAATTGCGGCGGTCTCGTCGCAGTTGCATACAAAAGCGGTGGGCATATCATCAAAAGGAAGGCTCAGCTCGATTTTTGCGCCTCTCTCGTCACGGTCATTTATGATTGTGGACGGCGGCGCGTCAAATCCGTTCTCAAGCATGGCCTTGTAAAAACCCATGTAGCGGTCACGGATGGAGGTTGTCGCGTCAAAATTGCCAACAAACCTGATTTTCCTGTGGCCTCGCGAAATCACGTAACTTGTGAGCATGTACGAGCAGTAATAATCATCGTTTGATACGCAGTCCAGCTGCAGTTTGTTCGTGTAAAAATCAAGGAGGATGAAATTCTCGTATTTTGATTGCACTGCCCGGAGATAGTCATCACTGGTCTGCCCGAGGATAATCAGGCCGTCAACTTTTTTGTCCTGAATCATCCGCGGCGCGGTGCAGTCGTCCTCATCCTTGTCAGAAAGAAGCTCCATGATGCTGTAATATCCCCGGTTCAGAAGCTCGGTCGAGACAAAATTGAAAAGATACCAGTAAAACGAGTAGTTCTGCGAGAAAAATCTGCTTGGAATGAGAATTCCGATGTTCCCGGTGATTTTTCCTGCCTGCGGTCTGTGCGGCTGGTGCTTGCGGGTGTAGCCCATCTCCTGTGCAAGGCTCTTAATCTGCCTGCGAAGCTCATCGCCAACACCCTCTTTGTCCGACAGAGCCTTGGACACTGTCACGACGCTTATTCCAAGATGCCCCGCAATATCAGATAACGTGACCTTTTTTGTCTGTCCCATAAAGTAAATTATAGTGTTTTTTACTTAAAAAAACAACTCTGACGGCCGGCTAGAACCTTGTGGCGCGGTCATCAAGGAAAAATCCAAGGTTCAGCCTCACCTCGTGCCGCTGGATGTCCTGATTTGTGTAGCAGCAGGTGTCAAATCCGATGAGGCGGAAGCCCTGCTTCCTGTAAAACGCGATTGCGGCGGTGTTGCAGCTCTGTGTCTCAAGCATGATTGCCCGGCAGCCCCGCTCACGCGCGATTTGCTTTGCCTTGTCCATGAGCGCGGTTCCCGCCCCCTGATTTCTGAGCGGCTGTGCGACCCACAGCTCGGTGACGGCAAGGCGGTTGCTCCAGCTTTCCGGGCAGACCTCAATGCAGGCAAGAAGCGCGCCGTCATCGCCGACAATTCCCCATGCCTCTGCGTCCGGCCAGTGATCCTGATAAAGTTTGTCGGGAAAATCATATTCATCGGGCGTGTGCGTGACCGCGCGGGCAAAAGGCTTTTTTATCATCCGCACGTTAAAATCGTTCTCTGTCTCAGAAATCTCGACGTCAAAATATTCCCCGGAAGAGACGACCATCGGAATGACCGTGCCCTTCCATTTTTCCTTTGGCAGAAAAATTATCTTGTGCCCCGTTTTTCTTCCTGCTGTTTCCATGATGATTTCCCGGACTTCTGATTGCAAGGCAGGGGATTTTCATCCGCTGCCCTGCGTCTCACGATGCGATGTGCTAGCGGACGAACTCTTTTTTCAGGAAGTCCAAGTCCAGCTCAGGATAAAGCACGTGCGCGGAAAGAAGTTTGTCCACGCGGATTTTTGCGGCCGCCACCGCCTCCTCAGGAATCTGGATTTTGCCTTTGGCTGGCTTTCCGTCCTTCGTAATTC
>JAFLSQ010000004.1:11058-104480 GCA_022510865.1 Treponema sp.
GGGCTTGGTGTTACGCAGAACAAAGTCGATTATCGAAGCGACTTCCTTCATGTCAGCCTCGTCCATTCCGAGCGTAGTTAGCGCGGGAGTTCCGATTCTGATTCCGCTTGTCCACCATGCGCCGTTCTTGTCATAGGGAAGCGCGTTCGCATTGGCAGTGACTCCGCATTGGAAGAGCGCGGCTTCCGCCTGCTTTCCCGTAAGCCCGTAGGTCGTAACGTCAACGAGCATCAGGTGGTCTTCCGTGCCGTCGGTCTGCAAGCGCATTCCCAAATCCATGCAAGAAGCAGCCAAAGCCGCGGCGTTTTTCACGACATTCTGCGCGTAGTCGCGGTAGGCCTGCGAGTTCGCCTCTTTGAGCGCGATTGCCTTTGCCGCCATCACGTGCCCGAGAGGTCCGCCAAGAACCATCGGGCAGCCTTTGTTCACATAGTCGGCGAATTCCTTTTTGCACAGAATCATCGCGCCTCGCGGACCGCGCAGGGTTTTGTGCGTGGTCGTCGTAACGATGTCTGCCCATTTTACGGGGTCGTTGTCGCCAGTCCAAGCCTTTCCTGCAACAAGCCCCGCAAAGTGAGCCATGTCCACCATCAAAACCGCGCCGCATTTGTCCGCAATCTCGCGGAAACGCTTGAAATCGATTTTCCTCGGATACGCCGAAAATCCCGCGAGCAAAATCAAAGGCTTCACTTCCATCGCCTGCTTTTCAATCGCATCGTAGTCAAGCAAGCCGCTCTCGCGGTCAACGCCATAAGGATGGCTTTCGAACATTCGCGCGGAAACGTTCATCCTGTAGCCGTGAGTGAGATGGCCGCCGCAGGAATAGTCAAGCCCCATCAATTTTTGGTTTCCAAATTTCTTGCGGAGCGAATCGAACTGCTCGTCCGTAAGCTCTGCAAGCGACTTCACGCCAAGTTCTTCGAGCGTCGGGGTTTCGACTTTCGCCGAAAGAATCGCCCAGTACGCAACAAGGTTCGCGTCCGCGCCGGAATGCGGCTGCACATAAGCATAGTCCGCGCCGAAAAGCGCTTCCGCCTCGCGAGCCGCGGCGTTCTCCACCGCGTCGATGTTCACGCAGCCGCCGTAGTAGCGGTGCTCGGGATAGCCCTCGGCGTATTTGTCGGTGAGAAGATTTCCCATCGCGGCCTGGACATTCAGGCTGCAATAATTTTCGCTCGCGACAAGCTTAAGATGGGTGCGCTGATTTTCAAGCTCGTTCACGATTGATGCGGCAATGTCCGGGCCTGTGGCCGCTACCTGCTGAAGGTTCGCGACATAAGCTGTCATGGCGGCGTTCGGTTTTGAGCCGCAAGACGAAAGGTAATTTTCCAATGGTGTGGGCATTTTTTTTCTCCTGTCTCCGCCGGGCAATCGCTTTGATTGCGCGGAGTTAAAAGAGATTTTATCGGATTTTCGGCATAAATGGAATAGGCGCGTTTTGCGGGCTTGTCCGTCTGCTCATCCGCTTGTGAAAGTTAGTTGCCTCTTTTCAATCCTGTGATTTTCCTGCCGTGTTCTGAGCGTCGTTTTCATCCTGATTTTCTGCGGTTTTCTTGCCCATCACATCGCTTTTCTTCTATAATCAACGTATGCACGAACAGTTGTTCTCTCAGTTCATTGCCCCGGACTGCGACCGCCTCCAGTTCATCCAGAGCCGCCTGAATGAGGCCGGGCTGGACGCTCCTGTGCTCCGGATGGAGGGGAAAAATCATGTCTATGTGAGGTTTCCGCAGACGCAGTACAATCCCATGTTCAGAATCAAAACGGTGATTGCCCACTACGACCGCATAGGAATTGGCGCGAACGATAACTCTGCCGCGGTTTTCTGCCTGATTGAGTGGGCCGCGCAGATTTTCCGCGCTTACACAGGCGGACGGTTTCATAACATCCGCCTGATTTTCACGGACGGCGAGGAGCTTGGCTCCGGCGGCTCGGGGGTTTCCGAGCAGGGCGCGTTTCCGCTCGCGCAGGTTTTCCGCCGCCTTGGAATCAAAAACGATGATATTTTTGTTTTCGACTGCATGGGGCGCGGAACAGTGCCGGTTCTCACGCAGACCGTCCTGTCCAAAAATGCCGGCAGCGCATTCAGAAAGGATTTTCTTGCTCTGGAGCAGCGCGCAATGGATTTGCTCCGCGCCTCTGCGGGCGGAAACTGGTTCTGCCTCCCGTGCAATTATTCTGATAACGCGAGCTTCATCGCGAACGCAATTCCCGCCGTGGCAATCACAATGCTTCCGTCTCAGGAAGTCCAGCAGGTACTTGCGGGAAGTCAGCCGGAGACATGGCGCATTCTCCACACCTCGGATGATAATCCCGCGTCTTTGCAAAGCGAGTCTTTCAAGGTTTTCCAGCGGATTCTCGCGAACCTTGCCGAGATGAGAGTTCCCGCCCTCTGATTGCCCGCCAGAATCCTGCGATTGCCCGGCGCGGCCGCTCCACTTGACTTTCCGTAAATCTCATAATAAAATTCAGCGTAAACATTTTGGGTGGGAAAACAATGTCAGAAAAAACGTCTCAGGCAGGAAAGCCTGCCGTAAAAAAATCAGCGTCAACGGCAAAGGTTTCTGCCGGAAAATCCGCCGCGCCTGCAAAAAAAACTGTGGCTTCCGCGAAAGAGCCATCAAAATCCGCCGCAAAAAACGTAACGGCTTCCCGCAGTGAGGCAAAATCATCGGTAAAGGCAAAGGCAGGCGCATCGGTTTATGATGAAAGCTCGATTCTGCACCTTGAGGGGCTTGAGCACATCCGGCTGCGCCCGGGAATGTACATCGGCTCGCTTGGTGACGGCTCCAACGAGAACGACGGAATTTACATCCTTTTAAAAGAAGGGATTGACAACTCTGTGGATGAGTTCAGCCAGGGTTTTGG
Source organism: Treponema sp. (assembly GCA_022510865.1). GTDB lineage: Bacteria > Spirochaetota > Spirochaetia > Treponematales > Treponemataceae > Treponema_D. The sequence continues at coordinate 13,927 of JAFLSQ010000004.1, forward strand.
CAAAAAAATTGACATTGAGATTAAGGACGGCCGCGTTAAAATCCGCGATTACGGGCGAGGAATTCCGCTTGGCAAGCTTGAGGACTGTGTTTCCAACGTGAACACCGGCGCAAAATACAATAACAGCGTGTTCAAGCAGGCAATCGGAATGAACGGGGTCGGAATCAAGGCGACGAACGCGCTTTCGTCGTATTTCCGTGCCGCGTCTATCCGTGACGGGAAAATGGCGGTTGTGGAATTCAAGAAAGGCGAGAAAATCAGCGGGAAAGTGGGCAACGCAAAGCCCGGTGCGCAGAACGGAACTTACCTTGAATTTGAGCCGGACGCATCGCTTTTCGGCAAGTACGCGTTCAACATGGAGTATGTGGAGAAGCGTCTTTGGAATTATGCGTATCTGAATCCGGGTATGCTTCTGCGCTGCAACGGGCACGATTATGTGAGCGAGAACGGCATTCAGGATTTGCTTGTGAGCGAGATGGGCGGCGAGAGCAAGTCGCTTTATAAAATGTTCAGTTATAAAGGCGATAGCCTGCAATTTGTGATGACGCACACCGCGAGCCTTGATAAATTCGTCTATTCGTTTGTGAACGGACAGAGCACCGAGGACGGCGGAACTCACGTCACCTCTTTTCTGGACGGCGTGACAAAAGGCGTGAACAGTTTTTTCAAAAAAGAGTATGATGAGAAGGATGTCTGTGCCGGGCTGATTTGCGCGCTCAAAATCGGGCTGGACAATCCCATGTTCACAAGCCAGACAAAAAACAAGCTCGGCAACGTTGAGATTCGCGCCCCGATTATCAAGGAGGTGCAGGCCGCTGTGGATGACTGGCTGCGCCGTAACCCGGATGTGGCGGGCGCGGTTGAGGACAAAATCATCAAGAATCAGAAGGCGCGCAACGAGATTAACAGCGTCACCGAGAAGCAGATTCGCGAGGCAGAGAAATCGGTCATGCTCAAAATCAAGAAGCTAAAGGACTGCCGCTATCATCTGCAGGACGGCGAGAAAGGCGCGAACAGCATGATTTTCATCACCGAGGGTGATTCTGCTACCGGCTCCATGGTTGGAAGCCGCGATGTCTCATATCAGGCGATTTTCTCACTTCGCGGAAAACCTGAGAATATGTACGGCCGCAAGAAATCCGCGCTTTTTGAGAACGAGGAGCTGAAAAATCTGACGTTCAGCCTTGGCGTGCAGAAAGATATTGAGGGCCTGCGCTATGACAAGATTGTGATTGCCACCGATGCCGACAACGACGGCTATCATATCCGCAATCTTGTGCTGACTTATCTGCTTCTTTATTTTGAGGAGCTTGTGCTCACCGGGCACGTGTACATTCTGGAGACACCGCTTTTCCGCGTGCGCAACAAATCAAAGACCGTCTACTGCTACTCCGAGGAGAGCCGTGACCGCGAGGTTGCCAAGATGGGGAAATCTGCGGAGGTGACGCGCTTCAAGGGGCTTGGCGAGATAAATCCCGGCGAATTCGGGCAGTTCATCTTTCCGCGCAAGGAGGGCGAGAGCGAGGACAAGGGAATCCATCTGACTCCGGTCTCGATCCAGACGTTGAAGAATGTTCCGGAAGTCCTGCGTTTTTATATGGGCAAGAACACTCCTGAGCGCAGGGATTTCATCGTCCATCATCTTGCGGCGGAGATTGACGCATAGCGCATCTAGTCTATTTTCCTCATTTGTGCTATACTTGTGCTTTCAAAACGAATTGTGAGGTTGTCCATGGATTTGCAGGGACGAAATTTTCTTACGCTCAAAGATTTCACTCCCGATGAGATTACCGGGCTTCTGGATCTTGCGGCGGATTTAAAAGAGAAGAAGCGGAAAGGAATTCCTGTTGATATTCACCGCGGAAAGAACATCGCGCTGATTTTTGAGAAGACGAGCACCCGCACACGCTGCGCTTTCGAGGTGGCCGCGCATGACCTGGGAATCTGCACGACTTATCTTGCCGAGGGCAGCCAGATTGGAAAAAAAGAGAGCATTGCGGACACGGCGCGTGTGCTCGGACGTATGTTCGATGGGATTGAGTACCGCGGCTACGAGCAGGCAATCGTTGAGTCGCTGGCGGAATATTCGGGCGTGGTCGTGTGGAACGGTCTTACAAATGAGTATCATCCCACGCAGATGCTCGCAGATATGCTGACAATCCGTGAGCATTTCGGGACGCTCAAAGGCCTCTCTCTGGTTTATTTCGGGGATGCGCGCTACAATATCGGCAACTCGCTTTGCATTGTGTGCGCTAAGCTTGGGCTGAATCTTACGCTCTGCGCTCCTGAGGAGTATTTTCCTTCCCCCGCGCTTATAAGCGAATGCGGGGCATGGGCAAAGGAGAGCGGCGGGTCAATCACTTTGGAGAGCGATGTCGCAAAGGCGGCGGCCGGCGCGGACATCATCTACACCGATGTGTGGGTGAGCATGGGCGAGCCTGACGATGTGTGGGCAAAAAGAATCCGCGATCTGATGCCGTATCAGGTGAACGCGGATGTAATGCGTATGGCAAAGCCCGGTGCGATTTTCATGCATGACCTTCCGTCTTTCCACGACCTGAACACAAAAATCGGCAGGGAGGTTGGTGAGAAATTCGGACTGACTGCCATGGAGGTCACGGACGAGGTGTTTGAGTCAGCGCAGTCGGTTGTGTTTGACGAGGCGGAGAACCGTATGCACACAATCAAGGCGGTGATTGCCGCCACGCTGGGCAATAATTTTTAGATTTAGAGAAAGGGGACAATCCGTGCGGATTGCCGGCTTGTCCTCCAAGTGTCTGCGTCGCAGGCCTTATAAAAAAATGACAGGAAGAAAAAATGAACGCTATAATTACGGTTGTAGGCTCGGACAAGGTAGGGATAATCGCGAAAGTAAGCCAGTATCTTTCTGAGCACAAAATAAACATCGCGGACATAACCCAGACAATCCTCTCGGGGAATTTTGTGATGATGATGATGGTCGAGCTTTCCGGCGCGGACGTTGACATTGCGGTTCTGCGCAAAAGCATGGACACGCTCGCTGAGGAGATGGGCGTTGAAATCAACATTATGAGCGAGAAAGTTTTTTCTGCCATGCACCGCGTCTAGCAGTCATGGCTGGAAAATCGGTCGCTTTAAATATCACACTAATCCGGGGTATCATTCGCTATGGAATTCGGCGCGGGACATTATTACATACTTGGTGAGGTCATAACTTGCGCCATGAGCGCGCTTTTGTGCATAAATATTCTGCTGACATTCTCTGCTTATGACAGGCGGCAGCGTCTTTTTCTGTATGCGGGAATATCCACGTTCCTGTCCGCATTCTTCGACATCTGCGCGGTGCTCTGCATCACTTACTACACCACAGTTCCGGTTGTCGTAAGCAAGCTTGTGTCAACGCTTTTCTTCGTCTTTCTGATTTTCACGCCGTTCGCCATGGCGAATTATGTCGTGGATGTCACGTACCCGCTTGCGAGGCAGAAAATCTTTGGCTATGTGACCAACGGATTTTTATACGTCCTCTTTTTTGCGGTGGTGATTCTGAACTGGAAGACCGGCTGGATTTTTTCATATTCCGCTAGCCAGGGATATGTGCGCGGGCCGCTCAGGTATCTGACTTATGTGATGACGGCGTTTTACTGCGCCTGCATAATTTTCTCGGTGATCATAAACCGCAGGCTCATCGCAAGGCGGATTTTCATGGTTTTCATCGCATATCCGATTATCTGCGCCGTCTTCGTGATTTTCCAGTTTTTCAGGCCGCACATCATTTTTAACGGCATAGCGTCGTTCTCCTCGGTGTATTTCGCATACATGGTGATTCAGACTTACCTGATTGAGGTGGACATCGGGACCGGGCTGATGGTGGAGTCAAAACTGAAAAAGCGCATCGCGGTGCAGAAACGTGGCGGAGTCCTTTATGTCCTTTCAATCGAGAACATGAACCTTATCCGCGCCAGCATGGATTACAGCGAGCTCGGGCAGTTTTTTGTCGCGCTCGGGCAGTTTTTCAATCTGCATTTTCCGCATGACTCATATCACATCTCCACGCATAGGTTTGCCGCAATCGGCAGGAATATGAGTGAGGTGCAGGAGAAGTCCGCAATCATCAGCAAGTACGCTGAGAATCTGGTCTCGGGGATAAATCCGTACTTTCACATTCCCATAAACATCTGCGCGGTGGCGATGAATTTTGCCCGCGATGAGAACGATTATGAGGTCCTGATGGACATTATGAACAATATGATTCTCAAGGCAAAGTCCAGCCAGACTCGTTCTCTGATGGTGTGCGACGAGGCGGTTCTTGTTGAAAGGGAGCGCAAGCGTTACATCTATCACATCCTCAGGCGCGAGCTTAATTTTGATTCGGAGCAGTTTCAGGTCTGGTATCAGCCGATTTATTCCATTGCGGACAAGCATTTCACGTACATGGAGGCGCTCTCTCGCCTGCGGAATACCGAGCTTGGCAACATCTCGCCGCAGGAATTCGTGCAGGTTGCGGAGAGTCGCGGCCTCATCGAACGGCTTGGCTCTGTTGCGTTCGAGAAAACCTGCAAATTCATATCCGACAACCGGGATGTGGTCAAGGCGGTCTCGGTCAATTTCTCCGCATATCAGATGACAAATCCGGATTTGGTGCAGAACGTGCTGTCTACGCTGGAACGCTACAGCCTGAAGCCGGAGAACATCATCATGGAGATTACGGAGAGCATTTTCATCGATAATTATGACCTTGTGCGCGAGCACATGATTCAGCTTTCGCGGATGGGCGTGAAATTCTACCTTGATGATTTCGGCACCGGCTACTCGAACCTGTCGAACGTGGTCGCGCTGCCTTTCTCTACAATCAAAATGGACAGGAGCCTTGTGATGATGATGGAGGAGAGCGAGCGCGGCGTGAAGCTGTTCACGAACCTTGTCTCAACTTTCAAAGGCGCGGAGCTTAAAGTCCTTGTCGAGGGCGTGGAGACGAACAATCAGAACGCGCTTGTCGAGAGCGTTGGCGTGGACTACATCCAGGGATTTTTATACAGTCGCCCGCTGGAGCCTTCCGCCTGCGTGGAGCTTCTCAAAAAAGACATGGCGGACGCAGAAGACTGATTGCCTGCCCGCACCGGATTTTAGGAACTTTCCCGTCCGCGCAAGCGGACGCAAAATTCAAGTGATTTTGCAGGACGCGGGTAAAATCATCAGTTTTTGAGTTGTGAGCCAGTAATCCTGCTAAAAACTGATTATCTCCTCGTAGACTTGGATTGCGAACTGGTCTGTCATCCCCGAGATGTACTCGATTATGCATTTTGTGTAGGACTTGTCGTCGTGCAGGTCGAACACGCTGCGGGTGTTGTATTTAAGAATCTGTTTTCTGTCCACGTAAGTGTGCCGCTCGGGAATGAACGGCTGGTATGCTGTGTACCTGATTAGCCAGTCCTCGAATGTGGAGAACAGGGCGGGGTATGAGCGCAGGGCATAAGCAATCCGCCCGCTTTCTGCGAACGGTTTTGCCCGCTGCAAGGTTCTGAAAATCGTTCCGATGACGTTCTCGGCGTAAATTGCGAATTCCGCGAGCCTCCAGTGATTGTAGATGTGCGTGAAGCTGAATTTTTTAAGTTCCATGATGAAGCGGAAATATTCGTCAGAGAAAATCAGGCCGTTGTCCGGGCTGCTTTGCTCGCACAAATCCATAATCAGGTCATTGATGAGGACGGTCGTGTTCACGGCTTTTCCGCTGCGCAGGGAGCGCGCCCCCTTGTGATTGAAGCCCAGTGTCGAGCCGACAATCTCCCTGAGCTGGCGGTATGATGTCATGTCAAGAATGTGATATGCGCGCGCGTCCTCAATATCACGTCCAAGATACGCGATTTTATCCGCCACTTTCACAACGCAGCCTTCCCAAGTGTACGGCTGGATGAATCCCGGCCTTTTGATTGAATAAAGGTCAATCGCCTCCTCACGCGGCCGGATGTTCTGCTGGTCAATCTCGCCGCAGTGACAAATCAGCCCGTCGCGCACCGCGTAAGTCAGGTTCAGCGGCTGTTCAACGCCGTCCGGGTCTTGCAGCGTCTCTATGTAATCTGCGAAAAACAGGCTGTTGCGCTCGTGCCAGAATTTTTTTGGAGCGTTCCTGCCTTCCTTCTGCTCCAGAAGATTGTTCAGGCAGTTTTCCCCGTGATGGCCGAACGGCGCGTGCCCGATGTCGTGCCCCATCGCAATCGCGCTTGCAAGCTGCTCGTTCAGCCCAAGATATTTTGATATTGTTGACGCGACCGAGGCAACGTGCATGACGTGCTCCATCCGTGTGCAGATGTGGTCGTTGTGCGGCGCAAAAAAAACCTGCGTCTTGTGCTTGAGCCGCCTGTAAGCCTGGCAGTGCAGAAGCCGTGTGTAATCGCGCTCGAATTCCGAGCGGATGTCGTTGTTTCTGCCGTACAGTGTGATTTCCCTGGTGTTCGCGGTCTTCCATTTCGGGTTTTTCTCATCAGTCCGCACATTCTCAAAAGATTTTCTCATAAATGACCTCTGCGACCCGGACGCGCCGGGAAATCCGCTTTTGCTCTTCCGCATTAAATTTTTACAGTTTGATTATAACATGATATAATCACAATTATGGGTTTTCGCAAAGTCTTTTACAATTATTTTTTTGATGATAAATACACGCTCCAGCACAGGCTTCTGAACGTGCTTCTTCTTGTCGGGATTGTGGGCGGAACTGTCGCGCTTTCGGTCTCTGTGAGCCATCATGCGGACTCAAAATCGCTTTTGTTCACCACGCTGATTCTCGCGCTCTCTGTCCTCGCGCTCATCATCACAAACTGCTTTGACTGCTCCCAGATTACGATTATCGCGCTCTCTCTCATTCTCAACAACATTCTGATGCCGGCGCTCTATGTGACATCCGGAGGGTATGAGAGCGGAATGCCTCTGTGGATTACTCTGGGCCTCGTGTTCACAATCCTTCTTCTGAACGGAAAAATCTGCTGGATTACTTTCGCAATCAATCTTCTGGGTGTTTTTGCGGCGGTGCTTTATGGCCCGTACATTTATGCGCGTTTTTTCACGGGAAGCCCCGCAGTTCCCGCCCCGGACGTGCAGTCGATTCCGTTCGTAATCATCGACGTGCTTGTGGCGATTATCGCGCTTGTGCTTACTCTTGGCGCGATTTTCAAATACCAGTCCTATGCGTACAGAAGGCAGCAGGAATCCCTGATTGACTCGATAATCGAGGCTCAGCGCGCGAACAAGGCAAAAAGCGATTTTCTGTCAAATATGTCGCATGACATCCGCACTCCCATGAACGCGATAATCGGCTACACGGAGATTATGAAAAAAAATCTTGATGACCGGAAGAAGCTCGTGGACTGCATCGCGAAGGTCACGCTGTCATCAAATCATCTTCTGCGCCTCATCAATGATGTCCTTGACATGACAAAAATCGAGAGCGGGAAATTCTCTTTTGAGGCGGAGACTTTCAACCTGCGCACAATAATCAACGAGATTCAGGATATTGTCATGCAGCTGCTTCTTGAGAAGAATATGCACCTTCACATCGACACTTCTCGGCTTGTTGATGAGACTGTCTCCTGCGACCGTCTGCGCCTGAACCAGGTGCTCATAAACCTTGTGGGAAACGCAATCAAGTACTCAAATCCGGGCGGGAATGTCTGGGTCTCTGTCATCCAGTTGCCGGATGAGAATGAGAACGAGATTCGCGTGGAAATCCGCGTGCGCGATGACGGGCTTGGCATGAGCGAGGAATTCGTGGAGAAAGTTTTCAATCCTTTTGAGCGCGAGCGCAACTCCACAAAAAGCGGAATTCAGGGAACGGGGCTTGGCCTGTCAATCACAAAGGCGATTGTTGAGATGATGAGAGGCTCAATTTCTGTGACCAGCGAGCTTGGCAAAGGAAGCGAATTCGTTGTGATTGTCCCGCTTGAAGTTCCCACGCTGCTGGAAATCTCCGACGATGAGGGGAGCGCGCAGGAGAATTTTGATTTTTCCGGCAGGCGCATTCTTCTTGTGGAGGACAACGCTTTTAACCGCGAGATTGCGGTGGAGCTTCTTTCGGACGTTGGCTTTGAGGTTGAGGAGGCGGATGACGGCTCGGTCTCCCTTGAGATGCTCGCGCGAAAGCCTGCGGGATATTACAGCGCGGTCATCATGGATTTGCAGATGCCTGTGATGGACGGCTACGAGGCGACCAGAAAAATCCGGGGGCTTCAGGATATCCGCATTGCGTCCATCCCGATTGTCGCCATGACCGCCAACGCTTTTTCTGAGGACAAAAAAAAGGCTCTGGATTGCGGCATGAATGCCTACCTCACAAAGCCAATAAACGTGAAAGATTTGCTGGGTGTCATGCGCCTTGTCCTGCACGACAACGAGGGCAAATCCTAAGCCGATTTTCTGATTTTTGACATCGGGCGCACAAGGAAAAAGCTCAGGCACAGCGCGAGCGAATAAAGAATTGCCGTGACAACAAGAACGTTCTGATATCCTGCCGGATTTGCCTGCGCGCCGTGCACGTCAATGAACTGCCCGGTGTGGTTCACTATGAAAGATGCCAGCTGATTTCCCGACAGCCCCGCGAATCCCCACGCAGAGAGCGTTATTCCGTGGATTGCGGAGATGTTGCCCATCCCGTAATGGTCTGAGAGCAGGGTGGGCACGTTGGAGAATCCGCCGCCGTAGCCCGCGTTCACAATGAAAATCAGCGCGAGCACAAGCGCAATCAGAGCGGTGTTGCCGTCGCCCTGCGCAATCCCCCTCGTGCAGATTACAATCACCGTGAATGCGATTGAGAGTATGAAAATCAGTTTGTAGATTGTGTTGCGGTCCTTGAGCTTGTCTGCCCAGGCGGAGAATCCCAGCCGTCCGCCCGCGTTGAAAATCGCAGAGACCGTTGCGATGATTCCTGCCGATGAGCCAAGCCCGATGCACTTTACGATTGTTTTTTCCTGACTGATTATGGCAAGCCCGCAGGTGATGTTGATGTAGAACATCAGCCATATTCCTATGTATGATGAGATTGGCTCGCGTCTGAGCGTCGCGATGATTCCCTCGTCCTTGCTTTTTTTCTGCGGCTCAATCCAGTCCGCAGGCTTTGCAAGAAGAAGATGCCCCGCGAACATCATCACAAAATAAACGCACGCAAGGATAAGGAACATTTTGTAAACGCCGTCATCGCCAAGAGCCACAAGCATTTTGCTCATGATTGGAGATGCGATTGCCTTGGCCGCGCCGAACCCCGCGACCGCAAGCCCGGTTGCAAGTCCTTTTTTGTCCTGGAACCAGAGCATCAGGGTTTTTACGGGCGAAAGATAGCCGGTGCCAAGTCCTATTCCCATTATGAAGCCGTAGCAGACGTAAATTCCCACAAGAGAAATCACGCTGTGCGGATTGTTCCCGCCGAACCAGATGAAAAATCCTGTGCCCGCCATTCCAAGCGCGAACGAAATCGAGGCAATCAAAGATGATTTGTGGATGTTTTTTTCCACGACCGTGCCCAGAAAAGCGGCCGACATCCCGAGGAAAAATATTGCGAAACTGAACGCCCATTCCACCGCGCTCTTTGAGAACCCGATGTAATTCGCGATTTCCTGACTAAAGATTGACCAGCAGTAAACAGTCCCGATGCTGAAATGAAGAAGGAGGGCAGGAATCGCGCCGCGAATCCATTTGTTCTGGATATTTTTCATTTTGTTTTCCTTCCGATTTTTAGATATTACCTTGTATTCTATCAGTCAATTGACCTCGATTCAAGGGAATTGTCCTCATTATCGGATTTTATTGCCGTTTTCGCTGTGATTTAAAAATCGGGTCTTACAAAAAATCTTATTTGTGATATATTTTGCGCATCGAGGTATTTTATGATAAACAGAAACAGCGGATTTCAGAATCTTAGCGCAGGCTATCTTTTTCCGGAGATTGCCCGCAGACGAAAAGAATATCTTGCGTCACATCCGGGCGCAAAAATCATCAGCCTTGGGGTCGGGAACACCACCGAGCCGCTCCCCGAGTGCATCGCAAGAAAAATGTCTGATTATGTGCTTGGACTTGCCACAAAAGAAGGATATTCCGGCTATGGCGATGACTATGGACTGACCAGCCTGCGCGAGAGAATCGCGGAGGTTTTTTACCCCGGATTTATCAGCGGCGACGAGGTTTTCATCTCTGACGGCGCAAAATGCGACATTGCCCGCGTCCAGACGCTTTTTGGCTCGCACGTCCGTGTGGCGGTGCAGGATCCGGCCTATCCGGTCTATGTTGACGGCTCTGTCATTTTCGGCGCGGCAGGAAAAAACAACGGAAGCGGGTACGAGGGAATTACTTATATGCCGTGCATTCCAGAGAACAATTTTTTCCCGGATTTGTCAAAAATCCAGAAGGACTCGCTGATTTATTTCTGCTCGCCGAACAATCCCACCGGCGCGGTCTCCACAAAATCAGACCTCAAAAAGCTCGTGGATTTTGCGAACCAGAACGGCTGCATCATCATTTTTGACGCGGCGTACCGCGAGTTCATCCGCGACGAGAGCCTCCCGAAATCAATTTTTGAGATTGACGGAAGCCGGACCTGCGCAATAGAAATCAACTCGTTCTCAAAGCCCGCGGGGTTCACCGGCGTGCGCCTTGGCTGGTCCGTCGTGCCAAAAGAGCTCAGGTATGCTGACGGCTCGTCCGTCCATCAGGACTGGAGCCGGATTATGGCGACTTTGTTCAACGGAGCGTCGAATGTCGCGCAGTACGGAGGGCTTGCCTGTCTTGAGCCTGATGGTCTTGCCGCCATGAGGTCTGTAATCGACTATTATCTGGAGAATGCCGCCATTATAAAGAAAACTGTTGAGGGCGATAATTTCAGGGCGCGTGGCGCGGAAGTTTATTTCACCGGAAATTCCCCGTATGTCTGGGTGAAATTCCCCGGAAAAAAGAGCTGGGACGTTTTTGATGAGATTCTTGACAAGTGCAGGGTTGTGACCACGCCAGGCAGTGGATTCGGTCCGGGCGGTGAGAGCTTCATCCGCATAAGCGCGTTCGGTCACAAAGAGGATGTGGTCGAGGCGTGCGCGCGGCTGTCATCGTTCTGAGCCGCCTAGAATTTAGTCCTGTAGCCCAAGTCAATCGAGAAAGATTTCCCGATGTTTCCGGTCGCAATATCCATAATCTTTATCTTTCCCTGGGCGTGCAGCTCACCGGAAAGGAAAGGTGTGGATATGTACGGCGTGATGTTGATGCTGTGGCCGTCGCCGAAAAGTTTTGTTGGCGTGCGGAAGTCCACGAACGTCTTGTTCGGGATTGAGAACGACAGATGCCCGCCGATTGTGAAAACCTGCGAGCCAAGCATTATGCTCGTGGAGTAAAGGTGCAGGTCAACTCCGAGCGTGTCATCAACAAAAAGCAGGTTTCTCACCGTCTCCGCCGGAAGGCTGTAGAAAGAGAAATTCAGATGAAAATTCTGGAAAACGAACCTTGGCTCAAACAGCAGGTAAATATCCTCCGGAGATATGACCGTTACCATGTCTTTTGCCGACAGCGCGACGTTGTGAATGCCCGCCTGAATGAAAAGCGAATTCGTGTAGTTGTTTCCGAACAAAAGCGTCGTCCCCGCGTGCCAGTACAATGTGTCAATCGCGATGATTACGTCCTCGCCTTTGTATTGGTTTGCCAGCGGAATGCCCAGCCCGGCCGCAAAATCGCACGAGAAGTATCTGTACACGCATGCGTATCGCAAATCTGTGTTCAGGACAAAGTAGTCCGCATCCTCGTGATTAAAATAGATGTATGCGCCTGCTGCCATGGGCTGCACGTTGAAGCGGAGAATATCGGCGATTCCGAATCCGAACTGAGGATAAAGGATTGAGCCGGCAAGCCCCATGTAACTTTCTGTGAGTTTTGATGCAATCGGCTCTATGCTGAAATATCTTTGCAGGAACACGTCGCTTCCGATTGGGTCGTAAGTGCCCATGAACGCGCTGAAATAATTCGCGCTTGTGGCAAGGTTTCCGCGGATTATATAAGAAAGCTCGTCAATCTGAAAGCTTGCCGCAGTCTTTTTGAAAACCGAGTCAGACAGCAGGTCATCCGTGTCGATTGAGAATTCCAGATGCGCCCAAGAATTCTGTGAGAAATTGAACTGCCCGGCAAAGAACGCCTGAAGTTTCAAATCCGGGTCAAAGGAATCGCTCTGTGAATTTCCCGCGAAATTGATTTTTCCGCCCGCATATCCGCTGAAAAATGTCGAGGCATAAAGCGTGCCCGCGGATAAGATTGCCGCAAAAATCAGTCTTTTCTTTCTTGAACAAAACATTTAACGTACCTCTGGAAAAATTTGGCACAACGCACCGCAATTATTATCGGCATGAGAGATGCTCAATATGAGCGAAAAGTTAGGCAATCCGCATGATTTTTGAAATGCTTGAAAAAAATAAGTGCTTTTTCTCTTGAAATAACTGTAATTTGATATATAATAGGACTATATGAGTGACTATCTTGACCCGAATAATGAAGAGCTTTTAAAGGACTTCTTTGCGGAAGCGGAACAGCAGGTAGAGCAGCTGGAAAGTAACATTCTTGTGATTGAGAATGATCCCTCGAACCATGAGGCTATAGATGAGATTTTCCGTGCCGCTCATACGCTCAAAGGCGGTTCCGCGACTGTTGAGATGATGGAGCTTTCTCATTTTACGCACATTGTTGAGGATGTGCTTGATGAAATCCGTTCAGACAGGATTGAGGTGAATGAGGATGTGGTGGATGTTCTGCTCACCTCCATTGACGTTATCAAAGCGATGCTGGAAAGCCGTCAGGATGGAAGCGTTTATGAGGAGGATGTCTCCGGCATAGAAGAGAAACTTCGTGCGTTCATTCCCGCAAAAGACGGGGCCGGGGCTAAGCCCGCGAAACCTGCGGCATCAAAGCCCGCTCCTGCGCCGGCAGCTCCTGTTGCCGCGCCGTCCGCACCTGCCTCCGGGATTTCTCTTCCGGAGCTTTCTGAAGAGGATTTTATAGATTTGAAGCAGGCCTGCGAGGGCAAGCAGAAAGTCTGGTGCGTCACCGTAAAATTTGATGAGAGCAACCCGATGAACAGTGTCGGAGGCATTCAGGTGTTTGCCGCGCTGAAATCCGTTGGAAATGTCCTGAAAACTATCCCTGATTTTGACGCTCTGTATGAGGATCAGTTCTACGAGACCGTTTTCTATTATCTTGCCAGTGATGCGGAAGGCTCTCAGATTGAGGACGTGGCTTTCTTGAGCGATGTTACACTTGTGACTGACGCTCAGATTGTGGAGGGCGCGACTGCGGGCGCGGCGGGCAGTTCCAGTGCACCTGCTGCTAAAGAGGCTTCTGCACCTGCGGCTCAGCCTGCCGCACAGGATGACCTTGTGAAAGATATATTGAATGACAACATTGTAAAAGAGGAGGCTGCTCCTGCCGCTCCAAAGGCTTCTGAGTCGGCCGCCGCATCTTCCGCGCCTAAAAAAGAAGAGAAAAAGGGCGAGCCTAAGAAAGACAATTCTTCGGCTCATGCACAACAAGGCTCGATTCTGCGCGTTGACTCACGCCGTATCGACAATCTTCTGAACCTTGTTTCCGAGGCTGTAATCGCGAAAGCGTCTTTCAATCAGCTTGCCATTCAGACGGCGGCGGAGCTTTCAAGATTTCAGGCTCTTGAGGCGGAGTTTAAAGGCAGATTCCATGCGTTAATAGACGGACTTCCAAGTTATGTCGAGAGCGTCACCGAGGGCACTGCCGTGAATGAGGTTCGCAAGCAGATTCTTCAGGAATACGGCACTCTGGGTGCGATTTTTGACGAGTACGAGTCCGAAATGAAAGGCATTTCTGTGAAATTCCGCTCGTACACGCAGAATCTTGGTGCGATTTCCAGTGATTTGCAGGAAGGCGTGATGAAAATCCGAATGGTTCCGATTAACCAGATTTTCAGCCGATTCCCGCGCGTAGTCCGAGATTTGCAGCGCGATTTGAATAAAAAAATTGACCTTGTGATTGAAGGTGAGGACACCGAGCTTGACAAGTCTGTGGTTGAGGATTTGCTTGACCCGATTATGCACTGCGTCAGAAACTCCGTTGACCACGGTATTGAGATGCCGGATGTTCGTGTTGCGGCGGGCAAGCCCGAGACGGGAACCGTGCTTTTGAAAGCGTCCAATGAGGGTAACCAGATTGTCATTGAAATCAAGGATGACGGTGCCGGAATAAATGTTGATAAAGTAAGGAAAAAGGCGATTGACAAAGGCCTGATTCATCCGGATAAGGTCATCTCTGATCAGGATGCTTATCAGCTTATCATGCAGCCGGGATTCTCCACGGCGGACAAGATTTCTGCGATTTCCGGGCGGGGGGTCGGTCTTGATGTCGTGAAGACAATGATTGGCAACTTGAAAGGAACAATCACTGTGAATTCAACAATGGGTAAGGGAACGTCATTTATAATCAAACTGCCGCTTACCCTTGCCATTATCCAGGGACTTCTTGTTCGTGTCGGAAAAGAGGTTTATTCAATCCCCATTGCGAACGTCATTGAGAGTCTGTGCGTAAGCATGAACGAGCTTAACCGCATAGACAACTATGAGATTCTGAATGTGCGCAACGAGGTTGTGAGCGTCCTGCGGCTTTCAAGGCTTTTTGGAATCAAAGGGTCTGTTCAGACTGACGAGTGCTATATCGTAATCGTCGGAACGCAGGAGAAGAAGATAGGCGTGATGGTTGACGCGCTTATTGGCGAGGAAGATGTCGTAATCAAACCGCTGAAAGATCAGTTCACCAATTCCCCGGGAATTGCGGGTGCGTCAATCCTTGGTGATGGTTCTGTTTCGTTGGTTATTGATGTTAGCAAACTTCTTGAGCTTGGAATTAAGCAGGAGCTGATTGCCCAAGGACAGGAAGAATATGTGCAGGATTAGGAGTTAAAATATGAGCGAAGAAAATGAAGTTGCAGTTGCGACAGAAGTTGCTCCTAAAGAGACCGAAAATTCTACAGTAATTGACTTTAAAATGGTGACTTTCTCACTTGCAGACAGGGATTATTCCATTGACATCATGCATGTGAAAGAGATTGCAAAGGCGAGTCGCTTTACTTTTGTTCCGAACACTCTGCCGTTCGTGCTAGGTGTGTATAATCTTCGTGGTGAGATTATCCCCATCCTTGATTTAAGGCTTTTCTTCAACATTGATGTTCCGGAGCGAGATGAGAACAAACTGGAGAATATGCTCATTCTTACAGTGGATGACCAGAAATTCGGTGTTGTCGTAGATAAGATTGACAAAGTTATCGGTGTTCAGCGCAGTACAATCCAGCCGCCGCATCCGTTGTTCGGTGACATTAACATCAAGTATATTGATGGTGTGGTTGAGAGCAACAGCAGATTGTACGTCTTGCTGGACATAACAAAAATTTTCTCTTCCAAAGAGGTTGCGGAGTCTTACTCTGAGAATCATTTCCGTGAAAAGGCGCAGTTCGGCATGGATTCAAAGCCTGCGATTGCTCAGCATACCGGCGGTCTGAAAGCGGCTGCTTCCGCTGTCATTGCGAAGAATCCGCCTGCTGCGCCGAAAGAGCCGGAAATCGATTTGAAGTTCATTAAGGAGTCTTTGCAGAACTATTCAAAATTCTATGTTTCTGTGTTCAACGAGGCTTGGGTCAAAGACAGATATGTTGAGTGGTCTGGCAACAGCAAGAAGCAGATTCAGAATGCGGCCGAGGCAAAACAGTTCCTGGAGCCGTTCTGGTCAACCTGCACCGATTCTTGGTGGACAAAAGACTATGCCGCCAAAGTTGAGAAATTGTTGCCGGATAACAGCGCGAAGCAGATTGTCGTCTGGAATCCTGGATGCGGAAAGGGAATGGAGACTTATTCTCTTGCCTGTGTGCTTAAAAAACGCTATCCGGGTTCTAAAATCAAAATATATGCACAGGATATTGACCTTCTGAACGTCTCAAATGCGTCTCTGATGTCTATTCCTGAAAAATTAGCTACAGATTGGTATGGTTCTTATTTGACAAAAAAAGCAAATGGGGAGTATACTTTTAGTCAGGAGATAAAAGACAGCATCATGTTTGAGTATCATGATTGCAAGAATGCGAATGCCCTGCCGATGGTGGACATTATTTTTGCGCGTGATGTTCTTTCATTGCTGGATGAAAAATCTCAGGAGACAGTTGCTGCTGATTTCCTTGAGAAAATGAAGGGTAACGGAATTGCCGTAATCGGTGAGAATGAGGCAATGCCTTCATCCTTGAGTTTTGGCGAAAAGACTGTAGGTACGCTTGTTGCGTATAGCAAAGAATAAAGGAGATAAAAATGCGCGTAGAGTATATCAATCCGTTTGTAGAGACTTCATTTCGGGTTCTTCAGGAGGTTCTTGGAGGTGCAGAGGTAAAACGAGGTGATTTGTATCTGAAGTCAACTGCAATGCCTGTAATGGGTGTGGCTGCATTGGTCGGTCTTGCCGGTGATGTTGAGGGGCGTGTGCTTTTTGATATGACCATGGAGACTGCCTTGAATGTTGCTTCTGCAATGAATGGTGAGACTTTGGCAGAGTTCGATGATCTTGCGAAAGCGACAATCAGCGAGCTGGCGAACCTTATCACCGCTCAGGCCGTTACAAAACTGCATGAGCTTGGTTTCAGGTTTGACCTTACACCCCCGGCTTTGTTCGTAGGTCAGAAAATGGAGATTGCCGCATTGGGTGGTACGACAGACAGCGTGGAGGCTTTAATCGTTCCTTTGCTTTCAGACTGTGGTAAAATCGAGGTAAACGTTTCTATCAGGGAACGAGCATAAATAGTCTATTTTAAGGAGATAAAAATGAAAACAGGAGCAGACAATCTTACAATCAGCAAGGATGACGGAAGCGCTTTCAAAGTGTTGGTTGTTGACGATTCTATGTTCGTAGCTAAGCAGCTCAGCCAGATTCTTACCAGCGAGGGTTATGAGGTTGTGGCAACTGCTGCTGATGGAAAAGAGGGTGTTGATAAATACAAGGAATTGTGTCCGAATGTTGATTTGGTGACAATGGATATTACAATGCCTAAAATGGATGGTATCACAGCACTTGAGCAGATTATGGCTTTTGATAAAAACGCTAAGGTCGTCATGGTAAGTGCTCTTGGTAAGGAAGAGCTTGTGAAAAAATCACTTATGACCGGTGCTAAGAGCTATATCATAAAGCCGCTTGACCGTAAAAAGGTTCTTGAGAGACTTGCAAAAGTTTTGCAGTAGTTTTTCTAAAAATGCTTCGTGCTCTGGCACGAAGCATTTTTATTCGCTGATGAATTTTATGAACCTGTAATATTCACCGTCTTTTCTGATTATAAATTTAGCCTGCTTGTCATCGCGGATAATCCCTCTGAGTTTTGATAGCATGACATAAAGCGAGCGTTCCGATATTTGTTTTTTATCCTCCTCGTAGCATTTCTGAATGTCCGTGATGGTCATTCGCAGGTCTTTGTTTCTTTGCAAAATTTTAAGCAGATAAAAAAGACTGTCCGGCAGATTACTGCGCTTTCTGAAATCCTCAGTGCCGCAATCCTGCTGCTGGTTGATGTATTCAAGCGTGATTTTCGGATTCACAAGTTCTTTAGGGAACGGTTTGGGCATCACCATCAGTTTGATGGACTGGCTGAGCGTCTCGCTCTCAACGAGAGCCTGCAAATCATCAAAAACAGGGTCAAGCCTGTCAACGTCGATTGCGCGGTCTTTGTTCTGGATGATGTTTATCTGCGATTTCCAGTGCGATTTTCTGCTTTTTCTTGTGAGGCACGGATCGTTGTAGAAAATGCACGGGCAGTTTGTTTTTCTTTTTTCGAGGTATGCGTAAATGTTGAAAATATCATGATTGAAAATTACGTAATCCAGAATCATCAGGTCTGGAGGGGCGGATGAGCGGTCGATTGAGGTGAGAAAATCCTCCAGATTGCTGAAAACGATGCAGAGAAAGCCTTTTGAGGTGAAGTGGTCGTGGAAAATGGCGTTTATCTCCGGCTGCGTGGAAAAAATGTACAGTCTCATCGGTTGATTATACACCATATTTTTGGATGCGCAAAAAAATGTGTGGCGGGACAGGCCGGAAAATCAGAAGCGGGAATATCGGTGTGGAAAAAATCGCGGTTATGTGCTAGAATTCCGGCAGACTTTTTGTGTGAGGTTTTGTATGGATTTTTATCGCAGAAGCGGCGTGCTTCTTCATCCGACATCTTTGCCCGGACGTGGCGGCATAGGCACGCTTGGAAAATCGGCGTATGATTTTGTGGACTGGCTTAAAGATGCGGGGCAGACTTTGTGGCAGGTTCTTCCGTTCGGCCCAACCGGTTACGGCGACTCGCCATACGCTTCGTTCTCCACTTTTGCGGGAAATCCCCTGCTCATTGACCTGGACTTGCTTTTTGAGCGCGGTTGGTGCAAAAAATCGGATGTTGTTCCGCCGGACTACATCAAGGCTGACGGCAACGTTGATTTTGGCGCGGTGGTCTGGTGGAAAATGCCCGTCCTGAAAAATGCGGCGCAATATTTTCTGGAGACCGCATCTGCGGACGACCTGGCTCTTTACAAAAGATTCTGCAAGGATAAGAAGAGCTGGCTTGATATGTTCGCGACTTTTATGTCCATAAAATCTTATTATGATAAAAAGGCTGAGGATGAGAAGCCCGCCTCCTCGCTTTGGAACGTTTACTGGCCCGCCGCGCTTTCCCGTTGCGAGAGCGATGCGGTGCGCGACTGGCAGAAATCGCACAAGGATGAGATTGAGACGCTCAAGGTCATCCAGTTTTTCTTTGATTTTCAGTGGCAGGCTCTGAAAAAAGCGGCGAACGACAACGGCATCTTGCTCATCGGCGATATTCCGATTTTTGTTGCGCCTGACAGCGCGGACGTGTGGGGAAATCAGAGCTTGTTCCAGCTGAAAACTGACGGCTCGCTTTCCTGCGTTGCCGGTGTTCCGCCTGATTATTTCAGCGCGGACGGGCAGTTGTGGGGAAATCCGCTGTATGACTGGGATGAGATGCGCGCGACAAACTATGACTGGTGGATAAGACGCATAAAACGTGTGTTTGAGCTTACCGATGTCCTCCGGATTGACCATTTCCGCGGTTTTGAGGCTTACTGGTCTGTTTCCGCCGGCGAGAAAACTGCCATAAACGGAAAATGGGAGAAAGGTCCCGGCCAGTCGCTTTTTAAGGCGGTGCGTCAGAGGCTCGGCAATCTTCCGATTATCGCGGAGGATTTGGGTGTCATAACCGATGAGGTTCGTGCCCTTCGCGATGACTGCGGCTTTCCCGGGATGAAAGTCCTGCAATTCGCGTTCAGCACGGACGAGGCTGAGCAGAACGGAATGACCAACTGCTTTCTGCCTCACACTTTCACATCACAGAATTGCGTGATGTACACCGGGACGCACGACAACGACACTCTGCAAGGCTGGCTTGAGAAACTGGATGACAAACAGCTTCTTCTTGTCGCCCAGTACATCGAGGGGAGCGCGCTTTCTGTGGAAAAATGCAGGTCGCTCGTAAAAAGCGGCGCTCTTCGCAGTGATATGATAAAAACAGTTTTCTCATCAACTGCGGTATACGCAATCATACCAATGCAGGATATTCTTGGCGTTGACAATGAGGGGCGAATGAACACGCCGTCCACAACCGGCGCGAACTGGGCATGGCGGATGAAAAAGACATCGCTCAAAAAATCACTTGCCGAGAACCTGCGTTTTCTCTCCGGGATGTACGGAAGAAATCTGCCGGAAAATTAGCGCGTCTGCAAAGTCTGCGCATTTTTGGCTGATTTTTTGCCTTTGCGCCAGAATCAGGTCTCTGGGCTGCGCCGCTCCGTTCGGGAAGTGTGCGGCGGATTTCTCGGCTGTTTCGTCCGCTTGCTGCCACAGGTCAGATTTTCTGTCTGCAATGCGCTTTTTGCCAAATTCACGCATTAAGTCCGGGGATTTTTTTGCGGAGACTCCGGATTGGAAATCCGCTTTTTTTTGTTTGATTTTTCTGCGGTTTGCGGTGAGAAAATCCGTGGGGCGTGACAGTTTTGCGGAAGTTGCGGTGAGGCAATCAGATTTTTCCGGCGCATTAAAAATGCGCGAATGTGCTTTAGTTTTTTTGGTTTTGCGTTTATAATTGCACGTATGAGTACGCATATAAACGCTCCGAGCGGGGCAATCGCAGACAAAATTCTGCTTCCCGGCGATCCGCTTCGCGCCAAATTCATCGCCGAGAATTTCCTTGAGAATCCGGTTTGCTATAACGAGGTGCGCGGAATGCTGGGCTTCACGGGCACTTACAAAGGCGTGCGCGTGTCAGTTCAGGGCACCGGGATGGGTCAGCCGTCACTTTCGATTTATGCGCATGAGCTTTTTGACTGCTACGGTGTCCGCAAGGCAATCCGCGTGGGAACCTGCGGCGCTGTGAGCGAGGATGTTGAGCTGCGCGATGTGATTCTTGCGAACGGCGCGTGCACGGACTCGTCCCTGCAAAATCAGCGGTTCGGAATGCTTCATTACGCGCCTGTCCCGGATTTCTCGCTGCTTTACACCGCGTTCAACAAGGCAAAGGAGATGGGGCTGCGGACTGTCGTCGGGCAGTGCGTCTCCAGCGACCGTTTTTATGATGACAACGAGAACTGGAGGCTCTGGAAAAAGTACGGAGTCAAAGGGATTGAAATGGAATCCGCCGAATTGTATACTTTAGCGGCGGAATTCAACAGGAAAGCCCTGACAATCCTCACGGTGAGCGACCACATTCTGAAAGGAACGGCTACTACTGCCGAGGAGCGTCAGACAACTTTCAAAGATATGATGATTCTTGCGCTTGAGACCATAATTCACGAAGACTAAAAAAATTGGAGCGAAAATGAAACCTACATTGCTAGTTCTTGCGGCCGGAATGGGAAGCCGTTACGGCGGAGTTAAACAGATAGACGGAGTTGGCATGAATGATGAGTGCCTGCTTGATTTTGCGGCTTATGACGCGATGAAAAGCGGATTCGGGAAAGTCGTGTTCATAATCAGAAAGGATATTGAGCAGGCTTTCCGCGAGCGGCTTTTTGACCGCATTGCCCGCAATTTTGACGCGGAGTACGTTTTCCAGCAGCACGACTCTCTTCTTACACCGGCGCAGATTAAGGCGAGCGCGTCAAGGGAAAAGCCATGGGGAACCACTCATGCGGTTTTGTGTGCCGAAAGCGCGCTGAAAACTCCGTTCGCGGTAATCAATTCGGATGATTATTACGGCCGCAAGGCGTTTGAGGTTCTGGGAAAATACCTTGCGTCAATTGAGCCGGACAGTCCCGAGCACGCGATGGTCGGCTATGTGCTTGGCAACACGATGAGCCGCAACGGTTCTGTCTCGCGCGGCGTGTGCACTGTCGAGAATGACAGGCTTGTGAAAATCGTTGAGAATCTTAAAATTTATTATGGCGATGGTGATACTGTAATCAGTGAGCAGCCGGACCGCACCAATAAAATCCTCACCGGAAAAGAGTGGGTCAGCATGAATTTTTTTGGGTTCAGTCTCAAGGCGTTAGAGGAATTTCACGTCTACTGGGAGAATTTCATCAGGGATAATGCGGCGTCACCCAAGGCGGAGGCACTGCTTCCCGTCGCCGCAAGCGATATAATCGCGCATAATCAGGGAGAAATCAGGTTTTTCACATCGGATGAGACTTGGTTCGGCATGACGTACCCGGAGGACCGTCAGATTGTAAAAGATGCGATTGTGGGGAAAATCAAAGACGGATATTATCCGCAGCGGCTTTGGGCCAAATAATTGTGAGGAAAAATGCTTAGACTTAATGCCATAAAATCTGAGAAAATTTGGGGATACGAGCTTTGGATTGCCTCGACGCATCCCAACGGATGCCAGGACGATTTCTCTGCTTTCTGCAAGGGAGACTATCCGCTTCTGGTGAAGGTCATTCAGGCGGATGACACGCTCTCGATTCAGGTTCACCCCGATGATGAGTGGGCGGTCAGGCTGGAAGGCGAGGGCAGCCGCGGAAAAACCGAGTGCTGGTATGTCCTTGACGCGAAGCCGGCCGCAAAAATCGTCTACGGAATAAAAGAGGGATTTTCAAACGATGTGCTTGCGAAGGCAATCACCGAGAACACGCTTGAGGATTATCTTGAGTTTGTGAGCGTCAAAAAAGGCGACTTCATTTTTATTCCTGCCGGAACAGTCCATGCCATCGGTGCGGGGCTGCGCCTCATGGAAGTCCAGCAGTCCTGCGATCTGACTTACCGGCTTTACGACTGGGGACGCGGCCGTGAGGTTCACATCGACAAAGGCCTTGCCGTCATCAAGCGCGAGGATATGATTGATGTCGCGCCTTTTCCAAAAGAATTCGACTGCAAATATTTCACTTTGCAGGAAATTGACGTGAAAGGCGGATGGAGCATGCTTTGCCCGGATGGAGACGGGCCTGAGGCAGTCCAGCTGCTTTATGTCCTTGATGAGAGCGGTGCTGTGATTCGTGGCGGTGACGATGAGGGCGGCACAAAACTTTCTGCGGAGGAGATTTTCGCCGTGCGGCCAGGTGAGAAAATCACAGTCGAGGGCGCGGCAAAAATCATGAGGATAATCGCAAAATGATGCTTTTCACTTTCCTTTTTTTCGTGATTGTTGTCGCCGGAATTTTGATTACAAAAAAAAACAGGGCGGTCACGCCGGTTCTGTTCGCCGGCATATTGTCCGCGGTTTTGGTGTGCCTGTTCAGGATGTTTTTTGTGTTCGCGCACCGCGTCATAACTTATTCATTCTGGAACAATTTTTTTTACATCGCGATGAACCAGACCTTGCTTCCCGTTCTGATTCTGTGCGGACTTTTTCTCCTGATTTCCAGAGACCCTCCGGAATACAAACTTGACGGTCTTTTTCCGCTCACCGCGTCATTTTATATGGTTTATCTTCCTTTTTGCATCGTGAGCACCTCAGAGGGATTGTATTCCGCTTTCGCTCTTTTTGCAAAGCCCGTGATGTTCGCGGCAATGCTTCTCATGCTCTCTTTTTCCGCAAGGCAGATAAACAAGGCGGCCACGGGCAGAAAAATCCTGCCGGTGTTTCTGTTCGCCGCGCTCGCGCTTGTCTGCCTTCTGATTCCCGCCGCGATTGAGGCAATGTACATTCTGACAGCAAACGCGTCCGTGGCTTTTGTGTGCGCGGCGGCGTTCTGTGTTCCGCCCGTCCTGCTGCTCGCGCTGCGCCTCGCATAATCCGTTCCAATTTTTGTGAATAAGCGATAATCTTGCATCGGCCGGTTTCAAAATCTTGAACAACAGCGGATAGTCCGTCCGTTTTGGGATTTTTCTGCTGACCGTCAAGCAGAAAAATCCGCCTTGCAGGAGAACGCAAAAAAAAATCAGCCACGTTGCTTTGTGGCTGATTTTTAACGCTTTTTATGATTGCGCTTGCCTGATTCTAGTCCAGAGCGTGTCCGGCAGAGCCAAGCACCTCGATGTTTTTGTGCATATACATCTTTTTAAGCTCGTCGCGGGCAGGTGTGAGGAACTGGCGCGGGTCAAACGCCTCCGGATTCTCTGCCAGGTACTTTCTGATTGCGGCGGTCATCGCAAGCCGTCCGTCAGAGTCGATGTTGATTTTGCAGACAGCGGATTTTGCGGCCTTGCGCAGCTGCTCCTCCGGAATTCCAACTGAATCGGGGATTTTTCCGCCGAACTGCTCGATGATTCGCACGTACTCAATCGGCACGGAAGAAGAGCCGTGCAGGACAATCGGGAAGCCCGGAAGCTCTTTCTCAATCGCGGCAAGAACATCGAACGCGAGCGGAGGCGGAACAAGAATTCCGTCCGCCGTGCGTGTGCACTGCTCCGGTGTGAATTTGCAGCGCCCGTGGCTTGTTCCGATGGAGATTGCAAGAGAGTCACAGCCGGTTTTTGACGTGAAGTCCACCACTTCCTCCGGCTTTGTGTATTTTGATTCCTCTGCGGAAACCTCGTCCTCAACTCCGCCGAGCACACCAAGCTCAGCCTCAACAGTCACGTAATCTTTCTGGCTGTGAGCGTAATCCACAACCTGCTTCGTGAGCTTCACGTTCTCATCGTAGGGGAGGGAAGAGCCGTCAATCATCACAGAGGAGAATCCGTTGTCGATGCAGTCCTTGGCGACCTCGAAATTCGGGCCGTGGTCAAGGTGCAGGACAATCGGGATGTCGCATCCCAGTTCGTGGGCATACTCTACCGCACCGCGCGCCATGTTGCGCAGGATGTATTTGTCCGCGTATGCGCGCGCGCCCTTTGAGACTTGCAGGATGACAGGAGATTTTGTCTCGACACAAGCCTGGATAATCGCCTGCATCTGCTCCATGTTGTTGAAGTTATATGCCGGAATGGCATATCCGCCTTTGATGGCCTTCGCGAACATATCTTTTGTGTTCACAAGACCAAGTTCTTTGTAACTTACGTTAGCCATGATTATATCCTTAAAAAAGTGATTTGAGAGAATGATAATCCAATATCACCAAAAATTCAATGAAAAATGCGCAAGGTTTGAATAAAAAGAAAACCGATGATGATTTGCCCGCAATTTCTGATTCGCGTCATTTTCGCGGCGGGCGGTTCGTGTTGTTCAAAGAAATCGGCTTTGGGACGCGCCGCCGCATTTCCGTCAATTTTGATATTTGGCAAAAAGGGATTTGACAAAGATTTGCATAGGAAATATAATTAAAACGATAATATTTTTGCCAGATTATGCCGATAAAAGAACAAGAAATATATCTTTTATCTGGCTGATAAAGTTTAAGGAGTATTGCATGAAGAGGGGACTGAAAGTCTTTGTTGGTCTTGCAAGTCTGTTTGTGATTGGACTGCCGGTGTTCGCACAGCCCAGTTCAAGAAGCATTGAGACATTTGTGATGGACGATTTTGATGCTGCCAGTGAGCAGAATTATCTGCATGACGGCAAGTCTTACAGCTGGGACTGGGGAGTCAATTCCAGCCGATTTATTGCCGAGGGATTTCCTAAGCAGAATTATTTTCCGGGAGCACCCAATTCATTGAGGCAGCTTCTGAAAGGAACTGACAAGGAGCTTAACGTCCTTGGCGTTCAGGTGGCCTATAACAGAAAAGGCGACAACTGGTTCGAAGTCTATCCTGTTGTGGATGACAAGCCGTTCGAGATTCCGTTCACAGGCACTGTGTCCACAATCGATTTCTGGGTGTGGGGCGCGAACTACAATTATTACATAGAGCTTCTGGTTCGTGACGCTTCTGGTTCTGTGCGCGTGATTCCGGCCGGAAACCTTGCGTTCCACGGATGGCGCAACGTCATCGTGAATGTGCCCTCATGGATTCAGCAGAAATCTCAGCTTCGCTCAGGACCTTCAAGCCTTACTTTCGTAGGTTTCAGAATCCGCTCCGATGCAGAGGAATATGTTGATGATTTTGTGGTCTTCTTTGATCAGCTGAAATACACATCAAATTCTCTCTCATTCATTTATGACGGCTATGAGCTGAAAGATGCTTTCGCAGATGATTCAGAATCAGACTCTGGTTCTAATTCTAGTTCTGATAGCGTGGAGGAGGTAGAGGAATAATGAAAAAACTGCTTACTGTAAGCGTATTTGCGCTCTTAGTTTCTGGTTTTGTTTTTGCCCAGCAGAGCCTTGAGGAGCCTAATCCCGAGACTGTCGGGGCGGACTCGGCACTCTCGGCTCTCCGTGAGATTTCCCTTGACAAATTCGAGCGTGAGGGGTCATGGAACGTGCATATTTCCGCCGATGACGGTGTGATTACAGGCCGCCTTTTTGAGGGCAGCCCTGAGATGAAAGAGCCTCTTGAGGAGGACGAGGGCAAGGAAGACGAGGACCGGATGGTTTATGGCGTGAAAGTGGAATTCTTCCGCCGTGGAAAGAACTCTTTCACAATCAAGTCTGGTCGCCCGATCCCTGTGGAAGGAACTGCGAAGACCATCTCTATGTGGGTCTGCGGACGCAATCAGGATCATGAGATTTATGCTCTTGTTCAGGATTATTTTGGCCGTAACTACGAGCTTTATATGGGAAATCTTGGATTTTCCGGCTGGAAAAAGCTTACCTGCGTCGTTCCGCCAAGCCCGGACGGAGAGCATGGAATTGTCCAGAGCAGCGCGTATTACGGCGACCGCCCCGGACTTCGTCTGCTCGGTTTCAGGATTGACTGCAATCCTATGAAAGCGCGCGGAACGTACTATGTTTACTTTGACGACATCAGAGCTGTTACGGATTTGTATGATTTGCAGAACCGCAACGAGGATGACATGAGCGATAACTGGTAATATTTCTTAAAATAAATAAAAAAGCCGGAGAAAATCTCCGGCTTTTTTATTTCCCGGTGATTTTATAATATCTGCTTTTATTTTTTGTGCAGGTCTGCTCAAGAAGTCCCATGCGCACCATCACCCAGATTATTATGTGCGGATTTTTGTACCCCAGCGCGCTTCCTAAGTCTTTCGCGCAGAATTCCTCCGGGAGCGTTGCGGGGAGGAGTGCCAACCAGTCTTTTGCGTCATTGAGCCTTATTGTCCCAAGAGTCTCTGACAGCTCTTTGTCCGCTTTCTGAAAATTTTTCTTGAACCGCCGCCTTCCGTTTTTTGACTGCTCCGGCTCTGCTGTGCGGATTCTTTTTTCCGTGATGTTAACCTGAATTATCTCCAGAGAAAAATGCTTGTCCAGCAGAACGGAATACATTCTCGTGAGCTCGTTGAAAATATCGTAAAGGCAGCCTTTTCTCGGACTTTTCCGGCTGGAAATCAGTTTGCCGTCTGTGCCGTGCAGGGCAATCCTCGTGCCGATGACGTTCGGATGGACGATTTTCACGCTGCGGCCTTTTGAGATTGCGTCCGTTACTTTTGGCAGGAGTTTTGACAGGTTTTTTGTCTGGATTTCAATCACGTTCCCGTTTTTTGTCACAATATCATAGATGTGGCCGTCGGCTTCGACCTCGGTTTTTCCATCATAAATCTCGCTGTACATGGTTTTGAGGGTGTTGTGCAGGCTGCTCTCGTTCAGGGTGGAAAATCGCATTTCTATCACTTAAATAAAATATAGTATTTAACCGTATATTGAAAAACACGGATAATTGACAATTTTTTAAATAATCTGCGAAAAAATGGTTTGACTTTAATCATTTTTATTATAAAATGAACAGCAAGTGGGAGAAAGTGGTAAAAAGTGGATATAAGTGGGTATGAATCTATTAACTGGTGAGTACAACAATACGATTGATGACAAGGGCCGGCTCTCGTTCCCTGTGAAATTGCGGGCCGCGCTTAATCAAAACGTACTTATCATCACCAAGGGTTTGGAACGCTGCTTATGGCTTTTTACGCTTGATGAATGGGAGTCCTTCCAGTCAAAACTTCTGAGCAATGCCTCAATGATGAAAAGCGAGAGCATGCTGGTAATCCGGCGTTTCATCGCATCTGCTGCCGATGTTGAATTTGACAAGAACGGACGCCTGTCCATCCCCCGCGAATTACGGGAATATGCCCATCTCTCCAAAGATTGCACCGTGCTTGGAATCGCAAAATATATGGAGCTTTGGGATTCCCGGACTTACGGCGAATATCAGAATCAGTCCGAGGCCTCGTTCCGTGAGGCTGCGGAAAAATTCAATGATATTGCCTTTTAATTTAAAAAGGTGGGGATAGGACAGATGGAAATTGCTCACACTCCTGTTTTGCTCAATGAGTGTCTGGAATTGCTGTCTCCTGAATCTGAGTCATACGCAGAAAATCCGCTTATGATTGATTCCACACTTGGTGAGGGGGGGCATTCTTTTCATTTCCTTTCAAAATATCCCGCGCTTAATATAATCGGGCTGGATGCCGACTGCGTGATTCAGGCCCGTGCCAGAGAACGGCTTGCTCCTTTTGGCAGGCGGATGATGTTCTACAACGGCTGGTTTCAGGATTTTTACGCGGCCTATCCTGCGGAAATTGCGGGCGGCCGTCATCCTGACATCATCCTTTTTGATTTGGGGATTTCAGTCTTTCATTATGAGAAGTCCGGGAGGGGTTTCTCTTTCAGGAATGATGAGAGGCTTGATATGCGGCTTGACAGCGCGGACGGTAAGTCCGCCGCAGATTTGGTGAACGGATTGGATGAGCGGGGGCTTGCCAATCTGATTTACCTTTATGGCGAGGAGAAGCTCAGCCGCAGGATAGCACGTGCGATTGTTCAGGCCCGGGCCGGCGGGCGCATTGAGTCTTCCAAGGCTCTCGCCCAGATTATCTGGGATGCAGTTCCCGCGGATTACCGTCACGGCGGCATCCATCCGGCGACGCGGACTTTTCAGGCTCTGCGCATTGCCGTGAACGGAGAGCTGGAGCGGCTTCCGCAGGCTCTGCACAATGCGTTCAACGTGCTCAACGCGGGCGGAAAAATGGGCGTGATAACTTTTCACTCTCTGGAGGACAGGATTGTGAAGAATTATTTTAGGAATCTTGGCAGGGAATGTGTGTGCCCGCCTGAGGTGGCTGTCTGCCGCTGCGGAGGAAAAAAATGCGCGGAAATCGTGACCAGAAAGCCGGTCTGTCCTACGGAAAAAGAGGTGTCGGAGAATTCGCCGTCGCGCAGCGCGAAGCTTCGTGTTGTGCGGAAAATCTCCCCGGCAAGTGATTACCGGCTTGAAGGTGTGGTGGGGTATTAGCATGAATTTTCGTTTCAAGGATTTTTTAATCCGCGTGGCAGTCATTCTTCTGGTGCTCTCGGTTCCGCTCATGCTTTTTTTGTATGCGATGCAGGCAAAGCAGTACACAAATCTTACGAAAGAGGTGCGCGCTCTGGAGCAGAAGCAGGAGAAACTGATAGAGGATAATAAAAAACTTGTGAGTGACATCGCGATTCTTTCAAGCGCAGACAGGATTGAGAAGATGGCTGTTGAGGAGCTTGGGATGCACAAGGCGGAGAAAGAGGACATTGTCCGGGTGGAGATGACAGGGGAAAAACAATGAGCGCGACGTTGCTTGAATACGGGGAGTTGCTTGAAAGCGTGAAAGGCTCGAATATCGGGGGGTGTGAAATCTGCGATTTCACCACGGTCCAGACAGACAGCCGTTTTGTGCGCGAGAAGTCTCTTTTTGTCCCGCTGATTGGCACGCATCAGGATGGTCACGCTTATATTCCGCAGGCACTGGACAATGGCGCGTCGGTCGTTTTTGTGAGCAACTCGGAAAGGCAGAGAAATCAGAATGTGTACATAGATTTGCAGTCACGCTATCCGCATACTCTTTTTGTGGCGGTGGATGATACGCTCCGCGCCTTGCAGGACGCGGCCGAGGCTTATGCCGCCAAAAAATGCAGGGATATGATTCGCGTGAGCATCACAGGCTCCAGCGGAAAGACAACCACAAAAGAGATGCTTGTCTCTGTCTGCAAGGCGCATTTTGGCGATGATATGGTCGCGTACACAAAAGGAAATTTTAATTCTGAGACCGGGCTTCCGCTTGCGGTTTTCACGGTCCGCGGGGATGAGAAAATCTGTGTGCTGGAGATGGGCATGAACCGCAAGGATGAGATTGGCGAGATTTCCAAGGTCTTCAAATCGCAGTACGGAATCATCACGAACATCGGAAGCGCGCACATCGGAATTCTTGGCAGCCGTGAGAACATCGCGAGGGAAAAACGCAGGTCTTTTGATTATATTCCTGCGGACGGCGCGGTTTTTGTGTCCGAGGACGATGATTTTGCGGATTTTTGCACCGAGAACGTCCGCGGAAAAATCGTGCGGTACGGAAAAATCAGCACACAGAAAAATTATGGCGTAAGATTTCTGGAGAGCCTGGGATTGCGGGGCAGCCGCTTTTGCATAAATGATGTAATCGTGAGCCTTCCGCTTCCCGGGGATTATAATTACATGAACGCGCTCGCGGTTGTCTCGTGCGCAAAAGAGCTTGGAATTCCGGACGAGGCCATAAAAATCGGGCTGGAGAGCATGGGGGCAATTCCCGGGCGCATGGAAAGCGTGATAATCCGCCTTGAGAACGGAAAAAGCGTGACTATCATACAGGACTGCTACAACGCCAACTGTGAGTCCATGTCAAAGGCGATTGAATTCTGCGGCTCGCTGGAGAATCCGAGCAGGAAAATTTTTGTGCTCGCTGATATGAAAGAGCTTGGCAGTGAGTCTGAGGCCGCGCATAAATCCGTTGGAGAGAAGATTGCCGCGAATCTTCCGGATTATGTTTATCTTGCGGGGCAGGAGATGAAATCCGCATTTTTGGTTCTGAATCAGAACAAAAACGTTTTTTATTATGATGACACCGGGGATGCGGTTTTTGAGCGTGTCGCCGCACACATAAATTCTTACGCGCAGGACGGCGACGTGATTTTGCTAAAAGGCTCGCACAGCATGGGGCTTGAGAATCTTGTGCCGCATCTTGAGGGGAGGAAATCGTAAAATGAATCAGTTTGCGTTCTATGCCAACAAGCCTTCGGAAAGCTATCACAAGGTGGACATGGGGCTTTTTGCGTCCGTGATGCTTTTGTGGGGGCTTGGGATTTTCACGCTTTTTGTGTGCACTCAGAATTATGCGGTGCGTGTCTTCGACAACAATCCATTTTATTTTGTGAAACGCCAGCTGATTTGCTCGGCCGTGGGCTTCATCCTCTTTGTGATGTTTATGATGCTTGATATGCGCGTCACAAGGCGGCTTGTCTCTGTGATTGTGATTACCGCGCTCGTTCTCTGCCTTATGACTTTTGTCCCGCCGTTCGGAATTGAGAAAAACGGCGCAAGGCGATGGCTCAGAATGCCCGCGGGCTTCACGTTCCAGCCGTCCGAGCTTGTGAAATTCGCCGTGGTGGTCTTTCTTGCGAATTATTTTGACAAGCAGGAGACGCTTGAGAATCAGGAGGACAGGAACGTTTTTCCGTGCGTTTTCGTGCTTTTTGTCTTTGTGCTGATTGTTCTGGCCCAGAAGGATTTCTCAACCGCGCTTTTTATCACAGGCATCGGCATTCTTCTGTTTTTAGTGTCGGGCGCAAAACTCATGTGGCTGTTTCCGTTCGCAATGCTCGCAGTTCCGTCTGTAATCCTGATGATTACGCTTGAGCCTTACCGTTTGCAGCGCGTAATCGGCTGGGTGCGGCCTGAGCAGTACACTACCGGCGTGAATTATCAGAGCCTTGCCGCAAAACGCGCGATTTCTGCCGGTGGAATCTGGGGCAGCGGAATCGGGACCGGCCTTCAGAGAATCAACAGCATTCCGGAAGTCCAGTCGGATTATATTTTTGCGGGCTGGAGCGAGGGAATGGGATTCGTCGGCGTTGTGCTTTATTTTGCCGCCCTGATTTTCTTCGCCTACCGCGGATACAAGGCCGCGTTCCGCTGCAAGGACCGCTTCACCGCCTACGCGACGTTCGGCTGTGTCTCGGTGATTTTCCTGCAATCCGTTCTGAACACGATGGTCGTGTGCGGGCTTCTGCCTGCCACAGGAATTCAGCTTCCGTTTTTTTCACTGGGCGGCTCGTCAATCATTGTGACGCTCGCGATGTGCGGCTTTATTTTAAATGCCTCGCGCGGTGAAGAATTAGTTGAGAAAGACGCAGAAAGTGACGAAATTAGCATTGAGTCGCTTTCATATTTGTAATTAAAGAGGATGTGAGATGAGTGATACTGGCTTGCTGAGAGACGATGATTTTCTGGAGAACGATTATTTCATCAGTTCGGAGGGCGAGAGCGACAGCTCCCGTTCTGCGGAGAACAAGATAAAAATCATCAAAGTGATTTTCATCCTGCTCTGCGTTGTTCTCATCGGCGAGCTGGTGGCGTACAAATACATCATGCCAAGTTTCTCGAATCCCAAGGTGACAGTCTCCGGGCAGAAAAATTACACTGCCGAGGAGATTGCGAGGAAACTTCTGCGGATGAACGCGACCACCTGGTTTGATTTTGACGTGAGTCAGGCGGTGGCAATCCTTTCTTCGGAGGCGGGGATTGAGAGCGTTTCCGTTGAGAAACGCTTCCCGGACAAAATTTTCATAAATGTCGTGGAGCGTGAGCCTGTTGCGGTGATGTTCGTGGCAGACGGCGGCCATACATATCCGCTTGAGATTGATAAATACGGCGTTCTTTTTGATGTGAGAGAAAACCTCATGCCGGACACCAGCGTAGTTCCAATCGTCTCGGGGCTTCCTGTTGAGTACATGGCGCAGGGAATGCGGATTCCGAATGTTTATCATCCGCTCATAGACCAGATTTCTCAAATCAGTGCGCTGCCCCAGAAGTATTTTGCGGGAATATCAGAGATTTGCGTGCTTCCCAACGAATTCGGAAACTACGAGCTTGCGTTGTTCCCCGCCCAGTCAAAAATCAAAGTTCTGACCGACCGAGCATTGAATGAAGAGGCGTTAAAGTATATGATGGTAGTGTTGGATGTGGTCAACCAGATTGGGACTGCGGTATCCGAGGTGGATTTAAGATACGGCTCTGTCTCAATCAAAACTGTTGATGTAGGGGATTTTTAAAGAATGGCGGATGAGAAAATTGTCGGTCTGGACATCGGTACAAGCACAATAAGGGTCGCAATCGGGGAGATTGATTCAGAGACCGGCCTCCTCCAGATTGCGGGCACTGCCAGCAGGAAATCGGCGGGACTTCGGAACGGTGTCATTGTAAACATTGAGGACGCGAAAAATGCCATAAAAGAAGCCATTGATGCGGCGGAGCAGAATGCGGGCACATCCGTGGAGTCTGTCATCACCGCGATTGGCGGCTCGCAGATTGAGAGCGTGAATTCAAAGGGAACGGTTCCTGTATCAAGCAACGGAAAATCCACAAAAGAAATATCGCGGACGGACGTGGAGCGCGTGATTGAGTGCGCCACCGCAGTGAAAGTTCCCGAGGACAAGGAGAAGCTGCACGTAATCCCGCAGAATTATATTGTTGACGGCGTGGGCGGCATCTCTGACCCGATTCACCGGATGGGCACAAGGCTTGAGGCTGAGGTTCACATTGTGACGGCCGCCAAGACAATCATCCAGAATTTGCGTGCCACAGTCTCCCGCGCGGATTACATCCTTGACGGTGTGATGCTCAAGACTCTTGCCCAGACGCAGTCGGTCTGTCATCAGGATGAGCTGGAGCTTGGCTCAATCCTCATTGATTTTGGCGCGGGCACTACAGATGTCCTGATTCTTCTGAACGGTGCGCCCGTGGCAACCGCGTCTGTTCCCGTGGGCGGAAATCTTGTGACGAACGACATCGCGGTTGTCACAGGAATTTCTGTGGCTGTCGCGGAGGATATAAAAGTTAAGTCCGGGTGCTGCTGGCTTCCGGCAATCACGCCCGCGAATGACACGGAGGTGATTCTGCCAGGCGTTGGCGGACGTGCGCCGGAGATTATAATGCGCTCGGAGTTGTGCAGGATTATCCAGGCGAGGGTCGAGCAGATTTTTCACATGGTGCGCTCGGCAATCCAGAAAAATACGAACGGCTCGATTAAGCAGCTTTCCGGCAACATCATTCTCACTGGCGGCGGCGCGATGATGGAAGGAATAATTGAGCTTGCGCAGAACACTTTCCAGACTTCGTCCGTGCGCCTTGGCATTCCGGAGAATATGGGCGGAATCGAGGAGGATTATCGCAGGCCTGATTTTGCCACGGTGATTGGTCTTGTGGTCGCGAACAAATCCTTGGCGCAGGGAAAAGAGCCTAAAAAGCGCGCCAGAAATCACAGCGCGAAAAAAACTGGCTCGCGGAACGGGGATGGTGTATTAAAAAAGATTTTTAAATCGCTTTTCTAGTAAATTTTGGCAAAGGGTAAAGGGAGGAAAAAAAATGGGGAGCCTTGGACTTTCAATCGTAAATGATGAATCGGATTACACGCAGGCCGCTTATGCGGAGAGCAGTCCTACAAGCATAAAAGTTGTGGGCTGCGGAGGAGGCGGCTCGAACGCGGTGAACCGCATGATTTCGCACGAGCTTAACAACGTTGATTTTATTGTGCTGAACACAGACTTGCAGGCTCTGGGCAGGTCAAACGCACACACAAAGCTCGCAATCGGGCAGAAAGTGACAAAAGGACTTGGGGCGGGCGGTCGTCCGGAAATTGGCGAGCAGGCTGCGGAGGAGGACAAGGAGGCAATCACAAATGAGCTTCGCGGCGCGGACATGGTTTTCATCACCGCGGGAATGGGCGGCGGAACCGGAACTGGAGCCGCTCCTGTAGTCGCGCGGATTGCAAAAGAGATGGGATGCCTCACCGTCGCCGTCGTGACAACTCCGTTTGAATTCGAGGGTCATGTGAGGATGCGCCAGGCCATGCAGGGGCTGGAGAAACTGCGCGCTCAGGTGGACTCGCTGATTGTCATTCCGAACGAGCAGCTTTTCAAGAACATAGACAAAAATCTTACGGTAAAAGAATCATTCCGCAAGGCTGATGAGGTGCTCTGCCAGGGCGTGGAGGGAATCTCGAACATCATCACAAGTCCGGGCGATGTGAACACGGACTTTGCCGATGTTCGCAATGCGATGAGCGGTCAGGGCAACGCGATTTTCGGAATTGGCGTGGGCGAGGGCGAGAACCGTGCCTCTGATGCGGCGTACAACGCAATCAACAATCCAATGCTTGAGAATTCCAAGATTGACGGCGCGAAAAACCTTCTCATCAACATCTGCGCGTCCGAGGAGATTAAGCTCACCGAGGTGCAGGAAATCACAAAAATTGTCACGGCCTCCGCAGACAAAGAATACAATATGTACTGGGGGCAGGTCACTCAGCCGGAGCTTGAGGGAAGAATCAGCGTGACAGTGATTGCCACCGGTTTTGACAACAGCAGCTCACCGGCATCCGCGCAAAAATCATCTGATGATGTTCCGGAGCCTTCCGCAAAACTGCCCGAGAACGTTGTGCCCGCCTCCGAGCTTGACGCTCTTCTTAACGGCGGATTGAAGCGGCCCGCGTCTTCCGGCGAGTTTGTCTCCAAAAAAGACATTGCGGCGGAAAAAGAGAAAACTGAGAAGCAGGGCACTCTTTTCAGCGGACTTTTCCCTGAGGCGGATGAGAAGCCTGCCATCAACCAGAGCGCGAGGCAGTTCAATCCGCCTGCGGGCTGGAATCCCAACGCGAATGACCTGAGTCATCCTGCAATCTGGACCCGCGAGTTCGGCAAAGGAATCAAAATTTCTGATGATTAGGACGGCCTGTTTTTAGGATGACAACGGACGAGCTTCTCCGGCAGTTTTATTCTGACCTTCTTCTGGTCAAGCGCGACTCAGTGCAGACCGCCGAGACATACAGAATATCCGCCGGAGAATTCCTTGATTATCTTGTTGAGCAGCGCGTAAAACTGAAAAATGTTTCCGTTCAGCATTTAATGTATTATATTATAAAAAGGCAGACCGAGGATTCGTGCTCGCAGATGACTGTCGCAAAGGATATTGCGGCTCTGCGCGCGTTCGGCGCGTATCTTGTGCGCAAGAATTATTGGAGCGAGAATATCGCGCTGAGCCTTGAGAAGCCGAAAATGGCGCGCAATCTTCCGAAAGTCCTTTCTGTCGAGCAGATTGACGCGCTTTTGGACGGGATTGACAAGACCACTCCGTGCGGAAAACGTGACGATGCCCTGTTCGAGCTTGTGTATTCGTGCGGGCTTCGCATAAGCGAGGTCTGCGGCCTTAAAACTGTGAACGTGCATCTGGATGAGCGCGTAATCCTTGTGCACGGAAAAGGGAACAAAGAGCGGCTCGTTCCGTTCGGCGACAGGGCGGCGCAGAAACTGGAGATTTATCTTTCTGATGTGCGGCCCGGTCTGGTTATGGGTAGAAATAATCCTGTTTTGTTTGTAAATTATAAAGGAGAGCCAATTTCCAGAAAGGGTGTCTGGAAACGGTTTCAGCAGCTGGAGGCAAGAAGCGGCGTTGAGGCAAAAGTGCACACGCTGCGCCACAGTTTTGCGACCCATCTTCTGGAGGGCGGCGCGGATTTGCGCTCGGTGCAGGAGCTTTTGGGACATGCGAACCTTGCGACCACTACGATATACACTCATGTGAGTGACCGTCAGCTGGAGCAGACGCATGAGCGTTATTTCAGTCAGAGTGGTTTCATACGGGAGGAGAAATGAAAAAACGGATTTTTATTGCGGGTACGATTTTTGCGACCGTGATTTTTGCCTCATGCGGAGTCTCAAACAAGACAATCACACGTTATCAGAGGCTTGAGGAGGGCGTGTCAAGCCCCACAACCGTAGAGGAGCTAAAAACTGCAATCAAAAAATATCAGGAGCGCGTGGCTGACATTCAGCTGGCGAACAGTCAGATTGGAATCTGGTATAAGATGCTCGGCACACGTTATATTGACCAGAAAATGTACGGCGAGGCTCTGAAATGTTTTCAGGAGGCCTTGAAATACTATCCGGATAATCAGAACCTTTATTTTTATGTCGGTGTATGCGCCGGCTATATGTCCCACGCCGCGTTGGACTTCGGCGCGTCAGGAAGCTCGGAAGTGAGCTACAATTATCTCAAGCTTGCGGAGGAGGCCTATCTGCGCGCAATTGCGATTGAGGAGCGTTATGTCCGCGCGTTGTACGGGCTTGGCATCCTCTATGTGTATGAGCTTGAGGAGCCGGAGAAGGCAATCCCGTATCTGGAGCGTGCCGTCTCAATCGAGACAAGGAACATTGACGCGATGTTCGCGCTTGCCAACGCGTATTGGGCAAGCTACGAGTTCGATAAGTCTGCGGCAATGTTCGATAAAATCATAGCCACAACAAAATCAGCCGAAAGAAAAGCAACCGCCGAGGAGAACAAAAAACAAGTTCTGGATGCGCTTTATTCAAGATAATTCGGATGAGAATCTGATTTTTAACATCTCTCTTGCAAGAATGACTTTTCTTTCCTGCAAAGAGAAAAATTTTTTATCAAAAAAACTTGACAGTTCTCGCTCCCTTGCATTACTGTCTATGGAAGAAATATTTAGTTTCTTGGGCAGGCCAGTTCCCGCAAGGGCTTTGTGGGATGGCAGGAAAAATCTGGCGGCGGCAGAGAAGGCCGCGCAGCGTTGCGAGCTGATGGGGATTTCTGTAATCCACAACGGGCAGCGGGAATATCCCAAGATGCTGCGCAACATTGATAATCCGCCGTTCGTCCTGTACTGCCGCGGGGATGCCGGTGCGCTTAATCAGAAGTGCGTTTCTGTGGTCGGAACCCGGAGGCTCACTGCCAATGGCCGGCGTGCGGCGCATGACTTTGCCTACGGTGCCGCAAGGAGCGGGTGCACTGTTGTGAGCGGGCTTGCTTACGGCGCGGATTCCTGTGCGCATAAAGGCGCGGTGGACGCGTTTTTTGACGCGCTTGCTGACGGGGATTCGGATTCGCTGGGAAAGACGATTGCCGTCCTGCCAAGCGGGATTGACGAGATTGTTCCTGCCGCGAACAAGCCTCTGGCAGAGAAAATCCTGAAATCCGGCGGATGTATTGTCAGCGAGTACGAGCCTGGAATGCCCATGGCGAACTGGCATTTTATCGCGCGTAACAGGATTGTCGCGGGATTGTCTCCCGCCGTGGTCGTCATAGAGGCACCTGCGGGAAGCGGTGCGCTCATCACCGCGGATTTGGCTTTGGAAAGCGGACGCGATGTCTTTTTCCACGAGTCGGCGGTCTCACAGCAGGCGCAGGAGGTTTCGGCTGTGATAAAACGCTCGCTTGATGCGCGCTTTGCCCGCAAAGAAGTGAGCAGGTACAAAATTGAGAACTGTGTGGAAAAATATCTGGAATCGGGGGCGGCGTTAATCAGAGATTATGATGATTACTGCAAGGCTCTGGCAGAAATGCCCGGTGAGCGCGGAATTTCTGTGATTCAGGAAGATTTGTTTTAAGAGGAAGTGTATGGCTGAACGTAAAAGTGCAAAAAAATCGGATGAGAAAAAATCCCGGACTTTGGTGATTGTGGAGTCGCCCACCAAGGCCCACACAATAGAAAAGTATCTTGGGCCGGGGTACACGGTGAAGGCATCGGTCGGTCATCTGATTGACCTGCCGAAATCCAGGATGGCAATCGATGTTGAGCACGGCTTTCAGCCGGAATACATCACTGTGCGCGGAAAAGCGAAGCTTTTGAAGGAGCTTCAGAAAGAGGCGAAAAAAAGCGACGCTGTCCTGCTCGCATCGGATAATGACCGAGAGGGCGAGGCAATCGCATGGCATCTGAACAACGCCCTGCGTGACAAGACCAACGCGAAAATCAGCAGGATTGTTTTCAATGAGATTACGCCCGCCGCGATTACTGCGGC
Source organism: Treponema sp. (assembly GCA_022510865.1). Classification (GTDB taxonomy): domain Bacteria; phylum Spirochaetota; class Spirochaetia; order Treponematales; family Treponemataceae; genus Treponema_D. The sequence goes on from JAFLSQ010000004.1 coordinate 52,143, forward strand.
GGTTGAGCGGCCCGGCGAGATTGTCGAGTCTAAAGTGAATGCGCAGAAAGCGCGGCGTGTGCTTGACAGGCTTGTGGGCTATAATCTCAGCCCGCTTTTGTGGACAAAAGTCAAGAACGGACTTTCTGCGGGGCGCGTGCAGTCTGTCGCGCTCAGGCTGATTTGCGAGCGTGAGCAGGAGGTGGAGGATTTTCTGCCCGAGGAATACTGGTCTTTGGACGCGGATTTTTCCAAAGGAAAGTCGCAGTTCACGGCGCAGCTTGTAAAGTATGAGGGTCAGAATCCGGTGCTTAAGAATGAGGATGATGTGAACGAGATTATCGGGAAAATCAGGAATTCACCGTGCGCGGTCTCATCAATCAAAAAAACGGAGAAGACAGTGAGGCCAAAACCTCCGTTCACCACATCAAAATTGCAGCAGGCTTCGGCGAACAGGCTTGGCTTTACCTCCAGAAAAACGATGCAGATTGCCCAGCAGCTTTACGAGGGCATTCAGATTGGCTCGAACCACGTGGGACTCATAACTTATATGCGAACGGATTCTGTGCGGATTTCTGAGACTGCCCTTGAGGATGTGCGCGCCTGGCTCGCAGAAAATCATCCGGCGGAGCTTCCGCCTGAGCCTCTGCATTACGCGGTGGGAAAATCGGCGCAGGACGCTCACGAGGGAATCCGCCCGACTTACACAAGTTACACGCCCGAGAGCATCAAAGAGTATCTGAGCCATGACCAGTTCCGCCTTTATTCGATTATCTGGGAGCGTTTTGTCTCAAGCCAGATGACGAACGCGAAAATGGTCACGACATCCGCAGAGATTACCGCGGGGGATGCGGTTTTCCGCGTGGCGGCCAGCAAAATCGCGGAGAAGGGATTTTATCAGGTGATTAAGCTGCTGTCATCAAAAGAGGACAAGAGCGCGAGCCTTCCCGCATTGAAAGAGGGCGAGGAGCTTTTGGTCAGCAGTTTTCATCCCGAGCAGCATTTCACTCAGGGACCTGCCCGCTACACGGACGCGTCAATAGTCCGTATGCTTGAGGAGAAGGGGATTGGCAGGCCGTCAACTTACGCAACAATCATCTCGGTTCTTCTGGACCGCTATTATGTGACGCGGAGCAACAAGCAGCTTGTTCCCACGCAGCTTGGCCGCATGATAAACAAAATCCTTGTGGAGAGTTTTCCGGAGGTAATCAACGAGGAATTTACCGCTCAGGTGGAGAACAATCTTGACAAGGTTGAGGCGGATGAGCTTGTATGGAACAACATAATCGGGGATTTTTACGGGCCGTTCAAGCAGAAGGTCGATGACGTGATGGAGCATCAGCAGAGCATGAAAGGCTTCCTTGACGAGAAAACCGACAAAATCTGCGAGCTTTGCGGAAAGCCGATGGTGAAAAAACTCGGAAGATTCGGATTTTTCCTTGCCTGCTCCGGTTTCCCGGAGTGCCACAACACAAAATCGATTCCGCTGGCAAAATGCCCCTGCAAGGGCTGCGGCGGCGAGATTGTCGAGCGCAAGACAAAAGGCCGTGGAAAATCATTCTTCGGGTGCACTAATTACCCGGACTGCACGTTCATCAGCCATTTCAAGCCGCTTGACAATCAGTACTGCCCCAAATGCGGCTGGTTTCTTGTGGAGAAATACGACAAGAAAAATGGGACTTACAAAAGCTGCATAAATCCGGACTGCGATTATCTGCACAGCGCGGAGGGGGAGGCGAATCCTGCGGCGGCGGGCGATGAGGACTGATTGCCGCGCTTTTGTACGGAGGATTTTTATGGCGAAAAAGTATGTCATCGCGCTTGACCAGGGAACAACATCGTGCAGGGCGATTGTCTACGACAAGAACGCGCTTGCTTTGGGCGCGAAGCAGCAGGAATTCACTCAGTATTATCCTCGTCCGGGGTGGGTGGAGCACGATGCGGAGGAGATTTTCAAGTGCCAGCTGATGGTCCTGCAAAATCTTCTGATAGAGAATGAGATTCGCAATGATGAGATTGCCGCCATCGGAATCACAAATCAACGGGAAAGCGTGGTCATCTGGGACAAGCGGACCGGGAGGCCGGTGTACAACTGCATTGTCTGGCAGTGCCGCAGGACATCGGATTATTGCCAGAGACTGATTGCCGACGGTCACGCCGATACAATCCACCAGAAAACAGGCCTTCTGATTGACGCTTATTTTTCCGCCACAAAAATAAAATGGATTCTGGACAACGTTCCCGGCGCAAGGGAACGCGCGGAAAAAGGCGAGCTTCTTGCGGGCACAATCGACACGTGGCTCATCTGGAAGCTTTCCGGCGGAAAACGCCACATTACCGACCTCACGAACGCCAGCCGCACCATGATGTTCAACATTCACAATCTGGATTGGGATGACTGGATTCTGCGTCTTCTTGATATTCCGCGCTGCATTCTTCCTGAGGTCACAGACTCATCAAAAATCTACTGCCAGACCGACCGCGGCATCTGCGGATTCTCTGCCCCGATTGCGTCCGCGATAGGCGATCAGCAGGCAGCTTTGTTCGGGCAGGGCTGCTTTAAGAAAGGCGACGCAAAGAACACTTATGGGACCGGCTGCTTCATGCTGATGAACGTGGGGAAAAATCCGGTGACATCAGAACGTCTGCTCACGACAATCGCGCTTGGCATTGACGGAAAAGTTGAGTACGCGCTTGAGGGAAGCGTTTTCATAGGCGGCGCGGTAATCAAATGGCTGAGGGATGAGCTTGAGCTGATTTCTTCCGCCCCGGAGATTGACCGGCTTGCGCAGAGCGTTCCTGACTCGAACGGCGTTTATCTTGTGCCGGCGTTCGTGGGGCTGGGAACGCCCTACTGGGATATGTACGCGCGCGGGACAATCGTCGGGCTTACACGCGGTGTGAAAAAATCGCACATCTGCCGTGCCGCGCTGGAAGGAATCGCATACGAGGTGCGGGATGTCCTGGATGCAATGGTCAAAGACTCCGGCATATCGATTAACACGCTGAATGTCGATGGCGGGGCCTGCGTGAGCGACATAATGATGCAGTTTCAGGCCGATATTCTGAACGTGCGGGTCTGCCGTCCGAAAAATGTCGAGACCACCGCGCTCGGCGCGGCGTACCTTGCGGGGCTTGCCGTGGGTTTCTGGAAAAGCAGGGAGGAGATTCTGCAAAACCGCGAGACCCAGCGGATTTTTGAGCCTGACATGAGCGACAAGACCCGCTCCGCGCTTTACAAAGGATGGCAGCGCGCCGTTGAGCGTGCAAAATCCTGGAGCGAGGAGGATTGACAATCCTCTGATTGCCAGCTGCCATGATTTTTGCAGGTTTTTCCGGGCTGTAAGTGGCGGTTTGGGAATCCGTTTTTTATGCCGATAATATTTTTATGACGCTCAAAGATGCTTGTGATGAATTTCTGCTTTATATCGGTTCTGTGCGAGGTCTTTCACAGAACACCGTGGAAGGCTACGGGCGCGACCTTGCGAAGTTCCAGTCTTTTCTTGCGCCAAGTCTGGAAATCGGCTCGGTGACGCAGGAGAATATTCTGCTGTGCATTGGAATGCTTTCGGCGCAGCGCGCGTCCTCTGCCAGCGTGAACCGTTTTATGTCCGCGGTGCGCAATCTTTTTGCTTATGCAAAAAAAATCGGGTACATAGACAGGAATCCGGCGCAGGAAGTGAGGAACGTGAAGAATCCGCAGGTTGTGGCCGCTTTTATGACCGAGCGCGAGGTGGACGCTCTTTGCGCTCAGCCGTCAAAAAAAGAGCTTTTGTGGACGACCCGCGACACCGCCATTTTCAGAATGCTTTACTCGTCGGGCTGCCGAATCAGCGAGCTGACGAGCATCCGGCTGTCTGACTTCCGCAGGAATTATCACAGCGCGGTGATTACCGGAAAAGGAAACAAACAGCGGATTGTCTACTTTGACCCGGTTTCCAGAAACGCTCTGGCATCATATCTTGCCGACAGAAAAAAAGTTCTTGTGGAAAACGGGCGTGACGCGGCCGAGGACAGGCTTTTTATCAATCAGAAAGGCCTGCCAATCACAACCGGCGGGATGCGTTACATTCTTTCCAGATATTCCGGGGAGGAGGGCACGAAAAAGCACGTGAATCCTCATGCGTTCCGCCACACTTTTGCGACCACGCTTCTGAACAACGGCGCGGACGTGCGGATGGTTCAGGAGCTTCTTGGGCATTCGAGCATAAACACAACGCAGCGTTACACTCACATCACGACTGAGCGGCTGAAAGAGGTGTACAATCTCTCGCATCCGCATTCGCACTGATTTTTTTGACGGAAAACTCCGGGCGGACTTCAGGCCTGCAATCAGACTTGTTTTGATTTTTTATTTGCCGATTGGCGGAGAAATCAGTATATTAAAATCATAGCGTAATTTTGATAGCATCACACGATTTTTTGGAGTATATATGGGAAACAAGGATAAAATCCGCAGCACGACTATTCTTGCCGTCAGGCGCAATGGTCAGGTTGCGATGGCGGGAGACGGGCAGTGCACTCTTGGCGAGACTGTCTGCAAGGGAAATTCCCGCAAAGTGCGTAAAATTTATGACGGAAAAATTCTAACCGGATTTGCGGGCAGCGTCGCGGATGCGTTCACCCTGCTCGACCGCTTTGAGGCGAAGGTCAAGGAATATCATGGCGATATTATGCGCTCTGCCGTGGAGCTTGCGAAGGCGTGGCGTACAGACAGAATGCTGCAGAAACTTGAGGCAATGCTTCTTGTGGCGGACAAGAACCAGATTCTTCTGATAAGCGGGGACGGCAACGTGATAGAGCCAGAGAAAGATGCGATTGCAATCGGGTCCGGCGGAAATTACGCTTATTCCGCCGCGCTGGCGTACCTTGACTCCTCGGATTTGACTGCGCGTGAGATTGCCGAGCGCTCGCTGAACATTGCCGGCAGCATCTGCATCTACACGAACCAGAACCTTACGATTGAGACTTTGGAATAGCAAAACAAGCGAACAGGCAGAGGAAAAGTGATGGAAAAAATTGATAACAGGACAGAGCTTACACCAAAACAGATTGTAGAGAAACTTGACGGATATATAATCGGGCAGGACAAAGCAAAGCGCGCTGTTGCCGTTGCCCTGCGTAACCGTTTCCGAAGGCTCAAGCTTCCGGAAGGAATCCGCGATGAAGTCGCACCAAAAAACATTTTGATGATAGGCCCGACAGGCTGCGGCAAAACTGAGATTGCCCGGAGGCTCGCGAAACTTTGCGGCGCACCCTTCCTTAAAGTTGAGGCGACAAAATACACCGAGGTCGGATATGTCGGCCGGGATGTCGAGAGCATGATTCGTGACCTCATGGCCGTAGGCTGCAACGATGTCAAAGCCGAGATGGAGGAGCAGCTCCGGGAAAAATCCGTGAGCGTCGTGGAGGACAGGCTTCTTGACCTGCTTCTGCCGGGAAGCGGAAAAAAAGGAAAAGACGGAAAATCAGAGAAAACTGAGGGCGGCACGAAACCTCTCGGATTTCTGAGCCAGGTCAATCCTAATGAGATTACGATTGACCTGCATAAAATGGCGGAGGATATTCAGCCGCAGGACGAGGCAGAGAATCCCGGGCAGCCAGAGAATCAGAAAGCCGATGATTCTGCGGCGGAGGCGGACAATCACACCCGCGAGAAATTCCGCCAGATGCTCCGCGAGGGAAAGCTTGAGGACCGCGAGATTGACATGGTCGTGCACCGCAACATTGGAATGCCGAACATGGAGATTATTGCCGGAGGCAGCCTTGACGACTTGCAGAACAGTATGCAGGGCATCCTGAACATGATGAACGGCTCGGGACGCGGGAAAAAGCGCACCGTGACTGTGAGGGAGGCGCGGAAAATCCTAACCGAGGAAGTGCTTGACAGCATGGTTGACCACGACAAGGTTGCGGATGAGGCAAGGCGGCGCGTGGAGCAGAGCGGGATTATTTTCATTGATGAGATAGACAAGATTGCCGTGCGCGGTGAGAGCCACGGGCAGGATGTCAGCCGCGAGGGTGTTCAGCGCGATATTCTCCCGATTGTCGAGGGAAGCAACGTGAACACAAAATTCGGGGTCGTCGATACCACGCACATTCTGTTCATTGCGGCGGGCGCGTTCAGCGTTGCGGCTCCAAGCGACCTTATCCCTGAGCTGCAGGGGCGTTTTCCGCTGCGCGTGGAACTGGACTCGCTTCACAAGGACGATTTCAAGCGCATCCTCTCCGAGCCAAAGAACAGCCTCATAATGCAGTACACCGCGCTTTTGGAGACCGAGGGCGTCAAGCTTGACATCACCGATGAGGCAATCGACCGGATGAGCGTTGTCGCCGAGGAAGTGAATGCCAGCGCGGAGAACATCGGGGCCAGACGGCTGCACACAATCATGGAGAAAGTCCTTGCGGACATAAATTTTGAGGCGGACGAGCACAAAGGCGAGACAATCGTGATTGACGCCGCCTATGTTGACAGCAAGCTGGAGGGAATCTCGCAGAACCAGGACTTGAGCAGATACATCCTGTAAAATTCTGCGGATTTTTATACCGCGCCTAAAAATCCACTGTGATTTTCCTGCAAAAACTGGCCGCGCATTGCCCGCGGTCAGTTTTTTTGTCTTGGCCGCAAAAAATCGATTTTCTTGCCGGCCCGGGCATCAAAAATCATCCGGGAATGATTTTCATGCCTTGTTTTCCGCACATTTTCCTAAACTTCTCGCCGCAAAATCCGAAAATCAAGGAGACAGATGTAAGCAAAATCCGCGCGGACTTGCGCGAAAAGGAGGAGAAATGAATTCTTTCACACGCTCGGTTGACTTGCTTCAGCGCGGGATGGACGTGGCTTCCCTGCGCTATCAGGTGAGTGCGAACAATCTTGCGAACAGCGAGGTTCCGAATTTCAAGCGTTCCACCGTCAATTTTGAGAGCGAGCTTAAGCGCGCCTTTGATTCCGAGGTTGCCGCGCAGAACGGCATGAAGCTTGCGACGAACAGTGAGCGTCACATTCAGATAAACGTTCCGTATGATTACCGCGAGGTTCAGCCGCGCCGCGTTGTGGATTACATGACGGTTGCCAAAGCGAACGGAAACAACGTTGATGCCGAGACCGAGGCCAACAACATCCTCCAGATTCAGATGCAGTACAGGCTTCTCACTCAGCTCACAGGCTTTGAGTTCGAGCAGATAAACACTGCGATGAAAAAATAGCTGACGGATTTTTAGACGGGCGATGAGAATCCGCCTGATTTTTTGCCAAGGATTCTCGCAGCCGGATTTTGCGCATGGCGCAGTTTTGCCGGAGAAATTGATTTTACAGGAGAACTGATATGGGAATGTTCACAAGCATAAATATTGCGGCAACAGGAATGTCCGCGGAGCGTATGCGCAGCGACGTGATTTCTGACAACATCGCGAACGCATCGACTACGCGCACTCAGGACGGCGGGCCGTTCAAAAAATCCACCGTGGTCTTCGCGCCTGCCGCAGATTACAATCCGCAGTGGAGGAGTCCTTTTGTTCCGTCTGATTTGGACAACGGCCCCGGAAAAGGAGTCAAAGTCCTGGAAATCGTGAAGGACACCTCCGAGGGAACTTTCGTCTATGACCCGTCACATCCGGATGCAATAAAGTCAGGCCCGCATGAGGGTTATGTCGAGTATCCGAACGTGAATATTGTGAACGAGATGGTGGATTTGATTTCTGCCTCCCGCGCTTATGAGGCCAACGCCACAGTGATTGACGGCGCGAAGGACATGTTCACGGCCGCCCTTGACATTGGAAGATAGTAGGATGATAATAAAATGATGAAAATTCAAGAGATTGGTAAAATAGAGATGTTCCGCAGCAATCCGCTTCATTTTGGCAACGGAAAAATTCAGCCTGTGACGCACAGAGTCGCGGGCAATGGCGCGGTTCCAGCTGTTGAGGGTGTCTCGCGCGATTCCCATGCGGTCTCGGTGCAGCGGCCGCAGGAACACAAAGGTTTTCAGGATTTCCTGCTGGAGGCGGTGAATTCCGTGAGCGAGCAGCAGAACAGTGTCGCGAGCATAACAGAGAAACTGATTACAAGCCCTGATGAGGTTGATGTCCACGATGTTACAATCGCAATGGCAAAAGCCCGCAGCAGCCTGAATCTTGCCCAGAATGTGATTGACCGTATGATTTCAAGTTGGAACGAGATTACCACGACAAGGTAGTCCCAGAATCAAAACGAAGATAAAATAGATTGTCAAATTTTCTGATCTGTGATATAATCACTTAAATTTGCGATAGATTTTATGAATTCGTTCACGGGTGGGGCAACCCTCCTGGTGGGAGGAAAGATGAACGAATGGCTTAAAAAGGTCGCCGCTAAAGCAAAAGAGCTTTGGGGGAAGTGGCGACCAGTCCAAAAAGTCATATTGATTGGTATTGTTGTCGCTGTAATTTTTGCGATTGTGATGGTCGCGCGTCTTTCTGCAAGGCCTACTACAGTCCGCCTGTTCAATTCCCCGGTGACAGATCAGAACAGGCTCACTCAGATTCTTGACAGGATTGACCGGGAAGGCCGGAACGCATATACATCCGCTGACGGCTACATTTCTGTTGATGATGAGCGCACCGCCCGCTATCTGCGCGAGATTCTTATTTCAGAGCAGCTTGTTCCAAGCTCAATTGACCCATGGGCCGGTTTTTTTGACAGAAGCTGGTCTACAACCGATGCCGACCAGAATATCAAACTTAAAAATGCGATACAAAGACAGCTCAAGCAGCACATCGAGGCAATTGCCGATGTGCAGAGCGCGGATGTGAACCTTGTCCTGCCGGAGACCGCGCTTTTCACAGACGACCAGAATCCGGTGTCGGCGAGCGTGATTTTGCGTGTGACTGGAAACAGCGACCTTCTTACGAACCGCCAGCGGGTGCTCGGCATTCAGCGGCTTATTCTCTCTGCGGTTGAGGGACTCAGGGAAGAGAATCTTATAATCACGGACGGGTTCGGAAATCAGATAAACGATTTTGAGGGCATGGCGGAGAGCGACCGCGTGAGCATCGTGGAGAAACAGCAGAAACTCATCCGCAAGCAGGAGGTTGAGCTGCGCGCGCGCATTCTGAACGCTTTGCAGAAGACTTTCACAGAGGACAGGTGCCGCGATATTGTCGTCTCGATTGAGATGGATATGTCACAGCGCACAAGCGATTCAACCGAGTATTCTCCAATCCAGATTCGCCCGGACAATCCAGATACTCCTTATGATGACTCGGAGTACCGCGATACCCTGCCGCTCTCTCAGCAGACAGTTACCCGTGAATGGCAGGGAACGGGCTACAATCCGGAGGGACCGGCCGGCGTTGCGGGTCAGGTTCCGCCCACTTATTCTGATATGTCGAATGTCATCGGCCGCTCAACGGAGACCGGCGTGACACAGAACAACGTCATAAACACAAAGCAGACTTCCGAGATTTCGTCTCCCAAAATTGACCGGATTTCTGTTGCGGTGAACCTTGACGGAAAATGGAGGCGCGTGAGGGATGATAACGGCAACCTCACGATAGAGAACGGCTCGATAAAGCGCGAGTACACGCCTGTGTCTCCGGAGGAGTTGTCCGAGGCTGTGCGCCTTGTGCAGGGTGCAATCGGATATAACCGCGAGCGCGGAGACCGTGTTGAGGTCACGAACGTGCAGTATGACCGTGACGAGCAGTTTGAGGAAGAGGATGCCGATTATTTTGCCGCGATTCAGAGACGGCGGACAATCCTGCTTGTGCTTATCGCAGTCGCAGTCGCTCTCATCGGCTTTATTCTGTTCAGAGTTATCAGCCGTGAGCTTGAGCGCCGCCGCCGTGAGCGCGAGGCAAGGCTTCTTGCCGAGCAGCAGGCCGCCCGCGAGCGCGCTCTTTGGGAAGCAAAAGACGAGGGTATGGAAGTCACAATGTCCGTGGAGGAGACTCGGCGCATGGAGTTGCAGGAGAATGCAATCGCGTTGGCAAAAGAGCACCCGGAGGACGTTGCTATGCTTATCCGTACATGGCTCATGGAAGAATAGAGGCAGCAGGAGGAATTTATGTCTGATGATTTGACTGTTGCGGAGTCCCCGAAGGCGGACAATCCGAAACCGGTAGCAAAACCCGGGCAGTTGAAGCCTGCGGGCGGCTCCAAAAAGGGAAGTAAAGATTATAAAAGTCTCACCGGACGGCAGAAAGCCGCCATCTTTCTGATTTCTTTAGGACCGGAAGTCTCCTCAGAGATAATGAAGCATCTGCGTGAGGACGAGGTTGAGACCCTCACTTTTGAGATTGCACGTCAGGAAAAAGTCAATCCCGAATTCAAGGACGCTGTTCTGGAGGAATTCCAGGAGCTGATGAACGCGCAGAATTTCATCACAACTGGTGGTATTGATTATGCGCGGGAACTGCTGGAAAAATCGCTTGGCTCACAGAAAGCGATTGACATCATCAACCGTCTTACATCAAGCCTGCAAGTCCGCCCGTTTGATTTTATCCGCCGCACAGACCCGGCGCATTTGCTCAACTTCATCCAGCAGGAATATCCGCAGACAATCGCGCTGATTCTGGCATATCTTGAGCCGGGAAAGGCCGCGATAATCCTGCAGAATTTGCCGGAGGAAATGCAGGCGGAGGTCTCGAAAAGGCTTGCGACGATGGACCGCACCTCGCCGGATGTTCTTCGCGAGGTTGAGCGCGTTCTGGAGAAAAAGCTCTCAACGCTTTCAAGCGAGGATTACACTGCCGCCGGTGGTGTCGAGGCAATCGTTGAGATTCTGAACCTTGTTGACCGCTCTTCCGAAAAGTCAATCATCGAGTCTTTGGAGGAGGACGATCCGGATTTGGCGGAGGAAATCAAAAAGCGAATGTTCGTGTTCGAGGATATTGTTATGCTGGACGACCGCGCCATTCAGAAAGTGCTGCGTGACGTTGACCAGCAGGAGCTTGCGAAGGCGCTCAAATCCGTTGACACAGAGGTTCAGGACAAGATTTTCCGCAATATGTCAAAGCGCGCCGCAAGCATGCTCAAAGAGGATATGGAATTCATGGGACCTGTCCGCTTGAAGGATGTTGAGGAGGCTCAGCAGAAGATTGTGTCTATCATCAGGCGTCTTGAGGATAATGGTGATATTGTTATCGCGCGTTCCGGAGAGGACGAGCTTGTAAGCTGATAGTGATTGGAGTTCGTTTTGGCAAAGACTGTTTTTAGGCCCGGCGAGGCAAAATCTGTAGATGACAAGGTAATGCTTCCTCTGTTCAAGGATTACGCTCCTGTTGTTGAGGAGGAGGAAGAGGTTGAGGAAGTTTACACCGGTCCTACCGCAGAGGATTTGAGGCGCGAGGCTGATGAGTTCAGAGAGAAATTCGAGGCGGAGAAGCAGCAGATGCTCGCCGACGCTCAGGCGCAGGCGGATGAGATTCTGAGAAAAGCCGAGAATGCCGCGTTCGAGGAAGTGAAACGCCAGTCTGATTCTGCCGCGGAGCTTAAGGCGGATGCCCAGCGCGAGGCCGAGGAGATTCTTGCGAAAGCAAAGCGAGAGGCAGAGGAGATTGTGGCGGAGGCGCAGAACCAGAACGCTGCCTTGGTTCAGGAGGCAAAAAAAAAGGGCTACGAGGAAGGTCACAAAGAAGGATATGAGAGCGGCGCGGCCGAGGCGAACAGGCTCGTGGAACGGATGCACAAAATCCTTGAGGCGGTTATGCAGCGTCGTGAGGAAATTTTGAAAGACACGGAAAGCCAGATTGTGGAGCTTGTGATTTTGATGACGCGCAAGGTCATCAAGGTGCTCTCCGAGAATCAGAAGAATGTCGTGATGGCGAATACGCTTGCGGCCCTCAAAAAACTGAAAACACGCGGCAAAGTCACTTTGCGGGTGAATTTGGAGGATGTGAGCCTGACCACCGCCCATCTTGATGAATTCATCCAGCACGTGGAGAACGTCCAGGGAATCACAGTTCTGGAGGACTCGACCGTTGAGAAAGGCGGCTGTGTGGTTGAGACGGATTTTGGCTCAATCGACGCGCGCATTTCAAGTCAGCTCGGAGAGCTTGAGAATAAAATCATTGAGGTATCGCCAATCAAAAATATCAAGCATACGGACAGCCTTGCCTCTGCCACGGAATAGCCGGAGGAATCGCAATGGCGGATTTGTCAGAAACCGAGGAAATCTCCGCAAAAAGGGAATTCAATTTTGTAAAATATCTTGAGAAAGTGGTTGACGCCGAGACAATCCTTTATACCGGCAAAGTTGTCGCGGTGCGCGGGCTTGAGATTGAGAGCGAGGGACCGCGCTCTGTGATTGGCGAGATGTGCTCCATCAAACTTCGCGATGGGACTGCTTTGCAGGCGGAGGTTGTCGGGCTTGATAAAAAACGCGTGAAACTTGCCCCCTATGGCGAGACAAAAGGAATTGAGGTCGGATGCGAGGTTGTGGCATCGGGACGTGCCCTGATGGTTCCTGTCGGGAAAAATCTTCTTGGCCGCATGATAAACGCCGCGGGCAAACCCTGCGATGACAAAGGCGAGATTATCCCGGAGGATTATTACCCTGCTGTCGCGAATCCGCCTGCCCCGAACGAGCGCGTTGACATCAACAGGCGCATTGTGACCGGCGTGCGGGCAATAGACTCGCTTTTGACCGTAGGAAAAGGCCAGCGTCTGGGGATTTTCGCTGGGTCCGGGGTCGGAAAATCCACTTTGCTCAGCATAATCGCGCGGAACACGAACGCGGATGTGAATGTAATCGGGCTGATTGGCGAGCGCGGCCGTGAGGTGCTTGATTTTGTGCGGCGTGACCTTGGCGAGGAGGGAATGAGACGCTCGGTGCTTGTGATTGCGACCAGCGACGAGCCTTCCATCTGCCGTCTGCGCGCAGCCCAGGTGTGCACTGCAATCGCGGAGTATTTCCGTGACCAGGGAAAAGATGTCATGCTGATGATGGACTCGATGACCCGTTTTGCGCACGCGCAGCGGGAAATTGGGCTTGCCTCCGGGGAGCCTCCGGCGCAGAAGGGCTATCCGCCGAGTGTTTTTGACATGATTCCAAAACTTCTGGAGCGCAGCGGCACGAGCAGGTCTGGCACAATCACCGCGTTCTATACAGTACTTGTTGATGGTGATGACATGAACGAGCCAATCACAGATAAGGTGCGCGGAACGCTTGACGGTCACATTGTGCTTAGCCGGAATCTTGCGCAGGCATATCACTATCCTGCAATTGATGTCCTGCAATCCATATCAAGGCTTTCAAAGCGCGTGAGCGGAGCGCAGACCCGCCGTGCAGTCGCCCAGCTGCGCACATGGATGTCATCATATCAGGACAATGAGACGATGATTACCGCCGGTATCTATCAGAAAGGGAATTCGCCTGCCGTGGATATTGCGATAGACAAGCATGATGAGATTGAGGAATTCCTGAGACAGGAGGAATATGAGCCTTGCCCGATTGAGCAGACGCTCGCGAGGCTTTCTGCGCTCACAGGAATTGAGATTCCGGAGGATGAGTATGCGGAGAATCCAGCCGCTATGATTCCGACGACCGCCCAGATTGCGGACAGCGCGAGACATCAGCCTGAATGAAAAAATTCTCTTTTGAGCTTGAGAAAGTCCTTGAATTCCGCAATTTTGAGAAGCGTCAGGCGGAAGGCGAGCTTGCGAAAGCACTTGCCGCGGAAAATGAGATTGACGCGGGGCTTGAGGACATCGCCAGGCAGTATGCGGCGGTCAAGGCGCAGATGAGAGACTCACGGGATTTTCAGGATGTCGTTGCCCAGAGCCGGTTCAATAATTTTCTTGATTACCAGAAAGAGGAGCTGCTCCGCCAGCTTGCCGAGGCAAAACTTGTGACAGAGCAGAAGCGGGATATTCTGCGGGAGTCCATGAAAAAGACGACCGCTCTGGAGAAACTCCGGGAGAAACATCTGGCAGAGTGGAACGCGGCCGCCGATTACGAGGAGGCAGAGCTGCTTGACGAGGCGAGACGGCCGCACAATCCTAATACTTGAACGCGCTTCCCCCTATGAACTCGCGGATAATTGAGCGCGGCGGAACTGATGTTGGCGCGATTGTCGCGAAATTTTCCAGGAATTGCAGGAGCCGTCTTGCCTCAGAATATTCTTTTTCCATCGGAGTGACCTGACGCAAAAGCGGGGCCGCATACACTCCAAGAACAGAAAGCTCGTAGTCAAGCGCGGTGTTCAGGACGGCATCGGCGTTGTTCTGGAATGGGAAGATGTGAAGCTCCTCTCCGCGGCGCACGCTCGGCCACATTTCGATTGTGCCTGCGGCCGCCTTTCCGCGGAAGTTATTGTCACGCACAATGCGGCGAATCAGGCGGTTGTCGCTCGTGGAGATTCTGTTGTGGTCATCAAGGTTCAGCTGTGTGAGTGCGGAAAGATAAATCTTGAATTTCTGCTCCGGTGCGATTTTGGGCGTGAGCCTGTCATTCAGTCCGTGAATTCCCTCAAGAATCAGAATCTCATTTCCTTTAAGCGACATTTTGTTGCTGTCATCAAAAAACGGAGTTCCGGTGTGAAAATCATAGCCGGGAATGACGACTTCCTTGCCGTCGAACAAATCCACAAGCTGATTGTTCAGAAGCTCGATGTCAAGCGCCTCAAGGCATTCGTAATCGGGTTTGCCGTCCTCATCAAGAGGAGTTTTGCCTCGCCCGACATAATAGCTGTCAAGGCTGATGACTTTGGGCATGTAGCCCATTGCCTGAAGCTCCAGTGCGAGTTTTTTTGCCGAGGTTGTTTTTCCGGAGGATGACGGCCCTGCAATCAGAACCACGCGGACTGTCCTGCGCTCCACAATCTGCGACGCGATTTTGGAGATGTTTTTCTGCTGGTACACTTCCGTAATTTCAATGAAATCGTTAATCTGGCGGTTGGCAATCAGCTCGTTCAGGGAGGCGGCGGAAGTGACGTTCATCCTTTTTCCCCATTCCTTGTATTTTTTGTAAATCTCAAAAAGTTTCGGCTCGTCCTTGAATTCGCCGAGTTTGGTCGGGTCTGTGGATTTTGGGAAACGCAGAAGAAATCCGTCCCCGTATTTCATCAGGTCAAAAGTTTTGAGCACGCCGGTTGAGAGGACCAGCGGGCCGAAGTACATATCAGAGAAACCCTCGATTGAGTTGATTTTGATGGTCGGGCTGCAATTGAAATTTATCTGCTTGCGCGTCTCCACAAGATTGAGCCGCTCGAAAAGCCTTGCCGCCTCCTCATACGGAATATCCCTGGTTGTAATCGGGATGTTTTTGCTGACGATTGCCTGCATCTCATCGCGCAGCTGCGAGATTTCTTTCTCGCTCACATCGCTCAGGTTCTCAAGGGTGTAGTAGTAGCCGTAGCCAAGGCTGTGCCCCACAAGAAGCCGTGCGGACGGAAAAAGTTTGTGTGCGGCCGCCGCAAGAAGAAGGCAGAGCGAGCGTCGGTAGACTGCCGCGCCGTCCTTTGTGTCGCTCAGAATCGGCTCGATTTTTGCGGAGTATGTCAGGGGGATGTCAAGCGGGCAAATCTCATTGTTCACGGTGACTGCGAAAATCCTTTCCGGCGGGATTGCGAAACCGTCCAGAATCTGTGATGCCCTGGTTCCGTGCGGAATATCCTTTCTTGCGATTTCCTTGCCGTCATTTAAAAATGTTATGCTTATTTTGTCCATAAAATGCGCACCTCAAAAAAAGTATGTTGAATCACTATTATAACGGCAAAGCAGGAAAATCGCAAAAAAAAGTGAAAACAATCGCAAAAACGAGCAAAACCACTTGACAAAGTGTGTGTGCTCTGAACCTGTTTTTCACAGGAGGTTAAGTGGAATTACGCAAACTTGTGATGAGACAACCGTCTTCGCCAAAAAATAATCCGCTTGGGGACGCGCTCTTCGCGCAGTGCTGACATTCCCGCAGAAAAACGCTATAATATCCGCACTTCCTATACAATCAGCAATGGAGTTTTATATGAGAAAAATAATTTCCGGCAAGGTGCGCGAGGTCTACGACCTTGAGGACGGACGCATGGTGATTGTCACCACAGACAGGATGTCCGCGTTTGACGTGATTCTTCCCACGATGATTACGGACAAGGGCAGGGTTCTGAACGCGCTGTCGAATTTCTGGTTCGATTATACAAAAGGCATCGTCAAAAATCACATGATTTCCAGCAGTCTTGATGATATGCCCGCTGATTTCCACGGCCCGGAATTCGAGGGCAGGACAATCCTTGTGAAAAAACTGCGGATGATTCCCTATGAGGTGATTGTGCGCGGCTATATGTTCGGCTCAATGTACGAGGCCTACAAAAAAGGCGAGCCGTTTTTGGGGCACAAATTCGAGCGGGAGTACAAGCAGGCGGAGAAGCTTGAGCAGCCGATTGTAACGCCCTCAACGAAGGCGGCGGAGGGCCACGATGTGAACGTAACCTTGCAGTACATGAAGGACGATTTGGGCGAGGAGCTTGGCTCAAAAATCGAGCGGGCCGCGCTTGAAATCTACAAGAAATGCTATGAGCACGCGTTCAAAAACGGGATTATCATCGCCGATACGAAATTTGAGTTCGGTCTTGATGAGAACGGCGAGCTTGTCCTTGCGGACGAGGTGCTCACCCCCGATTCAAGCCGTTTCTGGGACGCAGAGAAATATGAGGTTGGCGGAAGCCCCGCCAGCTACGACAAGCAGTTTGTGCGCGACTGGCTCAAGGCGAACAACCTTGCGGGCGACCCGAACATCAAGGCGATTCCTGATGATGTTGTGGCGCGTACAGCCCAGATTTACCGCGAGTGCGAGCGCAGAATCTGCGGAAAATAACAGGCTTTTTGTCACATTGCATTGTTTCTGCGGCAATGGCCAAAAATCCCCGGGAATTTTTTCCTGGGGATTTTTTTGCGTGGACGGCGGCGGTCATCGGCATGGCGCGAAAATCAAAAAAACTTGCTGAATGAAAATATTTCTTGACAAATTCGGGAAGCGGTCTTAACATCAGAATTGATGTAAACATCTAAACAGGAGGACTATTAGATGAAAAAGATTGTTGCCGTTGCCGTTATGGCCATGTGCGCTGTGAGCATGTTTGCCGCTCCAAAGGCAAAGAAGAAGGAAATTAAGATTGGTATTGTGAACAATCCGCCGTCAGAATCCGGATACCGCGCTGCGAACGTTAAGGATTTTGAGTCAGTGTTCAACAAGAAAAAGGGCTACAAAGTATCTACATTCTACAGTCTTAAAAATGATGAGCAGCTGAACGCTGTCTCTCAGTTCATTACAGATGGTGTTGACTACATTTTGATTTCTGCTGCCGCTACGGATGGATGGAGCTCTGTCCTTAAGCAGGCAAAAGACAATGGAATCAAAGTGTTCCTCTTTGACCGAATGATTAATGTCTCTGAGGATTTGTATGAGGCTGCCGTAGTCTCTGATATGCCCAAAGAGGGCGAGACTGCCGTCAACTGGCTCAAAGAGCAGAACCTGCCCGAGTACAAAGTTGTGCACATTCAGGGCGCGATGGGCTCTGACGCTCAGCTTGGACGAACAGGCGCGCTTGACGCTGAGTTCGCGAAGGGAACAATGAAGAAAGTTGTTCAGCAGACAGCAACTTGGGACGAGGCCGAGGCAAAGAAAATCGTTGAGTCTGTAATCAACTCTGGCGAGAAATTCAACGTAATCTATGCTGAGAACGACGGCATGGCAAAAGGTGCGGTTGCCGCTCTTGATGAGGCTGGAATCACGCACGGTGTGAACGGCGAAGTCATCATTATGGGATTTGACTGCAACAAGTGGGCACTGCGCGAGCTTCTTGCCGGAAACTGGAACTATGATGGTCAGTGCTCTCCGTTCCAGGCTCAGGTCATCGAGAACATGATTAAGACTGGCGAGATTCCCTCAAAGAAAGTGATTTCTGAGGAGAAGGGATTTGACGCTAAGACTATCAAGAAGGCTGATGTTGACAAGTATGGTCTTGGTGACTAATTGATGATTTTGACCGCCGCTTTTTTATGGCGGTCTGTCACATGACGGCGTAAAGTGTGTTTTGCATATTTTACGCCGTTTTTTTATGAAGGTTTCTATGGATAACAATGTTGTTTTGACAATGCGCGGCATTTCCAAGGAATTTCCGGGCGTGAAGGCTCTGCAAAACGTGGACTTCACGCTTCAAAAAGGTGAGATTCACGCGCTTATGGGTGAGAACGGAGCGGGAAAATCCACGCTGGTCAAGGTTCTTACCGGTGTGCACATAAAGGATGCCGGAGAAATCCGGATTGCGGGACATGAGGAGCCTGTGTCAATCCGCTCTCCGCAGGATGCCCAGAATCTGGGCATCAGCACTGTTTATCAGGAGATAACTCTCTGCCCGAACCTCACTGTGGCGGAGAATATGTTCATCGGGCGCGGGAACTACAAGTTCGTCAGCTGGCGCGAGCAGGATAAAAAGGCCACGAAGATTTTGCAGCGGCTGAACATTCCTGCGCGGGCGACCCAGCAGCTTGGGACGTGCTCGCTTGCCGTGCAGCAGATGGTCGCCATTGCCCGTGCGGTTGACATGGACTGCAAGGTTCTGATTCTTGATGAGCCAACCTCATCCTTGGATGAGCGCGAGGTTGAGCTGCTTTTCACTCTCATGCGTGATTTGAAGAGCCACGGCGTGGGAATCATTTTTATCACCCACTTTCTGGAGCAGGTTTACGAGGTCTGCGATAAAATCACTGTGCTGCGCAACGGCGAGCTTGTGGGCGAGTACACCGTGAGCGAGCTTCCGCGTGTCAAACTCATCTCCGCGATGCTCGGCAAGGACATGGAGGACATGACCAACCTTAAGAATCAGAAGCGGGATTACAGCGGTGCGGGCGAGGTTGTTTACGAAGCCCAGGGGCTTTCAAGCGCGGAGGGCGTGCGCCCGTTTGATTTTGCCATCAATAAAGGCGAGGTTAACGGATTTACCGGCCTGCTTGGTTCGGGGCGTAGCGAGAGCGTCCGCGCGATTTTTGCCGCGGACAGAGTTACCGGCGGAAAAGTGAGGGTGAACGGCAAGGACACAAAAATCACCACGCCAAAAGAGGCCATGAAGCACGGAATCGGGTATCTTCCGGAGGACCGCAAGGGCGACGGCATTATCCAGGATTTGTCTGTGCGCGAGAATCTTATTCTTGCGATGCAGGTGCTCAAAGGCTTTGCGCATCCAATTTCACGCGCGGAGTCAGAGCGGCTTGCGGACGAGTTCATCAAACTGCTGGAGATTAAGACTGCCTCCAAGGAAACGCCAATAAAATCGCTTTCCGGAGGAAATCAGCAGAAAGTCATCCTTGCAAGATGGCTTCTGACGCATCCGCAGTACCTCATTCTGGACGAGCCTACGCGCGGAATTGACGTGGGCACAAAACTTGAGATTCAGAAGCAGGTGCTCAAGCTTGCGTCTGAGGGCGTGAGCGTCACTTTCATTTCTTCGGAGATTGAGGAGATGCTTTCTGTGTGCACAAGGCTGATTGTCATGCGCGACCGCAAGATTGTGGGCGAGCTTAAGGACGATTCTCTGCGCCAGGATGTGATAATGCAGACTATTGCTGGAGGAAAAGCGAAAAATGGCGAATAAAATCATGAATCAGATTAAAAAACTGTTCCAGTCACAGCTTGCCATTCCCATTGTGGCTCTGCTTGTTCTTGTGATTTTCAACTTAATCCGTGACCCAAGTTTCTTTTCCATCGCGGTTAAGAAAAATAATCTTGGAAACACGGTTCTTTCGGGAAACCTCATCAGCATTCTGAACGGCGCGTCCGAGCTGGTGATTCTTTCCATCGGAATGACGCTGGTGACATCCGCGACAAAAGGCCAGGACATCTCAATCGGTGCGTCCGCGGCCATCGCAGGCTCTGTTTTTGTGAAAATTCTGCGCGCGTGGAGCGTAAATCCGGGGACAATCATTTTTGGGATTGTCTTTGCTTGCGTCGTTGCGGTGATTTTCTGCCTTCTGAACGGCGTTCTCATCGCAAAGTTCAATATTCAGCCGATGATTGCCTCGCTCATCCTTTACACGGCGGGCCGGCCAATCGCATACTGGATTAACGGCGGCGCGACCCCGAACGTTGAGAGCCCGCTTCTGACTTACCTTGGCGGATTCATCCCGCACATCGCGATTCCGACTCCAATCATCATCGTGGTGATTTTCATCGTGCTGATAAACCTGCTGCTCAAAAAGACCACGCTCGGGCTTTACATCCAGTCTGTGGGAATCAACGAGCGGGCCGCGAAGCTCAACGGAATTAACCCGGTTCTTATGAAGATGATTGTCTTTGTGATTCTTGGCGTGTGCGTCACTCTGGCTGGCTCAATGAACGTCTGCCGAATCGGGCTTATAAATCACGAGACAATTCTTCTGGACATTGAGATGGATGCCATTCTTGCGGTCGCAATCGGCGGAAACTCTCTTGGCGGCGGCAAGTTCAAGCTTTCCGGCTCAATTCTGGGCGCGTACATAATCCAGGCGCTCACAATCACACTGTATGCGATGAAAGTCTCCTCAACGGCGGTCAAGGCGTACAAGGCGGTTGTGATTATCATAATTGTTGTGGCAGGCTCACCGGTCGTAAAAGACTGGATTAAAGGCCTTAGAAACAAGATTGCGCAGAAATCATCCGTGAGACCTGCGGCAGTGGAGGCAAGATAATGGCAGATACAAAAAAAATCAGACAGCCGCTTTCCAACACGGCTTTGCTGCTTACAATCACAGTCTGCACGTTCTTTGGCATGTATATTCTTGCCATGATTATCTGGGGCGGCGGATTTCTGAACCCTCAGCAGTTTTTCAATCTGTTCAATAACAACGCGTATCTGATTGTGATTGCCTGCGGCCTTACAGTCGTTATGATTACCGGCGGAATTGACATTTCTGTTGGCGGCACTATCGCGCTGATTACAATGACCGCGGTCGTTTTTATGGAGGACCACGGCGGCGGAATCCTCAGCTCCGTTTTGATTTCCTTGGGAATCGGGCTTGCAATCGGTTTGATTCAGGGCTGCCTTGTCGCATACCTCAAAATCCAGCCGTTCATCGTCACTCTTGCGGGAATGTTCTTTACGCGCGGAATGACAACCATTGTGAGCAAGGTTCCGCGCACCGCGGCGAACGAGGCTTTCATCGCCCTCAAAGACCATTACATCCACATTCCGTTCATCGGGACTGTGGCAAAAAACGGCAACTGGATTCCATCCTACATCGAGGTTGGCGTTGTGATTGCCGTTGTCGTGGTGATTGCGCTGTGGGCGACGCTCAGATGGACGCGGTTCGGGCGCAATTTGTATGCCGTGGGCGGAAACAGCGAGAGCGCGCTCATGCTCGGAATTAACGTGCAGCGGACAAAATTCTTCGCGTATGTTCTGTGCGGAGTTCTTGCCGGAATCGCGGGATTTGTGTACCTGACCCACACCGGGGCTGGCAACGCCAGCAACGCGAGCGGCGCGGAGATGCAGGCAATCGCCTCGTCAATCATAGGCGGAACGCTGCTTTCCGGCGGCGTTGGAAGCGTCGTTGGAACTTTGTTCGGAGTGCTTTCGCTAAAGACCATCAACAACATTGTCGTTGCCTCGGGATTGCGCGAGCCGTACTGGCAGAGCATCACGACCGGCCTCATGCTGTGCTTCTTCATCCTCCTGCAAAGCGTGATTCTAAGTCACAGAAAGAAAAAACTGGGCGCGATGGCACTCTGATTTTAATGACGGGGCGTAAGCCCCGTTTTTTTTTGCGATTACCTCACTGTGATTTTCCGGCGGACCTCGCATGGCAATCATTTTTTTGATTTTTTGCATGGATGCCGCTTTCAGGCAGGGCAATCAGAAAAGAGGTTTGCGCCGGGCAATCCTAATGCGGCGTGAGATTCCCGCGCTTTTATCTTGGTCAAAAAAAATCCTGCGCCAAGATGACGCAGGATTTGTCGGGCAACCGGAAATCGAATCCGGGACCTCGTGCCCCCCAGACACGCACGCTAACCAGCTGCGCTATTGCCCGAAATGTTCTTTATATATTATAGAAATCTCGGGATTTTTGCAAGTGGATTTTTAGCGCAAATCCGGTGCGTTACAATCTTTCTTTGATTGCCGCGATGTACTCCCAGGAATTCAGGACTTTTTTTGCGGCAGGCTCGGCAATCCGCGCGATGTCGCCGGTCATAAATCCATCCTCAATTGTGCTCAAAGTGGCTTTCTCAAGGCGTTTCGCGAAGTCAGTAAGCTCAGGTGTGCCGTCAAGCTCCCCGCGTTTTGCGAGCGCGCCAGTCCATGCAAAAATCGTTGCCACAGGATTTGTTGATGTTTTCTCGCCCTTGAGGTAGCGGTAATAATGCCGCTGCACAGTTCCGTGACTCGCCTCGTACTCAAAGTTTCCGTCGGGGCTTACAAGAACCGAGGTCATCATCGCAAGGCTTCCGCACGCGGAGGCAATCATGTCGCTCATCACATCGCCGTCATAATTTTTTGTTGCCCACATGAAGCCGCCCTCGCTGCGCATCACGCGCGCCACCGCATCGTCAATCAGAGTGTAGAAATATTCTATGCCGGCGGAATCGAATTTGGCCTTGTACTCGTTGTCAAAGACGCGCTGAAAAATCTCCTTGAAGTTTCCGTCATAGGTCTTTGAGATTGTGTCCTTCGCGCCGAACCACACGCTGATTTTCCTGTCGAGAGCGTAGGTGAAGCAGCACCTCGCAAAACTTTCGATTGAGCCGTCCAGATTGTGAATTCCCTGAATGATTCCGGGGCCTTTCATGTCCATTATTGTCCTGCGGATTTCCTTGCCGTCCTCTCCGGTGAAGACAAGCTCCGCCTTTCCCGCTGTGGGTGTCTTAATCTCGCAGTTTTTGTAGACATCGCCGTAAGCGTGACGGCCAAGCACAATCGGTTTTTTCCAGCAGCTCACAGTTCCGTGGATGTTGCTCACAAAAATCGGCTCGCGGAAGACCGTGCCGTCCAGTTCCGCGCGGATAATTCCGTTCGGGCTGGGCGTGAGTTTTTTGAGGTTGTATTCCTCCACACGCGCCTGATTGCTTGTGATTGTCGCGCATTTAACGCCAACGTGCAGCCGTCTGATTGCCTCGGCCGCCTCGTAAGTAATCTTGTCGTCAGAGTCATCGCGGCTTTTCAGTCCCAAATCAAAATACTCTGTTTTGAGGTCAATATAAGGCGTAAGAAGCTCGTCCTTAATCACCTTCCACAAAATCCGGGTCATCTCATCGCCGTCAAGCTCAGCGATTGCGTTTTTCATCTGAATCTTTGCCATAATGAGAGTATTATAAATGTCAGCAAGCGCGACTGCAATACCTTTTTGTTTTCTTCTATGAATAAATCTAATGTGCGGTGTTTTTTTTGCCGTTGATAAAAGAGCAGTCCTATGGGGAAAATATTACGCTTGTATAATGCGAGCGATGTGGGGTAAAATAAAAGATATGCCAGGCTTAAGTCAGTTAAAAGAATTCAGTAGAGATCTCCTTTCCTTGGGCAACGAGGTCACGCTCCGTGCGGCCCGCGGTGAGAAACCTGTGCAGGTGGACATTCCGTCCACAATTGCCGATGTTGACGACTCTGACGATTTTGTTCTTGGAATTCCAGAGAAAAATTCCGCCGGAAATCAGGAGACTGCTGAGAATGATTTGTCTGGCCTGGCCGGGATTGCCTCTGTCGTTGCCGCAAAAAAATCGGATTCAGATGACAATGCGTCCGCTTTTGACGCGCCTGATATGTCCGCCCTGCTCGCGCCAATGGGCGGCGATTTTGATGATGACCTGCCCGACTTCTCCATGTTCGAGGATGATTCCGATGCCGCGCCCGAAAACGCTGACGGGAGCGAGGCTGCTCCGCCTGCGGATCAGGGCCTTGAGGCTCTGCTGGACGGGGATATTTTTGACGACCCGGCGCAAAATCCCGCTGATGACCTGCCTGATTTCCCTGACCCCGACACCCCGGGCGCGCCATCAGAGGACGGCGCTCAGGACAATCTGCCTGACATCGGCTCGCTCTCAATGGACAATTTTCCCGAGATGGAGGAGCTTCCGGATTTGAGCGATATGCCAGATGATGACTTTCCAAAAATGGAGGATTTCCCGGATCTCGCCGCCATCTCACAGGCCGACGTGCTCCCGGAGGCGGATGAGCCGGACGACGCTTCGCCACAGGAAAATCCTTCTGAGACAGAAAGCCTGCCGGAAACAGACGATTTTTCCGCCGACTCCCTCCCGGATATTGATTCATTCGGGGGCGCAGAGCCATCAGATGAAGAGAGCGCGGAGACTCTGCCTGATTTAGGCGACCTTGACGGCCTTGACAATTTTTCTGACGCTCAGGATTCTTCCGGCGAGCAACAGACCCCGGCGGAAGAAGAGCCTGCCTCTGAGGAGGATGCGCCGCAGCGCGACGAAGAGACTCCCAGCGCGGATGATTTCTCCGCCGACTCCCTGCCCGACATAGACGGGCTTTCTGAAACAGACGATTTCTCGGCGGACACTTTGCCCGACCTTGATGCTGTCGCGGAAGCCGCAGATTTTTCCGGCGAGGACGCCGTGGCATCAGAGGTGGTCTCTGCGGAGGAGGGTGCGCCTGAGCCAGACGAGGCTTCCGAGCCGCAGAGCGAACGTTCGGTCACATCGCTAAAGTCTGATGATGAGCCATCGGAATTTGACGATATTCTCAGCAACATCGAGGAAGTTGATATTCAGACCCCGCCTCCGTCAAAATCATCCGATTCTGCCGTTGCGAGCGACGAGCCGAGCCTTGACACTTTCGGAATCGACGAGTACGGCTACGATGATTTTGATTACAACGCCGTGCACATCCCCGACGAGGAAGAGAAAGCCGCTATGGAGGCCGCCGGCAAAGACGATGACAGCGCGGACGCTCCTGAAAGTGATGATTCAGACTTTGAGTTGCCGGAAGACGATCAGGAATCCGATGATAATGCGGACAGCCCCGACACAGACACCCCCGATTCTGCGGAAGATTCCGGCGAGACCACCGATATTTTTGCCGATGCCCTGCCAGACATCGAGGACGCGGATTTTTCTGCCCCGGATTCAGAGAGCGATGACATCGAGGACGCGGCTGATGAGCCCGCAGATTTTGACCTTCCTGACATTGATGAGGCAAGCCTTGATTCCGCGGAGCCTGGCTTGGAGGATGACGCCGGGCAATCAGATTTTGATATGCCTGATTTTAATGCCGATGACCTGCCCGAGGAAAGTGATGGCGGCGATGACGGCATTGACTTGCCGGACACCGATTCCGCCGATTTTGACACCCCGGATTTTGACACGACCGGGCTTGACGACCCTCTGCCGCAGGACGATGCCGCCCAATCTGATGACCCTGCCGACACTGATTTTGAGCCTGATTCTGAGGCCGGAGACGACAGCCTTGCGGATCTTGCGTCCATAGACTTGGACGACCCCGCCGCAGCTTCTTTTGACATTGATGCCACCGAGGAGATTGATGATACCGGCGATGAGGAAGCCAGTCCGGATGATTTTTCTGCCGATGACGCGGGCGGCGAGATTTTCGACACGTCCGATATGGACAACCTTGACTTTGACATTCCGGACACGGACGAGCAGCTGAACGTGGGCAGTGATTTTGAGCTTGGCGACGGCGATGACTTTGCCATGGAAGGCGAGTTCGAGATTCCCGGATTTTCTGATGTTGACACCGCGAAAGAGGAGAAAAAATCAAAACCGATTATCGTGGGAAAACCGAAGCGCGGCAAGAACAAGGATTTGCCCGAGCCTGATTTCTCTGATGCAGAGGCCGGCGACGAGCTTCCGCCGAATACGCTCTCTGATGAGCAGTACAAGACATTCCTTAAAAATCTCTCTGAGTATCCGCTGAACGTGCGTCTTGCTTTTGAGGATTTAATCGTCAAGGACGAATTCACAGAGGACGCGGAATTTGAGATTATCGAGAAAATCCTGAACAAAGCGCCCGCGCGTCAGGTTGCGAGCACTCTGGAAAAAATGCTCGATATTTCAATCCCCGTTCCCCGCGATTTTGAGCACCGCACTGCCGAGGAATATGAGGCTTATAAAAAATCGCTGTCGTATCAGCTTAAGAATAAGATTATTCCGGTTGCGCTTATCGGCGCGCTCTCTCTGCTTGTGCTCTGGGGGCTGTTTAATTTCACGAAAAACTGCATTTACAAGCCGCTCAAAGCGAACGGACTTTACAAGCAGGGCTACGCGCTTTTGGAGGCGGATGAGTATCCCCAGTCCGAGATGAAATTCAACGAGGCCGTAAGCTATAGAATCAGCAAGAAATGGTTCTTCGCTTATGCGCGTGGCTACCGTGCGCACAAACAGTATCAGCGTGCGGGAGATATGTATCAGAATATCCTAAGATGTTTCCGCCATGACAAGACGGCGGGCCTTGAGTACGCGGATATGGAGCTGAATGACATGGCGAATTACGAGCGGGCGGAGGAGATTGTGCGCCGCGAGGTTCTGGACTATCACATAAATGACAAGGACGGAATCCTGATGCTCGGCGATATATTCCTTGAATGGGCGACGGACAAAGATCCCTCAAAATTTGAGCTTGCCCGCGAGCAGTATGCCACGTTAATTCAGCTGTACGGGGCGCAGCCGCTTTATCAGTCACGGATGATGCGATATTTTGTCCGCACGGATAATCTGCGCGAGGTTCTTCAGCTTAAGCCCGAATTTGAGGCGAGCGAAAAGTCTTTGACTTCCGATGACTGGACTGAGCTCAGCGGCTATCTGCTTGATAAATATTACGGGCCTCTGGATCCCTCACAGGAATATCTGCGCTATGAGATAGAGGGATTGCGCGGCATTCTTCTTAAGGCGGTGCGGGCCGATCCGAGCAATCCTGTCGCATATTATAATCTTGCTAAATATTTCATCAACACGAATGAGGTTGAGGCGGTTGAGTCCACGTTGCAGCGGGCAATCGAGAATTTTAACACTGTGTCCTCGATGAAGCGGCGCGATGTCTACAAGTACATAGACTCATACAGGCTTCTGGGCGAGCATTACATCACAACCACAGATTATTTGCAGGCGCAGGAGCAGTTCGCGGAGGGAATCTCGCTTTTTACGACCGAGCGGGACAACGCGGGCTTTGCGGGCACTCCGGCAATCGGAAAACTTTACGAGGATATGGGCAACATCAAGTATTCTGTTTCTGGGGATTATGATGAGGCCCTGCTGAACTACAAATATTCCGTGGAGCTTGAGAATGATACTCCGGGAATCCGCTACAGAATCGGTTATATCCAGTATAAGAACAAGAATTATCTGGAGGCGCTGGGCGCGTTCATGAAGGCGGGCGACGGAAACATCAAGCAGAGAAATCTGCAGTTTGCGATGGCGAACACGCTTTTCCTTCGTGGCGATGATTATGCCGCGGAAGGCTATTACAATCAGTTAATCGACAGCCTTGACGCGGAGATTGCCGAGGAGGGCATCCTGTTCCCGCAGACAAGCACCAACGATTATGATATTGTGAACACTTATCTTTATGCGGCGAACAATTACGGCGTGACGCTCTACCGTCTTGCAAAACGCACCGGGGACAGCTCGCTGAACGCGCAGTCAATCGTGCAGTTCAGCCAGTCGGTGCGCGCATGGGATGCGCTCACAAGGAATCAGGAGACTTTGGTGCGCCTGCCCGGAAGCAATCTTGCGGAGCAGAACATCAAGTACATCACAAATCCTATTCCGGAATTTGAGCCGTCAATCTATCTTGACATCCCTAAGACGCTCCTTGACAACGAGCGGCTGTAAATTGAGGGCATTATGCAGAGCATGAACAACGATGTGATGTACGGTATTGTCGCCCGTCAGAGGCTGAACAGTATCCTGAAAGAGATTTTCAGAAAATCCATACACATCTGCTCAAGTCTCGTGCCGGTTTTCCTGCGGATTGCCTGCCGCCCCGTGATTTTCACGCTGCTCTCGCTGGTAATTTTTTACTCGCTCTCAGAGCTTCTGCGGCTCAAAGGTCATCCGCTGCCTGTAATCTCAAAAATAACGGAGATGGCGGCGCGTAAGCGCGATGAGAACCGCTTTGTGCTCGGGCCTGTGACGCTTGTGGCCGGCATTCTGATTGCCGCCGTTTTTCTGCCGATTGAGTGCGCCACAGTCGGGATTTTCGCGCTTGCATTCGGTGACGGAACCGCGAGCCTTGTCGGAAAGCTCATCGGGCGTGTCGCGATTCCAGGCGCGCATGGAAAGACCGTCGCTGGAAGCCTCGCGTGCTTTACCGCGGTCTATGTCTCAACTTTCTGCGTGTGCGCGTCCTGCCTCACATCCCTTGTGTGCGCCCTTTGCGCCATGATGATAGAGATGCTTCCACTCGCGGATTTTGATAATCTGATTATTCCGTTCGCAATCGGCGGAATATTTTTCCTGATGTGAGGACGGCCGCTAGTCAATCCAAAGATAGTGCTGGTGCAGTTTTACAAGATAAATGACTGTCCCCGCGCTCAGAATCATCACGCCGGATGCAAGCCCCGCGATGCTGGACGCGCTGAACAGAATGTTGTAGCCGATGATAATCATCAGAAATCCCGCTGTGTTTATCTGGCTGAAACTGTCTTTTTTGTTGCGGATAAAAAGTGTCAGCACGGAGGCGATGTACAGGACCATGGAGAATCCGTGCACCATTTTTCCAAAGCCGTATGATATGCACAGGTTCGGCCCGATTATCGCTGTGTTCACCGGCAGGAAAACCGCGAAAAACACCGCGACCAGAATGCAGATGATGCAGTTCTGCTCGGTCTGCTGGCGGAATTCCTCTTCGCAGAACGCTGTGAGCGCAAAAAGCGAGATTGGCGCAAGAAGCCGCGCGGCAAGCGTCAGGTTTCCGATGTGAATGAGCGTATAAGAGAAGTTTTCTGAAATCCCGCGGACGGGAACATAAATCCGTGATGTGTCAAAAAGCAGGGAGGTGAGGAAAACGAGGAAAAAAAAGACTTCCGTCGCCTGGGTTTTCTCAAAAGTCCGCAGGAGGATGAATGATACAGCCACCACATAAATGTTGATTGCGAGAACCGAGGCAATCACGCTCCAAAAATCATAGCGCAGGAGCGGAAAACTTGATTTTGAGATTACGTCCGATGGAACCGCGATGTTGCCCGCAATGAAATTGTACAGAAAAAACGCTGTGTTGACCGCGAGAATTACAAGCGCGATGATGAAAAAAAAGAAATTAACCCTGTTCCTTAATCTGATTGTCATGCCTCAAAGATAACGCTTAGGCAAATAATAGTAAAGTGTTTGGCAAAAAATCCGAAAATCAAATAACAGTTTGTGAGTTTTATTGCATGGGAGGAAATATGAAACATAAATTTGCTTGCAGCCTGATTTCTGCCTGCCTGTTCGCGGCAATATCTGCCGGAGATGTCGCGTCTTTTGTGGACAGGGGCTTCACCGAGGACGGAAAATATTATGTTTTCGGGCAGTTCGGAAAGACAGACAAGAAATTCCAGGGATGGGCAGAGATTTATCAGGTTGATGTGGCCAGAAACGAGTATGTTGACGGCGGCGTTTTCAGGACACAGCCGTCTGCCGTGACTTCCGGCAAAAACGGTCGCGAGGTTTACGAGGCTCTTGAGTCAAAAAGTTTCTATTATTTTGATAAAATCAAATGCGAGCCTGCGGATGCCGAGCATGTGCTTTATATTCTGGATGATGTGAACAAGACCGGAAGCGATGAGATTGTCTTCACGGATTTTAAATCCGAGATTGAGAACCCGGACACTTATCATATTCAGCTTGTGCAGTCGGTGAGCGGAAGCGGCAAGAAATCATCGTCATCGTTTTATATTGATGTCGAGAAGCGCGACGGAAGCGGCAACGTCATCCTCAGAAAAAAAGTCGGCTCTCCGAACATCGTGCGAAAAGGCGTCTATAATTACAAAATCGAGCGGATTGTCTGCGACAAGTCCGAGCGGAGCTTCATTTTTGTGATTGAGAAAATGATGGAGGATGATTCGGGCGTGAACGTCAGATACATGGTCGAGGCGGCGAGGTTTTAAAAATCACAGATTTTTTAAATCAGAGATTTAATCAAAAATTTTTGCAGAAAAATCGGTAAAAATGAAAAAAATCCGTCCATTATATAAGTGAGGCAAAAAAAACACGGTCAGGCGACCGTGTTTTTTTATGCCCAGGAGGTTTTATGAAAAATATCAGACGGATTTTCCTGCCTGAGACTGCGCGGAGGCTTGCCCAGATTTTTGCGCTCGCCGGCATCGTCGTGTTTTCGGCGGTTCCTTTTTCGTGCCAGCTTACGGAGGAAGGTGTTCAGCTTGTCGGCGGGGATTTCTCCGCCCCGGTTCTGGAGAATCTGACGGTTCTGGACAGCACGACGCTGCGGCTCAGTTTCTCTGAGCCTGTGCATTTGCGCGGGATTGTCGTCTCGCCGCACATCCCGGAAATCTCGGATGCTGACCTTGTGTCCTACAATCAGGGCCTTGCGCCTTCACTTGCGGCCGCCACGGGTGAGTACGGCAGCATCGATGTCGAGGCGCGTGCCGATGAGGACGGGAAGAACTTCACTCTGACTATGGGTCAGGCTACCGAAGTCGGCAAAAGTTATGAGGTCTACGGGATTGCCGAGGACGAGGTTGGCAACTCACTGACTTTCTGCATTCCGTTCATCGGGTACAACAGCATGGTTCCAAGAGTGATTATCACGGAGCTGCAGGTTAAGTACGCGAAAGGAAGTTCGCAGGGCAACACAATTTACCGCGGAGAATACGTGGAATTCCTTGCGCTTGAAGACGGAAATCTTGCCGGTCTTGTTCTGGAGAGCGCGTCGGACGGTCGCGGCAAGGATTACCGTTTCCCTGCCATTGAGGTGAGTAAGGGCGAGGTTTTTCTGGTTCATCTCAGGACAGTCGGCGAGGACTGTGTGAATGAGGATGGCGATGACCTGAGCCTTGCGACTGCGCCCCACAGCGCGGATGGAATCCGGGATTTGTGGTCTGACAACACGACTGCAAGGCTGCATGACTCTGCCGATGTCATCATCCTGCGTGATACAGTGCACGGAGTTGTCATGGATGCGGTCATGTATGCCGCGCCTGACTCAACGGAATGGAAGTCTGCGGTCGGTGAGTATGCCATTGAAGCGTCTCTTTCAGGTGTGTATGCGTCAAGCCAAATCAGCTCGGCATCAAGCTCAACAGGATTGACCCCCTTGAGATCGCTTACCAGAACCAACGCCGCTGAAATCCGTGATTTTGTGATGGCGGACTCCGGCGGTGACTGGGATTTTCCGTTCAAGTCTGATGAGGGCACATGGGTTGTGGAGGCGTGCACCCCCGGAACTCTGTAATCACTATAGCGCGGTTGCAAGGTTGTACCGCGCTTTTTTTTATGTTATGATTGCCTCATGGTTGAATTATTGGCACCTGCTGGAAATATTGAGTCTTTGGATGCTGCGGTCGGTGAGGGCGCGGATGCTGTTTATCTCGGGCTGAAAAGTTTTAACGCACGGTTACGTACCGCGAACTTCGCATGGAATCAGTTTGAGGCTGCGGTGGATGTGCTGCACCGTCAGAAAAAAAAGGTGTATGTCACTGTGAACACCGTCTGCGAGGAGCGCGAGACCGAGCGGCTTTATCGTTTTCTGTCATATCTGCGCTCTGTCGGGCCTGACGCGCTGATTATCCAGGATTACGCGGTAATCCGCATGGCTCAGGAATTTTTCCCGGAGATGCCGCTTCATGCGTCCACGCAGATGAACGTGGAGAGCGCGTCTGCCGTGAGACTTCTGCAAAGTCTTGGCATCAGGCGGACTGTGCTTGCTCGTGAACTCGGTCTTGAGGAGATTAAAAAAATCAAACGCGAGACTGACGCGGAGCTGGAGGTCTTTGTTCACGGCGCGTTGTGTGTGAGCGAGAGCGGTCTCTGCCTTTTCTCAAGTTATCTAGGAGGAAAATCTGCCAACCGCGGAATGTGCACTCAGGCGTGCCGCCGTTTTTATTCTGCGGAGGTTTCCGGCGGGGCGAGGCAGGGCTACTATTTTTCTCCGTGCGATTTGCAGCTTATCGAGCAGATTCCTGATTTGATAGATGCCGGCATTAGCTCGTTTAAAATCGAAGGGCGGATGAAAAGCGCGGAGTATGTCGGAACAGTCGTCTCTGCCTACCGTTATGTGATAGACCACTACAAGGAGGACCGCAAGGGGGCAATCGCGACTGGAAAGCGAATTCTTGCCTCGGATTTTGCGCGCTCAAAGACAACTTACTGGTACGGATTCTCAACCACGGAGGATGGTGTCCAGAATGCCGCGGAAAAAATCCTGAATCCCGACCAGGCGGGCGGCACAGGAATTTATCTTGGGAAAATCGCATCGACGAAGCCCGCGCCAAAAGAGCTGATTCAGGCGTACCGGGATTCGCTTCTGGCAAACTCTGCGGAACCGGTCCAGAACATTCAGCTGGCTGCTCTGCAAGACGGAAATTATGACCCAGACCCGGGCGATTCAATCCGTCTGCATAAAAAAGATGACTCGGGCAGGGTGAGCCATAAAATCCGTTCTGTGGAGATTGACGAGCAGAAAAAGAAACGCTGGATTGATATTCCCGCCGGTTTTACGATGGGGGATGATGTCTATCTTTTGCAGATTAAGTCTGGCTCGAAGCGTTACGGCAGGGTTCTTCCGAATGACATCAGCCGGTTCAGAAAACAGCCGCGTGATGAGATGCTGCCTGTTCTGGACCTCACGCCGGTCAAGCAGAATGAGCTTTCGTATTTTCCTGAGGGCGTGTACGCACAGGTTTCCTCAATCCCGGATGTTTTTGCTGTGCAGGCTCTGAATCCTGTGCGCCTCATTCTGGAGCTTAATTCCGAGACCTGCTATGATTTGCTCAATAAAAAAACGGTGCTTCCGTTTCCCAAAAAGCAGGTCTACATATCGCTTGAGCCGTTTTGTGCGGCCGCTCAGGAGGATAATCTGAAGTCCGCGCTTGAGCAGCTGATTTCAGACGGCTACAATCAGTTCGTGGTGAACAATCTTGCGCACATCCAGATGCTGCGGAATTCTGACGTGAGGATGATTGCCGGCCCGTACCTTTACACATTCAACCGATGGGCGGTCTCGTTTCTGGAGAATCAGGACATCGGCGCGTTCATAATGCCTTACGAGAATTCACGCAGGAATCTTGAGGCTACATTTGATGAGAGCGTGCGTTCTCGTGTGCTGGTTCCGGTTTTCGCATATCCCGCATTGTTCAGAATGCGTTTCAAACTGCCAAAAGACTACGATTTCACCTATTTTGAGGACAAGGAGGAGACTGTCTTTAAGGTGAACTCCACAGTTGACGGCTCTTTTGTGATGCCCGAGGAGCCGTTCTGCATCGTTGACAAGATAAAGCACATCAACGCATCAGGTTTCAAGCGGATTCTCATAGACTTCTCCAAGACAAAAGTTTCCCGCAGCCAGATAAAGGCAATCAGCACGTCAATGGCAAAAGGGCTGCCCTTGTCCGGAATCTCGCGCTTTAACTGGAAGGACGGCTTTTACTCCCCCCAGCAGATGGAGGAGTATAAAGCCGCCTCAGAACGCGCGTCCGTGAGGGCATCCGCATCTGCCAAACGTGCGCCCGGGGCAAGCCGCTCTGGCAGGACTGCGGGCAATCAGCCGGCGAGAAAACGCTCCCAGACTGATGCCCGCAGCACGCGCGGCAAGAAACGCTAGAAAACGGTTTCTTCCTCGGCGTGTCTCACGTCCTGTACGCCGTTCTCTGTATCTGGAGTGTTCCCGATATAGCTTTTGTCAGAAATCTCCGTCTCCACACCCGGGCGGCGGAGAAGCTCAACCCGCTCTGCCACGATGTACACTCTGGACTCGTTCTTGCCGTCCTTGCTAGTCCATCGGTCCTGCTGAAGCCTTCCGACAACGCGCATGGGCGCGCCTTTCTTGCCGTATTTGCCGCAAAATTCCGCGCAGTTTCCGTAAGTCTCCACATCAAAATATGACACTTTGTCCACGGCGTTTCCATTCTCGTTCTTGTACCAGCGGTTCACGGCCAGCGAAAGCCTGCACACCTTGAATCCTGCTTTTGGCTCTGAGAACGCGCTGTCCCGCACAAGATTTCCGTCAACAACAATCGAATTTGTCTGATTCATATAGCAACCTCTTATAAATATGTTTGACCGGCCGGCCAGGGAATCATCCCTCATATATATAATTGCCACTGATTTTTCATTTCTGACGATTTTCCGGGAAAAAAAGTTTAAAAATCCGATTTTTCTGCTAGGAATTGCTCAGAAGCCGGAGCATATAAAGTGTCACGTACTCAGTGAGCGCACGCTCCTCGTTGATTCGCTTCATGTTCGGAGTGTTCACGAGAGTTTTCGCAAGATTCTCGATTCGCTCCCGCGTGAACGTTCCCGCAGTGAGCGTTCCCATGACCCGCCGCGTGTAATCGCGGATAAGCGCGTTGACATCAGATGTGAGATTATCATGCGCCTCTTTTGTAAGCATTTTATTCCACTGCTTTATGAGATAGTCCAGCTCGCGGTCCACGGTCGAGCCTTCCGGAATCATATCTGATGAAATCTCTTTTGCGCGTGATGTCACGGCTTCTTTCTTTTTCTGCTGACTTCCCGCCTTGTGATTGTCCTCGCTCAGAATGTCCTCGATTGATTTGCTCGCGCTCCGATTCTCAGGCTTTTTCTTTTTCTTGCCTGACATGAACAGCGAGATAATCCATGAGATTACCGGGATTGTGTAGATGAGCGGAAGCCTTGCGCGGGCGTTCGTGTAAATCTGCGTGTTTTTGAGCAGAAGAAGCTCGCTGTATGGCAGAAGATGCCCGTTGGAAAAAAGCTTGAAGCCTTCCTGAGAGCTGTCATCATTCTCATAGGCAAGGTATGCGATGAACGCCGCGTTCAGAAGCGCGTGCAGTACGGGCGAGTTTTTCTCCACAAGCTCGTGCAGGCACACCTCGAATTCGGCGGCGTTTGACATCTCGGGGAGGCGCTTGTAATCAAGGAGCAGCGCGTGCCATTTTTCCTCAAGCTCCTTTGCGATTGACTCGTGGGCTTCGTTGCAGAGCCGGACAATCACGTGCTTGACCTTGTTTTTGTAGACATAATATTTTGTTCCGGACGTGACTTTAAAAACGAGAAGTTTCGGCAATCCTGTCTGCTCGCCTTCTGTGGTCATTTTTTGCAGGAAATCCTTTAAATCATCATCCGAATACTGGCCGTAAAGGAATTTGCCGCTCTGATCCTGAAATTTGATAATCTGCGGCATGGAGAAAAAGTAGGGCGATTTTCCAAGCTGCGCCTCAAGCTCCTTCAAGGCCTCCTCGCGCTTTTTGTTGTCCTGGAACTGCTCTTTGAGGCTCGTGCTGTGGATTTCAAGCAGCTGCACCGCCTGAAGAATGTTCGTGTCCTCAGAAGTGCGGTCCGCGATTTTCTCAAAATCCTGGCGGATGTAATAAAGCGTCTGATTCCAGATGTAATAGTCGTCGCCGTCAGTTGAGTGCTCAAAATGCGGGTTGTCCGTGTCCACAAAATGCGAGTAAAAATTCCTGATTGTGATTTCCTTTGTGGGATTTGTAGTCCGCAGTTTTTTCAGAAAATAGTCGTGGTACTCATCTTTTTGCAGGACTCTCCTGATTTTCTGCTTCGCCACTTCGATTATGACCTGCAACGTGACGCACTCGGGCATAAGAAGCACCGGAAGCTCCCGCGAGAATTCCAGCACGAACAAGGCCGTTCCCTTTGACGGCTCTTTTCCAATCAGCGAGGAAATGTACTGTGAAGCCGGCTTCCTCTCAAGGATGTGATCCGGGAACTGTTTCGGCAAGTCAGAGAGAGCCGGAAAAAGAATGGCGGGGTTCACCATAATATCCTTGTACATGCCAGAATATTTTAGCGCAAGAGATGCGATTGATATTATCGTCTTTTTTCCATCAACATCGGTGACATAGACAAGGCGTTTTTCGGCAAGCCCCTGAAGCTCCGCAGTGACCGTCTCCGTCGGATTCCCCAGGTATTTTACGAGCGCGGCCTCCTCCTCAACGTGGTGCTCGGCGTATTTTTTCACATAGGCGCAGAAATCACGCAGGTCGATGAAAGGACTGCCCGATTTTTCCGCATAGTGTCTGATTATAGAACTTAAATTCGATGTGGTCGCCATATCTTTCCCCAGAATTCCCGATTGTATTATTATAACCCATCGGATTGAATTCAACAAGTTTTTACCGCAAAAAGCCGTCAAATCATCACAAAAAACAGATATTGAATTTTCCAGACAATACAATTAAAATAGTAAATATGCTGGTCTCAAACAGAGTTAGAAATCTGCATCCTTATGTTCCAGGCGAGCAGCCTGCGGACAGGGATTACGTGAAACTGAACGCCAACGAGAATCCTTATCCGCCAAGCCCGGAAGTGGCACGGTCTCTTGCTGATTTTATAACCGCGTCTCCGGAAAAAATGGGTCTTTACCCTGACCCGGATTCAAACGCGCTATGCTCTGCCATCGCAAGTATGCTGAACAGGACAGGCGGCGTTCTTTGCAGGTGCTCCGCGGACATCAACGGCGTGATCTCTCCCGCGCCTCAGGACAAGATTGGCTTTGAAATCACCCCGGATATGATTTACGCTGGCAACGGCTCTGATGAGGTGCTCTCATTCGCGTTCTATGCTTTTTTTGACCCGTCACGGCCGTTTGTGACCGCCAGATTCACTTACAGTTTTTACCCGGTTTACGCCGGATTCTATGACCTTCCGATGGATGCGGTTCCGCTTAATTCTGACTGGAGCCTTGACACAGATGAGATGATTCGCCGCGCGTCCAAAAATCACGGCGGGATGATTTTTGCGAACCCGAACGCACCCACGGGGCTTTCTCTGTCACGCGAGCAAATTCGCAGAATGCTTTTGCAGACCGACAGCAACGATATTTTCATTGTCGATGAGGCATACGCGGATTTTGGCGGCGAGTCCTGCATTCCGCTGCTCGCCGAATTCAAGAACCTTGTGATTGTGCGCACTTTCTCAAAAAGCCTGTGCGCCGCGGGGCAGCGGCTGGGCTATCTTGTTGCGTCCCCTGAGCTTGTAAAAGTCGTGACCTCCGTGAAAAACAGCGTCAATCATTTTCCAATCGATGTGCTTACGCAGGTTGCCGGCGCGGCCGCGTGCAGAAATCCCGCGTATTATGCGGACTGCGCGAAAAAAGTATGCGCGAGCAGAGACTCATTCCAGGATTTTCTTACTGCCAGCGGATTTTCTGTTGTTCCAAGCAGCACGAATTTCATTTTTGCGAGGCATCCAAAAATCAGCGGGGAAAGGCTTTACAAATCCGTTAAAAATGAAGGCATTTTAATCCGCCATTTTAACACACCCGGCATCGAGCAGTTCGTGCGGATTTCTGTTGGCACACCGCAGCAGATGTCGCTTCTGAAAGACGCGCTTGAAAAAATCCTGAGAGAGGAGGCTTAAAATGAGATTTTTGGTTCTGTCTGATTTGCACGCGGCGACTGAAAGCCTTGACAAGCTGGACAATCAGTTTGCCAAGGCGGATGCCGTTATTTTTGCCGGGGATTTTGCCGAATGTTTCAAGCCGGAGACCGGCCGTGCGGCTCTTGACGCGCTTTGCAGGAAGCACGAGTGCATTCTCGCGGTTCTTGGAAACTGCGACAACGAGGATTTTCTTGCCGATTTGGACGAGAAAGACGTGAACATCCAGAAAAGTCTTGTCTTCCACGAGGGCATCGCGTTTGCGGGCGCGGGCGGCGGCTCAAAATTCACGGGAAAAACTGAATTCGAGCGGACTGAGGAAGAGATTCTCTCTGATTTTGATATTATAACCAGCGCGGTGGAGCAGAGCGGGAGCGAGAATCTCTGGAAAAACCTGATTCTTGTCTGCCACAATCCGCCGAAGGCGGGCATTGTTGACGCGGTTAATGCGGAGCTTCACGCGGGCAGTCAGAAATTCACGGATTTTATTGCGCAGAGGCAGCCGCTTGCCGTAATCTGCGGGCATATCCATGAGGGCAGGGGAATCGAGAGAATCGGGGAGACGACGGTCATCAATCCCGGCTCCATAGGCGAGAGCGGAAGTTATGCGTGGCTTGAGGTTGAGAAATCCGCTGACGGATTTTTAAGCGTCGTCAGCTCAGAAATCTGCACGGTGAATGAATGAGTGCGGCTTGTGCCGGACGACTAACGGATAAAAGAGGTTCTGTGGATTTGAGAAAGAGTTTTTTTTGCGTCATTTTGATGGCTCTGGCATTTGCTCTCTGGGCGCAGGATGCGGCACCGGCTCACATCAGGTTTGTGACGTTCAGGAATAATCTGACTTACACAATCGGGGAGGACACTCAGGCTTACACAGCCGTCCGCACTGTGAAACCGTTCTCAATCAATAAATTCGAGACGACTTACCTGCTCTGGTATCAGGTGCGCACAGCCGCGGAGCGCATGGGCTATAATTTTCAGAACCCGGGGCAGGGCGGAAGTCAGGGGCGGCGCGGCGCGTTTCCCACGGAGGAGAATTCCGCGCAGCCTGTGACGATGATAAGCTGGTATGACGCGATTGTCTGGTGCAATGCTCTGAGCGAGATTCGCGGGCGTGTCCCGTGCTACACGTACAACGGTGAGATTCTGCGTGACTCATCCGACACGGCGGCCTGCGATCTTTCTGAATGCAACTGGGATTCTGACGGCTACCGTCTTCCTTCCGAGGCGGAATGGGAGTACGCCGCAAGGCGCAAAAGAAACGGATTTCAGCGCGGCGATACAATAAGCGGCCAGATTTCTGATGACCCGGAGGAAGGACTTTTGTACGCATGGACCGCGGAGAACACGAATTCCACAAGAATTGTGGGGACTGCCGGCCTTCCGTTTGACCCCAACACAATCGCACTGCCGGCCACAGGAAACGCGAATTCCGCGGGACTTTATGATATGAGCGGCAATGTGATGGAATACTGCTGGGACTGGTTCGAGGATTTCACCGCAGATAACGAGCACGGCCCTGCAATGGGAT
Organism: Treponema sp.; assembly: GCA_022510865.1. Taxonomy (GTDB): domain Bacteria; phylum Spirochaetota; class Spirochaetia; order Treponematales; family Treponemataceae; genus Treponema_D. The sequence goes on from JAFLSQ010000004.1 coordinate 91,104, forward strand.
TTGAGCGCGTGAGCCGGGGCGGAAGCTGGTCATCATACACATTGTTCCTCTACAGCGGAGACCGCTACAGTTATGACCCGAACGAATGCTACAATTACATGGGATTCCGCATCTGCTGCACGGCAAGATAATCCGGATTTATTTGAGCCGCCTTTCCTGCCGCCTGAGTTTTTTTGTCTCCTGACGCAAAGCCCGCTTCTCAATCCTTGACTGTTTTTTCTCATTGCTGATTGCGCGGAACGTCTTTCTGCTGATGTTCAGAAGATAGGTGCTTATGAAAACCGAGACGAGGCAAAGCACGGTCGTAAGAATCACCGGGATGTAGCCGGGCAGCGTCTCCATCGGCAGCTTGAAGTTCATTCCGAAGTAGCTGGTCACAAAAGTCGGGGCCATCATCACAAGGTTTATGACGGCAAGTTTTTTCATCACTACGTTCAGGTTGTTTGATATGACCGACGAGTACGTGTTCATTACGCCAAGCAGGATGTTCGAGTAAGTGTCCGCCATCTCAATCGCCTGGCGGTTGTCGATGCTCACGCCCTCAACAAAATCAAGGTCGTCCTCATCAAAATTGATGAGCTTTGTGTATGACATTTTTTGCAGGAGCAGCGAGTTGCTTTTGAGCGATGTGGTGAAATAGACGAGGGATTTCTCAAGACCAAGCAGAAGCATAAGCTCCTTGTTCTCAATCTCCATGTTCAGCTCGTTCTGAATGCTCACGGAGCGGCGGTTGATTTCCTTCAGGTAGCGCAGGAAATTCGTGTTCGCGCGGTTGATAATCTGCACGATGAAGGACGGAAAATCAGTCAGTTTGATGTTGCGGACTCTGTTCGCGCCAAAATCTTTGAGCACCTCGTTGTCACGCCAGCAGATTGTGATGATTGTATTGCCGTGGATTATGATTCCGATTGGAACGGTGAAATACGGGGTCTCGCGCTCGGACTCGTAAATGGGGACGCGCACGATTGTGAGGATGTAGCCGTCGCCGTCGTCAATGCGCGAAAGCTCGTCCGGATCCAGAATATCAAGGATGTGATCCTGCTCAATGCCGTAAGTCTCCTGCAATTCCATCGTCTCGTCACGGGTGACGTTCACAGCGTCCACCCAGAGCGGCAAAGCCTTGTTAATCTCATCCTTTTTTGTCTTTGAGAACTGCCCGTCAATCTGCTGCCAGTATGTAATCATAATTTGCCCCCGTTTTTTGATGAGCCTTCTGGAGCAAATCTGATTTTAAATGCGTGAAAAGTCCAGGAGGCATGATTTTTTGTCTAACGAATGTAAGTGGTAACTCGACCCGCCGTCCATAATCGCCTCCTTAAAATCTGATGGGATATTCTACAATATTCGGCGGATTTAGTAAAGGTTCGCGCGGCATGTGCGCGGATATTTTTGCGGATGCCTTGATGCGGGATTTCCGTGCCTGCGTGCAAGACCCAGTGTGATTTTCGGCGCGGCAGGCAATCGCACTGGTCTTTCAAAAAAACGGTATTTGTTTTATAATCCGGCAGATGGCGGAATTCATCTCTACTTTCATAACGGGTTTTCAGGATGTCGTTGCCAAAAATCTTGCGGAGAATCTGAGCGGCTGCAAAATTCTTGGGATTTTTGACGGACTTGTGCATTACTCGTACAGCGGCGACTCGCGCAATCTTGGGAAAATCGTGTATCTGAGCAACACTTTTTTTGTGCTCAAGACTGTGCGCGGAAAAGGCGCGGGAATTCCCGCGCTTGTTGCGGCGGTGGCATCAGAGAAAAAATATTATCTGATTAACAAGGGCACGTTCCGCGTCAGGTTCGTGCAGGAAAATCAGTTTGTGAGGGTTGACAAGAGCCTTGCGCGCAGGGCGGAGGAGACAGTCCTTGCGAATTCAAGGCTCAGAATCGACAGGGTATCGCCGGACACCGAGATTTGGTATTCTGTGCGGCGCGAGGGCTTTGCTTTCTGCGGGCAGCTCATCTTTCGCCGGGAATTCACGGAGAAAAATCTGAGTAAAGGCGAGCTGCGCCCGGAGATTGCCAGCCTGCTCTGCTGCTTTGCGGATATAAACGCGGATGATGTGATTTATGACCCATTCTGCGGTTTCGGCTCGATTCCGGTCCAGATTGCGAAAGGCTTCCGGTTCAAGAGACTTCTTGCGAGCGACATTGATTCTGCGAAAGTTGAGCTTGTCTCGTCAAAAAAGCCGCTTGCCGCAAACGCCTGCGCGGAGATTTTTGTGCAGGACGCTCTCTGCATGGAGCGCGTTGACAGTAAGTCCGTGGACGCGATTATCACAGACCCTCCATGGGGATTTTACGAGGACATCGGCGATATGAACGTTTTTTACGGCAGAATGTTCGCCTCGTTCGCGCGGATTTTAAAATCCGGGGGAAGGACCGTGATTCTCTCTGCCCGGACACAGGAGCTTGAGAAATCAGCGGCATCAGAAGGCTTTATGATTGAGAGAAGCCTGCGCACCCTCGTGAACGGAAAAAAAGCGTCAGTCTACTTGTGCAGGTACATCGGGTAGAAGTCCTTTCTGTTCATGTCCTCAATCACGCTTTGGGGCAGCCCGAGCGCGGCGGCGTTTTTTGCAAGCGCGATGTCTTTGGCCGCGCCCGTCATATAATCAATGAAAGTTGACTTGCGCTCTTTTTTGAATGTCACGACTTTTATTCCCGGACGCTCAAGCTCATCCTCGCTCAAATCTTTTATCATGTTATCCCACGAGTCGATTTTGTCTATCAGGCCGTTTTCCAGAGCTTGTTTTGCGGTGTAAAGCCTGCCGTCCGCAAGATTCTCCGCGTCGATGTAGTCCATCTGGCGGCGGTTCGCAACAATCTGCACGAACTGCTCATAGCACTCATCGCAGATGCTCTGCATGATTGCGCGCTGCTCGTCTGTGACCGGCTCGTTGTAATTGAACATATTCTTGTTTTTACCGGAATGCACGGTCTCGGTTTTTATTCCGATTTTGTCGAACAATCCTGTCAAATCATAGGACGAGCCGAAAATCACGCCGATGCTTCCTGTGAGCGTGTTGCGGTTCGCGTAAATCCTGTCGCCCGCGCAGGAGATGTAATATCCGCCGGAAGCCGCCATCGGGCCTTGATAGACGTAAATCTGCTTGCCGCTGGTCCTGTAGTCCATGAGCGCAAGGTACGTCTCATCCGCCTGATAGACCGCCCCGCCCGGTGAGTCAATGTAAAGCGCGATTGCGACGTTGTTGTCATCATCCTTCAGGTGCTGGATTGTGCTCAGAAGCCACTGCTGATTGTAAGACTGGCTCGCCTCCTGAATCGTGCCCTCAATGTAAAGCGCGGCTATGTACTCATTTTTGTAGGATTTTGCGATTTTTGGGTCGTAGTTTGATATGCTGCTGTTCCCGCGCGACGCGTAAGTGACCGTGAGCGACGGATTTCTGCCGCTCACCGCGGATTTCACTGCCAGCGCGGCCACAACAAGAATCAGGATTATGAAGACTGTCAGCCCGGATTTAAAACTTTTTTTCATTGCGCAAGATCCTCCGCCGTGATTCGTCCGCTCTCAACCGCCTCTTTGAGCATATCGTGGTACGCGTTCGCAAAGGAGAGCGTCCTGTAAGGCATTATGAAAAGGCTCAGAATGCCGAACGTGAGCGAGTTCAGAAAATACCATCCGATGAAAGACAGCTCCATCACAAAAAGCTCCCATTTGTGACCCCTTGTGATTTCCATGCTGATTCTCATGGCCTTGTTGACGGAAATGCCGTCATACTCCGCAATCAGAAAGAACATCTGCGAATATGAGATTTGCTTTATGATTCCCGGGATGAAAAAGAGCATCGACCAGAGGAAAACCCAGAGCATCTGCCAGATTGCGCCCAGAACCGCGCGGCCCCAGTTGTTGAATCCCTCTATGAAATTCGAGAATGAGACTTTCTCCGGCGTGCGCGTCATTTTAAGGTAGACGTTCAGCGCGGCAACCGCCATAATCTGCAAAATAATGCTGTAGACTGTTGACATCACCGTGGATGAGGTCTGCATGGAAGTCAGCATGAGCTGATTCGCGGCGCTCTCGGTTGCGGCAACGTCTCCGTTCATGGCCATGCTGATTATCCCGCTGTTCACAAAGCGAATGGCCAGCGGAATATAATACAGAAGAGACACTCCCGCCATCACCAAAGTCATAAAAATCGGAACTGAATATCTGCCTTTTAGCTGCGCCTTTGCAAAACGCTTGTATTTTGGTCTGTCGAACATATAACCTCCTGCCGCATAGGTGAGATAACGCAACTGAGCGCGGGCGATGAAATCACGCGGATGCTCTGCGGCTGATTGAGTCCGCGTAAGAGGCGTCCGGAAAATCGGCTTTAATCTGATTTTTGCGTTATTTCAGGTTTTACTCTAATACTTTTTTGATTTTTTTGCTATATTTTTGCTGATGATGACCGGTAATTTTTGCGCTGAAAAAATGCGGCTTGTGTGCGGCCCCATGGCGACCATTTCCCATCCCGCGTTCAGAATTCTGATAGAAAAATTCGGCGGGTGCGATGAGTATTTCACCGAGATGATAAACGCCGGAAGCCTTCTGAATGACGGCCCGTTCGAGAAATTCTACGTGAATCCGGAGCCTGTGCCGCAGAAAATTGTCTGGCAGCTCACCGGAAACGACGCGCCTCGCATGGCGGAGGCCGCGCGAAGGCTCGTGGAGTATCCGGGGCTGGGGCTTGACATCAACATGGGATGCTCCGCGCCTGATATTTACAGGACAGGCGCCGGAATCGGCTGGATGCTCTGCCCGATAGAGAAGACCAGGCAGATGATCCGCGATGTCGCGTCCGTGGTCAGCGGTCACAACAGGCATTCCACCGGGTTTGAGAAGCGTTTTTCGGTGAAACTGAGGCTTGGCGATGATGATTTCACGCCGGACGGTTTCCTTGCGTTCTGCGATATGCTGGTGGAGGAGGGTGTGCGGCTTCTTACGCTGCATCCGCGCACAAAAAAAGAGAAGCTTTCCCGTCCGCCGCGCTATGAGTGGTGTCAGGCTCTAGCGCAGCGATACGCCCGCGCGGACTCGTCTGGCGGAGTGACGGTTTACCTGAACGGGAACGTGCGTGACGCGCAGTCCGCGGCGAACGCCGCGGACTTGTGCCCGATGTGCGGCGGCATAATGATTTCAAGGGCGGCCGTGCAAAAACCGTGGATTTTCAAAGAGATTCGGGAGGCAGGCGGCAGTTCCGAGCAAAAAAATCAGGATGGGGCTTTCACAGCGGATGACGCGGGCGGGGCAATCAAAAAAAATCAGAGCGTTGATATGCTGGCCCTCTGCCTTGAGTACATAGACCTTGTGGAAAAATATCAGCCTGAGGCGTTTTACAGGACACGCCTCCAGCGGTTTTTCACGTATTTCTGCGATAATTTTAAATTCGCGCATTACGCGCGGACGCAGTTCCTGAATGCCCGTGATAATTCTGATTTGAGGCTCAGAATCGCGGAGTTTTTTGAGAAGTGCCCCGAAGAGCGGATGAGGCAAGTTCCATGATATTTGCATTCATTTATTTTTTGTGGTAATCTTCTTACTTGTGCAGCCGCAATCCGCGCGGTCTCACATCAGAAAATCAGAAAACGGCCCGCGCCAGAGTCGTAAGGAGATAAAAATGGCAAACGAAAAAGACACGCACTCATGCACTTTGGACAAAATCATCAGCCTCTGCAAAAGAAGGGGCTTTGTCTATCAGGCTTCAGAAATTTACGGAGGGCAAGCCGGCGCGTGGGATTACGGTCCGCTGGGTGTGGAGTTCAAGAGAAATATTCAGAATGAGTGGTGGCATTACATGACGCAGCTCCACGATGATGTGGTGGGGCTTGACTCTGCGATTTTCCAGCATCACACTACATGGGAGGCAAGCGGGCACGTCGCGCATTTCTCTGACCCGATGGTTGACTGCTGCGAGTGCAAGGCTCGTTTCCGTGCTGACAATCTTATAGAAGAATACTGCGAGTCTCACAACGAGAGCGCCGGGAAATCGGTTGACACGATGACCCATGACGAGATGAAGGCTTTCATCGAAGCAAAAATCAACTGCCCGACGTGCGGCAAGCACAGCTGGACTGATGTGCGCGAGTTCAATCTGATGTTCAAGACACACCTTGGGCCTGTCGCGAGCGACACATCGCTGATTTACCTGCGGCCCGAGACCTGCCAGGGAATTTTCACGGATTTCAAGAGCATCGTCCAGTCAAACAGGATGAAGGTGCCTTTCGGGGTCGCTCAGGTGGGAAAATCGTTCAGAAATGAGATTATTTTCAAGAATTTTATTTTCCGCACCTGCGAATTCGAGCAGATGGAGATGGAATATTTCTGCAAGCCCGGAACCGAGGACGAGACGTTCGAGCGGTGGCGTCAAGACCGCTGGAATTTCTATCTCAAATACGGAATTGCGGAGAAAAACCTCAAGTGGCATCATCACGACAAGCTGGCGCATTATGCCAAGGACGCTTATGATGTCACGTACAACTTCCCGATTGGCTTTGAGGAGGTGGAGGGAATCCACAGCCGCACTGACTTTGACCTGAGCCAGCACATGAAATATTCAAAGAAAGATATGTCATATATTGACCAGGAGGACGGAAACAAAAAATACGTGCCCTATGTCATCGAGACTTCTGCCGGACTGAACCGCAACTTCCTGATGTTCCTCTGCGAGGCTTACGAGGAGGAGAACGTTGCCGCCGCCGGAGAGCCGGAGGATTACAGGACAGTCCTGCATCTTCATCCGAAACTTGCGCCTGTCACTGTGGCGGTTCTCCCGCTGATGAAAAAAGACGGGCTTGCGGAGAAGGCAAAAGAAATCCAGCATCTTCTTAAAGAGGATTTTGTCACGGACTACGACACCAGCGGAACAGTCGGAAAACGCTACCGCCGTCAGGATGAGATTGGCACGCCGTTCTGCGTCACAGTCGATTACGACACAATCACTCAGAAAAAAGACGATGGCTCTGACAACTCCCTTTTTGATACTGTCACCGTGCGTTTCCGCGACAGCATGAGGCAGGAGCGCGTGTCGCTGGACAATCTTATCGGCTTCATCCAGAAAGAAATCCGCGGTTATAAACCGGTTGAGAGGTAAGCGCAAAAGTGGAATATGTCCGCCTTGGTAAGACAGATTTATTGATTTCCCGCGTGGCATTCGGCGCGATGCGCCTGACAGACGCGGGAAGCGATGAGAATGTCGCCGCTGTTGTGCGCAGCGCATACGACAGTGGAATCAATTTTTTTGATACCTCACGCCGCACTCCTGAAAGCGAGAAGCTGCTTGGGGACGCGCTCTATGACATCAGGCTCAGCATATTCCTTTCCACCGCAACTTCCGCGCGCACCCGCAGGGAGCTTGAGGCAGACCTTGAGGAGAGCCTTATGACCCTGCACTGTGATTTTGTGGATTTGTACCAGCTTGAGGTGGAGAAATTTCTTCCGCTTCCGGGCGAGGCGGACAATCTCTATGATACTCTGACCGGGCTTAAAAATCAGGGGAAAATCAGGCACTTCGGGATTGTCACCACAAATTTCGAGACCGCGCTCAAAGCGGTGGAATCTGATTTGTACGAGACCCTGCAATTTCCGTTCAGCATGGTCTCGTCAGAGAAGTCCAGCGAGCTTGTCAGGCTCTGCGAGGAGCATGACACGGGCTTCATCGCGATGCAGCCGCTTGGCGGCGGGATTGTGGAGAACATTCCGCTTGCCGTGGGATTTTTGCGCCAGTTCGAGAGCGTGATTCCGATTTGGGGCATGAAAAATCAGCAGGAGATGGAGCAGATTCTGTACTTCAACGAGCACCCGCCGGTTCTTGACGAGAATTTTCACCGGGATGTCGAGCGAATCAGGATGTTTTTCAATTAAAGTCCGATAATCCGCGCAAAAAATCACAGAAATCAGCTGAAAAAGTTGATGTCAACTTCCTCAATGCCGCCGTTTTCCTGGGATTTTCCGTCCGTGCCTTTGTCTGCCACTTCGTCTTTTGATTCAGCGGCTTTCTCCGCTTTCTGATTGTCAGGCTTTTTCTCAATCTCAGGCTGCCCTGCGGTTTTCGCGGCCGCGGATTTATCAGCCTTGACGGCATCCGCCGGATTCTCAGGGATTTTCGGCGGTGTCTGCGGCTCTGCGGGCAGAGAATCATCCTCGTCAAGCGGCTCAAGCCCTGTGTCGGCCGCAAGGTTTGCCTGCGAGCCGGCGTCCGCAATCTCATCATCTGTGATTTCTTCGAGCGCGGTGTACTCAGGCTCGGGGTTCGCCTCATGCGCGAGCATTTTCAGGACATCGCGCTTCTCCTCGCTGGAGAGAATCCGCAGAATTGATATGCTCGCGTCTGTCTGCATGACTTTTGGCGAGCCGTCCTTTTCTGTCTCCGTGAGGAGCTGCACGACCGGGCACTTTGGATTCTCCTGATTGGAGTCGATTACCTCCGCGACTTTCCTGTTCGACAGATAGACGTAAGTTCCGATGGGGTAGAGCGAGACCGCGTGAATCAGCGCGTTTATGATTATGTTGTTGTACTTGTGCTCCTTGTTCTGAAGAAGCTCCAGAAGCGCGTCAAATGACGGCCGCGCATCCCTGTATTTTCTGGGGCTTGTAATTGCCTCATAAGCGCATACCACGGATATTATTTTTGCGATTGACGATATTTTGTCGCTCGGCAGGCGGCGCGGATATCCGCTTGCGTTCTCATTCTCGTGGTGCTCAAGAATTCCAAGCTGGACGCTCAGCGGGAATTTCAGATTTTTTGCGATCAGATAGCCCAGAACCGTGTGCTTTGAGAGTTTTGTCCGCTCAAAAGTGGAGAGTTTCTTGTCGCTAAGATATAACTGCGGGGGAATCTGCACCATTCCAATCTCGTGGAGGATGCAGGTCACGCCCAAATCAATCAGTTTGGAGAGCGGCATGTGCAGCTGCATTCCGATTGCGATTGCAAGGACTGTCGAGCGCATCGCGTGCGGCACAAGGAAAATCATGTCTGTGTCGGTGATGTTCTCGTTTATCCGCAGGATATAGCGTCTGTGGTCTTTGATGAAAACGCAGAGGTATTGAATCCCCTCCGAAAGCTCCTCCTGGTCAATCTCCTTATGGGTGACGTAATGCGTGTACATCGAATTGATGTAGCGCATGTATTCGTCGTACACGTTTCTGACCATCCCGATTCTTGCGGCCTCTGTGCTGACCGAAGCGTCGCTCTTTGACTCCTGGATGATTCTCTGGACTCTTTCGGTCAGTTTTTCTTTGTGCGCTTCCTCGCTCTGCGTCTCCTCCGCGATTTCCTCTTCGTCTTCCTCCGGCTCAAATTTGGCTTCAAGGCTCAAAGTTCCGTCGCAGAGAACGCTCTCGAAGCCCCACTTTTTGAGGATTTTTATCATGTTCTCTGTCAGCGTCGCGGATTTCGGCAGAAGCATCAGCGTGCTGTCTATGAGCACATCATCGGTGAATGCGCTGTCAGGTTTCAGAAATTCTACAGATAGGCTTTCCATGCAAGTATTGGTCTCCCATCCTGTAATATCGGCATTGTTTTGATAAAAGGCAAGTTTATTTTGCGGCGGAGTCATCAAAATCATTTAAAATAAAAAAAAGCTGGAAAGTCTCACACACTTTCCAGCTTTCAGTAAAATGGAGGTGTTTGCAATGCAAACGAAGTCAATCGGTTGTTAATTTTTCAGGCGTCTGGATGTCTTCCCACCCGAAGAATCACCAACTGATTTTATTATCGGTGACGGCCTGTGGCACTTTAGCAAAAAATGCGTTTTTATCAATTTTTTTTTTGATTTTTTATGCGCGGATTTTTTTTTGCCGTGTCCTTGACACTCACCACGTTTTTTTGGATTATGATGTAATTATGGATGAGAGAAATATAACCCGGGGCTATCTGGAGACACTTTCTTTTGCGGATTTGGTCTCGCTCGCAGATGAGCACGGCGTTGATGTCCCTGACGATTTTGACCGGCGTTTTCTGATTGCGGAGCTTCTGGAGCTTGAGAGCGAGGACGCTGAGCAGAGCGAGGACATGATTATCTCTTCTGACGCTGCGGATGACAGCGCGGCGCTTCCCGGAAACTACAACGAGACGCAGGTCTCATGCGTTTTCAGGAATCCGGCGTGGCTTTTTGTCTTCTGGAACATCAACGAGAACGATTTTGCCGCGTTCAAAAATGACACCGGCTCGCTCAAGCTTAGAATCTGCTTCCTTAAGGACTCAAAGGAGCTTGTTCCCGAGGAGGCGTTCGAGATTCAGGCGTCCGCGGCAAGTCAGGAGCAGTATGTGCTGATTTCATCCGAGAAATCTTTTATGCGTGTGGAGCTTGTGTATTCCGGCTCTTCCGGCGGAAAAGTCCTTGCTTTTTCTCCCGTGGTGACAATTCCGCGCGGCTCTGATGTGATGAGCGATGTGCGCCCAGGATATTATGATGATATTCCGCGCATTCTCAGGCTTTCGGGGATGGACTCGACTCTCACCGAGCAATACAGAAAACACAGGCATTCGTTCGTTTAATTCTGGCGATTGCAGGCGGGAATGGAAAAATGGAAAAAAAGCTGACGATAATCATAAAAGCGACGCAGGATTACATAAGGCACTACGGTGATTTTGAGAAATCCAATTTTGTCGCGCTGAGCATTTTTTTTGACAGCATTTCCGATGTCTACATTCCGCTTCTGAGGATGGTTGACTCGCTGGAGTCATCGGGCGTGAGATGCAGGTTCGGTCTTGTCCTCCCACCGCTTCTGTGCAATCTTTTTGCGGACCCGAATATTCAGGAGCAGTACATCCGCTATCTGGACAACAGGATTGCGCTCGGTCACAAGGAGCTGGCGCGCGCGGATGACAGCAGGATAAAAGAGATTGTCCGTGATACCATCGCAAAGTACGAGAGCCTCCGCCGTGATTTTTCTGAGCGTTACAACCGGGAGCTGATTCCCGCGTTCATAGAATGCATGAAAAAAGGCTATGTCGAGCTTCTCGGGACTTGCGGCACGGACTTGTTCATCCCTCATTATGCGGATTTAAAGGAGATAATCTCCGCGCAGATAGAGAGCGGACTTCACGCTTACAAGCAGTTCTTCGGCACAGTTCCGGAAGGTTTCTGGCTGCCTGCGTTCGGATATATGAGCGGCGTCGAGAAGCTCATAAAAGCATACGGATATTCCTACACGGTTCTGGATGCCAGGAGCGTGCTTTTTTCCGAGAACTGCCCCCCCGCAGGAATTTTTTACCCGGCGCGCACCGACAATTCACTGATGATTCTTGCCCGCGACTCAAGGCTGCCGTCGCAAATCAATGGGGAGGGCGGCTACGCGAATCACAATGCCTACCGCAACGAGAACCGGGACATCGGCTACGAGCTTTCCCCCGCACAGCTTGAGCCAGTCGTGGAGATTGGCTCGGCACGCTGTGCCACAGGATTTAAATACTGGAACCGTGATAGCTCTGGCCTCTACAACAGGGAGGATGCCCTTGCGCAGACCCGCGCGGATGCCGAGGCTTTTGTCGCGGAGAAAACCGCGCTTTTGGATGAGGCTGCCGACTGCCTGCCCGAAAACGATTTTGTATCCTATGTCTGCGCGTTTGAGTCGGACGAGCTTTTCAGAAACTGGAGCGAGTCAGTCGCATGGCTAGAGCAGGTTCTGCGCTGCGCCGTAAAAAACGGACTTGATGTCGTTTCCGGAAACCAGATGCTCGAAAAGCAGTATTCGGTCGCAAAATTCACGCCATATTATTCAGCGGGATTGGGAGACGGCTATGGCGAGAGCCTTCTGTCCAGCAAGAACTGCTGGATGATCCGCCACATAAGAAAGGCCTGCGAGAGAATGACCGATCTTGCCGAGCGTTTCCCGAATGACACCGGGCTGCGCACAAGGCTGCTGAACCTCGGTGCAAAAGAACTCATGCTGTCGCAGAGCCTCTCGCTCGCTAAGGCAATCGACAGCTCGTCTTACCCGGAGCTTGCCGAGCGCCGTTTCCGGGACAGCATCAGCGCGTTCACGGCGGTGTTCGATTCGCTCGGCTCAAATACTGTGAGCACCGAATGGCTGACCACAATGGAGATGCAGGACGCAATCTTCCCGTGGATGAACTACAGGATTTTCTCTAAGAAACACTAAAACATGCACTTAATAAGGAGAATAAAATGGAAAAAGATGAATTCGGCACAAAAATAAAGGATTTTTTCAGCAAAAGCGCGAAAGCATCCAAGGAAGTGCTCGACAAGGCTGGCACAAAAGTCCAGGATTTCAGCGACAAAAGCGTGAAAAAGATTGAGCGGCATCAGCTTGAGGCAAAGCGCGACAGCAAGTACGAGGAGCTTGGCAAGAAAATCTCGCAGATGATTATCGACGGCGCGACCGTGAACAGCGAGCACGCCGAGGATCTGACAATTCTCTTCGGAATCCAGGAGGAGATAATCGATCTCTCTGCCCAGATTGCCAAAAAAGATGAGGAGCTGAAATAAATTATCTTTGCAGCGTTCCCGCTCTGATTTTTTCGGCGGTCGCCTCGTCCGTGAGCAGGCGCACAAGCTCCATCGCAAACTCCTCGCTTGCTCCGGCTCCGCGGGCGGTCACAAGTTTTCCGTCAGTCACAAAAGGCTTGTCCAGATATTTCCCAAGATAATCCGGATTTGACTGCTTTTCCATTCCCGGGTAGCAGGTCCACTGTTTTCCCGCCGGAATAGCAGTCTTTCCCAGAACCACAGCAGGGCTTGCGCAGATTGCGGCAACGAATCTGCCGTCTTTCCATGCCTTCTCCAGATGATTCAGCAGCGCGTCGCACTCAGAGAGATTGTCCGCGCCTTTTGAGCCTCCCGGGCAGAGCACACAGTCCGGCAAGCGGTCCCCAAAATCCTTGAGATAAGAATCCAAACTCCGGTCCGTTATGACCGGCACATCGTGGGAGCTTGTGACAATCAGCGTGTCATTGAAAGGCTTTCCCTTGACGCCGACAGTCACAACCTGAACTCCGGCCCTCCTGAGATAATCCACAGGCGTGAGCGCCTCCACTTCCTCAAATCCATCCGCAAAAAAAACAGCGACAGTTCTCATGCCTTGAATTATACCGCGTGATATTCGCCCTTGCAAGATAAAATTCCGATTTTTTTATGATTTCTAGCCCCTCCTCGGAAATTTTTTGTAATTTCCGAGGAATTTTTTGCGAAAGGTGTTGACATGGGGGATGAGTAGGGTGTATATTCATTGAACACCGCCGCGGTCAGTCCGCGGCGCGCTCTTTGGCAGGACAGGGAAGGGAAGAGAAGGAGGGCGGCCTTTGTGGCCGCCCGTGCGCCATGCGGGCGGGCGCGTGAGAAGTGCGCCCGCGGACAGGACGATCAGTGCCCCCTCGGGGGCGTTGAGATAATCATGGAGAGTTTGATCCTGGCTCA
>JAFLSQ010000040.1:0-15482 GCA_022510865.1 Treponema sp.
CGTCTTAATCCCTTAAATCAGGTCTTTTTGTTGAACTGGAGAACCTAAATGAAACAAGGTCAGTTTGAACACTAGTCTTAATCCCTTAAATCAGGTCTTTTTGTTGAACCTTGTTAGCGAGAGGGCTATCCTCCGCAAGACAAACAAGTCTTAATCCCTTAAATCAGGTCTTTTTGTTGAACTCATGGGCGGGGACTGCGAGAGTGGCGGCTTTGTCGTCTTAATCCCTTAAATCAGGTCTTTTTGTTGAACCCATAAGTTTGTTGTCACTTATTATGATAATAAGGATGGTCTTAATCCCTTAAATCAGGTCTTTTTGTTGAACCAATGTAATCGGACTGGCTTTCAGAAAGCAACACACCGCATGTCTTAATCCCTTAAATCAGGTCTTTTTGTTGAACCCGCCCCTCGTAATTCTTTGCATTGCAAAGAGTTAGAAACATATTTTCGCGAATCTGACACCAAAATGCCCGTTTTTCGGCATTCTTTCGATCCGCGATTTTTCAAATACCGTGCGAGCATACTCCCAGTATAGCATGAAGAGCGGTGACTTACAATTTCTTTGTCACAAAATCATGCAGCCGTCTTGCTTCTCTGAGCGCAATATCCGAGAGAAACGCCCATCATCGTATAATAGGCGACGGAACACTTGGCGAACATACTCACCTGCCGCTCGTCCATGTGCGTATCATATAGAACGGCCTCAGGCACGTTCACGGCAATATTGTACATAGTCTCCTCCTTCTGTCTGCATTATAACATGAATTTGCTTTTTTGTGTGAGGACAACTTAACTATATAAAAACCGCCGGCAATCACGGCTTATGCGCGGAACGCACACGGCTTATAACGGACTGTGAGCACGGCTTGGAGAGGTCACAGTCAGCGTAGGCACACAGTGCATCCTCCCCTCTCATCCTACCCCGCAAGCTACTCCGTTTTCGTGAAGGTCAGCAGTGTCGTGCCGGATGCGTCGCGGAGGGTGAGAGTGCTGCCGCTCAGCGAGTATGACGCGGTTTTGAAAATGTTGTCCAAGAAGAGACGCTCGGTTTTCATCTCATCTTCTGTGCCAGCGCGCATCGTGAGGGGGCCGTCTGCAAAAGTCAAGGAGCGGGATTTCTCATCCGTGGTGTAGGCCAAAGTCATGTTGTTGACCCCAGTGAATCCTGTTGCCTTGCCGCCTGCGAACGAGAGCGTTATGCTTTTGTTTGATGAATTAACGGACACCACGGCGTTTCCTGTGTTCGCGCCGGTGAGCTTCCATGATGTTCCGTCAAGGCCTTTTTTCGCAAAGCGTGCCACCGCGTTTCCGCCGGAGAGCGCAAGCTCCGCGTCAGTCACAGTCCAGGTGTCGGCGTGGGCGAGCAGGTCCAGAAAATCCGCCTCAAAATCCATCGCCTCTTTGGGGCCCATCATCCGGGTGGACGCGAGTCCCGGAGCGAACGTGATTTTGTGGCCGTCTGCGGTCAGGCTGCCTGAGTAATTGTTCACGCCGGAAAATCCGGATATGCCGTATGAGCCGTGGCCTTTGTCCGTCACGGAAATTGTCGCCGCAACCACCGTGATTTTCTCGCCGTTTTTCTCAAACGAGACCAGCTCCCAGTCTCCGCTCGCGTCCGTCATGCCCGCCTCCGACCGCGCGCCTTTTTTTGCCGGTGTCGAGGCGCACGAGACCAAAAATCCGCACAATGCCGCAAAAATGATGGCTTCAAATCTTCTCATTAAAATCTCCTGTTGAATCAAAATCTGATTTTTCCCGCAAAACGCAAAACACGCTTTTTCGCAGAAACAGCCAAAAATCAGATGTCTCAGCTCATCTGATTTTTACAGCACATTTTCAGCGGGGCGCAAAGCCTTGCGGACGGCTCTCCCGATTTTCCGCCGGCAAACTTCACCCTCACACGCTGATTTTCCTGCCTGTCCGTAAGCTCACGCGGAATATCAAAACGCAGGGTGAATTTCTCGCCCGCGCCGTTGTAATCCAGAGAAAAGTCGGCAATCGCAAATTCCGTCCGGGGATTTTCATCCGCGCAAGTGCCGGTCGCGGTAATCCGCACGGACTTTCCGTTGTCCGCCTTCAAAAAAGTGCAGACAAGAACGTTCTGACTGCCCGGCCGCACCGCAATCTCGTAGGAAAAAAATCCGCCGGGCTTGGCAAAGCGGGTCAGCTCATGCGGGTCGGCAACAGAATCGCGCTCCTGTAAATGCGGATAAATCTGGCTGTTGCCCTCGGTCTGCGTGCCGTAGCCCACTCCAATCCCGTCAACGTGCGCCTCTCCGTCATCCGGATGATACGCGCGCTGCGCCTCAAACTGTTTTTCCTGCTCGGTCGCCACAAAAATCCAGTAAATTCCGTAACGCTGCGCCGAAATCCGGTTGTAAGGCGAGAAAATCAGATTGCCGGGGAAATCCGTGTCTTTGAGGCAGAAACGCGGCTCAGGCGGATTGCCAGCTGCCCCCGGATTTCCATGCGGATTTTCCTGCTGTTCCGCGCCGGAATCAATCCGCACAAAATGCGCCCCGGGATTTCTCATAAAATCCGCGACAGTGCCATCGTCAATCCTGATGATTTCTGTCTCCAGAATTTGCAGGTTGCTCGTGCCGCCGTAATTTCCGGGCAGAGGCATTTCTGCGCCGCACACAATTTTGTTCGCGCTCACATCGCACTGCGCGCCCACCTGCCCAAGCGTCATCCGCTCGTCCGCGCCGAGTTCCGCCGCAAGCACAACCGGCCCGTATTTAAAACCGAACGTTTTTCCCGCGTTGTCCTGCAAAGTGTGCGCGGTAATGTCCATCGGAAGACTAAGCGTGATTTTATCGCCAGAATTCCAGTTGCGCCGGATGTGAAGATAGCCGTCCTTGGCAGAAAAATCACCGGAGGCAGCCTGCGTTCCGTTGATTTTGAGCGAGAATTCGCCGCAGAGCCAGTCCGGAAGCCTCAGCGCGAGCGTGAAATTTTCTGCGCGGTTCTCGTGATTGCCCGGCATGGCAGAAAAATCCGCGTGGTCTAGAACAAAATCGGCGGAATTTTCAGCGGGAATTCTGGTTTTCTGCGTGATTTTCCAGCCTTTTTCCGTCCAGTTCACGGCGGACGAAACGTAAACGTTCACAAAAAGCGTGTCATCATCATAAAAATAAAATGAGTCGCCCAGTTTTGTGAAATTCTCAAGGCCGGTTCCGGTGCAGCACCAGAAGTAATTCTTGTCAACATCGGGATTGCAGTAGGTCTTGAAGCAGCCGGTCGCCATCGGCTGAAAGTAGGTCGTGGAGGCGTTATCCGCGTTCACCGAAGCCATAATCGCGTTCAAAAAAGTGTTCTCGTAATAATCCGCGTATCTGCGATTTTTTGTGAGCCTGAAAAGCAGCCGCGACAATTTGAGCATATTATACGTGTTGCACGTCTCGCAGTTGGTGTTGCTGCGCTCGGTATCCAGAATATCGGGCAGACCGAAGTGCTCGCACTCGCTGTTGCCACCGGTTATGTAAGTGTGATGGCTGACGATTTCCTGCCAGAAATTCTCGCACCATGCAAGATATTTCTCTGCCTCGGATTTCTCGCCTTTTTCCGTAAGAATCAGGCAGCGGTTCAATGCGCCCACGAACTTTGGGATTGTTGTGTTCGCGTGACGGTTCACCACGGCCTGGGGATGGGCAAAAAGCCACTGCTCATCAAAAACGTGCGCCGCCTCAAAAAAATGCTCCGCGCCGGAATATCCTGCCGCATCTGCGTAACGATACAGCTCGTAAAGGCAGTCGTTCATTCCGCCGAATTCCACGCCAAGGACTTTCTCGCGCACTTCCTGCGTCCATGCGGATGTGCGGCGGTAAATCCACTCTCCAAGATTCTCTGCGATGCAAAGTGCGGTGGAATTCTGGGTCAGGCGGAAAACATCCACAAGCCCCGCAAGAATTTTGTGCATTGTGTACCAGGGAACCCAAGTGTCTTTAAAATCGCCTTGCTCCAGTTTGTCGAACTGCAATTCCGGGCGGGCAGGGTCATCCACCGTCGCGCCAAAAATAAATCCGCTTCCCAAAGATTTCTGGCACTCATCCAAAGAGCAGACAAGATATTCAAGCCGGGCGGATAAATCAAGCCCGTCCGCGCCCTTGCATCCGCCGTAACCGCGCGCAACCGCCTGGGCAGCCGCAGTAAGATAATGCCCCATCGTGTGCCCGCCGATTCTGGAATTCTCCCAGCCGTTATAAGGCGCGTAAACAATCCCGCGTTTTTTTGCATCAAGCCCCGCGGTCAGCCGGAAATTAAAAAGAAGCCTGTCCGGATTAAAACTGTTCAGAAAATCCACCATTTTCTGAGCGATGCCCAGATAATACTCGTCGCAAAGGGAAATGTCCGCCGGGGAAAATTCCCGCAGGATTTCATGCGCATTTTTTTGGCTCATTCGGCACTCCTTGAAAAGTAGCGTCAGCAGTTTGGGGACGCAAAACCGCAGTTTTTAAGCCCCGTCTCATCACGATTTTACAGCAATCGCGTGCAAAAATCATCTTAAATTTTAAAAGTTCCGCTCTGATTTTCCCGCCTGATTTTGCGCAAGATTTTCCCGCAAATCGTGCATTTTTTGCTCCGGGCAAGTTTTGGGCGCGGCGCAGCAAGAAAATCCGCCTGAAAGCGCCGCTTACATTTCCCTTAACTCTTCATTTTTGGTGCCGATAATGCAACTATGAGAACATCCAACAAATCCAGTTTGATTGCCGGCATCTCGCTTCTGGTGATTGCCGCCTTTTTTTCCATCACCCTGATTTTACAGCCTCTTGGTTTCGGACTCACCGAACCCGGGCAAAACAATATACTTTATCTGCTTGGAAATATGCTTTATTCTGTCTACGGATTTTCCAGCATCCTGATTCCCGCATTCCTTATGATTGCCGGACTGTCGTGCTTTACCACACAGTGGACTGCCCGCAAGACAATGCGCCTGCTCACCGCGCTCGTGCCGTTTTTCACGTGCGTTGTCACAGAGAATGTCTGCCGCTCAATCATTGCACTGGGAAAAGGCCCGTTTTCCGGCGTGAAAATCTCGGTCGCAATCATCACAGGAATTATGCTCGTTGTGATTGAATGGCTTGGAATCGGGATTGTTGCCGACAGGCTGAACAGAAATTCGCAGGGTCAGAGGCTTTCAAAACTCAAGCAAGTTCCGTCATCAAAAAGTGGCAGAAAGCCGTCAATTATTGAGGAAGTGCTCTCGCGAATCGCGCCAAAATCAGAGGAAGCCGATGAAAAGGCCGGAGAATCAGAAAGCGATGACAACGCCCCTGCCCAGAATTCCGCTGAACCTGCCGGGAACGCGGAGAAAAATCCCGCTGAGAACGCTGCCGACGACAGCACGCCCACCGCGCCGCTTCTGACGCAGGAGGAGTACGCCGTCCTCACCGATGATTTGACATGGAACATTCCGCCCGCGCCCGCAACTCTGCCGCCGGAATATGACGCGGATTTTGATGAGAACGACCCCGCGCTGGAATTCCCGCCCAAAGACGAGGTTTCCGAGAAAAATGCGGAGACACCCGCGGATGATTCTGACGTTGCCGAGCCGGAAGATGACATTGCCCCGGAATTCGACGTGGATTTTGCGGATGACGATGAGCCGGATGAGGATGACGGCCAGCCCGCCGAGGAAGATTATGATGATGCGGACGAGCCGGAAGAGCAACCGGGGGAAAAAAAAAATCCTGATGATGAATTCGAAAGCCCCTATTACGAGTCGGACATAAAATCCGGGAGCGGGGAGGCAGAAAATCCGCACAAAACGGACGAGACACCTTATTCCGCGGCCCGCTACATAGATTCCGTGGTGGAAAATCCCAAATTTCCGCATGGAATTGTGATTCACGATGAGGTTGAGCAATCAGACGAAGAAGAGCCGGACTCTGCCGCGCCGCAAAAACCGAAATTTCCGTCCAAAATCATGATTCAGGACGGCCCGGAATACGATGAGGATTTTGATGACGAATACGTGGAGGACGAGACTCTGCCCTTCCCGGATTTTGACATTGAAGAGCCGGCGTTCAGGCACGAGCCGCCCCAGCCGCAGATTTCCGCCGCGCATTACGAGCCTGAGCCTGAGCCGCAGCCCGTGGCAATCGCTGTCGCAGAGCCGGTTGCGCAGACAATCCCGGCGCAGACGGAGCTTCACGGGGCGGTGTTTGCCGCAGCAGCATCGAACGCTTTTGCCCAGATGGAGGAGGAAATCCGCCAGAGCCAGGCTCTGAATCCGCCGCAGATTGCGCAGAGCGCACCGCAGAATTTTGAGCAGTATGATGATGAGACTGATTTTGATGACGAGACCGAAAATCGCAATGAGGCTGGCGCAACGAATCTTACTGCCGACGAGCTGAGTGATTTTTTTAACGCGCAGCAGGAGGAGAACACGCCACGCACCACAGAAATTGCGGGCAATCCGCCAAAAATCGGGAACAGAGCCGCAAAAAAAGGCCCGTATATCATTCCGTCTGATTTGCTGACTGCCTACAAGGATGACCAGTACTGGGTAATTGACGATGCAACCAAGCAGGCCGCGCTGAGCCTTAAGCAGACGCTCGCGGAATTCAACATTGAGGCCGATATAATCGGGATTAAAAAAGGCCCGGTCGTCACGATGTTCGAGATTCTTCCCGCGCCGGGCGTGAAACTCAGCAAGATTGTCGCGCTTCAGGACAATATTGCGCTGAGCCTGGCCGCGCAGTCCGTGCGAATTGTCGCGCCCATTCCGGGCAAGCAGGCAGTCGGAATTGAAGTGCCGAACCGTCACCGTTCTGTGGTCGGCTTCCGCGAGATTATTGAGATGGATTTGCCCGAATGGCAGAAGATGGCCGTGCCGGTCGTCCTTGGAAAAGACATTCTTGGAAAAGCCCAGCTGATTGACCTTGTGAAAACGCCGCACATGCTCATTGCGGGCGCGACCGGGTCGGGAAAATCAGTTTGCGTGAATTCGCTGATTCTTTCTATTCTTTACAAACGCTCGTTCAGGGATGTTAAGCTCATCCTTGTTGACCCGAAAGTTGTGGAGCTTAAACTTTACAACAACATTCCGCACCTGCTCACGCCGGTAATCACCGAGCCAAAAAAAGCGTTGCAGGCACTGCAATACTGCCTCTGCGAGATGGAAAGGCGTTACGCGCTGCTTGACGGGATGGGCGTGCGTGATATTTCCAACTACAACCAGAAAATCAGCGAGCAGAACATTGCCACAGAAAGACTGCCGTACATCGTCGTGATTATTGATGAGTTCGCGGATTTGATGGCCACGAGCGGCAAGGAGCTGGAGAGCATTGTCGCAAGGCTGACCGCTATGAGCCGCGCCGTTGGAATCCATCTGGTTCTGGCAACGCAGAGGCCGTCCGTCAACGTCATTACCGGCCTGATTAAGGCGAACATTCCGACAAGAATCGCGTTCATGGTGGCAAGCCGCACAGACTCGAACATCATAATTGATACTGTTGGTGCGGAAAAACTGCTTGGGCGCGGCGATATGCTCTACGCATCCGCCGTTGACCCCGCGCCAATCCGCATTCAGGGCACGTTCGTCTCTGACCAGGAAGTTGAGGACGTTGTGGAAGCCGTCAAAGAATACGGCGAGCCTGATTACATTGACGATGAGATTTTCATTGAGGACGATGAGGATGATTCCCGTGACCTTTTCGGCGAGCCTGCCGACGGCGACGACCCGCTTTACGACCAGGCGCTTGAAATTGTCGTGCAGAGCGGAAAGGCGAGCGCAAGTTACATCCAGCGTCGTCTGAAAATCGGGTACAACCGGGCGGCGCGTCTTGTGGAGGAAATGGAAGAGCGCGGAATTGTGGGTCCTGCAAACGGAAGCAAACCGCGTGAGATAATCCACATGCCGTGACAGCCGCAGAACCGCAAGAACAGGGGGCAAAAATGAGCGCGAAACTGATTTTTCAGGCGGTCCTTGGCATAATTGCCGGGATTGCCTTCATTGCAGTGGGATTTTATTTCCTGTCATCCCGGTTTCTGGGCAAACTGAACGAGGCATCGCCCGTGCAGTCAGATGAGGCGTTCCGCAAAAACGAAATGCGCGCAAAAGGAAGCGGTTACATCACGCTGGCACTTGGCACGCTCACGCTTGTGCACTCCCTGATGATTCTGACTTTTCCGCAAGTCTCAAACTGGCTGTCGCTCGTCTATCTTGTTCTCGTGATGATTTCTGTGCTTGTCCTTGTGTTCGTGTTTAAATGACCTTGCTTGCCGAAAATGCAGGAAAATCAAACTGATTAAAGCCGCCTGATTCCCGAGCCGCTCAGAACGCTGTAGCCGCCGGTCGCGGGCCTAACCTCAATGCGCTGGTCAATCTCGTCAATCACTTCCTGAACGTGCGTTATAATCCCGAGCATTTTGCCCTCTTTGCGCAGATTTTTGAGCGCGGCAATCGCCTCGTCCAGAAGCTCCCCGCTGAGCGTGCCGAAGCCCTCGTCCAGAAAAAGCGAGTCAACGCTCACGTTCCGGCTCACAAACCGCGAGATTCCGAGCGCGAACGAAAGGCTCACAAGAAACTGCTCGCCGCCGCTCAGCGTTTTGATGCTGCGGTTTTCCGGAAAATACACATCGCAAATCTCAAAAGCCAGAGAAAGCGCGGATTTCTGCACCACTTTGTAACGCCGCGTGATGTCAAAAAGATGCTGGTTCGTTATGTCAAGCAGCCGGCTGAACGCAAGGCTCTGCACAAAAACAGAGAGGTCAGAGCCGTCGTCCTTGCCCACCCATTTTTTCATCTGCTCCCAGGTCTCGTGCTCCTGACGCAGGGCGTTAAAATCATCCTCAATTTTTTTCGCGCGATTTTTTGTCTGCTCGTTCGCCTCCAGCCGCGCGCGCGCCGCGACAATCTCATTCCCAAGACGAATTTTCTCCTGCGTAAGATTTTCCTGCTCCAAAAGAAAATCCTCTTTTTTCCCCGAAATTTTTGCGGATGATTTAAAATCCTCGTATGATTTCTCAGCGTTTTTGAGCGTGGTGTCTGCCTGCGTCCTCTGGGTTTTCAGCGCCTCAGATCTCTCGCTCAATGCCGCAAGCGCGTCCTCTGGCAGACGGGCGGCAGAAAAATCGGCCTCGTCCTCAAATCCGTTTGAGCCGCATTTTTTGGCAAAATTGTCCTGCGCAGTTTTTATCGCGCCCAGACGCTCCTGCACGGCCTTCTCCAGCTGGATTTTCTGCGCCTCCAGCCGGGTTTTTTCTTCTTTCGCGGCGTTCTGCGCGGATTGCGCCGCTTCCCGCTGATTTCTCAGGCTCTCCATCCGCTGATTCTTGGACTTTTCCTCTGCGTCCGGGTCTTTTTCCCCAAAAAGTTCGCCGCGCTCCGCACAGAGCGCATCCAGCTCTGATTGGCACGACTTGTGCTCGGCGCGTGATTTTTCCACGGCCTCGGCAAGAGAATCCGCAGACTTTCTGATTGTGGCCAGTTCCGCGTCAAATGCAGTCTGCTGTGTCCGCGCATCCTGCAAGGCATCATTCTGGCGCGACCATTCCCCGGATTTTTCCTGCAAATCCACAAGAATATCAGAAATCTGGCGGGCTGTGATTTCTTGCGGCAGATTTTTTTGCCACGGCAGCAGCTCCTGCGAAATCCGCGCAATTTCCTCGGCACGCGCACAAAATGCCGCAGAAAGATTTTCCTCCGTGGCGCGGCGCTCGCTTTCAAGCGCGGCCTGGCCCGCGGTCAGATTCTGAATTCGCACGGTAAGATTGTCGTACTGTGCGGTGAGGTTCGTGCTTGTCTGCGCGATGCTCTGCGCCTTGCCGTCCAAAGCCTTGTCATCAGCGGCATCGCAATTCCCGGGATGATAAACCCCGCCGCAAACCGGGCAGGGATTGCCGGGCGCAAGCTGCCGCCTGAGAATCCGCGCGATAGCAACCGCGTCCTCCGCGACAAACTGCCGCATCTCATCCTCCAGAGTTTGCAGCGCGTCCTTTGCACGGGAAAGCTCGTTCTGCGCCTCGTCGCATTTTCGCAGAATCCCGGATTTTTTTGACTGCAAGTCATCCAGAGCCTTGTCCTGCGCTTTGAGCGAATTCTGCATGGCATCGATTTTTGCAATCACGGCGGGCAGACGCTCGTCATCCTTGTTCTGCGCAAGATAATCCTGCGATGCCCGCGATGTTTTCTCAAGCTGCGCCAGAGCCGATGTGAGCGACTTTATTTTTTCCTCGGCATTGCGCGCGTCCTGCTCGGCTGAATTTTTCCGTTCCGCGGATTCTTTTTCCCTGTCACGCGCATTTTTTATCTGAACATCAAGCGCGCGCACTTTTTTCCAGATTTCCTGCTGCTGCGCAAAAATTGTCTCCTCGTCGGCAAGCTGTTTCTTCGCGTCCTGCGCGTTTTGCTCGGACTGCGCATAATTGTTCTGTGCAAGAAAAATCCGCTTGGAAAGCTCCTCAATCTGATTCTCATCGCTTTTCTGGGAATTCCGCAGGCTGGTCAATTCGGCAAAATCCGCCTCGCAGTTTCTGGCCGCCTGAGCGCGAAGAAGCCGCCTCTCATCATCCGCAAAATCGGCGGACTCTTTCTCAACCGCAGTTTTTTCGTTCCGCGCGGACTCACGCTCGTCAAAAAGCCGGTCAAGCTCATCAAAAAAAGCGAGCGCGCCGCGGGTCTCGTCCAGTTTGCCCTCGTTCGCGGCAATTTTTTTCTCAAGCTCGGCAACGCTTCGCAGGGCGGCTTTCTCATCGTCCTCAGAAAGGAGCTGCGCACGGATTTCCTCACGCGCGTCTTTTTTCTCATTGAACGCACGTTTTACCTCGCTGTATTTCTGGCAGATTTTCTGGGCAATTCCGCGGTATTTTTCGGTTCCGGTGAGTTTCTCAAGAATGTCAGCGCGCTCGCGCTCATCGCTGGTCAGAAATTTATTGAATTCGCCCTGCGCAAGCATTATTGAGCGGCAGAACTGATTGTAATCCAGCTGAATGATTTTCTGGGTCTCCGCGCCAAGAGAGGAAGCCGTGCCGGAGGCAATCACGCGGCTTTTATCATCCGCGCCAAAAAAATCAAATTCTCCCTGATTTTCCTGCCCGGATTTTTCCGCCTGATTTTCCGGCGGCGCAGAGAAATCCGCATCATCCACCTTTGTGATTTTATACGATGGTTTCTGCAACCTTCCGGACGGGCGACCGTTCGCACGGTTCTGCTGGAATTCCGAGACATAGACCCCGCTCCTGCATCTGTAGGTCACACGCGAATAGCAGATTCCGCAGCCGCGGCTCATCAGCTCGTTGCCGGCGGAGCCGTCGTTCACTGCGCTCTGCCTTGGAGTGCGGGCGTAAAGCGCGAGCGTAATCGCGTCCAGAATCGTGGTTTTTCCCGCGCCGGTCGGGCCGTGAATCACAAAAATGTCGTGATTTTTTTTGTAGTCCGGGTGGGTGAAATCAATGCTCCAGTGCCCTTTGAGTGAGTTCAGATTCTCGAATTCCAGTTTTAAAATGCGCATTTTACCCCAACCAGTCCAGTGCCCGTGCGGAGATTTTATTGTACCAGTCCTGCTCGCTCTTCGCTTCTGCGGCGGCGGTGCGCGAATACTCAAAGAAGGAGCGCACCTGCGCAGCGTCCGGCGTATGCGATGCCCTGAAAGAATCCTCCAGCATCTTCTTGAATATATGCAAAGGCAGCGGCACGATGACCGACTTCCCGCCGTAATATGAGATGTTCAGGTTGTGCAGACCGTAGAAATGCGCCACGCACGCCTCGTTGATTGTCGGCGCGACGAACAGGCAGTACGCCTCCTTGCCGGTCTCTTTCTTGAGTTTTGCCAAATGGCGCGATACCGGCTCGCCCTCCATCTCGTACTGCCTCTGCCCGCTTGCCATCGTCACCTCGACTGTCACGCCGAAATCCCCGTAATCGCACACGATGTCCGCCATGTTTCCCTGCGCGGTGGACATCGGCTTCCCGAAGTCATCGAATTTGAGGTTCGCTTTTATGTCGCCGCCGTCAAGCATGGTCATGCCGCGCCACACGTTCCATTCAAGGATGAGCGAGGGGTCGTACAGTTTGTTCTCCTCAATCTGGGCGAACGTGTTCTGAATGTCATCGTACTCTTTGTAGTCCTTGATGCGCTCTACCTGCGACCGGATAATCTGTTCTTTCTTCGCGAGCAGCAAATCATCAAGCGTCTCTTTCAGCTGCGCGAGCGGGGTTGCGTCAGTGATTTTCGCGCTCGGATTTTCCGCCGCGATTTTCTGAACCAGCGCACCCCTGTCATCGGTGAGCAGTGCGGGCAGCGCGGGATTGCAGAGATAGCCGAGATACGCCTCCTTGTCGTCAGCAAAGACCGGCTCGCGCGGAACGTTTTTCAGGATGAACTCAACGTCCAACCGTTTTTCGGGGAGAATCGAGAGCGAGCGTCCGACGTGCGAGACAGACACCAAGCCTGTCGCCCGTAAATACCGAATGCAGGCATCCGCGTAGTCATGCATGTTGCCCGCTTTTGTCTGCAAGAATTTCTTTGCGCTCGCAATCCTGCTCTCTCGCGTCGCCGTGTCGCCTCTGGAAAGCTCCGCCCGGTAGATTTCCAGAAGCTCGTTCTGCTGACAGCGGTGCCTGAATTCGCGGTAATTCTTCGCCGCCTTTTCCCGTTCAATCCTGAACTGCTCGATTTTCCCCACGATTGCGTCAAAGTTGCGGTAGTCGGTAAGTTGCAGTCCGAATATCATCAGCTCGTCGAATTTCAGCGTGCCGAGCGTGTGGACAAGGCGCAGGATTTCAAGGTAGGGCTTCACGCAGAAAGTCGCGGCTTTTTCGCTCGTCCTGTGGTACGGGGAGGGAATCTGGAACTTGAGCAGCTGCCGCAGGAAGACCTCCTCCTTGCGCTTCGCGCTGATGAGAAGTTTTCCAGCCTCGGTGAGTTTTATGGTCGGCTCAAGCAGCACAAAACCGAGTGCCTTGGGCGCACGGTTTATCCTGTCCCTCGCGCTGAAAGCGGGGTCGTTGTCGCCCGAGCCGTTGAAGAAGTTTTCATTCCGAAGCCGCTCCATGAACTCGGTCTGCGTCTGAGTGTTCCACTTCTGACCCTCGAAGTGCTTTGCCAGAAGTTCGATTTCTGGAATCATCTTTTCGGGTGTGCGCGGTGAGGTCGTGATGAACAGCACCTTGCTGTCGATTGATTTTGCCATTTTTATTCCTTGTAGTTCGCCACCAAAATGTGGTTCGCCGCCGCCTTGAAACGGTTTCGGATATTGACTGCATAAGCCTTTGGGTACTCTGCGATAATCATATCGCCGTAGAGCCGCTCCGTGAGCGGCGTTTTTCCGATGACAAGAAGTGCCCTGCACGAAAGATTCCTGAAATCCTGCGCGAGTTTTTCATGCGCCGCGTCGTTGAAGCCGTCCTTGTATTTTTCATTGCCGTAGTCGGAGAAAATGCAGTCATAGGGCGGGTCAAGGAACATGAAGTCGTCGGGGCGCGTCCTGTTGAAAATTTGCGAGTAATCCTCGTTGCAGATTTCAGCCGTGTTCAGCAGTGCGCTGTGCTCCTGCGTGACGAGCGCGGTGTTCAAATGCGGATAGCGTCCGAACGGCACATTGAATTCGCCTTTGGCATTATAGCGAATCATGCCCGAATAGGCGGTTTTGTTGATGAAATAGTACAGGAGCGCGTCGCTGTATTTTTTGTCCGCAAGCCCGTTGAACATATCCCGGATTTCGTAGTACAGCGCCTCGTTTTTATCTTCCACCCGCTCGTCAGGATGTTGCGCTTTGAGCGCATCGAAGTCACGACGGTTCGCCTCGTAAAGCCCCTGCACCGCATCCAGTTCGGTGCGCAACGTCGGGTAGTATGTTTTGACACCGCCGTAGAAATCCATCAGTTTTGCGTTCACATCGTTGATGATTGCCTGCTTCGGTTTCAGGTGAAAGTACACCGCTCCGCCCCCGAAGAACGGCTCAATGTACCTGCCCTTGAACTGGGGAATGTGCGCTGTAATCTGCGGAAGCTCCCTGGATTTCCCGCCACGGTATTTTATCAACGGCTTCATAAATATGTAGTATACCAGAAATCCGCCGGAATTATAAGTGCAAAAGTTTCTTATTTCTTACGCGGAGCAAATGTGATATAATCGCGGTATGCGCTTCATTCACACTGCCGACTGGCATCTTGGAAACCAGATGCATGACATAAACCGGACGCAGGAGGCCTGCGCGTTTCTTTCATGGCTCAAAAATCAGATTGTGGAGAAAGAGGCGCACGCGCTGATTATCGCGGGGGATGTTTTTGATTCCGCGAACCCCAGCACGGAGGCGCGACGGCTTTACTACAGTTTTCTTGCCTCGCTTTCCGGCACGTGCTGCCGCACAGTGGTCATTACCGGCGGAAACCACGATTCTGCGGTCATGCTTGATGCCGCAAAAGACCTTCTGGAGGTGATGAGCATCCACGTTGTCGGTTCGGTGAGCAATCTGCGCCCGGAAGACATGGTGATTGAGCTTTCTGATGATGACAGCGCGGACGGCAATCCCACTGGCGCAATCTGCCTTGCCGTGCCTTTTGTGCGCGAGCTGGAGCTTCGCAATCTGCTTTCTGCCGGAAATTCCGCCGCGGATTCCCCGGATGACTGCGACCTTTACAGCCGCGCCTACAAAAAACTGTACGCTCAGGTTTTCTCTGCCGCAGAGAAAGTGCGTGACGGCCGAAAAATCCCGGTGATTGCCACGGGCCACCTTTATGCCGCGGAACTTGAGGGGCGGCTTGCAGGCTTAAAATCAAACAAAAAGACTGATGACGGCGTTCGCGTGATTGACACGGTTGGAACTCTGGGCAGCGTTCCGCCGTCAGTTTTTCCAGAGAACGCCGATTACGTCGCGCTGGGGCACATTCACTACACGACGATGGTCGCAAAAAATCCCAGAATCCGGTATTCCGGCTCGCCGTTCGTGATGGGCTTTGACGAGGCGCTCATGCCACACTACGTCCTTTGCGTTGACGCGGAGGCAGGAAAATCCCCGGAAGTTGAGAAGCTGGAAGTTCCGCAGACGTTTGTTTACAGGCGGATTTCCGGAACGCTTGACGAAATCAGAAATCAGATTGAGGATTTTTCGCGCCTGGAATCGCAGAAGCCGGTGTTCCTGGAAATCTGCTACCGGCGTGAGGTTGGAACGAACGCGCAGGATTTTCTTGATGATTCTGTCCGCGCGCTTGCACAGAACGTGCAGGTGGTCAGCTGGAAAATTCTGGACGCGGAGAATCTGTTCGAGGGCGGATTTGAGAGCCTTGATTCCGAGGAAATCAAAAACCTTGACGACCGCCAGATTTTCACCCAGCTGATTCTCTCAAAAACCGGCCTTGCCCCGGACACCCCGGAGGCAAAATCCGCGCTGGAAAAATTCCTGCCGATTTTCATGCAGATGGCTCAGGACTAGGCGGGAGGTCGCGGGCGGGGGCGGTTTGATTGCCTTGCATAACCCTTGACACAACCAACATATCATGCTATCCTTGCCATAGTTCCGTGGCAGAGCTTGCGGTC
>JAFLSQ010000040.1:15492-15908 GCA_022510865.1 Treponema sp.
CAGTGCGAAGATTTTTATCATGCCATATCAAAACATAATATTACCTGGGGCAAGGTTTGTTGCTGCTACGGTACTGACAATTTAGCAAACGCAACAAGACAAACGCCCAAGGAGAATATTATGACTCGCCTTGATTTCTTCAAGAAGCAAGCCAAAAATTTGCTCAAAGACTGGCAGACCCAGACCAAAACCGTGGAGGACGACGGTTTTATTTCCTATCATTACGACTGGAAATTCTATGATGTGGGCGACCTGTTTTTCTACTACGAGTTCAGCGATGAGGACGAGCAGGAAATTATACTTGCCCGGGCACAACACCTGATTGCGAAAATGGTCGGATTCAAGAAATGGAACGACCTTATTCACGCAACGGAGACGGAGCAGGAGCTTGCTGAATTGCTTCTACGCAGGTTTAA
>JAFLSQ010000041.1 GCA_022510865.1 Treponema sp.
GGTCAGCCAAAAAAGCCCTACGCGCTCAAACTGGACAAGAAGCAGGAAATCATGGGGATGCCCAAACATAAACGCTGGGTGCTCATCGCGAACTACCTGGACAACTCCTTCATGCGCAACCAGATGGCGTTCTACCTGAGCGGGCGGCTCGGACTTGACTACACCGTGCGCGGCGAGTTCTGCGACCTCATCCTCAACGGCGACTACAAAGGATTGTACTGGCTGGGCGAGGCGATAAAGTGCGATGAGAACCGCGTGGACATCGACGAGGACGACGACTGGCTGATTGAGATGGACGTGTACTACGACGAGGCGTGGAAATTCAAGTCCGCCGTGAAAAACCTGCCCTACATGGTGAAGAACGACGACCGCATGGCGACGAACGGAGAGGCGCAACTTGCCACGCTCAAAGAGAAAATAGACGCGCTGGAGCGGCTACTCTATCCCGCGGACGGAACGCCCGATGAGACCTACGCCGACACGCTCGACATCGACTCCTGGGCAAAGTTCTGGCTCGTGAACGAGATTATGGACAACGGCGAGCTTGGCCATCCCAAGTCCTGCTACTTCACCTTCGAGACCGCGCAGAACCGCCTGAAAGCCGGCCCCGTGTGGGACTTCGACTGGGCATCGCTTTCAAAGCGGACGAACGTGCGCCTCCAGAACACGCTGTACTACGACACGCTCTTCAAGTCGCCCGCGTTCATCGCGCAAGTCAAGGCGATTTGGAACGACCGCGCCGCAGACATCGACATTTCCGGCGAGATTGAAGCTCTGCGCCCCCGCCTGCGAGCCGCCGCCGCGCTCGACGCGGAAAAATGGGGCGCACACAATAGTGCGAACGGCACACCGCCACGCGCCAGTTTTGACGCAGAGGTGGACTTCCTCAAAGAAGCGTTGGAGCAGAAGCACGGCGTGGTTGCACAGGCAGTCGCGGAGCTGTAAGACCAATTTTCGTTTGGTGCCTGTCTTTTGCTCGGGGCAAGCACCAAATTTTCGTTTTATATCCGCCTTTGCCTTGGGCACGTGCAAAATCTTCATTTGAAGTCCGCCTTTGCCTCGGAGGACGAGCAGTTTTTTGCTTTTTGCCCGACTTTACGTCTGGGCAGACAAAAAATTCCCGTTTGATGGCAGACTTTGCGTCTGGGCAAGCAATAAATTCCTGTTTGAAACTCGCCTTTACCTCGGGGAAGCAAAAAATCTTCGTTTGAAATCCGATTTTGCGCTTGGACGAATAAAATACGCCGGGTTTTCGCCGGAAATTGTGTTTGGCTGGGCGTCCCCCCCCCTCGCGGTTTTCGCGGGGATTGCGCTTGGTCATGGAAAACATCGCGTGTTTTTGCAAAATTGCATCGTCCGGGCAAAAAATCCGACCGGAACACAATGAAAGTTGCGGGAACAGCAGGCAATCAGCGGATTAAAGTTCCAAATCCGTGACGGTGGCTTCGGTGGCGCGAATCAGGTCGTCCGGGCGGATTTTTATCTGGACTCCGCGCTGCCCGCCGCTTATGCACACTTTCTCATGCAGAATCACCTGCTCGTCAATGAAAGTGCGGAATTTTTTCTTCATTCCAAGCGGCGTGCATCCTCCGCGAATATAACCGGTGAGTGCGAGCAGTTCTTCCGGGCGCACAGGCGCAATCTCCTTGCAACCGGCCGCCTGACGCGCTTTTTTCAGGTTGATTTCGCTGACCGCGCTCTGGCAGAACACGCAGATTTCTTTGCTGTCGGTGCGCATGACAATCGTCTTGAAAACGGTCTCCGCCGGAACTCCGAGTTTTTCGGCCATTCGCCCTGCCGCGCCGCGCGCAAGCTCATGCTCGCCGTCATCCTCGTATTCCGCGGCCTCGTATTCTATGCCAAGGCCGTCCAAAATCCTCATCGCGTTTGTTTTTTTCATACCCGGATTTTAACACGAATGACTGCCCGCCTCAATCCGCTTTCTGCAAAATCCAAATCAGGTTGCTGCGGAATTTCCAGGCAGAAGCCGGGTCACTCAAATCCTCTTTGTCGCCTTTGTAGCCCCGGAAAATGTCGATGATTTTAAAGCCACAAAGCTCCGCAAGCAGAAACATTTCTGAGCGGTAAGTCTGGCGCATCAGAAGCGGGCGCACCCTCTCGCCGATTACCCGCCCGTCATCATCATAAGTGACGAATTTCCAGCTGCCGCGCATCTGCTGCGTAAACGGATTGTAAGAGATTGCGTTGAAGATTTTTTCTCTGCGGCCCTCGTTGTTCGTGTATTCCACGCGGAAAGTGTAATCTTCCGCAGATGTCGCGAGCTGTTCGGTCTGGGCGGGCGGCCACGGGTCAAAAGTGTTCAGCGTAAGAATTCCGCCGGGCAGAAGATTCTTGCGCAGATTTTCCAACGCCGCCCGCTGGCTTTTCTGGTCTGTCAGATGCATAAAACCGCTCCTCGCGATGATTGCAAGCGAATACTGACGGCCCGCATCAAAATCCGTCATGTTCGCGGTAAAAATATTGGGATTATAAGCCTTGGACTGCGCTTTTTGCCGCGCTATGCCGCACATTTCCGCAGAAATATCAGTGCCGTCCGCCATGATTCCGTGGCCGGCAAGATGAAGCAGAACTGCGCCCGTTCCGCACGCCACGTCAATCACGCCGCCTCCGCCATATTTTCTTGCAAGCCCCAGATAAAAGTCCAGAAATCCGTCGTATTTGTGCGCCTCCTGAGTGCACATTGCGTCCAGATACAAGTCGTAGTTTTCCGCGACATCCTTGTAATCGTGCAAATCCATAATTTCTCCTTAAAAACCGTCCGGGCAATCGGACTGCTGATTTTCTGACGTTAAAAAAAAGACCACTTACCCGGCAAGGATAAGTGGTCAGATTCTAACAAAAGTTCTGATTTTATCGCATTTTATCACCAGGTGCGCACACGCCAAAATGACCGCCGGAGGTAGTTGTTGCGGTCAAAGTTGAGTATGCGGTTGTGGTCGCAAATAAAATCATGCTTCCAGATTAACCGATTTTTACGCAGATGTCAAGAAATCAGGCTGAGTCTGCGCGAATTAAACTTCCCGGATAAAATGCAGCGGATGATTTTGCCGCTTTCTTGCGGGGCAGGTTTTAAATCCGCCTGCGAAAATCTGCCGCAAAACCAGTTTCTCTGCGAGCGCGGTCTTAAAATCCGCCTGAAATTCCGCAGTTTCCGGTTTTTGATTTTGAGACCGGGTTCTGAAAATCGCCCTGCCTTGTTGTAGAAAATTTTGAATTGCATTATAATTTGCTTCCGTATGAAAAACGGATTTGACAACGACAAGTACCTGAAAATCCAGTCTGAACATATAAAAGAGCGGATTGCCAAGTTCGGAGACAAGCTTTATTTGGAATTTGGCGGCAAGCTTTTTGACGATTATCACGCCTCGCGCGTTCTTCCCGGATTCCAGCCGGACAGCAAACTGCGGATGCTCATGCAGCTTGCGGATGTGGCGGAGATTGTGATTGTTATCAGCGCGGTTGACATAGAAAAAAATAAGGTGCGCAGCGACCTTGGAATCACTTACGACAAGGACGTTCTGCGCCTGCGCAATGAATTCCAGAGCCGCGGTCTTATGGTTGGGAGCGTCGTAATCACGCATTACACCGGGCAGGAGGCCGCAAAAGCGTTCCGCAGCAAACTCAAAAAAATGGGAATCAACGCTTATTATCACTACACAATTCCGGGCTATCCGTCGAACGTCGCGCTCATAGACAGTGATGATGGCTACGGCAAAAACGATTACATAGAGACGACCCGCCCGCTTGTGGTTGTCACCGCGCCAGGCCCGGGCAGCGGAAAAATGGCGACCTGTCTCTCGCAGCTTTACCACGAGTACAAGCGCGGAATCAAAGCGGGTTACGCCAAATTCGAGACGTTCCCAATCTGGAACTTGCCGCTCAAACATCCTGTGAATCTTGCTTACGAGGCCGCCACCGCAGACCTGAACGACGTGAATATGATTGACCCGTGGCATCTTGAGGCTTACGGAAAGACCACCGTGAACTACAACCGTGACATAGAGATTTTCCCGGTTCTGGACGCGATTTTCAAAGGAATTTACGGCGAGAATCCGTATAAGTCGCCAACGGACATGGGCGTGAACATGGCGGGCTACTGCATTTATGATGATGGTGCTTGTTGTGACGCGAGCAAGCAGGAAATCATCCGGCGGTATTATGAGACAATCGGGCGGCTTGTTGAGGGAAATGCGGAGGAGAGCGAGGCCGATAAAATCGAGCTTCTGATGCAGCAGGCAAAAATTTCCACGGATGACAGATGCGTGACCGTTGCCGCAAAGGAGAGGGCATCAAAATCAAAAATGCCGTGCGCCGCAATTGAGCTTGCGGACGGAACAATCATAACCTCAGAGACTTCTGAGCTTCTTGGCGCGAGCGCGGCGCTCATTTTGAACGCGACAAAACATCTTGCCGGGCTTGACCACAAACTCAAGCTCATCCCAAAAGAGATGATTGAGCCGATTCAGGAGATGAAAGTGACGTACCTGAGCGGGAACAATCCGCGACTGCACACGGACGAGGTTCTTGTCGCGCTTGCAATGCTCTCCAAATCTGATGAGAACTGCCGCAGTGCGCTGGAACAACTTGCCAATCTGCGCGGCTGTCACGTCCACACAAGCGTGATGCTCAGCGAGGTTGACCGCAAGATTTTCAAAAAACTTGGCGTAGATCTTACCTGCGAGCCGGTGAGCAAAAAACAAAAACCGCTGATTGGCTAGCATGATTTTGCACTCTGATTTTTATGGCTCATAAAAGGCAGAATGCAAGAATCGGCCGCTAAAATCGCGCGGCAGATTTTACTTGCAGTTTCTGGCGAAACTGCGCATCAATTTCCGCCCGTGCGGATGAACTCGCCGTCCTCGAAACCTGAGGCTTTCTGAGGCGGCTTTTAGGAAGGATTTTATGAAAACTATTTCTGGGAACAACCTGACGATTGAGGATGTCTGCGATGTCGCTCTGAACGGCGAGAAAATCAGTTTACCGGATGACAAGGAATTCTGGGAGACGATGGAAAAAAGCCGGAAATTTCTGGAGGACTACATTGCGTCCGGGCTTCCGACTTACGGCGTTACGACTGACTTCGGCGACTCGTGCCACAACCAGATAAGCGTGGACAAGGCGGGCGAGCTTCAGCGCGTAATCTGCACTTTCCACGGAATCGGGCTGGGTCCCAAATTCGACCGCGAGACAGGCCGCGCGGTCATCCTTGCAAGGCTGAACGGAAACGTGAAGGGCGGGCATTCGGCAATCAGGCCGGAGCTTGCCAAGATGATGGCGGAGCTTCTGAACCGCGACATCATCCCCGTGATTCCGCAGCTCGGCTCGGTGGGCGCAAGCGGAGACCTCACGCCGCTGTCATATCTTGCCGCAGTAATAATGGGCAGGCGCGATGTCTATTACAAAGGAAAAATTGTCCCCGCGTCCCAGGCTTTAAAATCAGAGGGGATAGAGCCGCTTCCGCTTGAGGCAAAAGAAGGCCTTGCGATTATGAACGGCACTTCCGTGATGACCGCCGTCGCAGCCCTTGCATGGAAAAAGGCCGAGCGTCTTGCCCGAATCTCGGATTTTCTTTCCGCTGTGACCTCAGAAATCACCCGCGGAAAAGACACGCCGTTCGTCGCGAAAGTGAGCGAAATCAAAAATCACAAGGGGCAGTGCGAGTCTGCCGCGTACATCCACGAAATCATCAAAAACTCAAAGCGCGTGTGGCGTTACGAGGATTTCTTGCAGAACCAGATTCAGAAGATTGACGGCAAGGGATTTGTGGCCCAGCAGAACAAGATTCAGG
Source organism: Treponema sp. (assembly GCA_022510865.1). Lineage (GTDB taxonomy): Bacteria > Spirochaetota > Spirochaetia > Treponematales > Treponemataceae > Treponema_D. The sequence continues at coordinate 5,810 of JAFLSQ010000041.1, forward strand.
ACCGCTACTCAGTCAGGTGCGCCCCGCAGATTACAGGCGTTTACCGCGACACACTCCGCTTTGCGCGTGACCTCATCACCGAGGAGCTGAACAGCGCGAATGATAATCCGCTTGTGGATATTGAGAGCGGCCGTCTTTACAACACCGGGAATTTCTACGGAGGGCACATCTGCGCAGCCTGCGATTATCTTCGCACCGCGCTCGCGAACATCGCAGATTTGAGCGACAAGCAGGCAGAGGTGATTATAGACGGAAAATTCAACGGGCTGACGGAAAACCTCATTCCGTTCACGCCGGAAAATCACCCGAGAGCTGGCCTTCGCATGGGATTCAAGGCGGCGCAAATCACAATCAGCGCGATTCGCGGCGAGGTGGCGACGTACTGCTTCCCCGTGAGCCTCACTTCCGCGCCCACCGAGGCCCTGAATCAGGACAAAGTGAGCATGGGAACTATTTCCGCGCGAAAACTCGCCGAGCAGATTGAGCTTGTCTTCTTGCAGTTCGCCACTCACCTTCTTGCGGCAATGCAGGCGGTGGATTTGGCGGGCAAGGACGATTTCTCGCCGTTCACGCAGCGCGTCCACGACGAGGTGCGCAAAATGAGCGCGTTCGTTGAGGATGACCGCGAGCTTGACCATGAGGCGGAGGCCGTGGCCGGCTGGCTCAAGACAACGGAGATTTTCGGCTAGTATCTGGTCTTTGACTTTTAGCGGAAATTCCACTATCTTGGCGGAGCACACGCTCAGTGGCTTATGCGGAATTCATTTAAGGAGGGCAGCATGACCGACGAACCTTTAAAAATCGATTTTTATGACACGTGCGATTATAACGCTGCCCTGCCAAAATCAGGACAGGACATCGGAGCAAAGCCGATATGACCATCGTACCCCTCACCTGCGCCGATGCGCGTTGGGAAGCCGTTGCGGATTACGCGGCGGCCTGTTCTTGGGGCGCGGGCTCTCTGCTGGCTCAGCGGATGCGCTCCGGTGCTTTTAATGACTGGGAGCGCGTCTTTGCCGCTTTCACGGATGACGGCGAGCTTGCGGGTTACTGCACACTTGCCGCCGAAGACTGCCTGCCGGACGTGACATACACGCCCTACATCGGCATGGTCTTTGTGGGCGAGCCTCACCGCGGCCACCGGCTCAGCGAGGCGTTGCTGAAAACGGCAAGCGATTACGCGGCATCGCTGGGATTCTGCCGGGTGTTTCTGGTGAGCGACCATGTTGGCCTGTACGAGAAGTACGGCTTCCAGAAGATTGACGAGCGACCCGCGCCATGGAATCCTGAGCGGACGGAGACGGTCTTTTTCCATCACACTGGCAGACTGCCTGATGTCTCCACCATCATCGGGCGCACAGTCAGCGGGCACATCGACCGGCCCATGGGCTCGCGCCATCCAAAGGCGGGCTTTCTGTATCCGGTCAATTACGGCTACATAGACGGAGTGCCCGCCATGGACGGCGATGAGCAGGACGCATATCTGCTGGGCGTGGACGAGCCTGTTCAAACGTTCACGGGCAAAATCATCGCAGTGTACCACCGCTTTGATGATATTGAGGACAAGTGGATTATCACACCTGATGGCACGGACATCCCCGACGAGGAAATACTGCGGCAGATTCAGTTTCAGGAGCAGTTTTTCCACGGACAGCTTTGCCGCCGCGACCCCTGACAAAATCACACGACTGGATTAAGCCGGGTGCGCAAGCCAACGGAAATTTTCGGGCAGAAATTTTAGAGAAAGAAAAATTTCCCGCAAAGAACCGATGATTCTGCATTGCCCGCCGGAAAATCGGTTTTTTTCTGCCCGGATTTTTTGCGCGTGTATGTTAATCATTGAGCAAAAGCCGGAAATCGTGGTATAATTGGCTTATGGGTGAAACGCATAATCATTCCATCGTTCTGATGGGGCTAAAGCATTGTGGAAAATCTACGCAGGGAAGACGGCTTGCTCAGGAAATGGAGCTTGATTTTTTTGACACGGACGATGTGATTGAGAAGAACGTGGGAAAATCGGTGCGGATGTTCTACAAGACAAAAGGCGCGTCCGAATTCATGCGCGAGGAAGAGAAGGCCTGCGCTCAGATTGTTGAGGAGAACGCGGACAAGCAGATTATTGTCGCGACTGGCGGCGGAATCTGCGATAATCCTCCCGCGCTCACAAAACTGCGCGAGCTTGGCACGTTCGTTTTTCTTAAACTTGACATAGAATTTTCGATTGAGCGGGTTATGGGCAAAATCAACATGGTGAAGCCCGGAAAATTCACCAACGTTCCCGCGTATGTTGAGGCGGAGCGGCCCAAAACGCTGAAAGACGTGCGGGCAATCATGACAAAAAAATATGAGGAGCGACTTGCGCATTACGAGAGCATTGCGGATATTGTCGTGAACATAAAAAATGCCCCGATAGAAGAGAATTTCAAACTCATCCTCGGGGCAGTCAGATAATCAGGATTTTCTAGCCGCGTCCTCCGCAACCACCGCACGAACCGCATCCGCCGGAATTGCAGTTTCCACAGCTTCCGCCGCATTCACATCCGCGCGGAGACAACTCTTCCTCCATCGCATCGCGCACATCCACAACTTCCACGTCAAAATGCAGGACTTTCCCGGAAAGCTCGTGGTTTCCGTCAATTTTGATTTTATCGCCGTTCACTTCAATCACTTTGACGATTGAAAGCCCGGCCGGGGTCATCATCTGGAACTGCATTCCGGGCAGAATTTCCTGGGTTGTGTCAAACTGCTCGCGCGGAATATCGATAATCAGCCGGGAATCGTACTCGCCATAGCCGTCCTTCGGCTGAATCACGGCAGAGAATCTGTCACCCGGATTTTTTCCCTGCAACTCGTTCTCAAGCCCCAGAATCAGATAGCCGTTCCCATGCAGATAGCCGAGCGGCTCGCCGCCGACAGACGAATCCAGCTGATTGCCGTTCTCATCCGTGAGAGTATAGTGGATTGTCACCCATTTGTTCTGGTCAACTTGCATCAGAATCCGTATCCTTCTGTGTTGGCAGCCGCGTTGTCCTGCACAACCTCAGAGATTTCTGGGCACGCGTCTTTAAGATAACGCTCGATTCCCATTTTCAGCGTCATAAGTGCCATGGGGCAGCTTCCGCACGCGCCGGTGAGCCGCAGGTGCACTTTTTTCTCATCGTCAATGCACACAAATTCCATGTCGCCGCCATCCGCCTGAAGCTGCGGGCGGAACATTTCCAGCGCCTCTTTTACAGTCTCTTCCAAAGTTTGCTCTGCCATATTCACCTCTCAATATAAATCTACTGAAAAAATCACGAAAAGTCATCAGAAATATTCAATTCTGCGGATTTTCATGGCCGGAAATCGCAGGTCATAAAATCCGCAGAAAGTCAGCGGTCCAAATCCTCAAGTTTTCTGTGCAGGTTGATTATCTGCGTGTGCAGAAAGTGGTCAACCGCGTTTTTTTCCAGAATGCCAAGCGGCCGCCCGGACGCATCAATTATCGGGATTGCCTCTATGTCGTGCTCATCAAAAATGTCGTAGGCCTCGGGCAATGTCGTTGAGGGCAGGCAGGTCACATCCGCCTTCGCAAGCACGTCCATCACAAGCATTGTCTCCGCGAATTCGCCAATCTGCATAATCTCTTTCAGATGCTCCAGCGTGATTATTCCCGCAAGTTTTCCGTCCGCGCCCTTGACCACGTAATTCAAATTGGGATTGTGGCTGAATTTGTTCAGCAGATTGAAAAGCGACTCGTTCTCGCTGATGATTGCGGGCGAATTGTAGTCGCAGATTTTCTCGTTGCGCACCATCACGTCGGTTACGCGCGAATTTTTCTTTATGTCGTCAATCGTGACGTTCAGACCGCATTCCTGGGCCTTCGTTATCCCGATTTTCACAAAAATGGGGCCAATCAGCTGGACAATAAAAGTTGTGGCCGTAATAATCAGAAGGATTTCCGGGCCGATGCTGTCCGCAAAATCGTTTCCTGCCGCGATTGAAAGTCCGATTGCCACGCCCGCCTGACTAAGAAGGCAGAACGGAAGATATTTCTGCACGGTTTTGGGGGCTTTTGTAATCCATGCGCCGAACATCGAACCGATTGCTTTGCCCGCTGTCCTGCCAAGAACGTAAACAATCGCAAGAATTCCAAGGAACGGCGTGATAATCCAGATGTTCAGTTTCGCGCCCACGAGCACAAAAAACAGCACATAGACAGGCGGCGTGTATTTTGAGACAAGCGAGAAAATCGACTGGACTTTTCCGGGCGCAAAATTCACAAGGACAAAACCAACGCTCATTGCGGCAAGAATGTTGTCCAAGTTCAGAACCTGCGAGAATCCGGTGCACAGAAAAAGCGCGCCAAGCGCGAAAGTCAGGCTGCGTCCCTCGTCGCTGTAAATGAGCCGGGTTATAATCAGAAGGATGAATCCGAAAATTCCGCCGAGCAGAATTGAGCCAAAAATATCCCGGGCGATGTTCAGAAGCTGGATTCCCACCGGCAGCGAATGCCCGCCGATTAGTGGCGCGGCGATTGTGGATGCCACGGTGTACAGAATGAGCGCGACCGCATCGTCCATTGCGACAAGCCCGTAAACTGTCGTTGTGAGCGGGCCGCGCGCGCGGTATTCCACGAGCACATCGGTTGTAGCGGCGGGCGCGGTCGCGGAGCAGATTGCCCCGAGCAGAAGCCCCAGCGCAGCGGCGTGAACTATATTTTTTGTGACCGAATAGGCGATTAAAGTGACAATCAGACCCACGACAATTGCCGGAGTGACCGCCTCAAAAATCAGAATGCTGACAAACTGCTTCCCGTATTTTTTGATTGTGCCGATTTTCAGCTCCGCGCCCACCAAAAATCCTATGAGAGAGAGCGAGATTGTGCTCACCGGGTCAAGTGCGGCAATCACACCCGGCCCAAGAACGCGCATTCCTGAAGAACCGATTATAATCCCTATGACGATGTAGCCGACTACCTGCGGTATTTTCAGTTTTTTAAAGAGCCACCCGCCGGCCGCTCCCGCGAACAGAATTATTCCAAGAAGAAGCACGAACTGTGCCGCCTGCAATGACGAGAAGCGCAGTGCTTCGGGAAGAATTTTTTCAAATGGATTTTCCACTTTTGTCTGCCTCTTATTTCATCAATTTTTTTATGATTTCATTAAAACTGCCGTCCGGGTCATCACTGTAAATCCACTCGTACATGACCGCGGCTCCGGCAAGCTTCCGCCCGTATTCGCGGGTCTCGGCAAAAGGCACGGTCTCCAGAAACAAATCTGACGGCATATTCTCTTTTTTGCCGAATTCAATCATGGAGCTTTGCACCCATCGTCTGACCCTCGTGATTCCCGCGTTGTACGAGAAAAATCCCTGTAGCATTGAGCCGTCACAGCGGCGCACCAACTCCGCAAGATAATATGTTCCGAACTGCAAATTCACTTCCGGGTCTGTCAAATCATAATTCTGGACTTTGAGTTTTCGCGCGATGTCGCCGCCGGTGAATTCCATCAATTGAGTAAGCCCGATTGCACCGGCGGAACTCTGGACATCCGGGTCAAAAAAACTTTCGCTTCTGACCATCGCATAGACGACTGACGGCTCAATCTCGTAACGCTCGCTGAATTCCTGAATGTGCGCGGAATAATTCCTGGGGTAAAGCTGCGCAAGCTGCTCGTTTGTGAAAGGCAGAGTCCTGCCCGCGGCAGTTCGGGAGGCAATCCGCAGGGCCTGCTGGAAATAATCGTCTGTGCCTGTTGAGCAACGGTTCAGAAAATCCGCAAGAAAAAATGATGTCTCGTCCGAAATTCCGTTTTTATAAAGTCTCTGCCATGTAGGATAAATCCGCTCGGGAAATCCGAAGTAGGCGTAGCCTTTTAGCAAAGTCTCGGCATCAAAATCAGGATTTGCGATTTTCTGCGCGTCTGCGGATGAAAACGGCGCGGTGAGCACGGCGGCAAGTTCCGCACCGCCAAGCCCAAGCTGATATGCCGACATTGCCTTGTAATACGCCGATGTTCCCGAATTCAGCGCACGGCGGAAGGCATCCTGCGCGTCACGCTCAGTGCCGGCGGCAAGTTTTTCCTGAATCAGGCGGCCGTACAAATATGCGTACTGCGAGACAGACAAATCCGTCGCATATCCGTCTATGATTTTATAGATTTTCCCGAACAAATCCCATTTTCCGGCGGCAAGCAGGCCAGAAATCAGAGACTCAAAAAAATCCTCAAAATATTCGGGATTATCCCACAATCGCGAGCAGGTTTGTATATCGTCTGCGGCAGAATCAAGCGAGGAATTCATTGACGAGACCAGCAGATACCACAGCGCGTTGTCTTTCTGCGATGCATTCTGCGATGTTCCCGCGGCCTTCTCAAAGCAAAGTTTTGTCTGGCGGATGTAAAGCGAGGCCTTGTCAAAAAGTCGCCCCGCATAAAACCAGAAATAATATTCCATCGGGGTTTCTTTGTATTTTTCCGCGAGCCGTGAAAACCGCGATGCATTTCTGGCAAAATCCGTGTCTCCGTAAAGGCAGGTTTTGCCCATGTCTGAGGCAAGTTGTGCGGATGGCTCAAGCGTTCCGTCATCAAAATATTCCATTAACTGCGGAAGCGCAGTGAAAGTGTAAGAATAGTCGCGCTTGTAAAGCGCAATCCGATAGTTCAGCACAAACTGGCGCGGCGTGAATGCCGACTGCTCAAGGCTGTCCGCGCTGTAAGAAAAAACCGGATGCGAATAACTGTCACGGTAAAACTGATAATGCTCGGATGAGAGCGGCCGTTCCGTGAACCACACAAAAACCTCGTTCTCCAGCGAGGAATCTCCGCGCTGAACAAGCGACTCCATCCGGATTTTCAGAATCTCGTTGCTCTCTTCGCGCAAACTGCAATTCTCGGTCAGCTCGATAATCCTGCTGATTTCTCCGGCGGATTTTAACTGCCGCACCGCGGTGAGAATCGCATCGCTGTCCTGATATTTTTCCACGTAATTCAGGACTGCCTGATTTTTTTCCTGCACGCTCCCGAACGTGCACAAAGCCTCATAACTTTTTCTGACGCACTGGGCAGTCCCTTTTTTGATGCAGTTATAGAATTTTGAGCGGGCCTCGTTTTCCAAGCCGTTTTTCAGCTGCGTAAGTCCGATAAAATAATCAGCGTCCGCGCCAAATTCTTTCTGCACCGGATTTCTTGCGGTGCAGGACGCGCAAAAAGTTAAAACTAAAAACAGCGCAAGGACTGCAATCCGATTTTTTGCCCAGCACGTCAAGCCTTACTCCGCCGGAATCTCTATAATCGTGCCAGAGACAATACGATCAGGGTCTTTAAGTCCGTTGTGTCTCGCAATTTCCGTGTACCTCCACGGATTTTTATAGTACGTTGTGGCAATATCCCACAGAGTGTCGCCCCACTTAACCTTATAGAGGATTATCTTAGGCTCTTCCGCGATTGCAGGCGGCTGCTGCGGCACAACTTCCTCCGCAATTTCAATGATGATGATTTCCTCAACTTCTAGCTCAGGAACAGGCTCCGGCTCTGGAATCACCTCAACCTCACGCTTAGGCTCTGGAATCGGCTCAGGCGCGGCAATCGGCTGTGGCTCTGGCGCGGGAACAGGCTCCGGAACTGACTCTGCCTCGGGCTTTTTTACCGGCTCGGATTTTTCCTTCGCGGCGGCCGGTCTTGGCACGGCATTTCTCTGCAAAGGATTGATTTTTGACGGAATGATAAAAAACAAAACCAAAAGGCAAATCAATCCGCAGACTATGAACGGGAGCGGCGATTTTTTCTTGCCCTCCTCATCCTCGGGAATGTACTCTTCATCGTAAAGGCCGGAAAAATCAAGACCATTGCCCGATGACTGCTCGGACGTATTCTCGCTTTCCGCGACGGCAGGCTCTTCGGAAGCCTCGGGATTGTCCGCCTCATCCTCCTGCTGATTTTCTGACGTTTCCGGCGTGTCAGAATCTGTGTCTGCGTCAGGATTTTCCTCCGCGGACTCAAAAACATCGTCAGAATCAGAGGTTTCCGGCAGAACCGGCTCTTCGTCATCGGCGGGAATTTTCTCGGCATCCGTGTTAAAATCATCCTGAAAATCAAAGTCAGGGGCGGGCAAATCGTCATTTTCCTGCGGATTTTCATCCAAATTAAAGTCCGGCAAATCAAGGTCGCTCAAATCATCTTTTTGTTTTTCTTCATCAACCATAGTTTCGCTCTCACTTTTTATATCATCGGCAGGTTTTGCGATGTTCGCCACTTCTTCCTGCGGATTTTCCTGCTGCTCTGGCTCGTTTTTCGCCGCTTTCTCCGCTTCGCTCTGGCGGTGCAGAAGCGCCTCGGCGGTGGCAAGAAAACCCGCGCCGTGCGCGAGCGTCCGAACAGGATTCTCATCCCGGAGGATTGCCACTCCGTTTTCTGCCAGCTCAGGAGGCTCGGTGCTGCCGGAAGTTTCCGCCGCATTGCTGAAAAAATTCTGGTCGCGAACAGGGTGCTCCGTCCGGTCAACCAGAGCAATCTGCACGCTGCTCTGGGCATCCGTCTGCGTGTCTTTTATTTTTGCGGTCAGGTTCTCGTTTTTATCAAGCGAAAGCGTGAGCGTGATGTCTGACTGCCCGCTCGGATTGCTTTCAAGGTTCTCAATCTGCAATGAGTCAACGTACTCAGCGTCGCTCATCTCACATGCCTCTGAACGGTACAAATCCACCGTGATTTTTGTCTGATTGTTGCGGACTGTTGTAAGCTCAAGAGATTTTTCTTTTGGCGAGCCTTCTTTAAGAATCGGATAGAATTTCCCATCCGCAAGTTTAATGCCGACTGTTTTCATTACATATATTGTAAAACATTCGCTTCATTCAATCAACATCATAGAAGCGAGTTAATCCCGCCCCGCGCTGAAAATGCAGACTCGCAGAACCGCCGGATTTTTTGACTGCCTCTTGGAGTGCAATGCGGGATTGTCCGCCTAAATCATCCCGCACACTTCCTCTACCGTCCGCGCAAGCCTGTCAGTCAGCTCTTTCTGGAGTCTTTTCGCGTAGATTTTTTCGAACGAGTCCTCCACGTTTTTGGGCGAGCCGAACTCATCAAACAAGACGGACGTGCGGATGTTCAGGGCATCGGCAATCTTGTCTATGGTCTCAGCGGATGGAAACCGTTCCCGGGCCTCAATATCGCCGATGTACGCCGTGCTCATCCCGATTTTTTCCGCTAGCCGTTCCTGCGTCAGCCCCGCCTGCTTCCTGTAGAATTTTAAATTCTGAATGAATGTGTGTCGAATCCCCATACAATCATTTTGAAATGATTTTTCGGAACTTTTTATTCGTGAAAAACCAGTTTTAGACCGTATATTTGCAAAATTCTGGTTTAGACTATATAATCTTATGGACTAAAACACAGATTATCAGGATTTTTGCAAGGAATATGTTTTATTGCGAATAGTGCGACTGCCCGCAGTCTTAAGGAGGATGTCTATGACAGGATTCATTGTTTTTATGGTGATTGTTTCCATTGCCGCGAGTTTGTTCCCCGCAATTCAGCTCTGGTACAAACGCAACCGATGCCCCAAGTGCGGGGAATGGCACTGCCTCAAATATGTCACCGAAGTCGTCACGGACAAGGCCGTGGGACACGACCGCAACCGCTACGGCACGGGTGGCGGTCACTACAACCGCGGCTTTTTGGGCGGCCTGAACACCTCCCACACCAGCGACCAGCCCTTCATCCGCTACTGGGTGGAGGAACGCTACATCTGCCAGAAATGCGGCTGCCACGTCTCTATTCACACGCACAAGGATAAAAGGTAGGGCATGAATAAAGTAGAATATGACGCATGGTGTTGGGATAATAGAAAAATATTTCTAACTTCATGGGAATCAGGATATGACTATTATTTGCGTTTACTTGGGGAAGAAACGGATGTTTCTAATCGTTACACGCTTATACAAACGCAGCCTGTTTCTTTTGATTGTGCTCATATCAGAAAGACAATAACTTTTAATCTCTGTTTTGATGAAGGAATATTCACCAGATTTTTAATACCATTATTTAAGGGGATTCAAGAAAATGAAATTGAATTCATTATTGGCAACAAT
>JAFLSQ010000042.1 GCA_022510865.1 Treponema sp.
GGATAATCTGACTTCCGATTGACGAGCAGCGCAAACAGAAATGGGGAAGCCGCGCGTATGCGCGACTTCCCCATAGACTTATCTCTGGAAAAAGAAACTTTCTGTGTCCTCTGCTCTGAAAGAGGCATGAATAAAAAAGCCCCGGAGTTTTGCTGTACCACATACAGCTTTCTCAGGGGCTTGTTTGCGACAAAAATGTATTGTGCGGAATTTATGCTAAGTTGTCGAGTTGTCGAGTTGTCGAGTTGTCGAGTTGTCGAGTTGTCGAGTTGTCGAGTTGTCGAGTTGTCGAGTATTGTGCGCTCATCATGTTCGCTTTGTCAAGTGTCTTTGTAAAAAAGGCTCTGGTTTTTGCGCACTTATAAATCATACAGTTATTGTAACGGACTTCCCCTCTCCCGTCAAGAAAAACGGAACGCCCGCTCACACCGTGCCGTACTGCGCCTCAATCTCGCGGATTTTGTCGCGGACGGCGGCGGCCTGCTCGTACTCCATGCGGTCGGCAAAATCGCTCATCTGCTGTTTAAGGGCGGCAATCACTTTTTTGCGTTCCTTCGCGCTGAAAAGGTTCGCTTTGTTCACAAGAACGTCCGCCTCCATCTGAGCCTCTTCCTTGGCGTCCTTTCTTTCGTGCACAAGAATGTCCTCAACCGCCTTGGAGATGGTTTTGGGCGTGATTCCGTGCTCTCTGTTATACGCCTCCTGAACTTCGCGGCGGTGGCGGGTCTCTTTGATGGCAGCCTCCATCGCGGGGCTCATGTGGTCGGCGTACATAACAACCATTCCCTCGGCATTGCGTGCCGCCCGCCCGATAATCTGGATGAGAGAGGTCTCGCTCCTCAGAAAACCGATTTTATCTGCATCAAGCAGTGCGATGAACGAGACTTCCGGCAGGTCAATCCCCTCGCGCAGAAGGTTGATTCCAATCAGAACGTCAATCTCTCCGCTCCTCAGCGATTTTAAAATCTCAACGCGCTCAAAAGTGTCTATCTCAGAATGAATGTATTTCACTTTCAGGCGAAGTTCGGTCAGATAGTCCGCCAAATCCTCCGCCATTTTTTTTGTGAGCGTGAGAATCAGGCTGCGCTCGTGACGCTCAATCCGCGCGCGCACTTCCTTGTAGATGTCCTCCATCTGACCTTCGCTCGGACGCACCTCAATCACCGGGTCAAGAAGCCCCGTGGGGCGAATCAGCTGCTCAACCACCTGAGTGCTCTGGCGCACTTCCTCGGGACGCGGGGTTGCGGTCACATAAATTATCTGGTTCATTTTTGCATCGAACTCCGCTTTTTTGAGCGGACGATTATCAGCCGCGGACGGCAGTCTAAAGCCGAAATTTATCAGATTGAGTTTACGGCTGCGGTCGCCCTCATACATCGCGCCAATCTGCGGAACAGAGACGTGGGCCTCGTCAATCATGCAGAGAAAATCGTCCGGAAAATAATGCAGGAGCGTTGCGGGAGGCTCGCCCGGAGCGCGGCCTGCAATCGGCGCGGAATAATTCTCTATGCCGGGGCAGGTTCCCATCTCCTTTAGCATTTCGATGTCGTAGGTCGTGCGGGTTTTGAGCCGCTCCGCCTCCAGCATTTTTCCTGCGGCACGGAACGCCTCAACCTGCTCCTCCATCTCTTTTTGAATGCGGTCGGTCGCCTCAATCAGTTTGTCGTGCGGAACAACAAAATGTTTTGCGGGATAAAAAACCGTCTCCTCCAGCTCACCGGTGACATCCCGGTTCAGGACGTTGAATCTGCGGATGCGGATTACCTCCTCCCAGTCCAGCTCAATTCTGTACGCCTCATCGGTCTCCATGTACGGCGGGAACACCTCAATCACATCGCCTTTAATCCTAAAGTTGCCGCGCTCCAGAACATCGTCATTGCGATTGTACTGCATGGAAATCAGAGATTCCGCGAACTTTTTGATGTTCAGACTTTGCCCCGTCTCCAGATGAACCCGCATTCCTTTGTAGACATCGGGCATTCCAAGACCGTAAATGCAACTGACGGTTGCCACGACAATCACATCGCGCCGTTCCATCAGGCTGTATGTGGCGGCAAGGCGCAGGCGGTCAATCTCCTGATTTATGTCGCAGTCCTTCTCAATGTACAGGTCGCGGGCGGCAACATACGCCTCCGGCTGATAATAATCGTAATACGAGACAAAATATTCGACGGCGTTGTTCGGAAAAAACGACTTGAACTCGCGGTAAAGCTGTGCGGAAAGCGTCTTGTTGTGGCTGATGATGAGGGTCGGCCGCTGCACTGCCTCAATTATCTTTGCCATTGTGAACGTTTTGCCGCTGCCGGTCACGCCTTTCAAAGTCTGGAATTTATCGCCGCGCAGAAAACCGTCCGCAAGCTTTTTGATTGCCTGCCCCTGGTCTCCGCTCGGCTGGAATGATGAGACAACCTCGAATTTTTTCATCAGTTCTCCACCAGCGTCACGCTCAGCGTGACATTCTTTTTGTTGCGGCGCACGACAACGCTCACAACATCGCCGGCGCGTTTGCTTTCCAGCGCGGAATAATAGTCGGCAAGGGAAGACACCGCGATATTATCAATCTGGACAATCACATCGCCGCCAATATAAATGATGTCACGGCGTGAACCGTAATAAACCGCCTCGGTGCCGCCTTTCAATCCGGCTGAGTCGGCCTTCCCGCCCTTTGTGACCTGCGAGACAAGAACCCCGGTCGCGATGTCCAGCCCGGCGTACCGCGCAATGCGCTGACTGTTCTGCACGAACACCGCGTCAATTTTTCCGCGCTGGACTTTTCCGTATTTCAAAAGGTCCGCCACAACGCGCACCGCAGTCTCGGACGGCACTGCGAAGCCCACGCCCGATGAGCTTCCCGAACTGGATTTTATCATCGTGTTGATTCCAATCATTTTTCCGCCCGCGTCCAGAAGAGGCCCGCCCGAATTCCCCGGATTGATTGCCGCGTCCGTCTGAATCATATTCCTGATTATGCGGTTGCTGCTGTTCTGGATTGGCCGCCCAAGCCCGGAGACAATTCCGGTTGTCATAGTGCGCTCCAGACCAAACGGATTTCCGATGGCAATCACACGCTGACCAACTTTAAGCGACGCAGAGTCCCCGAATCCGATTGTCTTCAAATCGATTCCGGACGGCGGAGTGAATTTTATCACGGCGAGATCGCTGTCAAAATCCTGCCCCACAACCTCCGCCTCGTACTGAGTTCCGTCAAACAGCGAGACATAAATCGCCGATGCGCCCTGAATGACGTGGACATTCGTGAGGATATACCCGCGCTTGTCGATTATGGAGCCGCTTCCGCTTCCGCCCTCCTGCACGTAAGGCTCAAGAAACCAGTCGTATGCGACAATCTGCGTGTTTATGTTCACGACCGCCTCGTTGCACTGCTCGTAAACGTTTATGGTCTGCAACTCCTCCTGAGTGTACGGCGTGCTGCTGGACACGGGGATTGCGATGGCAGAATCCTGCTGCAAGAACGATGCCTCGGCATCCGGCACGGCGCTCTCATCAAACGAGACATTAAAATCTGTGACAGCATTGCCGGCTTCCTTCTGATTGCCAGCCCTGCTAATCCTTAAAATCAGGATTCCGGCAAAAACCGCGGCCACGGCGGAGCCAATCAGCATATTGCGGACCATCTGCCCGCGCGAATACAATTTCATCTGCACGTCTCCAAATCAAAATCACTCATCAAAGTGCACACATTATAGTACAAATTCAAATGATATGTAAGACGTGGTTTTGCGCGCTAATCAAACATAATTCCGTTCTCCTTGAAGCTGAAATGCTCCTCACAACTGATTATGATGTGGTCAATCAGGTCAATCCCAAGAATTTTCGATGCCTCCAGCAAAATCCTTGTAGTCTCGATGTCCTCGTTTGAAGGCTCACAGTTCCCAGACGGATGATTGTGACAGACCAGCAACGCCGATGCGGATTCCTTTATCGCGTCCATAAAAATCTCGCGCGGATGAATCAGCGTGCGCGTGAGCGTTCCAACGGACACAACGTGAATCTGGATTATCTCATAACTTCCGTTCAGCGTGATGGCAAGAAAATGCTCCTTGTTGCTCATCGCGTAATTGCGCACAAAAGGCAGCAAATCATACGCATGCCGAATCTGCACTTTGAGGTGCAGGCTCCGCCGCCGCCCAAGCTCGATTGCGGCCGCAACTGCAAGCGCCTTGCTCTCGCCAACGCCCTTCAAAGCCATCAGATGCGGCACAATGTCCTTGTCGCCATGCTCGTCAAGCACATCAACAATCCTCTTTGCAAGCAGATTCACGGGCATTTCTCTGGTTCCGCTGCCCAGAATCAGCATCACAAGCTCCTCATCAAAAGGAAAAGAAATGCCGTGCTCCATCGTTTTCTCGCGAACATCCAAGTTTTTACAATCAGTCGAATACATCTACATATATAATTGCCGCGGATTTTCAAAATATGCAGTTTTTCGCGATTTTTTCTGATTTTTTTTTACGATTTTTAAACCGATTTCCAGCCCTGATTTCCCGGCGGATTTTCTTGCCGGGCGTGCCAGAAAATCCGCCGGAATCAAATTGAATTCCGCACCGGCTCAATGCTGCGCTCAAGAATGCCGTTCATTTTTGCCAGCGCAATTCCGTAGTTCACCACGGGAACGCCCGCCTCTTTTGCGCGTTCCAGACGATTTTTCATCTCGGTCTCGTTTATCATGCAGCCGCCGCAGTGGACAACGAGCGCGAATTTCTCAAGGCCGGCCGGAAAATCAGTTCCCGATGAAAATTCAAAATCCACGTTCGCGCCGGAGAATTTTTTTATCATCGAAGGAAGCTGAACCGTCCCGATGTCGCGGCACTGCCTGTGATGGGTGCAGGCCTCCGCAATCAGAACGCGCTCGCCGTCTTTCAGCGCGGAAAGTTTCTCCGCCCCGCCAATCAGCGCGGAAAGCTCGCCTTTGTAACGCGCGAAAAGAATCGAAAACGAAGTGAGCGGAATTTCCCTCGGAACGATTTTTGAGACCTCGCCGAACGCCTGAGAGTCCGTGACAACAAGGCGCGGTTTTTTGGCAAGAGATTCAAGCGTCTGTTTCAGTTCCTGCGGCTGGCACGAAATGAAAATTGCGTTCGAGTCAAGAATATCGCGGATTGTCGCCTGCTGAGGAAGGATTATGCGGCCTTTTGGCGCGGACTGGTCAATCGGAATCACAAGCACAACGATGTCGCCGCACGAAATCAGGTCGGCAATTATCCGCTTGCCGGTCTGAAAATCCCCGCGGATTTTTCCGAGCAGCTCTTTTAACTCGCTGATGTTTATGCCGGTGGCCGCGCTCACAAAAATCTCGTTCGGTGCGTTGGGCGTATCTTTGGGAATTTCAGCAAGAAGATCGCACTTGTTCCTTGCGATGATAAACGGAATTTTCCGCTCCTGCAAAATCGCAATGAATTTTTTCTCGTCGTCGGAGATTTCAGCCGTTGCGTCCGCCACAAAAACCGCGATGTCTGTGCGCGAGAGCGTCTCAAAAGTTTTCTGCACGCGCAGAGAGCCAAGCTCGCCCTCGTCGTCGATTCCCGCAGTGTCGGTGATTACAACCGGGCCAAGCGGCAGCAGTTCCATCGATTTTTTTACCGGGTCGGTCGTGGTGCCTTTCACTTCCGAGACAACAGAAAGATTCTGCGAAGTGACCGCGTTCACAAGGCTGGATTTTCCCGCGTTGCGCTTTCCAAAAAACGAGATGTGGATTCTCTCGCCGGATGAAGTTTCGTTCATGCTCATTTTTGCCTCCGTACTAAAATCTGAAGTCGCGCCTGTTTGAATTCCTGATTTGCTCGATATTTTCCTCTGCGATTTTCCGCACGTTATCTTTCGGAATATTTTTGAGTTCATCGGCAATCATCTTGTAGCCCGCGTCTTTTGTTCCGGCTGAGGCATAATCCTCCAGATACTCGGCAAGAGTCATCAGCGCGTTGGGGTGGCAGCAGTTGAGAATCTGGCCGCTTTTGCACAGGCTCATAAAACGGTCGCCGGTGCGTCCTTCGCGGTAGCACGCCGTGCAGAATGACGGGATGTGGCCGTTTTTCATCAGCCAGCCGACAACCTCATCAAGCGAACGCTGGTCAGAGACATCAAACTGCTCGGTGTCATGCGGACGCTCGCTCTGGGTGTAGCCGCCCACGGAAGTGCGAGAGCCGCCGCTCACCTGCGAGACTCCAAGGTTCAGAAGCCTTGTGCGCACGGCCTCGGTCTCGCGTGTGGAGATTATCATGCCGGTGTACGGAACTGCAAGCCTTATGCACGCTGTGATTTTCGCGAACGTCTCGTCATCGATTCCGTTATCAAAAGAATCCGGGTCAATATCATCGGCTTTTTTTACTCTTGGCACGCTGATTGTATGCGGCCCAACTCCGTGCACAGCCTCCAGATGCTCGGCATGCATAATCAGCCCCGTGAATTCGTATTTGTATTTGTCCAGCCCAAAAAGAACGCCAAGCCCCACATCATCAATTCCGCCCTGCATCGCGCGATCCATCGCCTCGGTGTGGTAATCGTAGTCGTGCTTGGGGCCGGTCGGATGCAGACGCAGGTAACTTTCCTTGTGATACGTCTCCTGAAAAAGAATGTACGTCCCGATTCCCGCGTCACGGAGCTTTCTGTAATTTTCAACCGTCGTAGCCGCAATGTTCACGTTCACCCGGCGGATGTCCCCGTTTTTGTGATGGACTGAATAAATCGTGTTGATGCACTCAAGGATGTACTCAATCGGATTATTTTTGGGATCTTCGCCCGCCTCGATTGCAAGACGCTTGTGCCCCATATCCTGCAAGGCAATCACCTCTGCGCGCACCTCTTCCTGCGAAAGTTTCTTGCGCGGAATGTTTTTATTTTTAAGGTGATACGGGCAGTAAAGGCATCCGTTCACGCAGTAGTTAGAAAGATAAAGCGGCGCGAAAATTACAATCCGGTTGCCATAAAACGCCAGTTTGATTTCCTCCGCGATTTTATAAATCTTCTCGATTTTCTCAGGGATGTCGCACGCAAGCAGCACGGATGCCTCGCGGTGAGTTAGCCCCGCGCACACGCATCCCGAATCAGTTTTTTTTGGCCGCGCCTTCTCAAGAATCTCATCTATAAGCGTCTCATTGCGCTTGTTCGCCTCGGCATAGTCAAGCGTCGCAAGAATCTCCTCGTCGCTTATAAATTCCTCGGCCTTCATCGAACGCGGATTATATGATGCCATTTTTCTCTCCTTCTGATTTTAACACTCTTTTTTGATGTCACCGCGGTCAACCGCAATCTCATACCCCGTAGAGATTATGCGGCGTTCCAGGCAGCCGCGGCACTGCGCGGATTCCTCGCCCGTGCAGATTTTGTTATCGTAAAGCTCGTATTTTTTTCTGACGGCAACCGGCGAAAGATTTGGCATGACGACATTCGCACCGGCAAGAATCCCCCTCTCGCGGCCGTCGCGGGCAATCGTCCCCAAAGCAGTCGTTGCGGGCAGAAGCACGCGCGGATAAATCAGGCGAATTACCGAAAGCAGAAAGCACGTCAGCTCAAGCGTCCCGGATTTCTCGTTCGCGAACGGCGTGTTCCTGTGCGCAATGAACGGCCCGATTCCGCACATATCCGGCTTGAATTCTTCAATAAATTTGAGGTCAGCCGCAAGGTCACGGGAAGTCTGGAACGGGGAGCCGACCATAAATCCGCAGCCCACCTGAAAGCCAAGCCCGCGGAGCACATGAAGGCATCTCATCCTGTTGTCAAACGACATCTCTGCGGGGTGGAGCCTCTCATAGTGCGATTTGCTTGCTGTCTCGTGGCGCAGAAGATACCTGTCTGCCCCGGCTTCCCGGAGCGCGCGGAAACTCTCATCACTGCGCTCGCCCATGGAAAGCGTAACCGCGCAGTCCGGATATTTTTCCTTGATTTCCCGCACGATTCGGCAGAGAACCTCGTCCGAAAAAAAAGCGTCCTCTCCGCCCTGCAAGACAAACGTCCTGAACCCGAGCGCGTACCCCTCGTCGGCACAGTTTAAAATCTCCTCCTCAGAAAGCCGGTAACGCTCGCAGTTTTTGTTGCTGCGCCTGATTCCGCAGTAGAGGCAGTCGTTCTTGCAGAAACTTGAGATTTCAATCAGTCCGCGCATGAAAATCTTTTTGCCGTAAATTTTCTCACGCGCAGAATTCGCTTTTTCCGCGAGCAAGGCAGCAAGATCATCGCTACGGTTCTCAATCAGAAATTCGTACTCGTCAGGCAGAAGCGAGCCGTGCTCTTCAAGACGGAGCGCAAGGCCGCGGGCCTTTTCATTCATCGCTGGCAACGCCCGAAAGCGCGGTCTTCACGCTCACGCCCGGCAGTTTCCCGATAACGCCCGAGAGCGTGGAGATTGTGTCCTGCGGCGCGTCGATGGAAACGCTGATGATTCCGACGTTCCTTGCCTTGTACGGAATTCCCATGCGGCCGATGATAAACTCGCCGTATCCGTGGAGGATTTCATTAAGTTCTTCGATTGATTTTCCGTTCTCGCTGATATTCTCAACGATAACGCTGATGACTGCAACTCGCGTCATATTTTTCTCCAGAAAGTGAATTTCCCCGGCCACAAAAGCCGCTTCCCGGAACGCGAGAAAAATCACCTTTCAGTCAGACTGGCTTTGTGTCAGGAGATTAAATGCATTATAAATCAAAACTGTTTTCCAGGCAAGCAAAGAAATCGCCTTGAAAAAATTTTTTCTGATGATTTTCCCACCGTTCTGCGCCCAAAATCATCCGGCGCGTTTTCATGCAAATGCCGCCGCAAAAATTCCCAATGACACGCGGTTTTTGGTATTGACTTTTAATTTATTTTTCTTTCCAGTCCGCCATTTCGGAAACGATTGTCTGCAACAACGCCCGCTGCTTTTCGTCAAGCGCATCGATTTTCTTGATGAGCGGCGCATAAGAGCGGAGTTTCTTTTCATTTATGTGGATTCTGTTTTCGGCATCAAACGGATTTCCCGTGACGAGATACTCCACAGAAACGCCCAGAACACCTGCTATTTTTACGGCGACATCAGCGGGAGGCATCGAAGGATTTTTGGTCGCCACATAGTTATACAGGGCACGTTCGGGAACGCCGGATTTTGCGGCAAGCTCTTTGTAGCGGATATCGGCGGATTCTATTTCCTCTTTTAGGCGCGTGCTAAAATTCATGGCTTAACGCTACCATATTCAGCAGACAAAGGGCCTCTTTACTTCTTAAAGTAGTTGTATTATATTTTAACTACCACATCAGGAAGTTAAGTTACAAATACTTCCTGATTAAGAAATCACTCAGGGTCGCAGGAGAAAAACAATGCCACGCATTACCGAACGGAAATCGAATTTTGAGCTTCTGCGTATTGCCGCCATGCTGATGATTGTCGCGCATCATCTTGCGGTTCACGGCGTGCAGCAAGTGCTGTCCTCCGATAACGCATACCAGGCTTGGGCGGCAGGCACGACGGTCAACCGGCTTTTCACGCTGCTTTTTGTACCTGGCGGTGCCACCGGTGTCGCGCTTTTCTTCATGCTGACAGGCTATTTTCTCGTGGGGAAGCAGCGCGCGTCAGTTCTGAAGGTCTGCCTGCAAACGGTGTTCTATGGATTTACCGTTTCTGCCGTTTTCGTCATTTTGCCTGTCATACAAAAACTGTTCGGCATTGGTTACACTTTTTCGGAATTCTCGTTTACGGAAAAAATTGGTTTGCTTCTGCACTATGTTTTCATGCCAATCTCATCTGGCTGGTGGTTCGTCTCGGCATACGTGCTGCTCGTGCTGACCGCGCCGCGCATCAACCAGTTTCTGGCAAAGCTGAACAAAGCGGGTTTCATGCGTCTGCTGGCTGTGACCTGGTTCTTCTGGTACTCGTGCCAGCTGGTGTTCGGCGGGGCATACGTGGCTTTGAGTAGAGCGTTTTTCTTCTACATTTTGGGCGCGTATTGTCGGCTTTTTAAGCATTCTGAGCAGGAAAAGCCGCAGGTTCAACACATCGCCCTGTTCGTGCTCGGGTGGCTGCTGTTCGTCGTCAGTCCTCTCTACCGCACCGCGTTACGGAGCATCTCTATAGAGGTGACGGGCATCCCGCAAATCGTGGCAACATATCTAGTAAGCGGACTGCAAAACTGCGTGTCAGTTCCGCTCTGCGCATGGTCGCTGTTCGCTATATTCGCCCGCATGAGCGTACCGCCGAGCCGCCGCATAAACACCGTCGCCGCGACCACGTTCGGCGTGTATCTGTTGCACGACTCCCACATCACCCGCCAGTTACTTTGGAACGGCATCCTGCACGTGAGCGACGCGCAGTTCCTGTCGCCGCTCTTTCCGCTGCTAGCGTTTGCCGACATCCTCGCAGTGTTCGCGATTTGCTCTGCGATTGATTACCTGCGCCTGCGCTTTGTTGAGCCGAAGATGCTTGCTTGGGCGGAACAATGCATCGCGCAAGCAAAGGAAAAGTTTTGTCCTTAGTGACAGAAACACTTCTGGCAATCATCGGGAACGCACCATCTGGTCAATCGCAATATTTTCGCAAGACAGC
Source organism: Treponema sp. (assembly GCA_022510865.1). GTDB lineage: Bacteria > Spirochaetota > Spirochaetia > Treponematales > Treponemataceae > Treponema_D. The sequence goes on from JAFLSQ010000042.1 coordinate 10,530, forward strand.
AGAAACATCATCAACATCGTCCGCCGCAAAAATTCCCAATGACACACGTTTTTTTTTTCGGTATAATTGAGGTATGAGTACGAACAACGAATTATGTCCTTGCGGTTCAGGAAAAAAATACGGCGAGTGCTGCGAACCGATTATCCGCGGCACGGTGAAGGCTTCCACTGCGGAAGCGTGTATGCGCGCGCGCTATTCCTCTTATGTGAAGCACGAAATTGATTTTATCATCAGCTCGTGCGAGGAAGGCGACGGCATTGCAGAGATTGACAAAAAAGCCACCGAAAACTGGAGCCGTGAATCCCAGTGGAACGGATTGAAAATCCTGCGAACAGAAAAAGGCGAGAAAGACGACGAGCAGATTGTGGAATTCGAGGCGGATTACACCCTGCACCAGATGCACGATGTCCACCACGAGATTTCTCTGTTCCGGCAGATAAACGGCGAATGGAAATATGTGGCGGGCAACGTAATCCCCACAACAATCAAGCGCGTGGGCGCAAAAATCGGGCGGAACGAGCCGTGCCCGTGCGGAAGCGGAAAAAAATACAAGCAGTGCTGCGGCCGATAATCAGGCTTTGATTATGATTTTAACAGGATTTCATTCCATAGAAGAGAAACTGCGCTCTGTCGCAAAATCCTCGGATGCCAGCGGGCTTACAGTTTTTTACAGCAAGGCAGGTCCGCGCATAAAAAACATTCTTGCGGCATCTGGCGCGGCCGGAGTGCGCACCGTCCAGGTTCAGAACGCCGAACTTGACAAAATGGTTCTGCCCTTGGATGCGGCTCTGCGCGACCACCGGGGCGTTGTTCTGGAAATTTCTGATGAAAGCGCGAAAAACACCGGGGTAAATCTTGTGGATTTTGATTCCTGGCTCAGAAAATCAGTTTCCCAAAGCGATGAGAGACAGACGGTCGTCCTGCTGGACAGGGTGACTGACCCGCACAACGTGGGCGCAATTCTTCGCAGCTGTGACCAGTTCGGTGTCTCTCTGGTTGTGATTCCCGAGCGCAACAGCGCGAGCGACATTGCCGGCAACGAGATAATCGCGAGGGCAAGCGCGGGCGCGAGCGCATGGGTTCCTGTCGCGGTGGTGACAAACCTTGTGAGGGCGGCAGAAAAACTGAAATCCGCGGGTTTCTGGATTTACGGCGCGGACTCCTACGGAACATCCTGCAAAGAAATCAATTTCGCGGCAAAAACGGCCCTTGTGATGGGAAGCGAAGGCAGCGGAATCGCAAATCTTCTGGAAAAGCAGTGCGATCAGATTGTGTCCATCCCCACCTGCGGGAAAATCGACAGCCTGAATGTCTCCGTTGCCTCCGGCATTCTGCTTTATGAGATAAATACCCGCCCAAATGCTCGACAAAAATGACAAAAAATGTCATCATGTAAAAATCATAAAACAAAGTAGAGAGGCTTTTCATGTCCAGACAAGATGACATCGCGGCGAATGCAGTCCGCAAATCAACCTTGAAATCTCTGAAAGCAAAAAAACAGGGCCGGCTTGCGCAGCTCAAAGCCGATTATGAAAGACAGGTCCGGGAAATCAACATTCAGTACACCGAGGACCCCGAGCGTCTGAAAGCAAAATATGCCGCCGAAGATTACGCAAAAAGCGAGAAAGCAAAGCACAAGGCGCAGAAACGCATTGAGAACGAGCGCGCGATAATCGAGGCGGCAAAAAAAGTCCGGCCGCTCACAATGCCGGAAGAAATCGGCAGCTCAATCATCCAAGGGATTGGCGCGGCACTTTTCATCGCCGCAACAGCAGTTCTTGACACAATTGCCGTGCGCAATCTGGAAAGTTACGTGAACGTCACGACGATTTTCTACACTCTGTTCGGCACATCAATGACAATTATGTATTTGTGCTCGCTTTTGCAGCACGCGCTCACAAACTTCACCGCAAAAACCGTTTTCAACCGGCTGGCGCACGTGTGGACGCTCCTTATCATCGGATTCGGGTACACAGTCTATTCAATCACAAAAATTCAAGGATTGCGCGGCTGGATTTTGTTCGGGATTGTCTGGGCGATTGTCCTCACGGGCGTGTTATTTTATGCAATCGGCGGACGCAAGCACGAAAAACTGAACGTTATTTTCTGCGCGCTCGCAGGATTTTCCGGCGTGATTTTCGCGAGCAGGCTTTACACATCGCTTCAAACAAAAAGTTTCACCATGCTCGTGCTTGGCGGCGCTTTCTACCTTCTTGGCCTGATTTTTTACAACCTGCGAAAAGTAAAATATATGCACCTGATTTCAAACATCATCATGCTGTTCGGAAGCGTTTACATTTTCTTCTCGCTCTTCTTTCTGGGCGCGTGATTTTCAGACCCGGCACGAAAATCCGCATGAATTCAAAAACGGATTTTTATGCTTGAATTCCTGAAAAATCTTTTCGCGAAAAAATGCGGCGTTGCAGGAGAAAACTCCATGCAAACCGCGTTTTTTTTGCCGATTTCCAGACCTCGCGTTTTTGCCCACGCGGATTTTCCAGACGGCCCCGGCAAGAACAATCCGCCCATCCGTCCGCTCCGCGGACAAGCAGCCCGCCTGCGTCCGTTGCAAAATTAAGCGCGAAACACTAGAATATCCTCATTATGGAAAGCACAAAGCGCACAGCCACCTGCGGCGAGCTTCGCTCGGCAGATGTGGGCAGGAAAGTTGTTTTGAACGGATGGGTCAGCCGCACGCGCGACTTGGGCGGGCTCTTGTTTATCCGCCTGCGGGACCGCTACGGAGTCACGCAGGTGATGGTGGGGGACACAGCGGGCGACGAGGTGAGAAAGACCGCCGCCGGCCTCAAGAGCGAGTTCTGCATCGCCGTGGAGGGCACAGTCCGCGCCCGGAGCGACAAGGACATCAACCGCGATATGCCGACCGGCGAGATTGAGGTCGAGGCGTCGGACATCGAAATCTTCACCGCGAGCCGGTTCTTGAGAACAAGCCCGCGCGCCTCATGGTCATGCTCCCCGCGAATACCGAGGCGGGCGAGTTCAGCATAGAGGTGCGCACGAAAATCATCGGGTCCACAGGGAAAGCGCTCAAAACAATGAAGCGGAGCATCTTCAACAAGACCCTCACCGCGGTCAAAGAATAGGAGCGCGTGGCGGCTCTACCTTGTAAGGTAGAGGTGTCATACCGCATAGGGGAGAGCCGCAAAGTCCACGGAGAGTTTCTCTTGAGAGAAGCCTTCTGCGGAGAGAGAGATTGAGTCTTGAAGGAGGACAGATTATGTCAGACGATGCAGTAAAGCCGAATAACGAGAAAGAAGGATTTCTAAAAAAGTTCAAGGATAAAATCAACAATGACAAAGAGAAAAAAGAATTTCTGAGAAAGCTCAAGAATGAAATCAGCAAGAATACGGAATTTGTTTGTGAGTATCACAAAGGCAGGGATTGTATTTGGGTTGGAACACATGACGGTCTGATAGGCGACGAAGTGTGCCACTACGAAGTGTTTTTTTATTTAGACAGGTTTTTCGTCGAGGCGCATTTTGATGATGACGATTTTGAGGGGGGGCAGAAAATAAAACTTACCGAAGAAGCCGAAGAAAAACTTATCTTCGGAAAATGGTATGGCAAGCGGAGAAGAATCATATACAAAGACAACAAGGATTTCGAGAGCAAGAATTTAGGCGATGACAACCTTCTTAGGAAAGTCATAGACAGTCTCAGAAAAATGGACAGGCTCATCGGAGCGGAGCTGAGGCGCATAGTATGCGCTCAACGGAATTATGTCATTCTGAAAGTGAATGACACTCATTACAAGAAGGATAAGAACTTCCCCATACTTTCCAAGGCGTTGTTCATAACGGCATGTGTCATATCTGTGGGCGCGGTCATCATAAAATGCTTCCTGAGCTTTGACATTGTGGCGACCGTCGGGCTTCTTATGCTCGCCGCGCTCCTGTTTGTCCTGTCGGTCATCGTAAGGCTGAGAACGGACGATGCGAGATGGATAAAACTTGAGCTAAAAAGCTCCGTGCTCGACAGCATGAACGGCAAGGAACTGACCAAAGAGAACTGCAAAATCCTCATGGACATCATGGAGCTGTGATAATGGACTGCTTACAGAAACCGGAGTTTTGGGTCTCGATTGCCACGCTCGCACTCACATTCATCGCGCTCATAGTCGCGGTGTACATTCCCACGCGGATTATGAAATACCAGCAGTACACGAACCTCATTGGTGCATACATGAGCTTCGAGTTCGCCCATGCCTTCCAGAGCGTGATTGACTTTTTCTACGATGACTGCGGGTGTGATGTTGAGAGAATCCCCGAGGCGTACAGGACGCGCTTTGACCATGACCTGGACCCTGCCAACAATGTCGCCCTTGCGGACAGGCTTCATTATCAGCGGCGGTACCTCACCTGCTTCTTTTTTGAGCTTGAGATATGCCGCAGGTCAAACAGAACCCTCAACAGGATAATACGGAAAGACTGGACTAAAAGCGAGGCTTTTGTCATGCGGATACTGATATGCATGAATGATGCGGTGGACAATGACAAGAAGATATTCAAGGACATCTCCAGCATAAAACGCGAGCGGATTCCGCGGACAAAAGGAATAAGCGAGTATCTCAGGAGCTTACAGGAAATCCTGCAGAACGAATCGCGCTGGATGCAGCCGAGATAGGATTGAGCGGAGGGGGCACCGCCGCGCGGGAGTTTTTTGCGCCGGGCCCCGGCGACACCACAAAATACGTGCGATCGCGCCGGAGAGCCCGCGCCGAGTTGGTTCAGCCAGTATGTGCTGAAACGCGCGGGGATGTAGTTCCCGCCACCGCCATAGACGGTCATACCATGAATCGCCGTCCGTTGCAAATTTCCCCGCGAAACACTAAAATATCCCTATTATGGAAAGCACAAAGCGCACAGCCACCTGCGGCGAGCTTCGCTCGGCAGATGTGGGCAGGAAAGTTGTTTTGAA
>JAFLSQ010000043.1 GCA_022510865.1 Treponema sp.
GGAAGATTACTTGTACTGGCAAAATCAGGATAAAAAGACCTTGAAGCGTGTTAACGCCTTGATAAAAGACATAGAGCGCAACGGATTTGACAGCGGCCTTGGCAAACCTGAGCCGCTTAAAGAAAATCTGAGCGGATTTTGGAGCCGCCGCATTGATGATGTGAACCGCCTGGTATACAGAGTGCAGGACGGAATCCTGCAAATAGTCTCATGCAAAGGTCATTATAATTAAACGGCACAGAAATCACACGATTTTCAGATGTACAAAACTACAAACCGATTGCCAGGCACGCGTTCGCGCCGCCGAATGCGAACGAATTCGAAAGGCACGCCTTAAGCCCGCCATGCTCGCCGCCCGGATTCCTTGCATCCACAAAGTTCAGCGCGGGAATCTCGTCGTCGCGCTCCATGTCCCAGACCTGCCTTGGCAGTATGATATTATGACGGTTTTTCCCGTGATTTTCAACAAGCGCACAATAGCAGACCGCAAGCTCCAAAGCGGCCGCCGCACCCAGAGTGTGCCCGGTGACAGGCTTGGTTGTGGAGACAGACACCCGCACATCGCCAAAAACCGCGTCCACCGCCTTGCTTTCCATGCTGTCGTTCAGTTTGGTGCCAGTTCCGTGCAGATTGATGTAGCCCACGTCCTGCGGCATAAGCGCAGACCGCTCCAGAGCCAGATGGATTGCCTCCTGTGCGCCCGCGCCTCTCGGGTCTGGGGAAGTGGCATGATACGCGTCCGCGCTCTCTCCCCAGCCCAGAAGCCGCACGTCAATCCCGCCGGATGAGGGCAGAGGGTCTTTTGTCATCACAAAAAAAGCCGCGCCATCGCCCAGCGTGATTCCCTTCCTGTTTCTGCTGAACGGATTTGTAATCTCGTCCGAGACCGCCTCCAGCGAGTTGAAGCCGACCAGAGTCGTGTCTGACGCAATGTCCACGCCGCCCACGACCGCCGCATCCGCAATGCCCGCAAGAATCATCTCTGCGGATTTTATGACCGCGCCCGCACTGGAGGAACACGCCGTGGAGAACGCCGCGCACGGACCTTCAAGACCAAATTTCTGCGCCACGAAAGTCGCCACATAATCCGCGCCCTGAACCTCAAGGCTGTAGTCCGCGGGAAACTCGCCGTCCGCAAAAAACTTTCTGTGCGCCGCCACCGAAAATTCCGTGCCGTTATCGCACGAGCCGACGCACACCGCCACGCGCGACGCACCGTATCTCTGCACCGCCGCAAGCACGTCACCGCGAATCTGCTCCAGAGCCGCGTTCTCAATCCGCATGATTTTCATATCATACTGTGCGCCGCTCGGCAAAAGCGCGTCATCTTTTATACGCGCCGCAAAAAAATCCTCGCCAGTGCAGGTTGTCACGCGCCCAATTCCGTCCTGCGAGCCAGCCGTAACAGCCGCCCACAACTCTGCGAGCGAAGAGCCGGCGCCGCTCATCACTCCGGGCCTTGAAAGATACAAATTCATAACGTTTCGAGTGTACTATAATCTTTGGATTTTGAGAATGGGTGATTTTCTTCCCGGATTTGCAATTGCAAAGAAGATTTTGATTGGCGCACTTTTGATTGCAAAAAAAAAACTTCCCGAAACAAAACTTCGGGAAGCTCCACCGTGATTTGTTTGATTACTCAGCGGTTATTTTTCCGATGTAGACTACTACACCAGATTGTGCAGGGTAACCTTCTATGGAGGAATCCAGTACCACCGGCTGAATTCTATCGCACAGGAATGTTTCGCTTACTTTATTCCACTCCGTTTTTTCTGCAACACCAGCCTCTCTTTCAGTAGGTGTCGTAACTATGCCGTTCATCTCAATGTTAGAAATATCGTCATAAGCGCTATCGGCAAGTTTTATCTTATAAATATAGTCAGCATTTGGTTCTTCGCCGTACATAGTACATTTAAATTTTGTTTTACCGACCAAATTGATAGGATTTACATTTATTACTATGTCCCATTCATCCACAGTAATTTTAAGATACGTCACACCGTCTCTTACAACCTTTTCACCTTCATCTCCAGTGTAATCCTCAGGGTCAAAAACGGTAATCACTTTATCACCATCAACCGGGTCGTTTTGCTCCTCACTAGAACTGCTATTGCTGCATCCAAGCACCATCGCAAAACCCGCCGCCATAAGCGTGAGTATCCAAACCTTCTTTAATTTTTTCATTTTGTCCTCCGAAATGACCAGATTTAACCACCGTTAAAATCGAACATTAAGAAATCAAGCGGATTGCCCGGCGCGGCGTGAAAATTCACATAAAATCGCCCAAATTCCGCGATTTTGCGCTTGTTTTTCTGATTTTTTTGGCTTATAATTTACTACAACTTTTACGGATTTAACGGTCATTTAAAATGAACAGTTAAAATAGAGTTGCTCATTTTAAATTCTAGTCCTTGCCAAGCAAAAACCAGATTATTCACCGATGTTTCCCGCTTAACTGTGGAACGGCATTCTCGGCGATAAAGAAAACCCGAAACTGTTTTCATTGCCTAAAATATAAGGACGTTAAAAAGAGAGACCGCGCTTCGCGCTGTCTTTGTCGTTTCGTGGTACTTTCTTTCCATAAAATATACCTGCAATCCGCACAAAAACTGGTAATCATCCGCAATTTTTCTTAACGACAATGCATCCGTTCGTGCAGGCATTGCGTTAAAAACGCTAAGGGATTTTTAAAAAACACTTAGCGTTTTTGTAAAATTCCTTAGCGTTTTCACATAAATCCCTTAGCGATTTTAACGGAATGGCGCAGATTTGGTCAGTCAATCGCACGAGTCAGAAGGGAAGTCGCTTGACTAGAATTCCAGGGAGTACTCATAGCCGCGCAGATAATTTTTGATGGTCACGCCGTCTGCGGTTATGAAAATCGCCTCAATCAGTTTTGTGCCGTCGCGGATTGTGCGATGCTCGCCGTTGTCCGCAGTTTGCGCCTCAAAAATCAGTTTGGACGTGGAATAGGCGGATTGCAGGGCTGCCGCGTCGTAAAATGCGTTCTGAATATCCGCGATTATGTACTCGCCGGGCAGATTTTTGGGGAAAAACGCCGAGCTGAACGTCACGCCCGCAGTATCGTAAGAAAGACTTCCCATATCAGTGCCAAAGTCGTTCATCAGAATGAGGGAAATGCCGTCCTTGTCTATCTGCGTGTACGAAAGCAGAGCGAACGTTGTGCCGCCGAACGTGCCGGTAAGACGCTGCGCTCCGTCCACCGCAAACGCGCAGTCAGACGGCGGAAGCAGTGCGATTTTCTTGCTGTTCGTTATGTAAACAGGCCGCACTCCCTGCGTTTGCTTTGCCTTGTGGTGGCGCATGAGGCGGCAAAAAATGCGGTAAAAATCAGCGGAAGAAAAATCCGGGGTCTCACAATCACACCTCCTTTCTGCCCGCGCTCCCGACACGGCCGTAAAAAAAGGAGCCGGTGTAAGCCGTGGCAAGCCCGATGAAAACGGAAAGCCCAATCAGATGCACGGGCTTGAACGCGCTGAGCGCGAGCGCACCGAACGAGATAATCGTTGTGACAAACGAGACCATCGTGGCGAACGGCTCAAGCGCGCTGTACGCCCGCAAATCCGCGGAATCGTTTTTGGCAAGTTTTTTCTCGTTCTCGGTCATATAAATGATGTAGTCAAGGCCAAGCCCGAAAACCAGAATCAGGCCGGTAATCGAAAAGAATTCCAAATCGATTTTTAAGACCGCGAACACCGCGACCACGACAAGAATAATCAGCACTGGCACAGAAATTATTTTGAGCGACTGCTTCCATGTGTAGAAAAACCTCAGGATTATCAGCATGAGGGCGTATGCGGCCGCAAAAAAGCACAGAACCATCACCGTGAGGGAATCCAAATCCGCGCTGATGTCCTGCGACTTGCTGATGAAAAATGCGTTGCCGTCAGTCTCACAAAGCGAGCGGTACGCAAAATAATCCGTGACTTTTGTGGGCAAAAGCACCGTGTAATATTTTCCGTCCAGATTTCCAAGCCATGCCGATGATATTGCCGAGACTATGAAATCAGGGATGTTCCCGGCTGAGAATGAAACGTACTCGCCGGAAGAGCCGGAGAAATCCGCCTGCAACATGGATGAAAGCTCCGCCGCGTCATCGGGAGAAAATCCAAGCGCGGCAAACTGACTTTCTGCCCGGGCAAGAAGAACCGCGTAAGCCGCCCGGGATTTTTCCTGCACCGCCTTTGAGGGCACGAACCGGGACGCGCTCACATACCCCACAGTGCCGCCGGTCAAATCCTCGAATTCGCGGCGCAGACGCTCCTCGTTCAAAAGCGCGTCGTCCTCGCTGTCTCCGCTAACAATGTACCAGCCGCCGGGAGTGTACTGAATCACCTGCGCGGCGGTAATCTCATCGTCCAGAAGCCGGCCTTCCATATTATAAAGCGTGAGCAGATTGTTTTTTATGCGCACATTTTTATGGAAGACAATCACGCAGATGATTGAGAGCGCGAAAAGCAGGGAAATCACCATGCGGCCAACCCATTTTCTCTGCATTCTTGAGACCGCGCGGGTGAATCCGCCCAAAAAGCGCACGTTCCCGCGCACCTGCGGCAGCGGAATGTACGGGTAGACCGCGATTGTCGTCAGGAACGAGCTGACCAGCCCCGCAAGACAGAAAAGCGACATCTGCCTTAGAATCGTGAACGGCGCGAACAAAAGGATTGCAAAGCAGATTCCGGTTGAGACAATCGCCATGAGAAGCCCGGAGAAAATGTGGTTGCGGATTTCCAAACTTGATTTCAGCTCGCGATTGCCCGCCCAGTGCGTGAAAAAATGCAGGCTGTAGTCAATGCTTGAGCCAATCAGCGATGTTCCGAAAACCAGCGTGATTACGTGCATTTTATGGAAGACCGCGAGCGTCGCAAGGACGGCAATTCCCACGGACACAAGGATTGACCCGACAGAATAAAAGAGCGGACGCGGCGAGCGGAAAATAAAGACCAGCAGGACAATCACCGCAAGCATGGACAGCGTCGCTATGACCGAAACTTCGCGGCTTGCGGACGTGGAACTTTCGTGGCTGTGGAACGGCGTGCCTGAAAAAACGAACTGCGGGCTGTCATCCGCCTCTGCGTCCGCGTACCTGGCGCACACATCGTAAATCTCTGTGATTGCGTTGCTTTTTGCGGCGAGTTTTGCGCCCTTCGCGCTAAGAATGCCGCGAATCATCACGTACCATTTGCCGTCAAACTGGGAGGCAAGCACTCCGTCTTTAACGCTCATCGCGGTTCCCGCGTTCTGCACCGCGTCCAGGTAGTTAATCAGATTGTATTCGGTGAGCAGGAACGGGTCTGAGTCCAGATTATCAAGCGGGAGCAGCGTGAAGCCGCCGTAAGCCTTTGAGAGCGCGTTCAGGGCAAATTCATCCGCGCCCGCGCCGCCGCCGGGAGAGCCGTCCGAAGTGCCAAGGATAAAATCAGCGGTTTTCTCATCAATCAGATTCCAGCGGAATTTATACAGGAAATCGGTTATCTCTGTCATTGAGCCGACGTCGTTGTAAAGCGAGATTTCCCGGAAATTCTCGCTGCCGTCAAGCGCGTCAAAAACCTGCTCGGCGACGTTTTTTGCCCGCAGAAAATCCTCGTGCGCAACAAGAATGAAAACGTTCTGCGATGTGACCGAAAGCATTTTCTCATCTGCCTTCCTCACCGACTCCATGGAAACGCTTTTTGGCACAAGATTGAAAAGGTCAGAGTCCAGAGTAATCTGACCGCGGAAAATCACGCAGGCAAGCAGAAAAACCGCCGCCACAAAAATATGATACGCAAGCCAGACCTTCAAAAGCGCGCTCTGCGGCAAGTTCTGGACGCGCTCAGTCAGCGAAAAAGTTCTGTTTCTCATTTGCGGAAAGCTCCTCCGGATATTTCTGGTCTGTGAATTCGTAGCCGATTTTATTCCCGGAAGTCTCGGTCATCTCAAGGAATGCGAGCGATGTTCGTGATGATGAAGAGCGGCCCCGCAAAGTCAGCGAAGTCATCACAGATGCGATTGTCGCGTCCTTTGGCACAAGCGTCACGCTCCACGCGCCGTCCGCGCCGGCAGAAAAATCGCAGTCAAAGCGTTTCTTAAGCTCCCCGGCGTTCCCCGAAAAAACCGAGGAGAGCGTCTGCGAGATGTTCGCAAAAATCTGATTGTCCTGCCCGCTCATCACAGAGCGGCTTCCGTTCCCGGATACCTGAATCATGTCGGTGGGCGTAAGAATCAGTGCGGATGGAAACGGCTTTTCTGTGCGCCACATTATCCCAAGCGGGCAGAAAATGAATTTCCCCGTGGATTTTAACTGCCGTCCGCCCGCGTTTATTGTCTTTGTCTGCGTGAATTCGCCGGTGGTGTTCACGTTCGCGGCAAGCCCCGCGCACACCGTCTCCAGCGTGAGGGAAGAGCCAGCCGCGCCCTGCGCAAAAAAATTCACGCGCAGAAAAACGGCCGTCAGAATCATCAGCGAAAATATTTTTTTATGCGGATTTCTAGGCATTCCCGTCACCCTCCACGTGATTCTCCTGCTTCCAGAAGTTAAAAAAATTATACCACTGATAAGGATACATCATACAGAATTTTTCAAGTTTAAGCACGAACTCGCCGCACATCTGCGAGATTCTCTCGCCGCGCTCGGAACGCGGGCAGTCGCAGTCCACAAGGCTTTTTTCTATGTACACGTTGTACTTCGGCTTGAAAATGGAAAAATGCGAGCGCATCCCGAACATATAATAGACCGGCATTTTCATCAGGAATGGAATGAGGAACACGCCGTAGGGAAAGCACGCCTCCTTGCCAAGGAAAGTCTTTTTAATCACTTTGTCGCGGTTCTGCGCGCTTGTCCTGTCGCCCGCCACCACAATCAGTGCGCCGCGCTCGGCCTGCTCCTCAAGGTAAATCATTGAGTCCGGCCCGATTGAGGTGGACTCCACTACGTTCATCGAATAGTGCGGATTCAGCTCCTTTAAAGTCTGCGAGAACTGCTCGGAGATTTTCATGTCCATTATGATGACCACGGGAACTTCGCGCCCGCAGAGCTGTGTGTTGTAATCCTGCAAACTGCGCAGAAGCTCCATGTTCCCCAGATGCGAGGTGATTAAAATCGCGCCTTTTCCATCGCGGAGCCGCTCCAGAAGCTCCTGCACATCGTCGTCCGCGTAATGAATCCGCGTGAATTTAACCTTGCCGAGCCATCCTTCAATTTTCTCCAGCAAGCAGAGCGAGAAACTCAGAAGCTGCCTGTAGCCGCTGATTTTCGGCGGGATTTTTCCGCCCGAGAATTCCCAAAGCTGCTTCTGGTACGTCCGCGCGTCCTTTCGGGCGTGAGGCGAGAAAATCAGAAAGAAAAACGTCGCCGGGAAGCACATCGTGTGGATAATGAAAGCGGGAAGCGTCTTGAACAAAAAAAGCAGGAGTTTCAGCGGTTTGTTTGATTTGATTGCCTCTGCCTCGTCCGCCCAGTGAACGTCACTTTGAGCCATCGGGCGTCTCCCTGCGGATTTTCCTGCATTTTCTTGCCAAAAGAACCGGAAGGTGCGGAACAAGCCCGATGCAAAGCCTTGCATACGACCCCGCAATCCTGATGTTGTCGCGGACGTTGCGGAAATTCGAAACGCCGTCAGCGGGATAGAAAACCTTGACCGGCGAGGAAATAACCTGAATGCCCCGCCAGTAAAGCCGCACCAAAATCTCGATGTCATAGCCCATCCGGTTGTCCAGAATCGCGTGGCTCTGAATCAGTTTCATGTACGGCTCCACGGGGTAAACGCGGAAGCCAATCATCCCGTCCTCTATGCTTTTTGAGAGTGTGACAAAATGAATCCATGCGTTCGCGACTTTCCGTCCGTTCACGCGGTGGCGCGGCGCGTTCTCATCGTACTCCGGGTAGCCGCAGATTATCGCCCCGGGATTTTCCTGCGAGAGCGTCAGAAAATGCGGAATTCTGCCGGTGTCGTGCTGGCCGTCCGAATCCAGCTGGAGAATGTGCGTGAGACCCAGCTCGTGCGCGCGGCGCACGCCGTCTTTCATTGCCGCGCCCTTTCCGCCGTTTTTGGCGCGGACAACAAGGCTCACAAGCGGATAGCGGGCGGCTATGTCGTTTATGAACGCTTTGTTCCGCTCGTCGTTGCCGTCGTCCACCACAATGATGGGAAAATCATACTGAACAAGATTTCTGACCACGCCCTCCAGTGCCGCACCGTGATTGTAGACCGGAATCACAAAGCCATATTTCCAAGAGCCGTCCATCACGAAGCACTCTCCGCCGCATCGTCCAGAACGTTGAACGTCCCGGATGAGTAAATTTTCCCCTCAACGTCCGCGTCCATCATATTGAAGCTCACGAGCATTTTTTCTTTTTTAAAGGTAAGCTCCAGGCGGATTTTTGTGTCCGGCCGGATTGGAGCGGAGAATTTTATCCTTTTGATGTTGGGGACATAACGCTGCGTCCCAAAATACTTCCGGGAAAAGCGGGTTATCACCTCAAACTGCGCCACCGCAGGAAGCAGCTTGTACTCCGGGAAGTGGCCGTCAAAAAAATCGCTTGCCAAAGGAATCACAAATTCCAGCTCCACGGAATTGTCCGTCCGGGAAATCACTCTCTCATCCTTAATTGCGTGGTCATTCGTCTGCATAAATCCTCCTAAGTCAGCAAAAAGTTTGATTTTCAGTCCTTGAACAGTGCCTCAATCTCAAGCCGGTGCGTTTTTCCCTGCACGTCCACGGGGAGCGCGTCCAGAAAACGCCATTTTTTGGGAATCACGACGTTCTCAAAAAATTTCATCAGATGGTCGTGAAAATACCGGTTTATGATGAATTTCTCGCAGTCCTTGAATTTTGCGCGGCCATCATCATTCAGAACGATTGCGGCGGCCAGATACTGGCGCACATCATTGCTGAGCGCGACAACTTTCACGTCCTTCACAAGATTGCTCTCCAGAATCCGGTTCTCAACCTCGGTCATGGAGATTCGTTTCTCCTCAATTTTCACGATTGAGTCCGAGCGTCCTTTTAAAATGAAGCGGCCGTCCTCGCGGATTTCTGCCAGATCCGCGGTGGCAAATCCCTCTGGATTTTTGATGTACGGCGAGATGATTCTGAGGCATCCGTCGTCGCCAAGCCAGATTTTTGCGTTCGCGAACGGTGTCCACACAAGGCCGTCCTTGTCCTGCTGACGGTACGCAATTCCGGAAGTTTCCGTTGAGCCGTAAACCTCAAGCGGGTAAAAATCAAAAAGTTTTCCGCATGAGGCGGCAAGCTCCGGGGAGACCGCCCCGCCGCTCGTGAAAATCCAGATGTCTTTCATGCCGAGCCGCTCTTCGGCCTCCACGGTGCGCTTCAAAAATGCGGGCGTGGCAATCAGAATGTATTTTTCATCGGTGAGCTTCTCGAATTCCTCGGGAAATTCCACGCGGTTTCTGCGGAACGGCGTTCCGAGCGTGAACGGCAGCGAGATTCCGAACAAAAATCCGTAGATGTGGTGCTGGCTCACGGTGGTCACAAGTTTGCGCGATGTGATTTCCCCGCCCCATTTTGAGATGATGAAAGCGTTGTCCTCCTCGAATTCTTTCATGCGCTGCGGGACTGCTTTGGGCGCGCCGGTGCTCCCGGAGGTGAAAAGAAAAATGCGCGTCTCTTCCCCGTTGATTTGCGGCGTGTCGCGGTATGCGGCAGGCTCAACGGATTTCTCGACCAAGTCCGGGATGAAAAACGTGTCCGGGTCATCCGGGGTTTTCTGGTCGGTCAGGAAAATCATTCCGGGCTTTTTTACATCTGCCATGAAACTTTCGGAGATGTTCTGCGTAAGATACACGGCTTTTTTTGACTGCAAAAGCGCGACGAAAGTGCACAGAAAGTACCAGTAGTCCTCGCAGTGCAGGATGTACTCATCCGCGGGGCGGGCGGTCACAAACTCGCGGATTTTCGCGGTGTCAATCAGAAAATCCTTCCAGGTTTTGTAATCCTTTTTTGACCACGTATCGTTGTAGCAAAGAACGTAATTGTCTTTGCGGGAGTCCGCGTTGAATTTTGTAATCGGATATGCTTTTATCATCTTACTGTCCACCACTTTTCTGACAATGAATTCCACGACAAAAAGCGTGCCCATCAGCACGTATGAGATTCCGCCGTTGTACACCGCCCAGACTTTGCGCGCGGCCTGCTCGTCAAGCCCGAAAATTCTGTCTGCGAACGTCGTGCAGAACGCGGCAGTTCCGTTCAGGACAAAGAACACGCACCAGACAATCGTGACGTTCCGGCAGTACACGCGGACTTTCTCCTCGTAGGACGAACCTTTTATGGACCTGTCCGCAAGAGTCGCAAAACGGAAGATTATGTTCGGCGGCATGAACAGCGTGCTCGCGAACACGAACAGCAGCGTTATGTTTATGACGACCGAATAAATCTTAAGGAAATATTCTTTTCCTGTTATAAAACAAAAAAGACCGGCAGCAAGGAAAAGCCCGGAACTCAGCAGCGGTTTCCAGTCCAGCGCGCTTTTTTTACCTTCCTCTCCAGTCTTGTTTTTCCCCGTGGCACTCAGAAAAAATGCGGCTGCCAGGGCGACAATCACCAAAGAAAGAATCTTGGTGTCCACCCTGAACACAACCAGCAGCGTAAAGACCAGAACGGGATACACCGCCGCAACCACATAAAAAAGAGCCTTAAGGAACTTTTTCATCATAAATCATGCATCAGCAGACAATTGTTTGATGATTTCCTCCGGAGTGCCTGAAACCTCAAGGAACTCTGTGTCATCTAATGCGATTATACTGACGTTAAGATTTTTGGATTTTTGATAAACCCGGGTCACGTGCTCAGGATTCACCCAGAATTCCATGTTTGATGTTAAATCAACGAATTTTTTAAACATTTCCGCTCCTTAAATCATCAGATTTATGACATATAAGGAACAAGCGCGTCCACAACGTCCTGCACTGTCTTTACAGTCTTGAAAATTGAAGGATCTACATTGCCTTTGTCTGCCGGCATAAATTCCTTCATCTTAACAATCAAGTCAATAGAATCGATGGAATCCAAATCCAAATCATCTCCCAAAAGGGCATCAGGTGTCACATCGCCTTCATCCAACTCAAACTCTGAAACCAGAATATTCTTAAGCTTGTCAAAAATTTCGTCCTTAGACATTTACAGCCTCCTCATGTAAGCCTATTTATTCTTCTCGCTGGAAATATATTCAGCCAGCGCATTTACCGAAGCAAAATGTTTTTTATTGTCCGCGCTTTCCGCAGAGAATTTTATTCCGAACTTCTTTTTTAATGCCACGCCAAGTTCAAGCGCGTCAATGGAATCAAGACCAAGCCCCTCGCCAAAAAGCGGCTCCGAATCCACGATATTCTGTGGTTCAATGTCCTCCAACTGCAATGCCTGAATTATCGTCTCCTTGATTTCGTTTTTAAGCTCGTCCATTTTTGTTCCCGAATCTAAGTGTATTTTTAGAATTGTAACAGGACATTCAAAAAAAGGCAATAGAGGGGCTGATGGCAGAACTTGCGCTCGCCAGGCAACTTTTATAGAAAAAACTGATTAGAACCGCGGCTCAGTCCAAAAATCAGGGTGTCTTGAAAAAAACTTACCTACAAGATAGTATGTAAGTCATGGACTCTTCTTTCTACAACATCGAGAAATTCAAAAATGACGATATACGCGCGGTGGATGCCAAATTTGAGGCGCAGAAAATCGCGTTCGCTCCGCTGGCTTTTCAGGCCATAAAAACCATGCTCAATCTGGGGATTTTGCAGGCAATTTCTGATGCCGGCGACGGCGGAATCACGCGCAGCGCGCTGGCAGAGAAATCCGGGGTGTCCGAGTACGGCGTGGGCGTTCTGTGCGAGATGGCACTTGGAATGAACGTCATCAAACTGACCGCGGATTCCCAGTCCGACCCCAAAAGCGAGAAATATCTGCTGGGAAAAATCGGCTGGATGCTTCTGGAGGATGATTTGACGCGCGTGAATTTCTGGTTCACGAACGATATTTGCTACGAGGGTGCGTGGGATTTGGAGAAATCCGTAAAAGAAGGAAAGCCCGCAGGACTAAAAGTTTTTGGCGATAAATGGACAACGGTCTACGAGGCGCTTTCAACCTTGCCGGAAAAGGCAAAAAAATCGTGGTTTGATTTTGACCACTTTTACTCGGACATCGCGTTTCCCGAGGCACTTCCGATTGTTTTCGCAAAAAATCCCAGGACAATCCTTGACATAGGCGGGAACACGGGAAAATGGTCGCTCACCTGCTGCCGTTATAATCCCGATGTGCGGATGACAATCTGCGACCTGCCCGGCCAGGCGAACGTCGCCAAAAAGAACGCGGCGGATGCGGGCTTCGCAGACCGCGTGGACTTTTCTGTGGGGAACATTCTGGATGAGTCAACAAAACTTCCCGCCGCGCCCGATGCCGTGTGGATGAGCCAGTTTCTGGATTGCTTCAGCCTGCGTCAGGTCACAAAAATCCTGCGCAAAGTGCACGAGGCCGCCACGCCGGAGACGAACGTCTGGGTTCTGGAGCCGCTCTGGGACAAACAGAAATTCGAGGCGAGCGCGTACTCTCTGATGGGCACGTCGCTTTACTTCACGTGCATTGCGAACGGCAACAGCAAGATGTACCGCTATCAGGAGCTGGTGGACGCGATTGAGGAGGCGGGATTCAAGCTGGACTGCGCGCACCACAATCTGGGAAGCAATGCGTACTCGCTTCTGTGCTTCAAGAAAATTCAGGGCTGATTTCAGGTGATTTGGTGAGAAGCGTTTATTTTTCTGATGTTACAGCATGGGCACCGTCTCTTGGCTCTGACGCGGAGCTGTGGCAGGAATGGGCGAGCAATGTGATTCCCATCGCGCAGACAAAGGAATCCCCTAAACTTGAGTACACCGATCCGCTTTTTCGCAGGCGGCTCTCGCAAATCACAAAAATGACCGTCCATGTAATCCACGCTCTTCTTGAGAGCACGCACATAAATCCGCAGACAAAAATAGTTTTCATCTCGCTGCGCGGTGAGATTGAGAGGGAGTTCACGGTCAACAAAAATCTGATTGAGGACGGCATGATTCTTCCCGCGGCGTTCTCGCTTTCGGTTTTCAACACGCCGGTCTCGCAGGCAACGCTTGCGTTCGCGCTTAAGGGCGGCTACTCGGTGGTCTACCCGTCGCGGGGGGATTTCTGCTCGGCGTTCAAAATTGCGTGCGCACCGCTTCTTGCCGGAACTGAAAGCCAGATAATCCTTGTTTATGCGGATGAGCTTGTGCCCGGAGTTTACGGCCAGAAAATCCCGCAGGAAAATGAGCCGCTTGCGTTCGCGGGAATTCTGAGCGCGGAGAAAAAGCCCAGGAGCGTCTGCTTTGATGATTTCTCGAACGTTCCGGACAGTCCGCACGAATTTCTTAAGCTTATTTTGCAATGACGGATTTGATGAGAGGTTAAGATGAAAGACAGCGAGATTGAGACAAAATACAATCACAAAGACCTTCCTAAAGTAGAGAACATTCTCACGTATTCGTTCGGCTGCCTGATGAAAATTCTGGCAATCGTGTATTTTGGCGTGGGGGCGGTTTTCCTCGCCATTTTTGTTTTTCCGTTCATCCATTTGTTCGCAAGCAGGAAAAAGCAGGATTTCGGCGTGACGGCGCGGGCTTATGTCTCGCACACGTTCCGCGTTTTTCTTGACGGCCTGAATCTCACGCACACGTCAATCCGCAGGGTGGATGATGCGGAGGCGTACAGGAAAATCCACAGCAAGATAATCATAGCGAATCATCCGAGCCTTCTGGATTTTGTCTACATTATGTCGCTCGTGCCCAATTCCACGTGCATTGTGCGCGGAAGCCTGACCAAAACGCCGCTTGCCGGGGTAATCAAGCAGGCGTACATCACGAACACCACGGAATTTGACGATGTTCTTGTCGAGTGCAAGAAGCTCACGGATCAGGGCTGCAACGTGATTATTTTCCCGGAAGGAACGCGCACTCCGCGGCACGGTCAGAACAATTACAAGAAAGGCGCAGCCAGAATCGCGCTTTACTGCGGCTGCGATGTACAGCCCATTTTCATAGGCGGAAGCGACAAGTACGGCCTTGGCAAGCACGACCCGCTCTGGTCATACAATCACGTAGAGCCGTATCTTTATGATTTCAAGCTTCTCCCTGTGATTTCAGTGGACGAGTTCAAGGACATGAGCGCGCCGATGGCGGCAAAGCACCTCACAGAAAAAATGGAACAGGTGATTCGCGGCGCGGGCGAGGAATACACCAAAAATTGCACCGGCAGAACGCTGAATAATTTTTAGGATTTAATTATGATGGATGAAAAAGCCGTGCCTTTGGCACGGCTTTTTTACGGCAAACTGCGATTAGAACGCTGTAATCTTCCCGATGTAGACTGTCACACCAGCCTGCTCTTTATGGTTATCCGTTGAATCCTGCACAAGTACACCAAAATCAGTGCATATCATTGATTTACTCGGCTTTAACCATGTTCCATATTCTTTGGGAGTAGCGATGCCCGCTCTCTTCATGGTAGGTGTTGCTGGCAGACCACCTTCCCATGCAGGTGTAGAAATCAAAGAAATAAATTTCCAGTCGCCGCCATCATAAGTATCATGAAGGTGTACCCCAAGAACAAAGTCAGGATTTGCTTCTTCCCCAAACATGGTACAACTGAACGTCTTTTTGCCTTTTAGACTAACAGGGTCTACGAAAATATTTATCGTGTTCTCTTTTGTAACAATTTTCAGATACTTCTCGCCGTTAATCT
>JAFLSQ010000044.1 GCA_022510865.1 Treponema sp.
CACAAAAACTGGTAATAATCCGCAATTTCTAGTAACGGCAATCATCCGTCCGTGCAGGCATTGCGTTAAAAACGCTAAGCGTTTTCAACTGAAATACTAAGCGATTTTAACGGAATATCACTGGCAATGCCTGAAATATCATATTCTATTTCGCATGGAAATTAAAACTTGCGTGCAAAGATTCGGCTTTGCAAAACCGCACAATTTACGTGTCTGCTCGCGCAGACGAAACGCGCAGTCTCGGAAATTGCAGTTTTCTCGATTGCGCGTTTTGAAATCAGTTAAAACAACAAGCCCGCGCGAAGCGCGGGCTTGTACATTTCCGGGCAACTTTCCGCAACGCCCAGGCAGGAAAATCGTCAAATCAAAACGCTCAGAACCGTCCGCCTCGACGCAACACTTCCATGCACGTGCGGCCGTTGTGGTAGCTGGTCTTCCAGTTGCCGCCCTTGTTCTCGGCAAGAATCGGCTTTCCGGAAATGTCCAGCGCGCCCCACCATTCGCCGCCATTTTTATCAACCTGATGATTGCGAATCCAGTCCCACTGACGGATTACGGCATCCGCATATTTCTGATCGCCTGTCATCTCCCATGCGTTGAGAAATCCGTTGACGGCTTCCGCCTGATTCCACCAGACGCGCGTGCGGTCACGAACTTTTCCGCCGTCGCGCAGGAAATTTTCCATGCAGCCGTCCGTGTGGTCAAAGCCCTCGTCAAGCGCGACCTGAGCCACGCGGATTACGGTGTCGCGGATTTCTGATTTCAACGCGTCATCGCCACGCTCGCAGGCCGCCTCCCAGAGAAGCCAGCTTGCCTCAATATCATGGCCATAAGAAACCTCGTCGGCAAGAAGATTCCAGTCCATGTCAAAGAACATTCCAAGATGAGCGTCCGGCTGGAGGATTTTTCCGACGCTAACCCGCACAAGATTGGTCAGGCTCTCGCCAACTTCCGCACGGATTGATGACGAGTCCGGGAAGACAACTGGCAGCGTCCTGTAAAGATTCGTGTATGCCTCCATGACGTGCAGGTTCGTGTTCATGGATTTGGGGCAGTTCATGTCTTTTGGCGAGAGAATCATGTCGCTGGTCTCTGACCAGTCAACGTCACGCGCCTCCACATACCCGCCCTGATTTTTATCCAGCGCGTATTTTTCCAGAAGATTGTAAATATCCAAGGCAAGGTTCATCGCATCTTGGCTGGCAGGTGACGCGGGGGTTTTAGGGGGATTCCCCCTAGGAGAAGGGGTAGCGGAAGACTGCCCGGCAGTCTGGAGCGAGGGGAAGGCTTTCCCCTCCTCATTCTCGCGCAGTTCTTTGAGCGCGGCGGCGTACTCGGAAAGTCCGTAGCAGCAGAACGCCTCGCCGTAAATCTGCTTTTTGCTGACGCACGGCGAGCCATCGGGATGGACAGACCAGAAAACTCCGCCGTGGGCGGCATCCCAGTATTTTTTTGTGATTACGTCGTATGCGAAGTCCGCAAGCTCAAGGTGCGCGGAATTTTTTGTGAGCCTTGCGACCGCGCTGTAAGTCCACAAAAAACGCGAGGTCATCACGATTGAGCGCTGGATTTTTGGGTCCGGGGTGTTCGCGTTGTCAATCGCGCCGAAAAATCCCGGAGTTTCAGGCGAAGTGTCGCGCGCGTGACGCTGCCAATATGGAAGTATATTGTTAAAAAGCTCGTCGCGCACGGACTCGTAAAATTCCTCAGAAAACGGATTGTCTGACTTTTGTGTTGAATTCATAATGCCTTGCCTTGCCGCAGAAATATCCGCAGCATTGAGATATTAAAGTAAAATCAAGTTAATTGACTTAAATTTTTGGTTAATCTTAATGCGAAGCGGATGGGCTGTCAAGATTTTTGGATTTGCGGGATTGAGCAGGCGGTCACGGCGAGGACAGGAAATCGCTCCATTGCTACTGAAAAAATCCCGTGATATACTGGCTGAAATTCATTCAAAAACTTTGGAGGTTGATATGAAAAAACTTACTGCCCTGATTGCCGCCCTGATTCTTGCGGGCACCGGGCTTGTTTTTGCGGTTGATCCCGCAGAAGGATTCTGGATCAGCATTGACGAGAAATCGCAGAAACCGACTGCCGGGTGGCGCATCTGGGAGGAAGGCGGAAAACTGAGCGGAAAAGTCCTTTCCATCGCAGATTTGCCGCAGGACACGATTGCCGAAGGCGGAAAAGGAAAACGCTACGACAATTTTATGGACGGCGCGGACGTGGGAACGCTCCCGTCTGTGGGCACAACATGGATTTGGGGACTTTCAAACGATGGCGAAGGAAAATGGAGCAACGGCTACATCATTGACCCGAATGACGGAAAACGATACAAATGCCGCATCACGTTCCACAAAGCGGACGGCAAAAAGTACAAGGTTGACACCCTTGAGATGCGCGGCGAAATCGGGCCGTTCGGACGCAGCCAGTTCTGGCAGACCTCAACCGAAAGCGAGGCAAGTTCGCTCAGATAAAATTCCATTTTTCGCAATGAAAACAGGATGATTAAACGCTGCCGGCGCGCCGGCAGCGTTTTTTACGCGAATCTGCGCAAAAATCAAACGCACGGCCGCGCATCAATGCAATTTTGCGGGCAGGCGGGCAATCCGCTGTGGCGCTCGCGCCCGAATCAAAGTTTTTGCTAAACTTCCCGAAGTTTTCTGCCGATAATCACGCAAGGGAGCGACTATGAAAAATAAGATTTTTTGCAGACCTTTGATTTCTGCCTCGATTATGATTGCTTTATTTTCTGTGATGATTGCCGGCTGCAACTTCAAATTCGGCGACCCCAGCCTGCTCACAGAGCCAAGCGTTGATTATTCTGCGTCAATCCTCACGATAAGTTTTCCAAGGCAGAGCAAGACCACAAAATACGTGAACATTTACCGTCAGGATTTGACAGATGATGATGAGGATTCCGCAGAGGTTATGAGCATCGGGCTGATTTTTCCGGAGAATTACAGCGCAGGCGGAAACAATTTTATTTTTCAGGATGAGCTTGTGAACGCCGGGCACACTTACCGTTACCGTGTGCGCTACTGCGAGAAGAGCGGCTATTATTACTCGGAATGGTCGAACAAAATCAAAGCGACTACAACCAAGTACGAGGAATCCGATGTTCTCACATATTCGGCGCGCGGCGTATATTTCTCATACGAGGAGTCCGATTTCAGCCTAAAAATCAACGGGAACATAACGACTCCGACCGCAATCGACAATTTTGTGACAGACTATCAGCCTTGCATTGTCGTGAGCGCGAACGACACCACAAAAACTTTCATGCTATCCACCAGTGTAATAGAAGGATTGAAGAGCGACCAGACGAACGACGTGACAATCCCGCTGAAAGGCATTCTTTCAACTGATTTTTTTGACTTCAACGTGAAAATTGAAGGGATTGTGGGCCAGAAAACTGAGTACACGGATGACCATCTGACGGTGCAAGCGCCCACTCTTGGCTCAAACTCGGGCACAGAAAATCAGCAAGATGATGATGACGACGACGATGACAAGACCATTGAGCGCATAATCTGGACGGAACTTGTGAGAATTCCGGTCAATGGGGCGGGAATCAAGGACAATACAATCACGCTGACTTCCGCGGCCGCATCAGACGCATTTGACTTTTCCAAGAAAGCCCGCGCGTTTTAAATGACAATTGAACATTTTTTGAGAAAATGTTAATTTAAGCCAATGAATATTCTGGTGGCTTTGTGCGCCGTGGGCGCGGAAAAAATTCTTGGCAATGAAATCAAACATCTGGGATACAAACTTGCGGGCGGTGAGGACACAAAAAACGCAGGCCTGAGGGGGCGCGTCGCTTTTTACGGCGATGACGACGCTCTTTTTCGCGCGAATCTTTGCCTGCGCACCGCAGACCGCGTTTACTTGCAGCTGGCGTCCTACAATGCCACAGATTTTGACCAGCTTTTTGATGGCGCATACACAATTCCGTGGCAGGATTTTCTGCGGAAAGACTCGCGGATTGTTGTGGACAAAGTGCGCACCAGAAAAAGCAAACTGAATTCCGAGCATTCCGTGCAGGGAATTGTGCACAAGGCAATCTATTCAAAACTGGGCGATGTCTGGCACATGGCAAGCCTGCCGGAAAGCGGCGAGCAGAGCGATGTGCGCGTCTATCTGGATGACAATCAGGTTTCTGTTCTTCTGGATTTGTCCGGGCTTCCGCTTCACAAACGTGGCTACCGCGCGGACGGCGGAACCGCTCCTTTGCGCGAGACCACCGCGGCAATCCTCCTGCAAGAGATGATGTGGAGGCGGAAAACTGCGCTGCACGACCCTTTCTGCGGCTCCGGCACAATTGCGATTGAGGCCGCGCTTTACGCCCACAATGTATCTCCCGGCTTCGCAAGAAAATTCGCAGTGGAGAGCCTTCCGTTTTTTGATAAAAAAAAGGCGATTGAAATCCGCAGGAAAGAGGCCGAGAAAATCCGAACGGACGTTGAGACCCGGATTACAGGCTCGGACATCGATTTTGAGGCCGTGGAGCGCGCGAAAAAAAACGCCGAGCACGCCTGCGCCGCCGCAGACTACGCGCTCAGGGAAATTGGGGTGGACGCGCGGATTTTGCGGCCAAAGTTCTATCAATCCGATTTTTCTGACCTGACCGCGCCATACGAGAGCGGAATCCTGCTGTGCAATCCGCCTTACGGCGAGCGTCTTGGCGATGACGAGGAGGCCTGCGCGCTCTACCGCAGAATGGGCGGACTTTGGGACGCATTTTCCGGCTGGGACATCGGCATAATAACTGCGAACGAGCATTTTCAGAGTAATTTCGGGCACAGAACCGGAGCAATCAAAAAACTTAAGGCCGGCAATCTGGACACAAGTCTCTACATTTACACCAGGTCAAAAAATCAGGGAAAATAAATGGCGATTATTGTGGCGCATGACAAGAGGAGGCAGGAAATCCTCCAAAAATCATTGGATGTGTTCATTGAGGAAGGCTACGAGGACGCGACTTTTCAGAAAATTGCGGACCGCTGCGGAATCACAAGAACCACGCTTTACATTTATTTTAAGAACAAGCACGAGATTTTTCTGGAGAGCATAAAGGAGCTTCTTTCTGAGCTTGAGATTTCTCTGACGGACGTGATAAAAGACAAATCCAAAAATGCGGAGACGACGCTGCGTCAGATTCTGCGGACTATAATCACAAGGTGCGGGGAAAATCCCAAACTTTTCAGCGTGCTCTTGAATTATCTGATGCAGCTGAAAAAATCGGGGGCGGACACAAACAGCCGCGTGCGCCGCAGGGTAATCCGTGTGCACCATCTTCTTGTGACAATAATAATTCAGGGAATCCGCGCGGGCGATTTTAAGGACGGCAA
Source organism: Treponema sp. (assembly GCA_022510865.1). Classification (GTDB taxonomy): domain Bacteria; phylum Spirochaetota; class Spirochaetia; order Treponematales; family Treponemataceae; genus Treponema_D. The sequence goes on from JAFLSQ010000044.1 coordinate 5,358, forward strand.
CGTGCGGATTATGGAAGAGTCGCTTTACGCTCTGATTGAGGCCGCGATTTTCCGCATTGCGGTGCTCGGTCAGAACAACCTTGCGAGCATTCAGGAAAGCCTTGAGCGCACGGTGGACTCATTTCTGGCGTAGGATTTTTTATGCGGCCTTGGATTGATAATCCGCACTTCCTGCAGAGAAATCCGCCGCTTTCTGATTGTTCCGCTTTTGCTGGCAGACATTTGTCCGTAAATCGGCTTGCGGAGAAATCCGCTAGTTCCCGAAATATTCCGCGATAATCTGCTCAGCGCTCACCCGGATTACCGGCCCTTGCGTTTTCGATTCAGTATCATAGTAAGTGTAAGTAATGTCTGACGGATTCCGGGAACGCATAAAATACATTCGGTCTCCGCGCACGTATACATTGTCCGTCAAGTCAAACGGAATGAAGCACTCATTTTTTACCGCCAGAGTGTCCGCGTCAATCCTACACATATATGCTCCAGACTCATCACTAAAACATGTTGTATAGACCGCGTAGAACGCGCCGTTCACCTCAAGGACATCGCATACATAGAGGGTATCCCAGTCCGCCCTAAAATAAGGGATTTCTGTTGCCGCTCCGCTTGCCCTGTCCATGACATAAAGTGTGGTCTCACGAATATCACCCATGAGTTGGGCGGAGACAAAAATGTACTTTTCAGAGGCGCATACGATGTGATAAATGTCGTGATCATCGTGCGTGTCGAACGTGCCGAGCGCAGGTCGCACGGTCTCGCTCTCCGCATCAAACTGCTGTATGTATGTTTTGCCACCGTTATCGTATGAAATCCAGATATTGCCGTCCGCATCCGATCTCATAAACTCTATCGAGGAAATATCCGAAGTATAAATGCACAAATCCTTCTGCGACAAAGTGTTGGTTCTGCTGTCAAAAAGCTGGGTGTGATAGCCCCACGGAGAGCCTGTGCTGTAATCGCTGACATAGCACTGCGGGATTTTTGTTCCGCACGTTTTGTATAACCAGAAATTATCATAGATTCCGGTGTAAGTAAGTGTAAGGGCGGTCTCACGCGGATTAAGCGACGCGACCGTTCCGGTTCCCGAGCTTGACATCAGGTATTTTGTGGGATTACTGCCCGCCTCCACAAGCCGCCAGATACTCCAGCCGTGGTTGCCGGGGAAAAACACCCAATCGTATACGGTGTCGCTCTCGATGTCAATCACCGCGATTATGTCGCCCAGCCGCTCCTGCCTGAAACTGCCGTTCTTGTTGCCGAAAAGATACAGATAGTCGTAGACGGGCAGGGCAATCACAATCGGCTCTTTTAGATGGTCAAAAGTCTGTATCGTGGTCTTCTGCTTAAGTTTTTCAAGCGAGCCGTCCGACTTGTACATGAATGAGGTGTCGCAGGATGCCAGAAGCAGTAACGCGCAAACAGAACAAAAATAAGCAAGATTGAGTGTCTTTTTAATCATTGCATACCTCTCTATATCAGTTTATTTTCAACAGTCACAGTCTAGATACGATTTTCAGGCTTGTAAATTATCTTTTTATCGAAATAACCAAGGTTACAAAAAAATAACCACGGTTATTTTTCTGCCAGATTAAGAAATGCAAATCACAGAGATAACGTTTCCGCCCATGCAAAAGTGCGCTTGTAAATGCCGGTTTCAAATCACTTTTTTCAGAATCCGATTGAAAACGGGATTTTTTTTTGAGGGCTTTAATCCCGGCTTATTTCATTTGATTCCGCGCATAAATCAATATATATTTGTTATATGAATCGCTTTTTTACTCCGCACAGAATTCTTGAGTGCCTTGCGTTTTTGATTCTTGCCGTTGCTTTCACCCTAAGCCTTATTCTTCCGCCCGACTCGGTGACATGGATTCCCGCGCCGCAAATAACAGTTCCTGTAATCAACGGTCTCTGCGCACTTTTTTGCATTATGCTGATAATCAGGCCGGGAATCAAAGCGTTGGAAATCAGCATTCTGTTGACGCAGAGTTTTTTTACGACATGGACTGGATACGAGACTTTAGGCATGTTCCTTTTTTCTGCCTTGGTCATTCTTCTGTTCTGTTATGGATTTTTCAGGACACATATCCGCCAGCGGACAATCATACTTATAGCAATCAGTTTTATATGCCTTTTCGGTGTCATCCCCTATGGAATTGCTCGCTGTGTGTTAGTTTACTCGACGCTGCTTTTTATGACGGCATTTTACTATGCTGTATACACGCAAATAAAAGACATTCTTTCCCCGCTGCTGCCGGCACAATCGGACAAGGCAAAAGTCGTTCTGCCGCCACAAGGAAGCGCAATCAATCTTAAAGAATGCGGATTATCTCAACGGCAAACACAAATTTTAACTGAATATTTACTGACAAATGCTTCATACGCAGAACTTGCTGATAAATTTATTGTGAGCATATCCACGGTCAAAAAAGACATGGCGCAGGCTCTGCATATTTTCGGCGTAAAAAACAACGAGGAGCTTCGCTTTTTATTATCCCACTACAGAATCATACAGGAAGCAAATCCCGCTGCTCCCCGAAATATTCCGCGATAATCTGCCCGCGCTCGGTCTGATTATATTGTCTTGCGTTTTCGTTCGGTTATTTTTTCCAGAACGCGGGCATGAACACAATCAGCATGGTGTAAAGCTCCAGACGGCCGGCAAGCATCGCGAAGCAGTAAAAATATTTCACAAAATCCGGGAGAAACCCGAAATTCTCTGCTGGCCCAAAAAGTCCGAATCCCGGCCCCACGTTTCCGACCATCGAGAGTGCGCCGGTAAAAGCCGACCACAAATCAAGATTTCCAAGACTGCCGACAAAAGTCGTGATTCCCACAAGAACCAGATAGACGGTGATAAAAGAAGCCACGCTGAAAACGATGTCCTTGCTGCCTACCCGATTGTTCAGCCGCACGGTGAAAACCCCATGAGGATGGAGCATCCGCTGGGTCTCGTTCTGAACCTGCTTGTGCAGCACAACCCACCGCACCACTTTGATTCCGCCGGAGGTAGAGCCGGAACATCCGCCTATAAAATAAGTGAGCAGAAGCATGAACTGCGCGGCCGTGGGCCATTTCAGAAAATCCGCGGTGGCAAATCCTGTGGTGGACATGAGCGAGACAACCTGAAACGAGGCGTAACGCAGACTTGTGCCAAAAGCGCCGTAAACAGAGCGGATTGACAGCGTGACCCCGATAATGAGGATGACCACAATGCCGATGTACGCCTTAAGCTCGGAGTTTGATGTGACATCCTTGAATTTGCGGGCAATCAGATAGAAATAAATAGAAAAGTTCACGCCGGAAAGAAACATGAAAACCGTGCAGATTATGTCGATTGCGGCGGAATTATACGAACCAAGCGATGAGTTCCGGGTTGAAAATCCGCCTGTGCCCAACGTAGCGAACGCATGAGAGAAAGCGTCCGTAAAGTCCATGCCGGCAATCCGCAGAAGCAGGGCCTGCAAAAGCGTAAGCCCGATGTAAATGCCCCAGAGAACTTTTGCGGTGGTTGTTATGCGCGATGTGACCTTGCCTTTTTCCGGGCCGGTTGTCTCGGCCTTAATCAGCTGGAAGCCGCCCACACCAAGCAGCGGCATGAGCGCGACGGTGAGCGTGACAATCCCCATGCCGCCAATCCAGTGCGACAGGCACCGCCACATATTCACGGAGCGCGGCAGGCTCTCGATTTCGGAGAAAATTGTCGCGCCGGTTGTGGAGAATCCGCTGACGCTCTCAAAAAGCGCGTCCGCATAATTTGTGAGGACACCGCTGAAATAAAGCGGAACGCTCCCCATCAGGCTCATAAAAATCCATGCGAGGGCGACGACTATGAAAGTCTGCCGCGTTGACAATCGGATTTTAAGACGCCGCGTGGGAAGATTGACGGCCAGAACAAGAACGACACTCGCAATCATCGGGATGACAAACGGCATATATGCGGAAGTCTCGCCGTAAACCAAGGCGACCGCAAGAGGAATCGCAAAGAGCACGCCCAGAATAAAAAGCAGCGCGGAAACAATTTTCAGCAGATACAGTATGAACATCAGTTACTTCCAAAAAATGACAGGACTTTTTTGCTGTCCTCCGCTTTTGTGATGAGGACGATGTGCTCGCCGGCGGAAAGCACGGTGTTTCCGTCCGCAATACGGTAGCCTTCCGACCCGATTTTCCGCGCCATGAGCACCAGATACGAGCCGGAATTCGCAATGTCTTTCAACGCTTTTCCGCAGGATTTTGATGACGGACTGACCTCGCATTCCACAATCTCCATGTGACCGTTCGTCACAGTGTGGATTTCTTTCACGGATTTTCCGCGCAGATGGCTCATTATTGAGTCAACAACGCTGTCGCGCAGAGGAATCGAGACGTTCACGCCAAGTTTCTCCGCGATTGAGGCGAACGCCGCGCTGGACACAAGTGCGATTGCCTGCCCCACTCCCAGGGACTCAAGATACGCGGCAAGCACCATGTTCATCTCGTGGTTGTGCGTGGTGCAGATTGCAAGGTCAAAATTCGTGATTCCTTCTTCGCGCAGAAAATCCTCGTCGGTCGCGTCGGCGTGCATTACGCGGGCGTTGGGAAATCGCTCCGCCGCCATTTTTGCCAGCTCGTCATTGCTGTCTATGATGACGAATTCCATGTTCCGCCGTCCGCCAAGACTGGAAAAAAGCCGCGCGAGTCCGTTTGTCTTCTGCTGACCCATCAGACGGTCTGCGACAATCCGCCCGATTCGGCCCGCGCCAATCATCGCGACTTTGTTCAGCTCTTTTGGTTTGGTTCCGCAAAGCTCGGAGACCGCGCCAATATCATCCCTGGAGACAAGAACGCCAAGAATCATCCCCGCAGTGATTTCTGTGTCGCCGCTGGGAAGCGATGTGTCGCCTTTTTGCTCGATGTATGAGACCAGAAAACGGATGTCTGTTCTGGAGCGGATGTCTTTCATCAGAATGCCGTCAAGCGCGCTGCCCTGCGCGACTGTTATGCGGGCAATCGCTAGGTCAGAATTATCAAAAGTGAGGACGTTTCCCACCGCGCCGTTCTCAACCGCCTGAACGATTGCCTCCGCCGCCTCCACGTCCGGGTGAATCATGTAATTTATGCCGTAAAGCGGGCGGCGTTTACCGGCAAAGTCGTTGTGATGCTTTTTTTCGGCAGAGGCTGTGTTCACGTAGTAGGCGTAATTGCGCACACGGGCAATTTTCAGAACATCAGGATAAACTGCGTCCACCAGAGAGCAGGTAATCATATTAACTTCGTCCGAGGAAGTGACGCACACAAGCGCATCCGCCTTGGCAATGCCGACTTCCTCCAAGGTCTCAAGGTTGTTGCCGTCGGCGCACATAACGGTGCAGTCCAGCTGATTCTGCGCATGACGGATTGTATTCTCCTCGTTGTCAATTATGGCAACGTGATTTTTTTCGTTTATCAAAAGCTTTGCAAGCTGAATGCCGGTGAACCCGGCACCTACAATCACAATTCTCATAAGGTGGATTATACAGGACTTTGCCGTGTTTGTCAGTCAGCCTTAATCCTGTAATTCCGCTGAAAGTTTTGATTTCCTGTTGCCCGCGATGAACAAGCCGGCATAGACCGCGACGCAAATCACCGTGGCGGCGATGGCCTCAAAAATTGCGTTCGGCAGAACCACGCCAATCAGCGCAAAATAACCAAGCCCGCCCATCGCGGCACGGACATCAGCACCTTTAAAAACATAAATGCACCCGATTACAAGCAGCGTATGGACGATTGTTGTGACAAATCCGGTGATTCCGGCGGCAACCGGCTTTTTAAGACGGAGGAGCTTTGCAAGAAGCGTCCACAATCCCCATGCCGCAAAAGCAAAAAGCACGCGCGGCAGAACCGAGCACAGCGGATTCACAAAGAACGGGTCAAGCACGCTGCTCGGACTCATTGCCGCCATCACAAGGCTAAGGATTCCGAAGACCGCGCCAACAAAAATCCCGCCGCCAAGCCCGGCAAGCGTGCAAATCAGGATGACAGGCACGTGCAGGATTGTGACGGAAGCCGCCCCGATTGGGATGAAGCCAAGCCTGGTAATCCCCAGAACAATCACAAGCGCGCTGAACGCGCCGGTAAGAGCAAGTTTTCGTGTCAAAGTAATGTTGTTCATTTTGTATCCTCCTCAAAGCCAAGCAGTCGCGGGAAATTTCAATTTCCGGGATTGCTCAGGTTGTCCGCAGAAGCGGGCATTTTAATCAGCAGTTTTATTTTAAGAATTACGAATTTATTTCGATTGCCCGGCGGACGCCTGAAAGCACAAGACCCGGGATTACCTCATCAAAAAGGCTGCTGTCCGCATAACTGGATGAGAATCCGCCTGTGCCGATTATAAAAACGTCCTCGCCGTGAAAGACGTTCTTTTTAAAAAGATAGCACAGCTCTTTCATCGCGCCCAGATTGCCGTAGTACAATCCCGCCTGGATTGCCTCCGTTGTCGTGGTGCCGTAAACGTGCTCCGGCCGCGCAATTTCCACAGAAGGAAGCTTTGCCGTCCGGCTTGCAAGCGCGTCAATCGAGATTTTAAGACCGGGCATAATCACGCCGCCAAGAAATTCGCCGTCTTTTGAGACAAGTTCCGCGGTGGTTGCCGTTCCCATATCAATAATCACAAGATTTTTTCCCGGATACCGCGTGACTGCCCCCATAGCGGCCGCAATCAAATCCGCGCCTATCTCCTTGGGATTTGAGTACCGCAGTTTCAGCCCGGTTTTTATTCCCGCCTGAATGAAAAGCGGCTCGTGCCCAAGATATTTGGAGCACGCGCGCGACAGAGAAAAATCGACGGGCGGCACAACGCTGCAACATCCGATTCTGTCAATTTTTGTGTGGTCAAAACCGTTCTCGCGGAGCACCGAGCGCATGAAAACGCCAATCTCATCGGAACTGGAATGAACATCGGTTGTGCGGCGAAAATGCAGAACCATCTGCTCGCCGTCAAAAAGTCCGAACGCAGTGGAAGTGTTTCCAACATCAATAGTAAGAATCATTTTTTCAACAGATTTGAGTACCTGTCCTCCTGGATCAAGTCTTAAAAAAGTTTGTTTTTTGCGGAATCAACATCACGGGGATTGCTGTTCCGCCAATCATAATAGACATTTTCTGCGTTTTTGTCAAACTGATTGAAAATCAGCGGATTTTCTGACCGCGCCGCGCCGCTCATCCGCCGTGCGCAAGAGAGTCCACCCCAAGCCCAAAAAGCGCGAAGTCTCCGCGGGCAGGGTCGCCGGGGAAAACCTCCGCCATCGCCTCTGTAAGTCTCTCTGCGGTGCGCCTAGACGCGCTCGCGTCCGCAGGAATCAGCGCAAGATTTGCCGCCTCCTGCATTACGTGCACATCAAGCGGAATAATCAGATTTGCGGGCGAGTACCAGTCCCAAAAGCCAAGGTCAACGGGAGAATTCTGCCGCACCATCCAGCGCAGGAACATGTGCACGCGCTTGTTCGCCGAGGTCTTGCCCTTTGGCACGATTTTTGCATTCGGGAAGGACGCGGAAATCACGTCCGCAAGGTGAGGCTCGTCCGTTTTGGACGCGCGGGCTTTCTGGTCATGCCACTGACCGCGGAAAAAATCACCAAGAGAAGGCACGCTGCCGATTATCCTGCCCAAGTCCGCAAAGAACAGGCGCATATCGTCGAATGAGTAGAAGCGGTAGAATTTTTCCTGACCGCACGGAAAATCCTGCTCGAACCTGCGCGATAAAATCCACTTGGAGAAACTGCCCGAGGAAGCGTCTGCGGTCTTTAAAATCCCCGCGATTTTCGGGATGAACTGCCTGCGGCTTCCGAACGCGAGCATTGCCGCCAGAAAAGACGCCGCCTCAACATCGCACCGCAGGTTTTTGTCATCGCAGGAATACCAGCGCAGAAACTGCGAGGGGTCCTCATCGCAAAAACTGATTGTCTCGTATTTGTCCGCAAGAAATTGCAGCCGGGTCTTCAAATCGTCATTCATAATCTCTGTGATTTTATAACTTTTTCGTTTTTTGTCTAATCTTTTTTGCAGAAAATGCAGGAGGATTTTCCGCCCCGCGCCTAACGCTCACTTTCCGGCGCAGTGACTTTTGGAATTGTGATTTTCCAGAATTTTGCGGCGCGGTAATCAATCCACCAGCCGCCGTTATAAAATCCGTCCTCGTTTGCCGTCGGGCTGACAAAAATCACGTTCGTGGGATTCTGGGTATCGTACTCAAAGACGTTGGAAATCCAGTCGCCTTTGTTTTCGGTGGGCACGTAAACTGCGTCCGCTTTGGGGGTGCGCACGGAAATGCGGTATTTTCCCGGCTGCAAATTCAGATGCATTGCCATGCCGCCGCTAAGATAATAGGATTTTTTGTAGTCCGTGAGGTTGCGCCCGGTGTTCCGGAACATCCTTGAGAAATGCGTGCTGTCAAAAAGAGGGCGCGTGCGATTGTCCGCAATGAATTCGTATTTTGCCTTTGCCTTTGTGTAAGTTACATCCTCGCCGGTGAGCGCGTCCTCCAACGTGACCCAGCAGCGCACGATGTTCATGTCGTCATTGTTCTCGGGGCGGTAGATAATCAGGCTCCAGGGATTGGGCTTCAAATCCTGCGCAAAAAGCGCGCACATAAAAAAAATGCCGATTGCCAGACCGCGTTTTTTCATACGCTGATTTTAACAAAGATGAGCGTTCAGGACAAGCCAAATCTGAATATCGGGATTGCCGGGAAAGCACGGATTGCTCTGTTATGCTATGCTGATTTTTATTTTTAACGAACGTTTAAATCGAACAGTCGGATGATTTGCAGCCGGGCGGATTTCACCGCGAATTCCGGCTGAAAGTGCCCAAAATCCGCAAAATTCCGCTTGCTTTTCTGATTTTCTGACTTATAATAAAATCATAAACCATCCGCTTTTAACGTTGGTTAAATTTGGATGGAAATCACAAGTCTTAGGAGGACAAAATGAAAAAATTGAAGAAACTTTCGGTGCTCGCGCTTCTGGCAGTGGGCTTTGCGCTGGTGTTCGGC
>JAFLSQ010000045.1 GCA_022510865.1 Treponema sp.
AATGTGGCACTGCCGTCGAGTTTGGTGTATTCGGTGGTCTCGTAAAAAGTCATGCCGAGTTTCTCCATCACGCGGCGGCTGGCTGTGTTCTCAACGGCGAAGATTCCCGCGATTTCGCGCATGCCGAGCGTCTCCCGCGCCCAGCCGACGATTCGCTCCATCGCCTCGGTCGCAAGTCCGCGCCCCTGATGGTCGTGCCGCAGGTTGTAGCCCACGCTCCAGACATCGCTGTGGCCGTGCCAGTCGTCGTGATAGTAGATGCCGCCGCTTCCAATCAGCTCGCCGCTCTCTTTCAGGACAAAGCCGAAGTCCTTTTGGTCCTCGTCGGAATACAGCGAGCCTAGCCACTCCCGTCCGTCTTCCGCAGACTTGTAGAGCGGATATATCATAAACCGGTTCACGCGCTCATCGCCCGCCCACTTGAAGACCGCCTCCATGTCGGAGAGCGCAAGCGGCCGCAGGATGAGCCGCTCCGTCTCAAGGACAGGCACTGTTGTTTTGTCGCCCATGTTGCCTCCGTGACAGCCTACTTTATCACAGTTCACAAGATTTTGCATCAGGGATTTTTGCGCCTCCCCCATCCAGTCCCCCTCCCCGCCCGCATATTCCCCAACCCTGCGAATTCTTCTATAATGTCCGCCAAATCCAGCGGGGAATCAGGTGCAACTCCTGGGCACGAAGTGGTACGGTCAAAGTCCGAATGCCGCTGGTCGGCTTGTCAAGCCGCTCTGATATCCTTATAGGTACACGCTCTGCCTGAGGAGAAGACAAAATGCGCATAAAAAATATTTTTATCGCCGTGGCTCTGGCGCTGGTCTCAGCGTCAGTGTATTCATTGCACGGGGCCGAAAATCCCGTGAATTCCTGGACGTGGGTACTTCCCGGAAAACCATCGCAGCCATCTGGTCAAGCAGAAAATCCTGATGATTCCGCTGATTTTGATGACTTTCCCGGGAACGATGACCCATCGCCCGCCGCAAACCCGGTCTCTGCCAGAAAAATCGAATTTCTAAAGAACCGCCCTCTGAGCATCCCGGATTTTCTGCGCTCCAAGGGATTTTTCATCCCCGGTTCTGGCGGCACAGGAAGTCAGCAGAATGTCCAGTATGCCGGATATTCCGGGTCGGACATCAAAGTTTATGTTGACGGCGTTCTTGCCAACAGTCCGTCAGACGGTCAGTTTGACTGGAACACGCTGAACGTTGACATTGTGGAAAGCATCACAGTCACGCGCTACCCTGCGCTGGACGCGGGGCAGTTTGCGGGAGCGGCCGTTTACATCATCACGCGGAAAACTCCCGGACGCTCGGTCGTGCTTTCCGCAAGCACAACATCCTACAATCAGAGCATTGCCGACACAAACCGCGCCGCGCTGCAAATTTCAGACAGCATCGGCAGTTTTGATTTTCAGGCCGGCGGCTCATTTTTGGGCGCACAAAACGATTATCCCGCGCAGTCCGCAAGGAACACCGCGAACGCGCACCATTCGTATGAGGGCAATTTTGCGTTCGGATTTCCCGCCGGCGCGCTCAGAATTGACGGACTTACGCGCGGAGGCTACAACAACACACAAAATTACACGCTGAATCATTACTGGCATCTGGACAATCAGAATTCTGTCACTTGGAATTCGCTGAGAATTCAGGCTTCGGAAAACTGGTACGGATTTTCCACGGATTCTTCTGATGACGACACCAAGAATTTTTTGCAGGGCGCGCTTGCCGCAAGTTACGAGTGGAAAAATCTGCAATTTTACGCGAGCAGCACGGTTGGCGCGGGCGTTGAGCTTGAGGTTCTGCGCTGGACTGCGGATTTTGCGGCGGGCTATCAGCTGCCACTGGATTTTCTTGATGTGAACCTGCAACTTTCGGCGGTGATGCACAAGGGCACCCGCTCGCAGTTCGGCATTCATCCGCTTATGCGTATTGTGATTGCCGAGCCAAAAACCGGCTTGTCATTGGCGGCGGGCCGTCAGCTCAAACTTCCCACGTTCAATGACTTGTACTGGGATGACCCATGGATGCCCGGCAACCCGGACTTAAAATCAGAGGACGGCTGGTACTCAGATTTGACGTGGAGCAAATTCTCGTGGCTAAAACCTTTTGTGGCGGTCTCGTACCTGAAAGGCAAAATCAGCTGGGGAGAGCGCGATGACGGACTGTGGACTCCCATGAACCTTGAGGACGGCTGGTATTATTCGGCGGGCATCTCGTCGGAATGCGGCTGGACGCTTGGATTTTTAAGCCTTGGATATGAGGCGGGCTATCAGTTTGTGAGGGCGTGCGCCGGTTCTGCGGATATAACCGCGGACAATCAGATTTACGGCGTTCCAAAGCATCAGCTTCACGCAAACGTGAATTTCGGTCTGGCTTTTGATTTCGGGACTTTCCGTTTTGACACATCATGGCAGATGATTGGCAAGCGGGGCGCAGACCCGGCATGGAACGACCTGGGATTTCTGCTCGCCTTCACGCCCGCACGCTACAACGGCCTTGACGTGTACGTGAAGATCCAGAATGCCCTTGATGAGCGCAGGGTGTATTCAGGCTATTACTGTCTTCCGTCACGCTCCCTGACCGTGGGCTGCTCGTTGCAGTTGTAAATCGGCGGGCGGCGCACTTTCTTCCGTGTCAAGCACCGGGAAGTGCGCTTTGCTTCGCAAAGCGCACATTTGTCCGCCAATCCGGGCAATCCATCCGCTCTAGAAATCCCGCAAAATCCGTGCTATATTGAGCATGAGGGGAAAATGAAAAAAGTTCTGACTTCATGGAGTCTGGACGTACTTGCTGCGGACATGATTTCCAAATTCAGGGAATGCTGGAAAAATCCGTTTTTGTCGCCCGCGGTCGTTTTTACGGACGCAAAAATGGAGCAGTGGTTCAAACTCCGCTGGCTGCGCGGCAATCCATCAGAGAATTCTGTGATGATGAATCTGAAAACCATGCGATTGCAGAGCTTCCTTTTTGAGATTACAGGCTCGGATGGCGAGCGGCTTTCTGTGGAGCTTCTGCGCGATGTGATAATCCAGCACCTGACCGGGCAAAAGCCTCAAAATCCGCAGATTGCCCGTTATATTTCTGACCCCGCGCGGCTCTACGACTTTGCGCAGAAAATCGCTTCGCTTTTTATGGATTATGAGGACACCCGCCCCGATTCCCTTGCCACGCTCCTCGCAAAAGATGATTTTCAGAGACAGCTTTACAATGACATTTTTTCCGAGCTGGACGCGGGCGGCGGAATCAGCATAAACGGCAGGAAATTTTTCTCTTTGTACCAGCGTTACAACCACAACAAGGCCACGCACAACGGAACAGCCGAATTTCAGTGGGATTTCAGGCGGCCGGTTTTCATTTTCGGTTTCTCGGGAATCGGGCAGCTCTACCGCAAAATTCTGGCGGATTTCTCTGACCGTGCCCAGCTTTTCGTTTATCTTCAGACTGGCGAGCGAATTCCGGGCAAAAAATCGGCGGACGAGAACTGGCAGGAAAATCAGAACGTTTTTTGCAGGGAATGGGGCGAATTCGGCGCGGAATGTCTGGAATTGTGGACGGATGGCTCTGAGACTGCGGTCATAGAATCAGAGCACAAAACCAATTCGGTGCTTCACCGGGTGCAGAATGCAATTGCGGAGGGCGCGGCATTTCCAGAAAATCCGCAGGAAAATCCCCAGAAGCCGGACACAAGCCTCACGCTCACTTCCGCGCCCACAAAACTGCGCGAAGTTGAGGCGGTTCACTCCAAAATCTGCTGGCTTCTGAAAGAAGGCAAGGCGAATCTGGGCGATATTCTTGTTGTCTCGCCAAAAATCCAGGACTACAAGATTGCAATCGAGCAGGTTTTTGACCAGAATGACCGCTTTGACGGCGACTTTGCGTTTGTGCCCTACACCATCGCGGATTATTCGGCGGACAGCTCGCTCACTGCGGAGGCAATGCGCACGCTTTTTTCCATCCTAAAAAAAGGCTATCTGAGCCGCGCGGATATTTTTTCCTTGCTCCGTAACTCACTGGTTCAGACAGTCCGCGGCATTTCTGATGAGATGGTCTGCGAGTGGAGCGCATGGACATCCGAACTGAACATTTACCGCAAGAACAAGCGCAACGCGCTGAGCAGGCTGCTTTTGTCGCGCCTCACAAGCGAGCCGGTTGCGCTCGGCGGCGAGAACCTCATTCCTTACGAGACCATCAGCACGAAAGACGACGGCTCGCTTTATCAGTTTGTGCAGGCAGTTGAGGAGCTTGAGCGCTGGACTGAATTCTCCAGAAAAAACACGCTGAACGCGGATGACATCACAGAAATCCAGAATTTTTTGCGCGGCTGGCTCATGCTCAAAGACAGCATTCCGGACGGAATGTTCACCGAAAGTTTCATTTTCCAGAACATAATCGAAGAGACCGAGCGGCAGAAAATGATGTGCGATTTCCCGGCCGGAAAATCAGGGGAAGTCATCACAGACTGCTTTGCGTTCGCCCTGCTTGACCGCTCCTGCGCAACCTCACTGCACAGCGCGGGCATTCTTTCCGGCGGCGTGACTTTCGCGAATTTTGAGTCAAACCGCGTGCTTTCCGCAAAATACGTTTTTTTCATGGGGCTGGATTCCAAAACCTACCCCGCGCAGGACACGCAGAGCATCCTTGATTTGCGCGGCAGTCATTTTAATTCTGACCGCGAGAAAGGCGATGAGTCGCTGCCTGTCAAAAACAAGAACGCCTTTTTGTGCCAGCTGATGGCAAGCACTGACGGCTTTTTTTTAAGTTACGTGAACAAAAATCTTCAGAAAGATGAGGATTTTTTCCCCTCGTCCGTTGTCACAACTTTGTTTGACGCAGTTTTTGGCAAATGCGACTATGAGGAAAAAATCAGTCTGGACGAGAACCGGCCTTGGCACGAACTTTTCACGCACCGCGAATTCCGCAACAAGACCAATTTTCTGCGGCTCACAAAAACGCCGGGCGCGGAAAATGCGCAGAAAATCCCGGGGCAGGAAAATCATCAGGATTCAAGCGGGCGGAATTTTACCGGCACGCATTCGCAGGACAACGGCGAGAAAATCCGCCCGGACTTTGTGAGCATATACACCATCAAAAAATATCTGACAGACCCGTTCCAGTTCATGGTGGGCCAGATTTTCAGCGCGGATGACGATGACGCTGCCGGCGAGATTGTGGAATTTGAGCCGGTGGTGTTCACGAATCTGACGGAATCATCGCTGCGGAAAAAATACGTGCGCGCTAAACTGGAAGGCAGTCAGAATGATGCGGATTTCAGGCAGGCTCTGAAAGACAGCGGCCTTCTGCCGGAGGATTTTTTTGGCGATGTCGCGCTTGAGAGAATCCGGGAGGCGGCGGAGATAATCGTGGGGGTCATCCGGGCAAGTATTCCTGATGCCTCGCCCCTTGCTTTTGAGAAAAAAGCGGAGCTGCCGCAGATTACCGGCACGCTCGCCTGGCACAACATGGATTTTACAGAAACCGGCACGCTGACCACAATTGAGCTGAACAGCAGCAAGAATTGTCTTGGCGGCTATGTCTCAAGCCTCGCAATTCTTGCCGCGCTGCCGGAAACGGACACAAAAAAGTACGCAATCAGAATGCTGGTAATCGGCAAGGACGGAAAATCATTAGAAGAAAGGCATTTTGAGATGAACAGGGCGGTCGCGCAGGAAATGCTCGATTATATCTGCGGGCGGATGTTTGACAGCGGCTTCAAGCCATGCATTCCGTTTGAATTTCTGGAGGGTGACGTGCCAGAATCCCTCGCTGATTTTGCGTACAAACTTGATGACGGGTACGGCCGTGGGGCGTGGGCTTATTTTGACAAGAAAAAACTTTTTGACCCCGCCACAGACATCGGTTACAGCGCGGAAAACTTTCAGGCGGAATTTCTTGCGGCAAAAGAGCAGCAGAAAACTCTGCTCGCATTTTTGAGCGGCGCGGAAAAAGGAGACGGCGATGAATGACGTACAAAAACGGATTTTCAATCTGGACGATTTTAACCCCGCAGACAGAAAATCAATGTTCATTGAGGCATCCGCCGGGACTGGAAAAACGTTCACAATCACAGGGATTGTAAAAAAACTCGTAGCGGACGCGAAAATCCCGCTGGAAAAAATTCTGATTGTCACTTACA
This sequence comes from Treponema sp., assembly GCA_022510865.1. Classification (GTDB taxonomy): domain Bacteria; phylum Spirochaetota; class Spirochaetia; order Treponematales; family Treponemataceae; genus Treponema_D. The sequence continues at coordinate 6,130 of JAFLSQ010000045.1, forward strand.
CAGAAAAAGCGGTCGGCGAGCTGAAAGACAGAATCCGCGCGAGCCTGTCTGCGCTCAGCGACTGCAACGCCGATGTTGACAACGCGCCAATCCACACAATCCATTCGTTCTGCCAGAAAACGCTGGACGAATTCGCGTTCTCTGCCGGCCAGCCGTTCTCGCTCACGCTCGCATCGGACTCAGATTTGGACGATTTTATTGACCGCTGGATTCGCGATTCTCTGCGGTACAATCCCGATTTTGAGCGCCTTTACCGAGGCGCAGAAAAGCCCTCCAGTTTCATAAGCTGCCTTAAGCGGGACTTCAAGGCGGCAATCGAAAATTATTATTTGAATCAGGATTTTAAGGAGGATGCGGACGTAATTTCTCTGGATGGCAAGACCAAGGACGATAATTCCGCGGAGTCTTTTTTTGCGCGGAATCTTGCCGCACTGTACACCGCGTGGCAGGAAGAGAAAAGCCGCACAAAAACGCAGACTTACAACGATATGATTCGCAGCGTGCGGGAGGCAGTCTGCAATCCGCAGTCGGACTTGAAAATCAAATTGCAGGAAAAATATTCCTACGCGATAATTGACGAATTTCAGGACACGAACAAACGCCAGTGGGATATTTTCCGCAACGTTTTTTTGCAGGATGACGCGCACACCGTGATTGTCGTGGGCGACCCGAAGCAGTCAATCTATTCGTTCCAGGGCGCGGACGTGAATGTTTACCAGACGGCCGTTGATGAAATCGCGGGGATTTCTGGCGGCGCGTACTCGCTTGCCACAAACTGGCGTTCAACTGACATTTTTGTGAACGCCTGCAACAGCCTTTTCTGCGACAAAACTGGCATCAAACCCGGCAAGAAAATCCAGTTTTTTTCTGACGAGGCCGGGCAATCCGTTTTTTCGCCGTCAAAACCATGCGGAAAAATTCCAGACGCAACTTTTGGAAGCGCGGAAGAGCCTGTAAAACCGTTCTGGATGATTGGCTCGCCACAAACCGGCACAGTGTCGGCGGATGATTTTGCTCGGGTTGCGGTAAGAACAATCGTTGAGTGCTGCGCAATCATAAAATCTGCGGACGGAGGCGAGCGCACAAATCTGCGGATTTTTGATAAAGCGGTTCAAAGCCACCGCAACGTGACTTTCCGCGATTTTGCCGTGCTCGCCCGCACAAAATCCGAGATGGAGGCAATCGAAAAGCAGATGCGCCGCTGCGGTGTGCCGTATTCCCGCTACAAAGACAAGGGGCTTTTTTCCGGCGCGGAATGCTCCCAGTGGATTTCCCTGCTTGCCGCAATTTCCGCCGATGATTTTACCGGCAGAAAACGGGCCATCCTGAGCGAGGCTTTGTTCACAAAATTTTTCGGCATTCCAATCTCTGAGTTACAGAGCCAGCGGTTTGATGAGCCAACCTGCGATGAGCGGCAGAAAATTCTTGGCTGGCAGCTGCTCGCAAGAAAAAAGCAGTGGGCAAAACTTCTTGAGGCGATTTTTAAAGACACGGCGTTGGAGGAAAATCTGTCCAGTCTGGAATCGCTCTCATCGCTCGCAAAATTCCGGCAAATCGGAAATTACATCATCGAATATCTGTATAAAAACGAGTGCTCGCTGGAAGAGGCGGCAAAGCATCTTGCAAGGCTTGCGGACAGCGCGGCGGAGGATGATGAGCAGAACATCGTCGCGAAATCCACGGATTTTGACTGCGTTCAGGTGATGACAATCCATGCGTCAAAAGGCCTGGACTTTCCGGTTGTGGTTGCGGCCGCAGGGTTCAAGCGAGACAGTTCTTCTAAACCGAAAGTCTACCAGTACCACGAGGGCGGAAAATCAAAACTTGGTTTTAGCGACTACGGCAAAAAACTTGCGGCCGAGGAGGAGGCGCGAGAGAAACAGCGGCTTTTTTACGTGGCGTACACCCGCGCCCAGTCCCTGATGATTCTGCCTTATTATGACGAGTGGCAGAAACCCAGACCCCAGAAACATTTTGTGCATCTCCGTGATAATCTGACGGCATTTCTGACAGACCCCGCGAACGAGCAGTTCTGGCGCGAAATTCCCGCAGAAATCACGGCGGATGAAAAAAACGCCATAAAAAAGCAGGTTCAGGCAATTCTGAGGCACACGGACGGCAAAAATCCGGATGGGAAAAAAGGTGACGGCACTGAAAATCAGGGGGATAAGGAAGCGCAGGTTCTGGAGAACGCGGCACTTGCAAAAAAAGTTCCCGCGCTTGCTCTGAAAAAGCACTCGTACTCGTCAATCTCGCATTCGGCCGCAAAATCTGATGAGGTGACAACGGACAGCGCGGGCAGGCTTGACAAGGAGGGCGCAACCTCGGCGGTGCAGGAGCAAATCAGTCTTGCGCAGTTTGACGGCTCTGAAAATCCTGTCTCATGCATTTATAATCCGCTGGAAATTCCGCGCACAACCGCGAATTCGTACCCAAAAGGCGCGAAGCTTGGAATCGCACTGCACGAGATTTTTGAGAAAGCCGATTTTCAGGCGGTCGGCGATTTTAAAAATCCTGATGAGGCGCAGAAGGACGCAAAAATAATCAGTTTGATAGACGAGTGTTTTGAGCGGCAGACGCTCAGAATTGACCAGAGCGACAGCCTTGCATGGCGCGCTCAGACTGCGGATTTTCTCTGGCACACGCTGAATGCCCGGCTGCCCCAGATTCAGGGCGGAAAATCCGGGGGAGAAACTTTCTGCCTCAAAGACATTGCGGACTGCGACCGGATTTCTGAGGCGGAATTCAACATGAGCCTTGCCGAAAAAACGCTCAGAAATTACTGCAACGGATTCATAGACCTGATGTTCAGGCGCGGTGACGTGTACTCCATTTTGGACTGGAAAAGTGACGCGCTTGACCCGTCGGATTTTTCTGACGCGGACGCGCTTGGAAATCACACAGACAGCAGATATTCTGTGCAGCGGGTTTTGTACTCGTACAGCCTTGTGCGCTGGCTCTCCCAATTTTTTGCGGGCAAAAGCGACGCGGAGATTTTTGAGAGCCATTTCGGCGGGATTTATTACGTTTATGTGCGCGGCTGCCATGCCGGAACATCGAACGGAATTTACGCGCGCACCTGGAAAAACTGGGCGGAACTTGAGGCCGCGTTCAATAAAATTTACGGAACGCTGATTAACAGCAAGGCAGATTAGGCGGAGGGCAGAATGGAATCTTGCGAGCAGTTTTGCGTGAGGCTTACGGAACTCGGCGGGCTTTCCCCGCTCTGGAAAAAAGTTCTTGGCACGCTGGAGCGAATCCAGAGTGATTTGCCGAATGCGGCAAAAACAATCCTCATAATTTATTTTTCGCTTCTGGATGACGGGAACACCTGCATTCCGCTTGAAAAGTCCGCGCTGATGAAAAAATGGTCGCAGAAATGGAACGGGCTTCTGCTCGCCGATTCCCCGGATTTTCCTTGCGAGCCGGAAAACGCGGGCAATCAGGATGATAAAAACGCGGATTTTTCTCTGGATTTTTTTGAGCGGCAGATTGAGGCGGGCATTCCGCTAATGACAGAAAACCGTCTTCCGCTTCTGATTGGAAAATCGCGGCCGTTCGTTGTGGACAACGGCTGGCTTTTTGCCGCAAAATATCACAAGGCAAAACTGAGCATTGAGCGCCACATCAAAACAATTTTTGACGCAGAGGCTGTCGCGCAGTCCGCTGGAAAATCGGACGAGGGCGAGAAAATCAGGCAGTATTTCAAAAAAATCACCGGACAGGACATTTCCGGCGGAATTGATTTGAAGGCGCGGCAGGTTGAGGCAATCGCACGAGGGCAGAACGAGAATCTGATTATCACAGGCGGGCCTGGCACCGGCAAAACCACCGTCGTGTGCTATCTTCTCTGGGAGCTTCTGAAAAAATCTGATTATATTGACTGCGCCCTTTTTCTTGCCGCCCCGAGCGGAAAAGCCGCCGACCGCATGAAAGAGAGCATTGCCGACACGCTTGGCACAATAAACCGCGAGGAGCGCGAGAAATTCATGCGGATTTTTGATAAGCTGAACAACGCGCAGTCGTTCACAATTCACAGGCTGCTCAGTTACCGTCCGGACGAGAACCGTTTTGCGTTCGGCGCAGACAATCAGTTTGATAGAAAATCCATTTTTGTGATTGACGAGGCCAGCATGATTGACATCAGCCTTTTCAGCGCGCTTCTGGAGGCAATTCCGCAGGGCGCGCGGGTTTTTATTCTTGGGGATAAAGACCAGCTGCCGTCTGTTCAGGCGGGCGCGGTGCTGGGCGAGCTTCTTGCGCAAAAAACCAGGAGCGTTGTCGCGCTCACAGAGTCAAACCGGTTCAGCGATAATTCTGAGGTGGGACACCTGAAAAACGCGATGCAGTCAGAAAATCCGCTTGATAAAAGCCTTGCGAACCTGTGCGATTGGGAAACTTGGAAGCGCGAGAGGCTTTTCCAGGGCGGGCAGTGCCTTTTTCCTGCGGGCAAAAATTATCCTGTCCGCACGCTCACGCTCAGGCACGATTTTGCGGCAAAAAAAATCCAGACAAAAGAGATTGTCACCGGATGGAGCCGCTGTTTCTACGACGCGCTCTGCAAGGACGCGCTCATCACGGATGAGACGAACCTTGACGCGCTCTGGAGCCGCGCCGTCCACGCCCGCATTCTGTGCGCGGAACGCAGGGGTATTCACGGCGTGCAGGAAATCAACGCGGAAATTTGCAGGCATATCAGGAAGAATCTGCCGGTCAAATCCGCGGCGGACGAATATTTTGCGGGCGAGCTTCTGATTCTCACAAAAAATCAGGCGATTTTCAATCTTTATAACGGCGACAGCGGGATTGTCGTGGCGTTCCGTCAGAAAAATCCGGATAATCCTGATGAGCCTGTCCGAAATCTCAAGTATCTGATGGTCAGAAAAGAGGCAAAATCTGATGGCAGCACGGACTCTGGCAGAAGCGGGGGCATTCTGCGCCGCGACAATTTTCTTTTTTATCCGCTTCATTTGCTGCCCGCTGAATCTTTGGAGTGCGCATACGCAATCACAATCCATAAGTCGCAAGGCTCGGGCTACAAATCCATCCTGATTTTCCTGCCGGACGTGCAGGGCCATCCGCTTTTGAACCGCCAGATTGCGTACACCGCCATAACGCGCACCCAGGGCGAGACGTACATTGTGGCGCACGCCGAGATGCTGGAGCAGGCGCGAAAAAACGTGATTCACCGCGACACCGGGATTTTGATGCAGGGGAATGCGGCGGAGGTTTGAGTGGGCGTGCCGTTGGATGAAGAGGGGTAATGTTACGGATTGAACGCTTTTTCAAGTTCGCCTGAAAAATGTGCCAATTTTTTTGTTCAGGAAGCGTACAGTGCGGTCTGCATTTTTATAACGCCACTGATATAATCCACGGTCTCCTTTCTTATTCCCGCTTCTTCGGCAAAATCAGAAAAATGACTAATGACATCCGCGCACTCATCAATAATATCCTTGCAGCGTTTTTCTTTCAGCCCCATCGCCTTTCCTGCCACCACGATGTCCGCGGCGGTGATGTCCGTAGTCTTGCCGTTGACCATCATCTGATGCCCGCGGAGCCACTTGTTGTTCCTGTCGTAGGCGAACGTGATGTCATAGGCCGGCGCGAGCGTCCACTTTCCCGCCCTGTCCATCAGGAATGATACGTTCTTGACATGGTCGTCCTGATTCACGGCGAGACAGTTGAACGTCATCCTCCTGTAAAACTGCTCGATTTCCCCGGGAACAAGCCCGATTTCTCTCATGTATCTTGCGGCAAGCTCATAGCTGCACAGGGCAGGCTCCAGATAGCTGATGTGCGCGATGCCCCCGAGAGACTGCATATGGATTTTCCTGCCGTCTGCGCGGTCAAAACGTTTCGTCATAAAATGATTGTCGCCCCCAGAGCGGTAAATCCTGCATTCGCTCATCTGGATTCCGCAGGCAACCGCCATTTTGTGATAGGCATACTCAATCAAAGTGTATTCGGGCCTGTCCTCAAGCCCGTGGTCTCCGTTCTTGGAAACATTGTCGAATTTCATCAGCCAGTAGTCGAACCCATCCCCCAGCTGTAACTGCCCTGATTTCACCTCGTTCGTCCGCTCGTTCCATGCGATGAGCGCCTTCGCCCTCGCACCGCCCGCGGAGCTTCCCACCCGGACGAGCTGCGCATACGCAAGGGCGTTCTCCGCGCTCAGGGTGATTTTTTCCCGGCTGCTCAGAACCTCGGAGGCGAAGCGCACCATTTCCCGCACATTGATGTTTTCATCGCTGTCTCCTATGTCCGCCGTCGCAGGAACATATTCCAGCGCACCCATGCCCCGCTTTCCTGTGTAGCAGAGCCTGTCTATGACCGTGAAGTCCGAGATGGACTTGCCCTGCGACAGAAGCCATTTCTCTATGACCGTGTTGCCGAATGTGTCCGGCAATGAGTCCGCCACAAGCCCCGGCAGCCCGTGGAACGCTCCGCCCGCCAAGTCCGGGAATTCGTACACGCTGGAGGACAGCGGCATTTTGAGCGGGGAGACCTCAATCCCGCTGTCCAGAAACTTCCTGTCATATTCAAACGAGGCGTATCTGCGACCGCGCGGCTGATGGATGATTCCTATCCTCGTTCCCCAGAGATATACCTCCGCCGTGTCGTTCATTCCTCATCCCCCCATCGGAACGCGGGCTTTTTTCCGCCTGATTTTCTCGCGCGCCGTCTCCCCTTGTCCTCTCTCTCAAGATGATAGGACGGCCGCTCCCTCACGTCCGGCACAAGGACAGACAGATTGTCCTCAAGACCCAATGCAGACAGGACTTTTATGAAGTTATCCAACTGGATTCCTCCGCCCTGCTCCAGCCGGGAGACGCTCCTTTTTGAGACGCCGGACTTCTCCTCGACGTCCGCCTGCGACAGGTTCAGTGAGACCCTGTACAGTTTCAGCCTCTCGCCCAGGTCAGACAGAAGCGTCTGACTGTCCGTATATTTTTTCATATTAAAGTGCCACCTTTGTCTACTTATGCCAATATTTTAAGATAAAATGCCATATTTGTCTAGTAAAACAAAGCATTATCAGGCCATCCGCCACCGCAAATCCCCAGGGCAGCACGATTTTTACACCCGTCCGATGTCTCACTTTCCGTATTTCTCAATGACATACTCGCGGCTTTTTCTATTGTATTCAACAGCGATTTCAAAAAGCGTCTGCAAATCGGAGCATTCGTATTCGATGTTGATATATTTTTTTCCGTCTTTTGACTTTATCGTGCCGTAAGTCAGCTGTTTGCAGCAGGGCGCAATATCGCAGATGTCCTTCATGTCCGCAAGTGGAATGAGGTTCAGGCTGACATCAAAAAACTGCTTGCTCGCCTCAATCGCGCCTGAATATTCGCTCGGACTC
>JAFLSQ010000046.1 GCA_022510865.1 Treponema sp.
GTCTGGAGAACGACGTTTCGATGGAGATAAACGGCGCGATTGTCGTGCTTGCCGAGCAGCAGAGCACGGTGAACCACAACATGCCGTTCCGCTGCCTGGAGTACCTTGTGGCGCACTACAACCGCTTCTTCGAGAGGGGCGACAAGTACAGCACCAGGCGGGTGACGCTGCCGCGCCCGGAGTGCTACGTGTTCTACAACGGAGACGCGCCGTTCCCGCAGGAGGCGGAGATGAGATTGTCGGACGCTTTCAGGGAGAGCGGCGCGGGGCTTCCGCAGTCGCTGCAGCTGGACTTGACGGTGAAGGTCTACAACATCAACAAGAGCGCGAACCATCCGATACTCGCGCGGTGTGAGCCTTTGCTCGCCTATTCAAACTTCACGGAGTATGCTAGAATGGCGAAGGCGGGCGGCGAGAAAAATCCCGTGGCGTATGCGCTGAGACGTAGCCGCAGAGGGGATGTCCTCGCCGAGTATTTTGATGCGATAAGCAGGGAGGAGCAGTCCATGATTTTCGGCGAGTGGGATGAGGAGGAGTACCGCAGGGTGATGAAGCGCGAGGCGTTTGAGGATGGTCACGATGCGGGCGTTGCGGAAGGTGCACAGCAGACAGCCCGCCAGAACGCGCGGAATTTCTTACACATGAACATCCTCACTCCTGAGCAGATTGCGCAGGGAACGGGGCTGACGCTGGACGCGGTGCTTGCAATCAAAGACGAACTTTCCAATGAGGTTCTGGCGCAGTAGCACATTCGGCAGAAAAAAAGCGGCGGACTGAAGTCCGCCGCTCATCGTCTTGTTTTCGGTGCTTGCCGTCAGGCAATCCCAAGAATTATTTGCTCAGGAGATTGTTCAGGCTTCTGACAAACTCGGACGGCTCTTTCACCTCCATGCCGGCAATCATAAGCGCCTGAGTGAACAGAACCTCGGCAACGTCAGAAATCACAGAGTCGTCGTCCGTGTCCTTAAGCCGTGAGACAATCGGATGGTCGCCGTTCACCTCAAGGATGGGCTTCAAATCCGGGCCGGTCTGACCCATCGCCCTCATCATCTGAACCATCTGATAGCTCGGGTCGTTCTCGTCCACAACGATGCAAGACGGACTTTCGCCGCTCAATGTCTTGCTCAGCTTGACTTCCTTGACTTTATCGCCCAGTGCTTTTTTGATTTTCTCTGTCACCGGCTTGAACTCTTTCTCTTTTTTCTTGGCCTCCTCTTTGTCGCCGCCAAGATCCTCGTCGCTGCCGCTGCGGTTCACGGCCTTCAAATCAAACTCGTTCTTGTACTTGCCGAAGCCCGGAATCACGATGTCGTCTATGTCATCGTCCATAATCAGAACCTCAAATCCTTTGTCTGTGTAGGCCTTCACAAGCGGATTTGCGCGCAGGTTCTTCTCATCACTTCCGCTGATATAAAAGATGGATTTCTGGTCACTCTTCATCCTCTGCACGTAATCAGCAAAGCTGGTGTAATTGCCCTCGCCGCTTCCGCTCGCGTCCGTGGACTTGAACCTGACAATCTCGGCAATCTCATCGCGGTTCGCAAAATCGCTGTAAAGTCCCTCTTTCATCGGGCGATTGAAATTCTGCACGAACTTGCTCCACTTCTCAATCGCCTTCTTGTCGTCATCGGTGCGCTCCGCCTCCGCGATTTTCCGCGCCTTGTCCGCATCCTCGCCCATTTTCTTGAACTCGCCGAGCAGTTTTTTCACGGACGCAGACTTGATGTTGTCCAGAATCCGGTTCTGCTGCAAAATCTCACGGCTCACGTTCAGCGGCAAATCCTCGCTGTCGATGATTCCGCGCACAAAACGCAGGTAACTTGGCAGAAGCTCGCGGTCATCATCAGTGATGAAAACCCGCTTGACGTAAAGCTTTAGGCCGCTCTTATAATCCGCCTGATACATATCGAACGGGGCGGACTGCGGAACGAAGAAAAGCGTTGTGTACTCCTGAGTGCCCTCCGCGTGCGTGTGGACGTAATGCAGCGGGTCCTGACCGTCATGCCCGAACGTCTTGTAGAATTCGTTGTAGTCCTCCGCCTTAAGGTCGCTTTTTGCGCGTTTCCAGAGCGCGCTCGCGCTGTTCACCTGGTCAACCTTGCTCTCGCTGCCGGTCTCCTTGCCCTTGTCGTCATATTTTTTCTGCTCGTAATGCAGATAAATCGGGAACGCGATGTGATCGCTGTATTTTTTTATAAGCTCCTCGATTTTCCACCTTGACGCGAATTCCTTGCTGTCGTCATTCAGGTGCATCTCAATCGCAGTGCCGCTCAAATCGGCTTTGTCGAAGCCATATTTTTTTGCGGACGCGCTGTCTGATGTCACCTCCTCAATCTCGTATGAGTTAGTGCCGTCTGAGCTCCAGTGCCAGATTTTTCCGTCGCCCGCTGCCTTGCGCGTGTACACGTCAATTCTGGCGGATGCCATGAACGCGGAATAAAATCCCACGCCGAACTGCCCGATGAGCGCGGAATCTTTTGATGCCTCCGCGGTCAGCTGCTCCACGAACGCCTTTGTGCCCGAGCGCGCGATTGTGCCAAGATTGTTGGTCAAATCCTCGTCGGTCATTCCGATTCCGGAATCCTGCACCGTGAGCACAGAATCCTTCTCATCAAAAGTGATGTCAATCCTCGGCTCAAATTTGATGTTCTTGAACGCCTCGTCCGAAACCGTCAGATATTTGAGTTTGTCCAGCGCATCGGACGCATTTGAGACAATTTCCCGCAGAAAAATGTCTTTGTTCGAGTAAAGTGAGTGAATGATGAGTTTGAGAAGCTGATTTACTTCCGTCTGAAATTCGTATTTTGCCATTTTCGTAGCCTCGTTTCTTTGATTTTCAGGACTGCCCCGAATTCTTTATTTTCATTTAAAAATAATAATGAAAACTGCAATCGGCAAGTAAAAATTCAGGGCAGCGTGAGAATCATCAGATTACGAGTCCGCGAACATCACATCAATCTGCTTTTTATACAGCTCGTTTATGCGGAAGCGCATGATTTCCTGCTTGGCAGAAAGCTCAACGCCAACTTCAAACGGTTTTGTGATGAGGCAGAACTTGGCGATTCTCTCGAACATTTTGAATCCGTTTTTCGCACTGATCAGGTTCGCAATCTCGGCCTCATAAAGTTTCTGAATCACCTCGGATTCCAGAAGCCCCTCATAAGTATCATACTGAATGCCGTTCTCGTCCGCGTAATTTTTTATCTCGTCCTCGTCCACAAGCACGAGCGCGGCAAGGTAGCGCATGTCCTGCCCGACAACAACAGCAAGCTTTATGTACCGCGACTCAGCGAGTTTTGTCTCGATTGGAAGCGGCTCAAGGTTCTCGCCGCCGCGCAGAACAATCGTGTCTTTTATGCGCCCTTTTATGCAAAGCTCATTGTGGATTGTCATAACGGCAAGGTCGCCGGTGTCAAGCCATCCGTCCTCATTGATTGCCTTGGCGGTCAAATCCGGGCGTTTGTAGTAGCCTTTCATAACCGTAGGCCCGCGCACTTGCAGAACGCCCTGCTTTCCGCGGCCAAGCACAAAACCGTCAGCCGGGTCTACAATCCGCACCTCAACGCCACGGATTGCCGAGCCGATTGTCCTGAAAACCGGGGCTGCCACCGGACGCACCGCCACAATCGGGGCAGTCTCTGTAAGTCCGTAGCCTTCCACAATCTTCACGCCGATTGACCAGAAAAATTCGTCGATGACCTTCGGATATGCGCCGCCGCCGACAACGCCCGCGCGGAAATTCTTGCCGAGCATCGCCTTGATTTTTCTGAACACGAGCAGATTTCCAAGACCGTAGAGCGGCCAGAGAATAATCCACGGAATGAGGAAAAGAATCCACCAGAAAACTGTGTAATAGCGCGTGAAGCAGGCGTTCTGCTTGAACATCCTGCGGCTCATGCGCTTGTGAGCCAGCGCGACTTTCGTGAAAAAATTGAACATGGCAAGGACAATCCCGCCTGTCTTGCGCATTTTTTTAAGAACGCCGTCGTAAACCGCTTCGAACACGCGCGGAACTGCCGGAAGCAGATGCGGATTCATTTTCTTGAAGTCTGCCAGCAGGATTGACCCAACCGGCTTTGAATAGATGATTGTAGCCGCCTGAATGAAAATGACGTACTCAACCTCGCGCTCAAAAACGTGCCACACCGGAAGCACAGAAAGCGCCTTGTCCCCCGGATTAAGATAAATGCGCTCGGGAATCTCATCCAGCTGCGCCAGAAAATTATGATGTGAGAGCATGACGCCTTTAGGTGTGCCGGTCGTTCCTGACGTGAATATAATAGTAGCCAAATCATCGCCCTTGCCTTTCTCAAGCTCGGCCTCAACCTCGCCTTTGTGCTCAATGCGCCACTTCTGGCCCTCGCGCATCAAATCATCAAAAAACAGGATTTTTATGCCCGATTTTTTTGCGGCATCCAGAACATCCGGCTTGACCTCGTTCTCAAAGCAGATGAGGGTTTTGAGCGACGGGATTTTGTCCTTCAATCCCACAAGTTTGTTCACCTGCGAGCTGTTCTCGGCAATCACAAGCTCGGACTCTGTGATTGTGAAGATTTTCTCCAAGTCCGCGAGGGTTGCGTCACAGCCGCGCGGAACGTCAATCGCACCAATTGACATGATTCCCAAGTCCGCGTGCAGCCATTCCGCACGGTTATCAGAAATGAGTCCGATTTTATCTTCCCTTTTGCAACCGATGCTCAGGAGCGCCGCGCCAAAATCAAGACCGCGCTGGAACATCTCGCGGTAAAGAATCGGCTCAAAATTGCCGTCCGCAAGCCGCTTGTACTGCGCCACAACTTCCGGAAATTTCTCGGTAGTGTCCTTGAACATTTTGGGGATTGTGTAATTCTCGTCAAAAATCATAATCGGTTTTCTCCAAATCAGAAATCAATTCAAAATGACATTTTTTCTTTTTTTGTCAGTATACAGATATTTCGGGCAGAACGCAAGCATTTATCTTCAATTCCGCATTTTCCCCGCGATTTTCGCGCCTTGCCTGGGAAATAATTTTCCGGGCAAGGCGGAGAAATCCGCAAATCCGGCGGACTGGTCTGGCAAATCCGCAAGGGTTATTTATCTTAAACTAATGCACGTTAGTTTCCGATAAAAAAGTATGAGCAGGAAAAACATATCGCAGGAAAAAATAATCCAGGCGTTCATATCGTGCGCGTTCGACAAAAGCGCGGGCGGAACATCACTCGCAGATATATCCGAGATTCTGGAGATAAAAAAAGCCTCGCTTTACAATCATTTTTCCAGCAGGGATGAGATGTATAACGCGGCCGTGGAATTCTGCGGCAGACAGATTGGCGCGGTTCATTTTATGCAGGAAAAGACGCTGGAATCCGCGCGGAACCAGAAAACCAGCATCACGGCATTGTTTAAAAATCACACCACGCGATTTTTTGAGCGTTACGGCAACGAGCCGCTTTTTGAGATGTATGTTTTTATCCGCACGGAGCAGTATTTTAATCAGAACGCGCTTAGAATCATAGAGAAAGAGGAGGCGGATTTCTGCGAGGAAATCAGGCAGATTCTTCTTGCTTTCTCTGCGGCAGAAAAAATCGCCAGAAAAACCGAGCGCGAGCTAAAAGACGTTTCCGCCGCGCTCACAAACCTGATTTTCCAGCAGCGCGATTTTTACATTGCCCGGCGCAAGGAGACTGTGCGACAGAATCCGGAAAGCGGAGCGGGAAGCCTTTTCGCGCTCCCAACCGATGAGAATTTTCTTGGCAGGACGCTAAGGCTTCAGGACGCGATTTTAAAGACCCTGCTCTAGCCCGTAAATTCTCCTGATTTCGGATGTGTAGCCGCCGTCCGCACCGCGCACAATCAGATTCGGCATGATTTTAAGACCCGGCCGTGCGTTTTTGCGTGCCTCAATCAGAACAAGGTTCGGCCCGCTGTCTGCGAAAGGCTGGACAAGCCTCATAACTTTTGCTTCCAGACAGCGCGATTGCAGGCGGCAGAGAATTCCTGGCAGACGGAACGGCACGTGAATCATAAAAAAGTGCCCGTGCGGGGCAAGCAGAAAATCCGCGGCAGAAATCACATCATCAAGATTGCAGCAGATTTCGTGACGCGCGATGCTCACGCTGTCCGAAAGATTGCGCTTTCCGTGCGCGGCTGGCGTGTACGGCGGATTGCAGACAACGACATCAAAAGAATGCCTTGCGAACAAAGCCGGGGCATCACGCAAATCCCCATGGACAATTTTTATTTTTGATTGAAGAGCGTTTTTTTCCACGGACTGCCTCGCCAAATCCGCGGAATCTTTCTGAATCTCAAGGGCGGTGAAATTGGACGCGGGCGTTGAGGTTTCCAGCAGAAGCGGGATAATCCCGGTGCCGGTTCCCAAATCAATCACCCGGTGATTTTTTCTGATGGACTTGGCGGCAAAATCCGAAAGAAGGACGGCATCTATCCCGAACATGAAACGCTCTGTGTCCTGATAGATTTGCCGTCCGTTCAAAAGGGTCTCAAGCCGCCGGGACAAATTATGCCTTCCACAGACCGTGAAGGTTGCAGTATTCGTAGACGGCTGTCACGCTCTCGCCTTCCAAAAGCGCGAACGATGCCTTTGGCTCATCGCCGGCGTTCAGGTGCTTAATCTGGTAGCCTTTGTTCGTCTCAAGGCAAATCCACTGGATGTGATGCTCCTCCACCATCGGATGCGCCACCGAGCCTACGCAGACAGTCACGATTCCGCCGTTCTGCTCATAAACAGGAACGTGCTTTTCTGTCGCGGCATCTGTCACTCCCGCCTTAAGCTCCGTCATGCTCTCGCCGCAGCAGACTGTTGGAACTGCGGTCTCATTCACCATCACAATGATTTTGCCGCATACATTGCATTTGTAAAATTTCATCAGAATCCTCCTAATTGAAGCATCACCTCAGGAAGCCACGCTTACGGAGATGTGCTTTTCTGCCCGCACAAGCAGGCGATGAAATCAGCAGTTTACGCCGATTTCTTTTATACTATGATGAAACCTTTTTATTTGCAAGAAAATTTTGTATAATGATTTTTTGCGATGAATTACGAAAATCCTTTGATTGTTCAGGGGGATCGCTCGCTTCTGCTGGATACGCACGCGCCGCTGGCGCAGGAGTGCCGCAACGCGCTCATTCCGTTCGCAGAGCTGGAAAAATCCCCCGAGCATTTGCACACATACAAACTTTCCCCGCTCTCTTTGTGGAACGCCGCAAGCGCAGGCTTCTCTGCCGATGACGCGGTGCGCGTCCTGCAAAAATATGCCCGCTACGATGTTCCGCAGTCAATCACAATGTGGATTAAGGAGATTTCAAGCAGGTTCGGCAAGCTGAGGCTTCTGCCCGCCCCGGACGATTTTTTATACCTTGCCGCAGAATCACAGAGCGTTTTCAAGGAAATTGCCGCGAACACCACGGTAAAAAAACTGATTGCAGTTGCGAATGACAGCGCAGAGCCAAAAACAAACGGCAGTGATGAAATCCCGGCGTTCTCTTTCACGCTTCACCTCACAGACCGCGGGACAATCAAACAGATTCTCTTGCAGTCCGGCTGGCCTGTCAAAGACGAGATTGTTTTACAGGACGGCGAGCCTTTGGAAATCAGCCTGCGGGAAATCACAGGCAGCGGAAATCCGCTTAGAATCCGGGATTACCAGAAATCCGCGGCGGAGTCGCTCATCGGGGATAAAGGGCCCGGAACGGGCTTTGGCACGATTGTGCTGCCCTGCGGCTCGGGCAAGACAATCGTCGGAATGATAATCATGGGGATGCTCAAAACATCCACGCTCATAATCACGACAAACATCACGGCGGTTCACCAGTGGATTGACGAGCTTTTGGACAAGACATCGCTCACCGCAGACCAGATTGCGGAATATTCGGGGGAAAGCAAGACAATCAGAGCGGTGACGGTGGCGACTTATCAGGTGCTCACTTACCGCCCGGACAAAGACGGCCCTTACCCGCATTTCTCGGTTTTTCATCAGCGGAACTGGGGACTGATTATTTATGATGAGGTGCACATGCTGCCAGCCCCGGTGTTCCGCGTTGTCGCGGAGTTGCAGGCGGTGCGGCGCGTGGGGCTAACAGCAACGCTCGTGCGGGAGGACGGCAACGAAGGCCACGTGTTCAGCCTCGTTGGGCCAAAACGCTACGACGTGCCCTGGAAAGAGCTTGAGCGCGACCACTGGATTGCCAGCGCGCAGTGCATTGAGGTGCGCATTGACCTGCCCCAGTCTCTGGAAATTGAGTACGCGGTGGCGGCGCAGCGGGATAAGCACAGGATTGCCAGCACGAACCCGGAGAAAATCCGGATTGTGCGCGAGATAACGGAGATTTATGCGGATGACAAAATCCTGATTATCGGGCAGTACATAAATCAGCTGGAAGAGATTGCGCGGACGATGCAGTGCCCGATAATCACCGGGAAAACTTCCAGCGCAAAGCGAGACAAACTTTATGACGATTTCAGGGACGGCAAAATCCGGGTGCTTGCGGTCTCAAAAGTCGCGAATTTTGCGATTGACCTGCCTGATGCCTCACTTGCCATCCAGGTCTCCGGCACGTTCGGCAGCAGGCAGGAGGAGGCACAGCGGCTAGGACGAATCCTGCGCCCCAAAGAGCGAAAATCAAAATTTTTCACGCTGATTACCCGGAACACCGTTGAGGAGGAATTCGGCGCGAACCGTCAGAAATTCCTTGCCGAGCAAGGCTACGAGTACAAAATCGTCAGGTACGATGGCGCGCAGAGCCTTGGCAATGAAAATCAGCCCTGAGACTGGGCGGGAGAGAATATGGACGCGGAAATTTCATGCTGGCAGGAAGCGGTCTCTGCCATGCCGGACAAGCAGTTTTTCGCCACGATGCGCCTTTACCTTGGCGAGATAAAAACTCCGTACAACAAGCAGCGGCTCACAGAGCAGCTCACAAGTTTTCTCAAAAATCCGGAGATAAGCGCGAACATCCTGTCGCTTCTGGACTCTGCGGATTTGCAGGTGCTTTCCGCGCTGTCGGTCATTCCGTGCGCGACAGAAAAACTTCTTGCGGATTTTTTTGCCGGAACTTTCCAGACAGCAGAAATTTACGCGATGCTCGTTAATCTTTCTGAGCGTCTTTTGATTTTCAAGACCAAGGACGAGATAATCCGCATAAACCCGGTGCTTGCCCCCGCGCTGGGCAAAGTCCTCTCGCCAAGAATTCTTTTTCCCGTGCACACAATTTCCGCGCCCATCACAGACGATTTTCCTGCCGTCTCCCCGGATTTTCTTGCCGCGCTCTTCTCGTTTCTTGGTCAGAACGGCATTGGCTGCAAGGCGGACGGAACAATCAAAAAAAATTACACCGTGCGGCTTTCCGCCGTTTTTACGGAATGTGGCGCGCTGATTCAGGTCATCACATCCGCGCTCATAAATCTTTCTATTTTAAAAGAGGATATCAACGTTTTTCGTCTGGACAAGGTGATGCTTTCCGCATTCGCGGAACTTGACACAAGCAAGCAGTACGCGCTTTTGTGCGCCGCCTCGGTCTCGCGCCTGAGCAGGGAGGGGCTTCGCCGTCACGCGCAGCTTCTTCTGGACGCGCTTGCGAGCGTTCCGCCCGAAGGAATCACGCAGAAAGAGATTGTCCGCCTTGCATTTCTGATTGGCGCGCAGAATTCCGCAGAGAGCATCAGCGTGAAAAAAAGCCGTTTCAGCATGATTTTGGATGCCTCGCGCAGCAATCCCACAGAAATCATGCAGGGAGCGCAGATTCTGGAGCGCATGATTTCCTCTGCAATTGCGATGGGGCTGCTCTGCAAAATCGGGCGGGATGAGAGCGGCGAGGAAATTTTTACCGCCGCAAAAATCACGGAAGACAGCGGGCAGGAAAATCCGAAAGTCCTGAACATCGACTCAATTTTTTCTGTGACAATTATGCCGGGGCTTGCGCTCAAAAATCTTGTTCCGCTCACATCTTTTATGAGCGTGAAAAAAAGCGGGATTGCCACGGAATACGAGATTAACAGGCAGTCCGCCGCCGCCGCATTTGACCAGGGAAAAACGCCGGATGATATTCTCGCGCTTCTGGAAAATTATCTGCCCTACGAAATTCCGCAGAGCCTGCGTGTGAGCATTGCGGAGTGGCACGCAGATTATTCCGCCGCAAAACTTTACCGCGGCTTTGTGCTCAAAGTTGATGAGGCCGGCATTGCGCGGGTGGAGAACAATCCGCGGATAAAAGGCATGATTGCCGAGCGGCTCGCGCCGGGAATCTATCTTCTTGACATTCCGCCAGAATCAACGGGCATGGAGCTGCACCGCTTCATTTCTGCGAGCGGGCTTGATTTTCTGGCGCAGGTGAGGCAGCCGGAGCGCAAAGACAGCGGGATTGCCTTTCCGCCGGTTCAGAGCAGCAGGACAATCCGCCTGTTCGATTCTCTTCCCGGGGAAAACGGCCTTGCGCAAACGCCGCCGTGCACAGTGCCGAACATTCAAAAATGCGAGCAATTCCTTGATGGGCTAAAGAGCAAGTTGCAGGAAAAAAATCTGGACAAAAATCAGAAAGAGAGCCTTCTGCATCGCATCCAGAACCGCATGATTGTCTCGGAAAGCCAGCTGACCGCCGCCGCGGTGCGCCCGGAAATTCTTGAGGCCGATGGTATTGACTTTGCCGGAAAAATCCGCCTGCTTGAGACCGCCGCAAAAGACGGCGACCTCACGGAACTGCGCCTGCCGAACGCGGACGGAAGCGACGGCACGTTCCTGCTGCTTGGAATTCCGCTGAGCGTCTCAAAGCAGCCCGGGGAAGCGGTGCTTCGCTTTCAGGTTCAGCCCACCGGCCAGACCCAGACGCTGCTTGTCAGCAGGATTTCGCACGTGCGCAGGCTGCGTTTTTAGCCTGATTTTTTTGCCGGACGTAAGAATTTGCGGGAACTTTCCGCGCAAGACGATTGCTTTGCCGGAATTGCAAGAACATCGGCTTGAACGCCGCATTGCAAGAGCACCGGGCAGGCAATCCGCGCAAATCGCAAGCCGATTTTTGATTTTTTCCTGCGGATTGCGCGGACAAGCGCGGCTGCAAAACTCATTGTAAAAGGAGATTTTATGGAAGTTTATTTTGTGCGTCACGGCGCAACCGACTGGAACGCGCAGAAACGTTTTCAGGGCGAGCGTGACATCGAGCTGAACGCCAAGGGGCGCGAGCAGGCGGGATTGCTCGGGCAGAAACTGGAATCCACGGAATTCGCGCTCATTTACGCCTCCCCGCTCATCCGCGCATACGAGACCGCCTGCCTGATTCGCGGGCACAGGAACATCAGGATTATCCGGGATGAGCGTCTGCGCGAGCTGAGTTTTGGCGGACTTGAAGGGCTTCCCTATTCCGACTGGATTGCCACCGATCATCCGAGGAAATATTTTTTTACCGCGCCGGAAAAATATCTTCCTCCCGAAGGCGGCGAGACGTTCGGCCATCTTTGCGCGCGCACAGAGAATTTTATCCGCGAGGAGCTTGAGACGCTGGACGAAAAAACCGGGCGCGTGATGGTTGTCGCGCACGGTGCGGTGATTGCCTCGCTCATGTGCTGTCTGGAAAATCACGGGCTTGAGAATTTCTGGGGAAGCGGGCTAAAAGGCAACTGCGAGGAGACCGTTTTTTCCTTTGATGGCAGAGCCTGGCAGAAAGTGAGCCATGATTCTCCGCATGAAAATCCGTATGAGAAGGAGGCGCGGGATGGTCATCAAAAAAAGTGACGAGAAATCCGCGGAGACGGCCGCAAAAATCCTAAGGGACGGCGGGATTGCCGTGCTGCCAACGGACACAGTTTACGGTTTCAGCGGGATTATCGGCGTTACAGGCGAGAAAATCCGCAGGATAAAAGGGCGCGAGGAATCCAAGCCGTTCATCACCCTGATTTCATCGCCCGAAGAGATTTTTAACCACACTGACGATAAAATTCCGCCGGAAATTCTGGAAAAATGGCCGGGCGCGCTCACAGTCATCGTGCACGACAAAAATGATTTTAATGCGACGACCGCGTTCCGCTGCCCCGGCGACGAATGGCTGAGGCGCGTCATAAAACTTTGCGGCTCACCGATTTACAGCACGAGCGTCAACCGCAGCGGCAAGCCCGTCCTTGGCACGGTCGCAGAAATCCGCCGCGAATTTGAGGCAGCAACAGACCTGATTGTGGACGACGGCGACAAGACAAACGCGCTCCCCTCCACGCTGATTGCTCTGGAAGCCGGCAAGGTCAAAGTTCTGCGGCAAGGTGATGTGCGCCTTTGAGCACAGCCCGCGGATTTTTTGCGTTTTACTCCACCAGCATTATCCTGCGCAAAAATAACGCATCGTGCAAAAAAAGCGGCGCGGCAAATGCCGCGCCACAACAACGCTCTGTGAATCTGCTCTGGCGCAGGATTTTCCCGAGAACGCCCAGTTAATCCGCACAAGCGAACACTATGACACGCAGTCTCATCAGAAACTGCAGGCAAAATCTAACATTTCAGCAACTGAATTTTACACTCCTTAAACGTTAAACGCTCGGCATCGCAGCAATCCTATGATTCTGAGAATGACGAGTTATATGCGTGCTCAGCCAAAATCTGGCACGGCATCTGTACCGCCGATTTTAACACCCGCTGTTTTTTGGCTCATTTACTTGTGTGTAAGATGCCAGCCGCCACCTTCGGGACACCGATAGACTTTCAGTTTTTCCTTCCGCTTTTGTTCAGAAGTTTTCTGAGCCTTCTGGGCATCCTCGCGGGTAGCATAAAGCCGTTTGCTCCCTCCGCGCGAATCCGTGCAAGAACAAGCCCATTCCTTGAAATTCACACGGCCTTCTTCCGGTGCAAGATGCCACT
>JAFLSQ010000047.1 GCA_022510865.1 Treponema sp.
GCTTTCGAGGATGGTCACGATGCGGGCGTTGCGGAAGGTGCACAGCAGACAGCCCGCACCAACGCGCGGAACTTGCTTCGCATGAACCTTGGCAATCCAGAGCAGATTGCGCAGGCGGTCTCGCTGCCATTGGAAGAGATTTTTGTACTGCAAAAAGAGCTTTCCGGCAAGGACACAGCGCAAGCATAAACAGATTGACCATCCCCCCCCCCGCAGATTTTATTTGTTCCGATGTTTTTCCTGTGGTATACTGGTGGCAGAGGGCTACTATGAAAAAGATTATCACAATCGGAAGGGAATATTGCAGCGGCGGAAGCATCATCGGGAAACTTCTGGCAGAAAAACTTGGCTATGCGTTTTATGACAAGCAGATTATTGATGATGCGGCGCAGAATTCGGGGCTTTCGGCGGATTTTATCACCAAGAACGAGCAGAAAGTTCCGTCCGCGTGGCTTTATTCAATTCTGGTAGGCGCAACTTACGCCGCGCCCGGCACTAACGGAGCGGCCGCAGGCATATCAACGGGAACGCTTCCTCTTGCGGATCAGGTTTTTAACGCGCAGAGGTCGGCAATCATAGAGCTTGCGAAGAAAGGCCCGTGCGTGATTGTGGGACGCTGCTCGGATTACATCCTGCGTCACTGCGAGGAGATTGACCGCAGTCAGCTGCTGAACGTTTTTATTTACGCGCCTATGGAGGCAAAAGTGCGGCGGGCAATCGAGCAGAAAAAACTGGATGAGAAAAACGCGGAGCGCAACATCAAGCTGATTGACAAGGGCCGCGCCAATCATTACAACACTTTCACACAGCGCACGTGGGGAAACCGCACCCATTACGACATTCTTCTGAACAGCTCAACCCTGGGGCTGGAAAAGACTGCCGATTTGCTTGCTCAAATGGTGAAAGAAAGCCAGGCAGATTAGCACAGAGAAAAATGAGCCGATTGGAGCGGCAAGTCCCAGCGGATAAAGCGTGTCCGGGAACTTTGCGGAGGCAATCACCGCACCGGGAATCCTGAACACCGCGATTGAGATGATGTTGTGCGCGAACGAATACAGTGATTTTCCATACGCGCAGAAATATCCGCTGAAACAAAAATGCACACCGGCAAAAACGCAGTCCAGCGTGTACGCCCGCAGATAGCCCGCGCCAAGCCGGATGACCTCAGCCTCGCTGGAAGAGAAAAGTCTCAGAATCCGCTCTGAGGCGAACTGGCAGACGGCAAAAACCGCGGCCCCAAAAATCACGCAGATTGCGATTGCATAGCCCAGCGTCTGTTTTCCGCGCTCGTGAAGAGCGGCACCCGCATTCTGCGCGGCAATGGCGGAGACGGACGAGAGCATTGCCGAGGGCACAAGAAACAAAAAGCAGATGATTTTCTCAACGATTCCCACGGCGGCGGCAACGGCAAGCCCGCGCGAATTTGCGATGGCGGTAATGACCATGAAAGAGACCTGAATGAGGCCATCCTGCAATGCGATTGGCACACCGATTTTCAGAATCCGGGCGCAGACCGCAGAATCAAGGCGGAAATGCTCTTTTGCAAGCCGGAGCGAGCTGTTTTTGTCCGCGTTCCCGTGATTTTTAATCCGCCGCAGAGAAATCAGCGCGAAAATCACACTGGCTGCCTGAGAGACGACCGTGGCACTGGCGGCTCCGGCAGTTCCCCAGCGGGCAAGTCCTATGAAAAGATAGTCCAGGATTATGTTGAAAACGCCCGCGACAAGCACAAAAATCATGGGGCTTTTTGTGTCGCCAAGCCCGCGGAAAATGCTGCTGAGCACGTTGTACGCGGTGATGAACGGAATGCCCGCAAAACAAATCAGAACATAAACGAGCGTCTCGCCGAACGCCTCCTCCGGCGTGAAAATCAGGCGCAGAAGCGGACTGGCAAGAAAAATCAGGAGCACCGTGCTGGCCGCGGCAATCAGCGCAAAGATTATGATTGAGTTGCCCACGACGCGGGAAAGCGCGCTCTGGTTGCGCTCGCCAACGCACCTTCCGATTGAGACGGTCGCGCCCATGGCAAGGCCCGCAAGAATCACGGTGAACATGTGCATCAGCTGGCTTCCGATGGACACCGCGGAGATGGCCGTGGCTCCGTAAAACTGGCCGGTTATGAAAAGGTCCGCAAGTCCGTAGAAAGTCTGCAAGAAGCACGAGAGCAGGTACGGCAGGGAAAATTTTATGAGGATTGAGAAAACGTTCCCTGATGTAAGATTTTTTGCCATGAGCCAAGTTTACGAAAAGCGCGGAAGTAAGTCAATCTCCGTGCGGATTGCCCTGCCTGCCCGGGAAGGCAAGAAAATCCGCTGTGAATGCGTTTGGGTGACTTCTGGTTTTAAAAGTAAAAGCCGAGCAGAACGCCAAAATCCATTGCGACCCCCGGATTCGCGGACTTTGGCGTGAACATCGCCATTGCCCGCAGATAAGGATAAAGCGAGAAATACCCGATTGTGTAGTTCACGCCAAGTTCCAGTGCGGATTTCCAGACCCAGTACGGG
Source organism: Treponema sp. (assembly GCA_022510865.1). Classification (GTDB taxonomy): domain Bacteria; phylum Spirochaetota; class Spirochaetia; order Treponematales; family Treponemataceae; genus Treponema_D. Next base: position 2,505 of record JAFLSQ010000047.1, read on the forward strand.
TTTCCGCGCACACGAATCACGGGGAATTCATAAACCGGATAGAAAAAGGCGGACAATCCTGTTAGCGGGAGCGTCTGCCACAGCCCCTGCCTAAAGCTGCTCCAGTAATTGAAGAACACGCCAAGGCCGCCGGTCAGCCCGAACTGAAAGGCGCGGGCATCAGAAGTTTTGAAGGACTGCGTGTAGAAATTCGCGCCGCCACTCCATGCGAGCGTAATATCATTTTTAAAAGAATGGATTTTCCCGAACGACTGCAACGAATAATTGAAAGAGCCTGCCACATCCTCAAAATCCTCTGTCTCGTTCAGCAGGGCGTTGTTCCCGCAGACAAGCCCGCAAAGGCTTGGAACGGAAAACATAAGCTCAAAATCGGACGCAAAAAACGGATGCGCGCAGGAAAGAAGAAACAGGCATGAAATCAGTTTTACCGCTTTTGACATTTTGTACTCCTCGTGCTGTGGGTTTTGATTTCCGCACCACATCAAGAAAATCCGCGGTGCGGTGATGATTTATTCGTCTTTTTCGGTTAGGATGTTTTTTGCCTGCACGGTCACGGACGTGTCGTAGCAGGAGAACATCCGCTCAACGCCAGCGGGGCGGGTCTTTGCCGTGCAGAGGCTCACGACCGGCACAATAATCAGCGAGGCAATCATGCTGAAAACGCCGGAATAAAGTGAGTTTCTGAAAACAAGGCCAAGAAAATCCCCGGAAACGCGCAGGAATCCCATGGAGACCGCAAGCTGAACCAGCATCATGCACACGCCAAAGCAAAATGACGTGGCGACTGCCGCCCGGCTCGTCTTTTTCCAGTAAAGCCCGTAAAAAAACGGCGCGAGGAACGAGCCGGAGAGCGCGCCCCACGAGACGCCCATCAATTGTGCGATGAAAGTGACCTTGGACTTTGCCTGGACAATCGCGATGACCGCAGAGATGATGATGAACACCGCCACAAAAACGCGCAGGACAAAAAGGTTCTGCCTGTCTGACGAGTCTTTCTTTCTGATTGAGCTGATGAAGTCCAGCGTGAGCGTGGAGCTTGAGGTCAGCACCAGAGAAGACAGGGTTGACATTGAGGCAGAGAGCACCAGAATCAGGACGACGGCAATCAGCACATCGCCAAGCCCGGAAAGCATCGACGGAACAACGCTGTCGAATCCGTTTGCGGCAACCTGCTCAGGTGTATTGAAAAGCCGCCCGAAGCCGCCAAGAAAGTAACAGCCGCCTGCAACAACAATCGCAAAAAAAGTTGAGATTATCGTGCCGATTTTGATTGACCGCTCGTTTTTGATTGCATAGAATTTCCCGACCATCTGGGGCAGTCCCCACGTTCCAAGCGAAGTCAGAAGCACGACAATCAGAAGATAGAACGGCTCCGGCCCGAAAAATGACGTATACGCGCCGCGCATCACAGGCGACTCAATCTCTGACATCAGCGCGAGCGACTGCATGAATCCGCCGTTTTTGGAGAGCACCGCAAGAATCACCGCGACAATTCCCACAAGCATTATGATTCCCTGAATAAAATCGTTGACCGCAGTGGCCATGTAACCGCCCACAATGACGTAGACCGCCGTAAGGATTGCCATGCCAATCACGCAAACAGTGTAATCCACGCTGAACGCCATGCGGAAAAGTCTGGAAAGTCCGTTGAAAAGCGATGCCGTGTACGGAATCAGAAAAAGAAATGTGATTGCCGATGCCGCGACTTTCAGCCCATTGGACTCGTACCGCTGGCCGAAGAAATCGGGCATGGTCTTTGAGTTCAGGTGCTGGGTCATAATGCGTGTGCGGCGGCCAAGAATTGCCCATGGCATCAGCGAGCCGATGAAAGCGTTCCCCAGACCAATCCACGTGGACGCAACGCCGAAATTCCAGCCGAACTGTCCCGCGTACCCCACAAAAATCACGGCAGAAAAATATGATGTGCCGTATGCAAAGGCTGTGAGCCACGGGCCTACCGCCCGGCCACCCAGAACATAACCGTTCACGTTGCCGCTGACCGCGTGGTATTTTATGCCCACAAAAACAAAAACCGCGAAGAAAATGATGAGTAAAGATAATTTTATTAACATGATGTTCTGATGATACCAGATGAAATGGCGGAAGTAAACAAAAAAGTCCGCCACAGCCGGTCATATCAGAAAATTATTTGCCTTTGAAAAAGTCGTCCAGCGCTTTGAGAAGGGCTTCCGGCGGCATAGTTTTAAGAAGATATTTGTCCGGCCGGGCAGCCACAACTTTCATCACCGTCTCCTTGTCATCCTTGGCGGTGAGGAAAATCACCGGGATGTTCGCGGTGGAACTTTCGCTGCGGAGCATCTCAAAAACTTGCAGTCCGGAAACCACAGGCATCTCATAATCAAGGAGGATTAAATCAACGTGGTGCTGGGCAAGCAGTGAGATTGCGTTCATGCCGGAATTCGCCATGTAAACCTCATACTTTGTGGAGAACCAGTTGTTCATCGTGCGCAACATGACGCTGTCATCATCCACGACGAGGATTCGCTTGCGCCCGCTTGTCACCGCGCCGTCATCCAGCAGGAAATTCAGGCGGGCGAGCACGTCCTTCATGTTCACCGGGCGGATGAAAGTGGACGTGACCATATTTTTTGGAATCACTTCCATTGCAGTGCTGATTTCCAGCGGGTTTCCGATGAGAAAAAGGAACCGGCCTTTTCCATCCTCCGCGATTCTTTTCTTAAGATATTTGAGCGTGCCGTTGAAGCTCGTAATATCGCCCTCAAGATATACGATGTAAATATCAGGAAGATTTTGAATCAGGTCGATTTCCACGATGTCCGGCTGCGTAGCCACAACATGAAAACCGTTCTCATTGAGAGTTTTTATCATCGCATTAACAAGGAAGCTCGATGCTTCCCGCACAAACAAAAGATTCCTATTCATAAATCACGTCCTACTATAAAATTATACAACAGATTTCGCAGATGTACTACAGCAGTTTCAGGATTTCCCCCTGATCCACGGCAGAAACTTTCTCCCGGATTTTCAAGAACCGCTCCTTCTCCTCATCAGGAATCTGGTAGCCGTCAAGCATACTGATTATCTGGTCGGCGGTGCTGAAATCAAACGCCTGGACGCACTCTTTGAGGCTCGAAAGCGCGCCGTCAAAATCCTCCTTGCTGATTGCCGGCTTCTCCTGATTCTCTGCCTGTCCCTCGCCAGAACTGCCCGCGCCCACAACTTTTTCCAGCTGAACTTTGCAGGCACGGTACGCCTCAAGCAGGGCGGGCGTTTTCTGCGCAATCTCCTGCTCGGCCTGCTCCTGCGTCAAATTCTCGGCCTCGCCGCTCACCGCGCCGCCCGCCACATCGCCGCAAAGCTCCAGACGCGCCGCCACCGCAGAAAGCTCCGCAACGCCAATGAGCCGCGACGAGCTTTTAAGCGCGTGGACAAGAACCGTGTAATTTTTCCAGTCTTTTTCCGCGGCATATTTTTCTATCAGCGCGGATTTTGAATCCACGGCGACATAAAAATCGTGCATTGCGTCAAGCAGGACTTCACGGCCGCCGCAGTTGGCAATCGCGGAGGGAATGTCTATGCCATCAAGCCCGGCAAGCAAATCATCCGATGCTCCGGCATCATCCTCAGAGTCACCGGCGGCAGCAAGGGAATCCACAAGCTCCACTTTTTCTTCCGGAAGATAGTGCAGCATGAGTTTTTCCATTTTCTCGCTGTCAATCGGCTTGGTAAGATAATCAGAGAAGCCTGCCTCAAGGTACATTTCCTGCGCCCCTACAATTGCGTTCGCTGTGAGCGCGATGCACGGAGTAAGAAGATTCAGATTGCCTTCCAGAGTTCTCATGGCGGCAAGCGTCTCGATTCCGTCCATCATGGGCATACGGTGGTCAAGGAAAATCAGGTCGTATTTTTTCTGCTGAACCATTTTGAGCGTCTCAGGCCCGCTTTCCGCAGTCTCAACCTGAACAAGCGTCCGCTTTAAAAGACCGCGTGCAACCGTAAGATTGAGCGGCGTGTCATCCACAACAAGGACAAGCGCGGACGGCGCGTGGAACGCCTCCTTTCGCGCGCTCGCTTCCATTCTTGAGCGGCGGAAACCTTCCGTGATGTTCCCAAGCGGAGTCCAGCTGACAACTTTCTGCTCGACAGTGAAATAAAAATCTGAGCCTTTGCCGTAAACGCTGTCCACATAAAGAGTGCTGTCCATCATCTGCAAAAGATTCTGCACGATGCTCATGCCAAGGCCGGTGCCCTCAATCGTGCGGTTGCGCTTCTCCTCAATCCGTTTGAACGCGGTGAAAAGGCTTGGCAAATCCTCCTCTTTGATTCCGATTCCAGTGTCGATTATATGGAACGTCAGATTGATTCGATTGTCGTCGATTTTGCTCCATGAGACTTTCATGGTGACTGAGCCTTTCTGGGTGTACTTCACCGCATTAGTCAGGATGTTAACGGCGCACTGCTTGATTCTCTGCTCGTCGCCTTCCAGAAGATGCGGAATAGTCTCGTCCACCCTCAGGTTCAGCGCAAGCCCCTTATCCGCCGCCCGCTGCGTGACCATGTTCATCATGTCATTTATTGTGGAGCTGAGGTCGTATTCCACGGGGATAATCTCCATGCGCCCCGCCTCAATTTTTGAGAAATCAAGGATTTTATTGACGATTGACAGCAGATTTCTTCCCGCAGACTGAATGTCCAGCGCGTACTGCTTGATTTCCTCCTCCTTGGTCTCGCGGATAATTATCTCATCCAGTCCGAGCACCGCGTTTATTGGCGTTCGGATTTCATGGCTCATGCTGGAAAGAAAAACATCTTTTGCCTTGTTCGCCTCTTTTGCCACGGTAAGGTCGTTGGTCAGCTGCTTCTCGCGCTCCACCTCCTTGATGTACTCATCCAGAACATCGTAGGAATGCAGGAGCGCGCCGTAAAAAATGCCAATCTCATCGCGGGAAGTTATGTTAAGGTCGCGGATGTCAACCTTTGTCTTGCCAATCTCACTTGCCGAAGAATCTTCCAGAGCCATGGTCATCAAAATCAAAGGATTTGAAATCATGGATTTTGTGCCCTCAACCGCAACCAGAACGGCAGGCACCGCCACAATCAGCATAAGCGTGAACATTCTTGTGGCAAAAACAGTCGCGCGCCAGCCAAAAAAAGTGTCCGCCTGATAGAATCTTTGGAACGCATCCTCGGGGGAAATCCCCATCACAAAATTAAGCTCCTCCGTGTAAAGTGCGGTGGAAATTCCGTAGGAAGAAACCAGCAGCATTAGGGTCACGCCCACAATCATCACAATGATTTTTGTACTGATTTTCGGACGTTTCTGCTCCTTCACCCTCTTGCGGAATTCCACGGTCAGCTCTGAGGCGGCAGTTGTCGCAAAAAACAGGTTTTTCACCCGCTGAGGAAGAAAACGGTGGTAGCAGTAGCACAGGGCGCACACAAGCGTACATGACGGCGCGGCCACCCCAATCAGAAAAAGATAATTCGTGAATGTGCGCGGCAGAAACGAGTGCGAGCCTTGCAGAACGCCAAGCAGGATGTTCCAGCCCGGCCCCATCACAATTATGAGCAGCACATCCGCAAGGAGCGTTTTTGGCAGAGAAAGAAACCAGCGGCGGTAAATAGGAAAATCCATGAGGAGTGATGACAGAAGCAGCATAAAACAGTGATATGCCATGCCGTCTTTGAGCGTGAGCACAGAAAAAAACAGCAGGACGACCACCGACCCCGCCGAATATCCGGAAAGAAACGTCAGGAGCATCACTGGAATTATCTCAATGTAAAGCTGCGCAAGGTTCACCTGCCACGAACGGAAATAAAAATGCCGATGGCAGAAACTGTCGATTATGATGAGGCTCGCCAACGTTATGATTGTTGTGAGCGGAATTGTGAACCTGTAGTACCGGTTTTTAAGAAGCGCGTGCTGAGCAAAATTATCGTTTTCCATAGAATAATTATATCATAACAAGAGTTCGCTTGCAAAGCGCACATCAAGTCAGAAAATCGTCCTTGAATTTTTCGGACGTTAGTTGTAAAATATTAACATATTTTTTCTAAGGAAAGGATGATGAGAAAAACTAAACTTGTTGTAAAGATGTGCATTCTGACTGGAATCGCCGTCGTTGTAGCCGCATTCGCAGTTGAGATTCTTTGTCTTGATATTTTTCAGAGGGAATTCACCGCTAATGTAAGAAGTAACCTTGGGGTTGTCCAGCGAGGAATTGAAGACAGCATGAAGGATGAGAACACAATCCTGCGAAACGCTGTAGTTGCCCTTGCAGAACGCCCGAATTTTGTGGCGGCAATGGAAGACGAGGATTTTTACCTTGTAGGTCAGCTGGCAGAAGAGAAAAAAGTCATCATCGGAAATGATATTATGTTCGTCACAGACCGCAACGGCCGTGTGATTTCCGGGTCAGGCGGAACATTCAACAGAGGAGACGATATTTCTGACATGGCCTGCGTAAAAGACATTGTGAAAGAGCACATGGACGAGGCCAAGACTTATGAGTCAAAAAGAGGAGTCGTGGGCTACTCAATGCTTTCTGCCGCCGCCATCAAGGACGCGCGCGGAAATCTTCTTGGCTCGCTTGTCGCAGGCTATGACCTCTCATTGCAGAGTTTCGTTGACCACTTGCAGGAAGTTTACAATATAGAAATTTCTATCATTGAGAATGATGTGCGCGTGTCCAGTACAATCAAAGATGAGAAAGGCCGCTCATGGGCAGGCTCAAAAGTCACAAGTCAGGATGTCCTTCAGAAAGTCGGCGTGGAAGGCAAAACTTACGCGGTTGAGACCGAGCTTCTTGGAAAACCGTACTTGAACGTATATTTCCCGCTCAAAACCGAGCTTGGAAAAATCACGGGTATGGTGTCCACATTCCAGAGCAAGGAAGTCATCACCAAGACGATGATTAGGGCGGTGTCAATCACAGGCACGGCAATCCTCGTCATTCTGATTATTGTCTGTGTGATTTCCGCCGTGCTGATTATCAAAATGCTCAAGCCGCTCATCGGCGTTAAGGACACTCTGCACAGCATCTCAAGCGGTGAGGCAGATTTGACAAAACGAATCGAGCTTAAGACCGAGGATGAGGTCGGTGAGGTGGTTGTGGGCTTCAACACGTTCGCCGAGAAACTGCACCACATTGTGCGCGAGATTAAAGACAGCAAGGATGTTCTCCAGACAATGGGCGAGCGTCTTGAGGAGAGCAACGAGGACAACGCAAGCTCAATCACAGAGATTCTTGCGAACATTGACAGCATTCATAATCAGATAAACGGACAGAAAGGCAGCGTTGACCAGGCGGCCGGCGCGGTTGACGAGATTTCCGCGAACATCAACTCTCTGAACAATATGATTGAAAGACAGTATTCAAGCGTGGAGCAGGCTTCCTCAGCGGTTGAGCAGATGATTGGAAACATCAACTCTGTGAACAACTCGATGGAGCACATGTCTCACTCATTCACGGATTTGGAGCAGAACGCGCGCAGCGGAATTGATATTTTGCAGGAAATGTATGATAAAGTACAGGAGATTGAGAACCAGTCCCAGCTTTTGCAGGAGGCGAACCAGGCCATCGCGAGCATTGCCGAGCAGACAAATCTTCTTGCCATGAACGCCGCTATTGAGGCGGCTCACGCGGGTGAGGCAGGAAAAGGTTTTGCTGTCGTTGCTGATGAAATCCGCAAACTTTCTGAGACCTCAACAGTGCAGTCAAAGACAATCGGAACTCAGCTGAATGAAATCCATGATAAAATTGATGATGTTGTATCTGCCTCAAACAAGGCGAGCAACGCATTCTCTGTTGTGTCCGATGACCTTAAAGACACAGACCAGCTCGTGCTCCAGATTCAGTCTGCAATCACAGAGCAGAATGAAGGCTCAAAGCAGATTCTTGAAGCGCTCAAAAACATGAACGACAGTACGCTTGAAGTACGAAACGCCTCAAAAGAAATGAATGAGGGAAACAAAGTTATTCTGGAGGAGATGCAGAATTTGCAGAATTCAACTGGAATGATGAAGAACGGAATGGATGAGATGCACATTGGCGCGCAGAAAATCACAGAGGTCAGTAGTGCGCTCAACGATGTAACGCACCACATCAAAGATTCCATTGACAGGATGGGCAATCAGGTGGATTTGTTCCTCGTCTAGCCTCTCACAAGCATTGTTCAGAAAGCCGCGCTGTGCGCGGCTTTCTTTATGTCATCCACTTTACGGAATTCTTTTTTTCTCGTAAAATATCTGATTATGGAATCCAAGCAAAAAGACATAGATTTGCCCGCCGCAGACGACAACGAGCGCGTCATCATCGAAGGCGCGCGAATCGAGCAGCGGACGCTGACCGGCGAGCGCGCCGCGTACATGGCGCACGACTCGTCGTTCGTGAATGCCACGTTCGAGGACGGCGAGTCGCCGCTCAAGCACAGCCGGAACATCACGCTGGAGAACGCCTCCTTCAAGTGGAAGTACCCGCTCTGGCACTCATCGGACGTGATGATGAAGGACTGCACGATTTTTGACACGGGACGCGCGGGAATCTGGTACACCGACAAAATCACGCTGGACGGCGTTGTCATCGAGGCGCCAAAGGAATTCCGCCGCTGCCACGACATCACGCTCTCGGACGTGCAGTTTGCGAACGCCGCGGAGACGCTCTGGCACTGCGATGGCGTGACCATGCGCGGCGTGTACGCAAAGGGCGAGTATTTTGCCATGAATTCCTCCAACATGAAAATCGACAGGCTCACGCTCGTGGGAAACTATCCGTTCGACGGCGTGAGAAACGTGGAGGTATCGGACTCCAAGCTGATTTCAAAGGACGCTTTCTGGAATTCCGACAACATCACCATCCGCGACAGTTACATCTCCGGCGAATATTTCGGCTGGAACTCTCGGAACATCACGCTCATCAACTGCACGGTGGAGAGTCTGCAAGGGTTCTGCTACATCCAGAACCTTGTGATGAAAAACTGCGCGCTTGTGAACACGAACCTTGCCTTCGAGTATTCCACGGTGGACGTTGAGGTGACGAGCCGGATTGACAGCGTGAAAAATCCGCTTGGCGGGACAATCCGCGCAAAAGAAATCGGCGAGATAATCCTTGACGAGACAAAAGTTGACATCACCAAGACGAGAATCATCACGGGGGCGGACTGCGGAACCAGCCCCGCGCCGTACGGGAGCAACGGCGGAAGATGCGCATGAGCCGTTTTGATGAGCCAACCGACCGCTCGCGCACGAGCGGCACTTTCTCCACAAAATGGAATATCTCGGACGGCGAGCTTCCCATGTGGGTTGCGGACATGGATTTCAAGACTGCGCCGGAAATAATCACCGCGCTGCAAAAGCGGCTGGACAACGGCGTGTTCGGCTACACCGATGTACCGCGCGAATGGAGCGAGGCGGTGGCGGGCTGGTGGCAGCGGCGGCACAACTTTGCGATGAGGCCGGACTCGCTCGTGTTCGTAACGGGAATTGTCCCCGCAATCTCAAGCATGGTGCGAAAGCTCACGACACCGGCGGAAAAAGTGCTCGTGCAGCCGCCGGTCTACAACATTTTCTACAATTCGATTGTGAACAACGGACGCACTCCGTCTGAATGCCCGCTGGAATACGACGGAACGTCATACTCAATCAACTGGAAAAATCTTGAGGAGAAACTTTCTGACCCGCAGGTTACGCTGATGATTCTGTGCAACCCGCACAACCCCACCGGGAACATCTGGACGCGCGATGAGCTTGCGAGGCTTGGAGAAATGTGCGCCCGGAACGGCGTGACGGTCATCGCGGACGAAATCCACTGCGACATCACCGCGCCGGGTACGGACTACACGCCGTTTGCCTCCGCCTCCACGCTGAACGCGGACATCAGCGTGACGTGCGTCTCGGCAAGCAAGGCGTTCAATCTGGCGGGATTGCAGAGCGCGGCCGTCTACGCCCAGAACCGCTTTCTGCTCCACAAAGTCTGGCGCGCGCTGAACACGGACGAGATTGCCGAGCCGAACGCTTTCGCAGTCCATGCGGCAATCGCGGCGTTCAATGAGGGCGGCGCGTGGCTTGATGAGCTTCGCGGCTATCTTTTTGAGAACAGGAAAATCGCCGAGGAGTT
>JAFLSQ010000048.1 GCA_022510865.1 Treponema sp.
TATGAAATCAGACGGTATGAGAACGGAACGCTCTCGTTCAACCAAATCATAGCGGCGCGGTCGTCCGAGTCCATAAAAACTGTCTCCGCGACGGACGAGAAAATCAGCGCGGTCACAAAAGAAATCAAAGTGTACACTGAGGAGGAGCAGAAAGCGGCCGGCTCGCAGGAGATGCAGGAGCTGTACGAGCGGCTCAAAGGCATGATTCTCAACATCGGCGACGACATTTCCGTAAAGCCGACCAAGCTTTACGTAGCGTTTCAGCGCAAAACAAATTTCTGCGACATCTGCATCCAGAGAAGTCAGTTGAAAATCTGGCTCAACGCACCGAAGGGAAGCATTTCTGACGCTAAGGGAATCACGCGCGATGTCTCGGAAATCGGACACCACGGAAACGGCGACTACGAGCTTGTAATCGATTCCGACTCGGACATTGAGTACATTGCAAGCCTGATTCGGCAGTCGTACAATCTTTGCAGATAGCCGCCCGATGCCGAAAAACTGGCGGAGGAAATAAAAAGCGCATCGAGTGAAGCCGCTCGTCGTCCGCGTTAAATTCCTCGGCAGGCATTTGTAGTGCCCGCACTTTTGATTGCCAGCCTGCCTCCTGTTTGAGCAGGCTTTTCATCCTCAAAGCATTTCGTGCTCACAAAAAGTCCGAGAATCATTCCTCTTTTTTGATTTTTCCGCCGCGGCCGATTATCCCCGCACTTCGTTCACAAGCTCCGCGCCCTCGTCGAATGCTTTTACGTTTTCAAGCGTTGTGTCGGCAAGATTTTTCAGCGCGTTCGTCGTTAAAAACGCCTGATGCCCGGTGATAATCACGTTCGGGAAAGTGAGCAGTCTTGCAAGAACGTCATCGGGCATGATGTCGGTTGACCAGTCGCTGAAAAAATACTTGCTCTCCTCCTCGTACACGTCCATTCCGATTCCGCCGATGTAGCCGTGCTTGAGCGCGTGAACCAACGCTTTGGAATCAATGAGTGCGCCGCGCCCGGTATTGATAATCACAGCGTCGTGCTTCATCATTTTCATCGTGTCGTGGTTGACGATGTGCTTGGTCTCCTCGGTGAGCGGGCAGTGCAGGCTCAGAACATCGCTCTGCTTGAAAATCTCGTCGCGGCTCACGTATTTTGCCCCCGATTCTTCGGCCCACTTCTGGTTCGGGAACGGATCATAAGCGATGATTTCCATGCCGAATCCGCGGAGGATGCCCGCCATAATCTGCCCGATTTTTCCTGTTCCCAAAATGCCGGCGGTAAGTCCGTGAAGGTCGCGCCCGGTCAGCCCCTCAATATTGAAGTTTGCGGTTTTTGTGCGGAGGTACGCCTGCGGAATGTGGCGGGTGAGCGACAGCAGAAGCGCGGCCGCGTGCTCGGCAACGGCGTATGGCGAGTAAGCGGGAACGCGCACAACTTTGATTCCCATTTCGGCAGCGGCTTTCAAATCCACATTGTTGAAGCCTGCGCAGCGCAGCGCGATTAGCCGCACTCCGGCCTCTTTGAGCTTTTTCAAAACTTTTGCGTTCGCAACGTCATTCACAAAAATGCAGGCAACGTCAAATCCTGCCGTGGTGAGGGCGGTGTGCTCGTTCAGTTTGTAGTCGCGGAAATCAATTTCATAGCCGAAAGCCTCGTTCGCTTTTGTGAAAGAAGCCTTGTCGTAGGAGCGGGTGTCAAAAAAAGCGATTTTCATGCCGACAGTATACCACGTAACATCACGGAATCAAAGAGAATTCTCTGCGGATTTTTAAGACCGTGCGTGGCATAAAACTTGCCGTGCCCTCTGCGCGCTCGGTTTTTGCGGACATTTCCGCGGAATGCCGGGTATGTTTTGGAAGTCGCCGTAAAAATATCCGCTTGATGTTTGATTGCCTGGCTTGCATTTTTTGCAAGGCGCGTTGTCCAAGCGTCCGCGAAGCGGACGCGCTTGGTTTTCCCGGCAAAATCTCTGCGGCGTAAAGTTTTTGGCGAACAAGAGGCCGGACAATCAAAATCCCTATTATCATTCCTTGAATTCCGTTGTATACTGTCTGAAAAACAAAACAGGAAAGAGATATGATTTTTTCACCGAACGAGATTCAAGAGACTGTGAATATGTTTATGCGCCAGAAGCTGGACATCCGCTGCATTACGATGGGCATTTCGCTTCTGGACTGCGCCGATTCCGACAGCAAACGCGCCTGCGAGAAAATCTACGACAAAGTGATGAGAAAGGCCGGAAACCTTGTGAAAGTTGGACAGGACATCGAGAAAGAATTCGGTGTGCCAATCATCAACAAACGCATTTCGGTCACGCCAATCTCGCTTGTGGCGGGCAGCTCCGAGGCAAAAAATTATGTGCCTTACATCAAGATGCTTGACCGCTGCGCTCAGGAACTTGGGGTGAATTTTATAGGCGGATTTTCCGCGCTGGTTCAGAAAGGAATCACGCCCGCAGATAAAATCCTGATTGATTCCATTCCCGAGGCTCTTGCGTCAACGAATTTTGTCTGCTCCAGCGTGAACGTCGGCTCGACAAAAAGCGGAATCAACATGGATGCCGTAAAAATGATGGGCGAGACAATTGCCAGAACTGCGGAGCTTTCCAAAAACTGCGAGATAAATGCCTGCGCTAAGCTCGTGGTTTTCTGCAACGCGCCGGAGGACAATCCGTTTATGGCGGGGGCGTTCCACGGGCCGGGCGAGGCGGACTGCGTGATTAACGTTGGTGTCTCGGGACCGGGTGTGATTCTTGCGGCTGCCCGCGAATTCAAAGGAAAACCAATCAACGTGCTTGCGGACGGAATCAAAAAAATGGCGTTCAAAATCACGAGGATGGGTCAGCTTGTCGGCAGCGAGGCGGCAAAACGGCTCGGCGTGGATTTCGGCATCCTGGATTTGAGCCTTGCGCCTACTCCCGAGGTGGGCGATTCTGTCGCGCGAATCCTTGAGGAAATCGGTTTGGAACGCTGCGGTGCGCCCGGAACAACGGCCGCGCTCGCGATGCTCACGGACATGGTGAAAAAAGGTGGCGTGATGGCATCAACGAACGTGGGCGGACTTTCCGGCGCGTTCATTCCGGTGAGCGAGGACGAGGGGATGATTGAGGCGGCAAAAAGCGGGTCAATCACTCTGGAAAAACTGGAGGCCATGACCACGGTCTGCTCTGTCGGGCTGGATATGATTGCCATTCCCGGCGACACTCCCGCAACGACAATCTCTGGCATTCTGGCGGATGAATTCGCAATCGGCATGGTGAACAACAAGACCACCGCCTGCCGTCTGATTCCCGCTCCCGGCAAAAAAGCGGGCGAGTGGGTGGAATTCGGCGGACTGCTCGGCGGATGCCCTGTAATGCCGGTGAACAAGTTCGGTTGCGCCGACTTCATCAACCGGGGCGGAAGAATCCCCGCGCCAATCCACAGTTTCAGGAACTAGAAAGTGCCCCTCGTTCACATCAGAACTCCGCAGGATTTTGCGCTCGCGCAGGAATTTGTGAGCGGGCACGAGACAACCTGCGTTTCTCTGGCATCAAAAATCCGGAAAAATTCTGACAGCCTGCATTTTTTGAGCAGAACGCAGAGGCCAAAAAATCCGGGCGATATTTCCGGCGTAATCCATTTGGACAGCACAATTTACCACTGCATTCCCGGGCTGGTCAATCCCGCTGATTTTCTGCCCGCGGACTTTTGCCCCAAAAAAACGGTGCACTGCGTGAGCGGCGAGGCGGATGCGTCAAAACTTCTGGAGGATTTTCTTGCGCGGACGCTTGGAATCATGCCGCTGCAAGTCACCCGCTACAAAATGCTGCGCCTGCGCGCGGAAAAAATCACGCTGCCGCAAGTCCAAGGGGAGATAATCCGCTGCACAGAGAACGACATGGATTTGCTGCGCGGTCTGCAAAAAGAATACATGAAAGAGGAGATGATGGTGCCGGGCCGGAAAATCACGGATGCGGAAGTCACGATAATGCTGCGGCAAATCCTGAGGAATCAGCTTTGTCTTGCGCTGATTTTTGACGGCGAGGCGGTTGCGAAAGCGAACACGAACGCAATCGGTTTTAACTGCGTGCAGATTGGCGGGGTTTTCACGAATCCGCTTTACAGGCGAAACGGTTACGCCGCCGCGCTTGTCCAGACGCTCTGCTTGCGCGCGCGGCGCGCACAGAAAGTTCCTGTGCTTTTTGTAAAAGAGAAAAATGATGCCGCGCTCGCGCTTTATCAGAAAATCGGTTTTGAGGAGTGCGGCCGTTATGAAATCGCATATTATTAGGCAGTCAGACGGATTTTTTTACCGGGCGTGTCTGAAAATCGGCTTGGGCAGAATCATCCGGGTGAATTTTAATGCAAATTATTTAAAGCGGTGGTAAAATACTAGAAAACAAAAAATAGGAGTGCCAGATGAAAATAAAATCTGTTTTCAGCCATGCGTTCGAAAAGTATGGGAAAATCCTCACGGGTTATGATGTCACGGAGTTGCTGACCAAACTTGATGAGACTACAAAAAAGCCGGATGACAGCACAATTTATGAGCCTGGTGATGCCGGGCTTGAGGCTCTGCCAATCGCAAAGGAATTCAGCGACAACGCTTACGGCGGAATGCCCGTCCAGATTGGCTACTGCAACGGAAACAACACAAAGTTGAACTGCCTGGAGTATCACCGCGGCTCGGAGCTGAACATTCCCGCGAATGACATTGTGCTGCTTCTGGCTCCGCTCAAAAACGTGCACAAAGGAAAACTTGACACCAACGCGGTTGAGGCGTTCTACGTGCCAAAGGGAACGGTTGTTCAGGTTTACGAGACAACTCTGCATTACGCGCCGTGCAATGCCGTGCAGCGTGGTGAGGTCTCAAAAGAAGGATTCCGCGTCATCATCGTGCTGCCAAAAGGAACGAACACAGAAAAGCCCGCAATCGCAGAGAAAAATCTGGAGGACAAACTTCTGTGGGCGCGCAACAAGTGGCTCATCGCGCATCCGGATTCAAGCGAGGCAAAGAACGGCGCGTTCGTGGGATTGACCGGCGTGAACATCAACCTTGCGAAAAGCACGAAATAAGCGCGGATTGATTTACGCGGACTTGCCGGGCAGGTCATCAAAATCCGCGGGTAAAAACTGCATCTGCGGATTTAGCACTTGACATCTGCCACCAATGTAATAGAATTCATCAGAGTGATAAAAATTATTCATAGGAGCAAAAAATGATTGATAACAAACCAAAAATCAAAATCGGTATTGTCGCCGTCAGCCGAGACTGTTTTCCCGAGTCTCTTTCTGTGAACCGCAGGAAGGCTCTTGTTGACGCTTACAAAAAAAAGTACGGCGCGGACGAGATTTATGAGTGCCCGGTCTGCATTGTTGAGAGCGAGATTTACATGGTGCAGGCTCTGGAGGACATCAAAAAAGCGGGATGCAACGCGCTGTGCGTTTATCTTGGAAACTTTGGCCCGGAGATTTCTGAGACTCTGCTTGCAAAGCATTTTGACGGACCAAAAATGTTCTGCGCCGCCGCCGAGGAGACATCAAAAGATGGCGGACTCATTCAGGGGCGCGGTGACGCTTACTGCGGAATGCTTAACGCTTCCTACAACCTCAAGCTGCGCAACATCAAGGCGTATATTCCCGAGTACCCGGTGGGAACTGCCGAGCAGTGCGCGGATATGATTCACGAATTTGCTCCGATTGCGAAGGCAGTCTATGCCCTGAATCATCTTAAGATTATCAGCTTTGGGCCGCGTCCGCTCAATTTCCTTGCCTGCAACGCTCCAATCAAACAGCTTTACAATATTGGCGTTGAGATTGAGGAGAATTCCGAGCTTGATTTGTTCGAGTCGTTCAACAAGCACAAAGGCGACGCAAGAATCAAGGATGTTGTCGCGGATATGGAAAAAGAGCTTGGAAAAGGCAACAAAAAGCCCGAGATTCTGGAGAAACTTGCGCAGTACGAGCTGACTCTCCTTGACTGGGTTGAGCAGCACAAAGGCTACCGCGAGTTCGTCGCAATTGCCGGAAAATGCTGGCCCGCGTTCCAGACGCAGTTTGGTTTTGTTCCGTGCTATGTGAACAGCCGCCTCACAAAACTTGGCATTCCGGTTTCTTGCGAGGTCGATATTTACGGCTGTCTCTCAGAGTTCATCGGAACGGTCGTCTCCAACGACACAGTTACCCTGCTTGACATCAACAACACAGTTCCGCAGGATATTTACGACGAGGAAATCAAAGGAAAGCACGGAAAGTACACTCTTCAGGATACTTTCATGGGATTCCATTGCGGCAACACCGCGTCAACAAAACTCTCATTCTGCGAGATGAAATATCAGATGATTATGGCGCGCTCTCTTCCAATCGAGGTTACGAACGGAACGCTGGAGGGCGACATCATGCCGGGCGACATCACTTTCTACCGCTTGCAGAGCACCGCAGACAGCGTTCTCCGCGCGTACATTGCGCAGGGCGAGGTTCTTCCGGTTGCCACACGCTCGTTCGGCGGAATCGGTATTTTCGCAATCCCGGAGATGGGACGATTCTACCGCCACGTTCTTATTGAGAAGAACTACCCGCACCACGGAGCGGTTGCGTTCGGACACTTCGGAAAGCAGCTTTTTGAGGTTTTCAAGTACATCGGAGTGCCGGTCGAGGAAATCGGCTACAACCAGCCGGCAGGCGTCCGCTATCCGACAGAGAATCCGTGGAGATAATCCGCTGATTTTTTAGGATTGGAAGGCTGTCCTTTGCGGGCAGCCTTTTTTATTCGTCCGCCAGGGCGGACACGCCGCTTGATATATCATTTAAAACAGATTTGTTGTATATTTTGTGTATGAAAAACACAAAAAGAAACGAGCTTGCCGTCTGCGGATTTGCGGCGGTCAAAAAACTGGAGAAAAATCACCCGGAAAAAATCACGCGGCTTTATTTTACGCAGGAACGCGCGCCTTTGTTCGGCGGATTGTGCAGACAGCTTGCTAAAAATCACGGAATTTATAACATGAAGCCCGCCGAGGATTTGGAGCGGCTGAGCGGCACGGTTCATCATCAGGGGGTTGTTGCCATGATTCAGGCTCCGGAAATCACACCGCTTGACTCCGACATCACGGACATTTGGATTGAGCGCGGCGAGAACGCGGTTCTGCTGGACAGAATCGGGAATGCAAACAATTTTGGCGCGATTGTGCGGAGCGCGGCGTTTTTTGGCATCAAGAACATCGTGATTCCTCTGGACGAGGCGCAGAGCACAATCACAACGAGCAGTTACCGCATTGCGGAGGGCGGCATGGAGTATGTCGATATTTATTCCGTGAATTCCACCGCACGTCTTCTGGAGGCGATGAAAGGCCTGATGTTCAGGCTTGGCACTTCGCTGGACGCAAAGAAACCGCTTGGCGATTTGCATGGCCTTGCCGCTCTGGCAGGCAATCCGCGCAAACCGGTTCTGGTTGTCCTTGGCAACGAGGAGAACGGCATAAGCGATGTCGTAAAATCAAACTGCGACGAGCTGATGGTCATCCCGTGGTCTGGAATGGAGCAGGGCAAGCCCAGCCAGATTGACAGCCTGAACGTAGCACAGGCTTCAAGCATTGTTTTCTACGAGGTGATGCGCGCAGCCAAAGGCAAGTGACGTGCGGGGGAATAGGGGATTTTATAACTGACTTCTAAAAAACAGTTTGAATAAAAAAGGACGTGCTTGCGCGTCCTTTTTGTTCATCTTAATTCATCGTAATGCCTATTTTTTACCGCACTTCGCAGTTATCCGCTTTGGTTGTGGTGACGGGCTTTCCGGCGGCAAGGGCTGTCTTTCCGGCTATGGTCAGAGTGTGGCCGCTCACGCGGTAGTCAATCCTTGCGAACTTGTCTATGTCAATTTTGGCAGGTTTCTGCCCGTTGTAATCCGCTCCCTCAATCTGAATGAGCGTTCCGGGTGCGGCCCAGGGCGCGGTCAGAAGCTCAACTTTCTCCTCGCCGCCTTCGGTGTAGTCGCAGGCAAGAAGCATTCCGTGGCTCTCAACACCCTTCATTTTGCGCGGCGCAAGATTCGCCGCAATTATCACGTGCTTACCAAGCAGCTCGTCCGCCACAAGATAAGGGCGCAGACCGCTCTGAATAATCCGCTCCGTTCCGCTTCCGTCATCCAGCGTCTCAATGTAAAGTTTGTCGCCCTGCGGATTCGTCTCAACCTTTGTGATTTTTGCGACCCGCAGCTCAATGTGCTCATTGAAATATTTCACAGGATTTGTCTCTGCCTCAGATTTCTGCTGATTTTCTGAGCCTGCGCCTTTCTCGGTTTTTGTTTTTTCCCCGCAAGCTGACTCTGCCATCAAAGTCTCAAGGTCAAATTCACCGGCGGCGCAAGGCACGGTTATCCCCCAGTTTTCCAGAACCTGCGGATGAATCTCGCCGAAAACTCCGGCCTGCTTGCCGTCCACAAGAAGCGCGGCCTGGCGTCCCGGAATAAAGCGCGGGTCATCGCTTTCTGCAACTTTGTACTCGTGGTCAAGAAAATATGCCAGAGACGAGACCTCGCTTGCAAGCGAATTGAAGTTCGCGCCCGCAGCGGCAGTCAAAAATCCCAGGTGCTGTCTGGTTATCGTTCCGGTGTTCTCATCGTCCTTAAGATAAGCCACTTTGCCAATCTCAAAAATCTTATGCGGATACATCGCGTTCGCCGAGCCGGATTCAGCGCGGCACAAAGAAGAGAGAATTTCCGGGCGGATAAACTGATAGTTCTCGCTCATCGGGTTGGCAATCTCAATCACTTTGGAGCCGTCAATCAGCATATTGTCGATGTAATCTTTTTTGCTGCCCACATAATTGAAAATCATCTCCTGATAGCCAAGCCCCACCATCAGAGTTTTTGCTTTGCGGCTGAATTCTGTGAGCGGCAGGAGACGGCCCACGGTGAAGTCCTGCGGGGTGCGCGGCTCGAACGCCTCAACGTTGCAGCCAATCATCACGTCCTCAATTATGTCAACCTCGTGCAGAAAATCGTTGCGGTAGGGCGCGGGAGACAGCGTGATTTCCTCGCCGTCCGTTTTTACGGTGCTTCCCATGCGCACAAGAGCGTCCGTGACTTTTTTGATGTCAAAATCACTGCCAAGAAGTTTGTTCACCGCGCCAAGAGTTGTTCTCGTGGTTTTCTGAAAATAAAACGGCGCAAGGATTTCTTTGCCAAGCCCTGTATCGTAAGGATGCCGCACCAAAATCGGTTTGATTTTATAGCCTTGGTCGGCAAAATCACACGCCACGATGTTCGCCGAAAGAATCAGATTCTCGATGTTGTCGCCGGTAAGCTCCACCATCAAATCTTTGTCGCCAACCTGAACCGCGCCCAGCGTCGCAGAGTTGATGACCGGGGCCATTGAGAGCACCTCATCTTTTGCGTCAGAAAGAAGCGGGAATTTCTTGCAGTCGGCAAGAATCCAGCCAAAATCCCGCCCCTTGGGATGGTCTGTGAGAATCTGGCGGCAGGTCATGGGCTTGTCGCACTGGAGCGGCACAAAACTGGTCTTGTCCGGGTCAACAGCGTGATAGCGCACCGGAAATTTTATCTGGTCAACGCGGTAAACGCCCATAGAGATGGATTTGCGTTTGCGTCCGAAATTCCAGGCAAGCTTTTCCTGCGTCTGAATTATGTCTTTGAGCATCGGGTCGTCAATCGGTTTGCCCGCAATCATGAACGCAACCATGTACGGCCGGATTTCTTTGAGCGCGGGGTCTACCTCTACAATGCGCCCCTCGTAGTCGCCGTTCCCGTGATTGCTCATCAGGGTCATATAATCAACGGTTTTTCCGCCCTCGTGCAGTTTAAGTTGACGCGCAACGCCGTTCGTGGACCAGAGGTCAGGGCGGTTCGTGTCATTCAGCTCAATTTTTACGACACGCTCAGACTCGCTCTGGCTTGTGTCCGGCTTCTCGTCAAGCTCTGCCTTGGCGCATGGCAGAAGATTTTCCAGAACATCGTAAGAATATTTTTTTCCCAGGGCTTCAAAAAACAGTTTTTCGTTACATTCAATTTTAGGCATTTTTTTCCTCGTAAACCGCCGCAGTCCGCAATAAAACTGCCGCGCGACCAAATCTTTTATCAGATTGTAAAATTATAGAAGATTTTGGGGATATGTTCAATTATTTTGACAACCCGCGCTCCGCCCACTATACTTTTTGTGATGCAGAGAAAACCGCGTGTTTTGGATTTTGTGATTGTCTTGCTTCTGATTTCCGCCGGAATTTTTTTGACAGTGCGCGCAGCGGGCAGAAAATCCGCGCGAGTGATTGTCCGCACAGATGACGGCGTGTACGAGTATTCTGCGAATGCGGGCGGAATTTACGCGGTGCAGGGAAGGCTTGGCAAGACTTTTTTTGAGATTTCTGATGGCAAAGTGCGCATAACCGACTCTCCTTGCCCGAACAAGACCTGCGTCAATCAGTTGTGGCGGACTCCTCTGGTCTGCCTCCCGAACAACGTGATTATCACGCTTGAAAGCGACGGAGATTTTGATGCGGTTGCAGAATAGGGAACATCTGGCATATTTTTCGGCGTTGTCGCTGTTTTTCTCCTGCATCGAGATGATTTTTCCGCGTTTCGTGCCGTTTTTCCGTCTGGGGCTCGGGAACATCGCGCTGCTCATGGCTCTGGAACTGCCGTTCGGCTCGTTCATCCTGCTCGCGCTTGTCAAGGCGACCGCATCAGCACTGACCGGCGGAACGCTCTTCTCCCCGTTTTTCCTGATTTCTCTGGCGCAGACTGTGCTGAGCGCGGGTCTTATGCGCTCGCTTTTTGTTCTGGCGCAGAAATCAAACAGACTTTCTGTCTACGGAATTTCTGCGCTTGGCTCTGCCGCGAGCGCGCTTGCGCAGATTTTGCTGTGCGCGCTTTACCTTGGCCGAGGAACGCTCGCGCTTTTTGGCCCGATGCTCATTTTCAACACCCTCAGTGGGATTATCACGGCGTTTTTCTGCGTCCAGTTCTCCTGCGGCAAATTCAGCGCGTTCCTCCCCGCATTCTCCCAGATTTCTGCGCAATCCCCCGCAGATTCAGACTATGGCGGATTCCAGAACCCGGCCGAAAATCCCAAGGCGCGTAAAAAACTGCGCGGAGTCTTGAAAATCGTTTTTCTGATTTGCGTGCTGTCGCTCGCGGTGAGCGTTTTTTTCATCAGAAACATTGCTTTTTTGATTGCGGCGGTGATTGTCGGGTTCGCGGCTCAGAAAATCAGCGGAAGAAAAATCATGCTTCTGCCGCACATTTCCATCTGGATTTTTGTCCTGATGACCGCACTTTTTATGCCGGAAGGAAAAGTTCTGTGCAGAATCTGGGGAATTTCTGTGACGCACGGCGCGATTCTGACGGCGGTGACGAAGGCGCTCAGACTGTCTGCGGTGAGCGCGCTCAGCCAGTGCGCGGTGATGATTCCGCCGCCCCGCAACTCCGTGCTCGCCCTGACGCTCGGCTACTACAAAAAAATGAGCGACCACCTCCGCAGAATAAGAACAACAGGATGATTGCCCGCCGGAACGCCTTGGGGAGGGGGCGTTGGGGGGTGAGACCGCGGGGGTTTCTCGCCCATTCTTTCCGCACATTTGGAAACGTATCGAACTAATTGCGGAAACGTATCCGCTTGCAATCCGATACGTTTCGAGCAGGGCAGTGGAAACGTTTTGACTAGGGCATCGGAAACGTATCCGACGGAGAGTGGGAACGTTTCCGTTTTTCATCGGATGCGTTTCAAATTTTTTTGAAAAAAAAATTTGCCTTTTCGCGGCTTTTTTATTACATTTTTAAAAGAGACCGGGTTGCGTTCTTCTTGTGAAGGATGTCCGGCGGAAAAAAATAACTCCGAAAGCGGATGTTCGGACGGAGGCTTTAAAGGATAAAGAAACAGGACATTCTTGCTTTTCGGCAAGGAATAGTCTATGAAATTAAAGACTATAAAATGTATCGACCCAAGGGATCCCGAAAAGATGAAATACAGGCTTTCGCCGTTCTATTCTTATAAGGTGACGCTGGCTGACATGGCAGAGAATATCTCGCGTAGTTCTACCATCAACAAGGCCGACACGCTCGCGGTTCTGGACTCTCTGAGCCATGAATTGGTCAGCCACGTGATGCGGGGCGGAATCGTTTCGTTTGACAATTTCGGCTCGTTCCGGCTTTCGGTTTCGAGCGCGGAGCAGGATTC
>JAFLSQ010000049.1 GCA_022510865.1 Treponema sp.
TAGCGTGCGGCGTCTCTTCAAAAAACACCGTTTCCGTAACGTCGCGGACTACGGATAAGATAACGCTGTCGCTCAACCGCTCCGTGCAGACTGCGGACGGCGTATGCGAGCCGCTGGAGCAGCCGATACCGGATAACGGTAACGTTTCGGAATACGACCTTATGGCGGCGTTCGCGGCGAAGATACTTTTAAAACAGAGCAATTCCCCGGGATAGTACACCCGGGGAACTATCTTTTATTCTACACTTTAAAGGGAGAAGATGTTGTCACTCGTTATCCTGAAGCGCGTCGTAGCCGCTCTCGCCGGTGCGCACTTTCACGACGTTCTCCACGGGGTAGACGAAAATCTTGCCGTCGCCGATGTGGCCGGTGTAGAGAGCCTTTTTCGCCGCCTCGATGACAGTGGTGACCGGCACTTTTGAAACGACAATCTCCACCTTGATTTTCGGAAGCAGGTTGATTTCCACTGGGACTCCGCGGTAATACTCGCTCGCGCCTTTCTGCATTCCGCAGCCCATCACGTTGATGACAGTCATTCCCGTAACGCCGATTGAATTCATCGCGGCTTTGAGCGCGTTGAACTTGTTCTGCCGCGTCACAATCACAACCTTGAAAATGTCGCTTGCGGTCTTCGCGGGGATTGTCGCGGGAGTCGCCTGGACCGAAACCGCGTCGTGCACGCTCACCGTATGGCCGCCGTTGAACGCCGCATCCTGCCCGAAGTACTCAAGACCGAAGCCCGCGTAACTTGAATCGATTCCGTGCTCCAGTTTGTCAAGTCCGACAATCTCCTCCTCAGCGGTGACGCGAAGTCCGAAAATCGCCTTGATGATGAGGAAGGTCAGAGTAATCAGGATTGCAGTCCACGCCGCAACCGAGACGACACCCAGACATTGCAGGCCGAGCAACTCGAATCCGCCGCCGTAGAAAAGCCCCTTGATTTCCTCGCCCGCGGCGTTCGCAATCGAATAGCCCGGAGCGGAGGGGGTGGCGAAAAGTCCGACTGCGACAGTTCCCCAGATTCCGTTCAGGCAGTGCACCGCGACTGCACCAACCGGGTCATCGATGTGGAGGACGTAATCCAAAAGCCACACGCCGAACACAACGAGAAGTCCCGCCACAAGCCCGATGATTGCCGCGCCCGCGCAGTCCGTAACATCGCACGGAGCGGTGATTGCGACAAGCCCCGCGAGCGAAGCGTTGAGGCACATCGAGACATCGGGCTTTCCGAATTTGAGCCAAGTGAAAATCATGCAGACCACGGTGGCGACTGCCGGAGCGACTGTCGTGGTGAGGAAGATTGAGCCGAGTTGTTCGAGCGATGTGGCAGCCGCGCCGTTGAAGCCGTACCAACCGAGCCACAGGATGAAAACTCCGAGCGCGCCAATCGGAAGGTTGTGCCCGGGGAAGGCGTGCACCTTTGTCACCTTGCCGTTCTCGTACTCGAACTTGCCGATTCTGGGGCCGAGGATTTTCGCGCCGATTAAAGCCGAGACACCGCCAACCATGTGGATTGCGCAAGAGCCTGCGAAATCGTGGAAGCCGAGTTGGGCAAGCCATCCGCCGCCCCAAATCCAGTGCGCCTCAATTGGATAGATGAGGCCTGAAATCACCGCGGAATAGACGCAGTACGAAAGGAATTTCGTTCGCTCCGCCATCGCGCCCGAGACGATTGTTGCGGTTGTGGCGCAGAAGACGAGGTTGAACACAAAGCTTGAGAAATCAAAATTCTCGTAAGCCGTGAAGATGTCGAACCCTGGCTTTCCGATGAAGCCGACCAAATCCTCGCCAAGAAGAAGTCCGAATCCGATGAGGATGAACGTCACCGTTCCGATGCAGAAGTCCATCAGATTTTTCATGATGATGTTGCCCGCATTTTTTGCGCGGGTAAAACCAGTCTCTACCATCGCGAATCCGGCCTGCATCCAGAAAACAAGCGCGGCTCCGATTAAGAACCATACGCCAAAAATAAGGCTGCTCGCCTCTTCCATAAAAACCTCCTGTTGCCATGCGGCAAATTTTTTAAATAAAAAAGGGCGGCAACGGAGCCGGACAGTTTTCTGCCCGCGACACCGTTGCCGCCCTCTTCAATGATGCGATTTAAACAAAAAAAGCCGCAAACCGATTCTGGTCTGCGGCATCTTTGCCATTCGCTAGGGTAGTTGTACTACTTTGCGCGGGAAATGTCAAGGGGATTGCCGGTGTTCCCGTGCGACCTTGCTTGGCCTTACCCCGCCCCGCAGGGGCGGTTGCTGTAATGCTGTAGCATTACGGCAGGGTAACATGCGAATGTCTTTAAAAGGCAGCGCAAAAACCCGCTTTACAAAATGTATATGCAGAGTGTATATTTTATACAGGTGGCGCGGATGGGAAAAACGGTCGTTCATGGAAATTTTGAATGGGATTCCGAGAAAGCCGAGGCTAACATAAAAAACATGGAATATCTTTCGAGGAAATCCTGCCCATGTTCGACGACCCTTTCTTCTGGGAGCAGCTGGACACAGTGCATTCAACCGCCGATGAGGCAAGATACATCGGAATCGCAAGACTGAACGGTTTTGTGGTCATTGTCTCAAGTTACACAGAGCGGAAGCGGACACGGATTATCTCCGCCAGAATCTCAACGAATGAGGAGGAGCGCAAATATGAGCAATGGTGCAGACAATTTTACATCTGAGCGGATTGCGGAACTGCGGAAAAACATCGACTTCTCAGATATTCCCGAAATCAGCGACTTCTCGAACGGCCGCCCGCGCAACTGGAAACCGGCGAAAAAATCCGTGTCTTTCCGCATTGACCTTGACAATCTGGAATGGCTGCAAAGCACAGGCATTAAGGGCTACCAGACAAGGCTGAATGCCGTCATCCGCTGGGCAAAACAGCATGACTGCCCGCTCGGCACATTGTAAACCGCGCAACTGACTGTCCACACTTTTCCCGGGCAGTTGTTCTGGAGAAACAGGCAGGGCAATCGGTTTGATGTTCAAGCGGATTTCTTGACCGGGCATTGGGAACACGGCGCGGCGGGGAAATCCGCTTTGATTTTTCATTTGCGGATTTGGCGGACTTTGGGTATACTTAATTTTATGATTGATGTAGAGAAAGAGCAGAACGCTGTGCCGCGCGCGCTTTTGGTGGGCGAGCCGGGCAACGATTTGCAGGAGCTTAAAGGTCTGGTTCTCACGCTTGGCATGGACGTAATCCAGCGGCTCACGCTCAGCAGACTGGAAATTCATCCCGCATACGGAATGGGAAGCGGCAAAGCGCAGGAAATCGCAGACCTTGCCAGGCAGATTGAGGCGGACTGCATTATTTTTGATTTTAATCTGGAGCCGCGCAAACAGCGCAATTGGGAAGAGTTGGCGGGAATCTCGTGCTTTGACCGGCAGGAGGTGATTATCCGCATTTTCGCGCAGCGCGCCCAGACAAAAGAGGCGGTCTTGCAGGTGGAGCTTGCGCGGCTATCCTACTCGCTGCCACGGCTTGCGCACATGAACAAAGACCTTGCGCGGCAGCGCGGAGGCGCGTTCGGAGCGAAAGGCGCGGGCGAGACTCAGCTTGAGCTGAACCAGAGGCTTGTGCGTGAGAAAATCACCGCGGTGAAAAAAGAGCTTGCGGAAATTGAGCTTGACCGGCAGACTCAGCGGAAACAGCGCGACAAAATGCCGTCGTGCGCTCTTGTAGGCTACACGAACGCGGGAAAATCATCGCTTCTGAACGCGCTCACAGGCTCGCAGGCGCTTGTAGAGAACAAACTTTTTGCCACGCTTGACCCGCTCACGCGCAAAATGCCGCTGAATGACAGGGGCGCGGGCGTTCTTCTCACAGACACCGTAGGATTCATCAGCAACCTGCCCCATCATCTTATTGACGCATTCAAGTCCACGCTGGAAGAGGCGGTTTTTGCGGATTTGCTGCTTGTGGTTCTGGACGCATCAGACCCGAACGCGCAGGCGCAGTATCAGACTGTGTGCGATGTCCTTGAAGACATCGGCGCGGCAGACAATCCCAGGCTTCTGCTTCTGAACAAGATTGACAAGGCGGATGACGGCCAGGGCACTTTTCAGGCGTTGCGGCGCGATTTTCCCGAGGCAATCTGCGTGAGCGCGAAGGAAGAAATCGGATTGCTTGAGCTTAAAGACGTGATTTACGGACTTCTTTACGGAGATGTCTGCGATTACATCATCCCCATGAGCCAGAGCGTGCTCATCAACGAGCTTAAAAAGGCGGGCTGCATCCAGAGCGAGGAATGGCTTGATGACGGCGTGCACATTTCCGCGCGAGCCACCGGCCGGCTTCTTGCGCTTGCAAGCCCGTTCATTGTAAAATCTTGAGAATGAAAGGCGAGTTACTGAACAAAGTGCTTGTGGCAATCATCATTTTGCTTGTTTTGGTGATTGCCTCCGGCACGGTTGCCGCAAAAATCCAGCAGAGAAATCGGCAGAGTCCGCAAAATCATCGCGCGCTGATTGCAACGGGCAAGGCGGTGAATCTTGCCGAGCCTGCGAGCACCACCGAAACCTCATATTTCGCGCTCGGCACGCTGCGAATCACCACGCTGAATGATGATGAGGACAACATGCTTGGAATCGGGCTTGTGCTCTCGCCCTGGCTCGCCTACCCCGCCGGCGACACAATTTTTTACGAGGAGCTTGACCGCAAGAAAAACGTGCTCAAGGCGGTGTTCCAGCATTATTTTTCGGAGCGCACAAAAGAGCAGATTCTCTCGGCGACAGAGGAGAAAATCATCACGGATTTGACGGCGGAAGTGAACCAGAGGCTTTCGCTTGGCAGGGTGAGTGACGTGTATTTTACGGATTATCTGTTTCTCGAGTGATGTTGCGCAGATACTTCTTCTTGAAATATCTGATGAAAACAACCGGCATCTTCTCAAATTCATCCAGATAAAGAATAAGATAAACCAGAAGCGGCGGAAGTTTCAGCACAAAGGCGGCGACAAGCCCCAGCGGAACCGAAACAAACCACATGAAAATGAAGTCCATCACAAAGCCGAATTTAGCGTCGCCGCCCGCCCGGAAAATCCCGCAGATGAGCACAGTGTTTACCGTCGCGCCAAAAATTGAGAAAGCGTTTATGTATAAAAGCGCGTTGCGGTAAAAAGATGCCGTGGCAGAAAGCGGCGCGACATACGGCATGACAGGCCTGAGGCACACCATCACAAGGGAGCCGGCAAGCCCCGCGAGCGTGGTGCTTTTTAAAAGCCGTTTGGCGTTGCGCTCGGCAATGTCCATCTGACCCGCGCCCATGGATTTTCCCAGAACAACCGCGCCGCCGTATGCCATCCCGAAGCTGAGCACAGTGCACAGGTTTCTGACCACGTTCACAACGGAATTTGCGGCAACAATATCCTCGCCAAGATGTCCAAGAATCACGGAGTACATTGAGAACGCGGTTGCCCAGACAAATTCGTTTCCCAATGCGGGCAAAGAAAACCGGATGAAATCTGCGGAAAGAATTTTACGGAAGCGAAGCAGGTTTGAGAACCGGAACTTCACGTCTTTCTGCATATACGCGTAAATTACGCAGAAAACAAGCTCAATCAGCCGGGAAATGGACGTTGCCAGCCCCACTCCTGCCGCGCCGAGTTTGGGCGCACCAAAAAGCCCGAAAATGAACACCGCGTTCAGGATGATGTTCAGCGAGAGGGCGGTCACAGTAATCACCGTGACGATTTTAACGCGCTCTATGCTTTTGAAGCCCGCCTGAAAAACCTGCGAGACCGCGAAGCAGAAGTACGACAGCGAGATTGCGCGAAGATAAACCGCGCCGGTCTCAATCAGCGGGGTGTCCTTGGTGAAAATGCGCATGAGGTTTGCGGGCGCAAAAAACGCGGCCAGCGTGAAAATCATCCCGATTACCGCGCAGATTCTGAGCGCGACGCCGTGCAGCACGCGGATTGCCTCAAAATCGCGCTTGCCCCAGTATTGCGCCGCCAGCATCACAAAGCCGGAAGAAAGCCCCGTGGCAATCATAATCAGGATGAACATCACGTTGCTTGCGAGCGAGACCGATGCGATGGAAGTCTGGCCGACAAACCCCAGCATGATGACATCCGCGGAGCTGACCGCCGCGCTAATCAGATTCTGGATTGCGATTGGCCCCACAACGTGAAAAAGCGATTTGTAAAAAGACTTTGCCTCGGAATTCAAACTTTGCGACATGGGCAGAGTATATAGAAAAAACGCGGTTTTGAGTAGCCAGAAAAGCGATTTTAACCCCGTCCCGATTGCCCGCCCGCACTTACGGATTTGGATTTTTCTGCAAAAAATGCTAGAATATCACAGAGAAATCAACGCGGAGTTTTCTTGCGGATTTGCCCGCGCCGCGTCCAAATCCGCGATTCCGCGCGTCCTGCGCGGCCGCTAACGCGGAGTTTTTTTAAGGAGGAAAGTATGAGTGAGAAAATCAGGGAAAGAAAGGATGTTCCGGAAAAGGACAAGTGGAATCTGGACTCAATTTATAAATCGGATGCGCAATGGGAAGCGGACTTGCAGAGAATCCCAGAGCTGGCAAAAAAGGTGGCGGATTTCAAAGGCTCGCTCGGAAAATCAAAAGAAAGCCTTCTTGCCGCGCTCTGCGCAATGAAAGACGCGGATTTGCTCGCCGAGACCGTCTATCATTATGCGTCGCTCAGGCACAGCGCGGACGAGGGCGACACTCAGGCAACCGAGATGGAAGGCCGCGCCATGATTGCCTACACGCAGATTTCCGCAGAACTGAGTTTTTTCATCCCCGAGCTTCAGGCCATAGACGAGAAAATTCTTCGCGGATGGATTGCCTGCCCGGAATTCGCCGACTATAAAATCTTCATAGAAAAGCAGCTCTATAAAAAACAGTACATTCTGAGCGAGAAAGAAGAGCGGATTATGAGCCTGCAAATTCAGAGCGCGCAGACCGCGGACAATGCGTTCAGTATGCTCACCAACGTTGACATGAACATGGACTTTGGCACAATAAATGTGGACGGCAAGGAAATGCCGCTCACTCAGAGCACTTATTCCACGCTGATTAAGAACCAGAATCGCGCGGTGCGTGAGCAGACTTACAAGCAGTTCTACAAAAAATTCCAGGATTATCAGAACACGATTGCCGCGCTTTATGCGGGCAGCGTGAATCAGGACGTGTTCTCAATGCGGGCACGCGGATTCAAATCCTCTTTGGAGGCCGCTCTTTACGGAAACAAGGTGCCGTCATCCGTCTATCACAATCTGATTGACTGCATCCATAAAAATCTGCCCGCGCTCCACGACTACTACTCGCTGCGCAGGAAAATGCTGGGGCTTGACGAGCTGCGCCACTACGATGTCTATGTTCCGCTTGTAAAATCTGTGGATATGAAGACCACATACGAGCAGTCCGTGGAAATCTGCCGGAACGCGCTCGCGCCGCTTGGCAAAGAATACACAGACACGCTGTGCGACGGGCTTCTGAACGGATGGGTTGACCGCTACGAGAATCAGGGCAAAAGAAGCGGGGCGTTCTCCAGCGGCTCATACATCGGAAATCCGTACATTCTTTTGAATTATGATGAGAACGACATCCGCGATGTATTCACAATGGCGCATGAGGGCGGGCACAGTATGCACAGCTGGTATTCCGTGCACAACAATCCGTACATGAGCTATGATTACACGATTTTTGAGGCGGAAGTCGCGTCAACATTCAACGAGGAGCTTGTGTTCCAGTATCTTCTGCAAAAAGCGGACTCCAAGGAAATGCGCAAATATCTGCTTGCAATGCGCGCGGACGATATTCTTGCCACTCTCTACCGCCAGACAATGTTCGCCGAATTTGAGCTTAAAGCCCACGAGCTTGTTGAGGGCGGAACTCCGCTCACCGCAGAGAACTGCCGCAAAATCTACCGCGCTCTTCTGGAGCAGTATTTTGGCCCGGAAATGCACTTTGAGGACAATTCCGACATGGAAGGCCTCAGAATCCCGCATTTTTACAACGCGTTCTATGTCTACAAATATGCAACCGGAATCTCTGCGGCAATCGCGCTGGCAGCACGTGTCCGCGGCGGAGGAGAAAAAGAGAAAGATGATTATTTCCAGTTCCTCAAAAGCGGCGGCTCGCGCTACCCCATTGAAAGCCTGCGCATAGCCGGCGTTGACATGGAGAGCGTTGAGCCGGTTCAGTCCGCGTGCGATATTTTTGCTGATATTGTGCGCCAGCTTAAGAATCTGGACTAGATATTGATTGATTTCTCGCGGAATCGGTGTTAAAATTATCCCGATATTTTAGGAGCGAACGTGAACAAGGCAGAATTCAAGGATTTTCTGAAGGCAATCCCAAAGGCGGAGCTGCATCTGCACCTGGAAGCGGTGATTTCCATGGCGGGCATCGAAAAGCTTTACAAAAATAAATTCGCAAAGGCGATGACACAGGATGAGCAGGACGCTCTTTTTGATTATGATGACCTGAACGGATTTATCCAGTCATTTTTAAAAGTGCAGGGAATGTACTCTTCCGTTGAGGATTTCAGGATTGTCTTTGATGACCTTGAGAAATATCTTGTTGACAACGGAATCTGCTATGCGGAAGTTTTTTTTGCTCCCACCGCGTTCCTGAAAATGGGCTTCAAATACGAGGATATGGTCAGCGTGTTCCACGAGAAAGTCCGGGAAATCAAAGAGAAAACAGGAATCACTGTGCGGCTTTTGATGGATGTCTCGCGCACGTTCGGCTGCGAGAACGCCATGAGCAACTACAATCTGCTGAAAACTCACCCGTGCGAGGATGTCATCGGGATTGGGCTTGGCGGCGCAGAAAGCAAAGGTCCCGCAAGGGATTTTGAGGCGGTCTACGCGCAGGCACTCAAAGACGGCTTCAAGGCGGTTGCGCACGCCGGCGAGGACGTTGGACCGCAGAGCATCCGGGAGGCAATCGACTGTCTGCACGCACAGAGAATCGGGCACGGAATCACCGCGGTGCAGGACGAGGAGCTGATGGACGCGCTAAGCACGAGCGGACTGCCCGTTGAAATCTGCATAACATCCAACACTTTCACAAAAAAAATCGTGCAGGAAGCGAAAGACCACCCGGTTCGCAAGTTCTTTGACCGCGGCATTCAGGTGAGCATCAGCACGGATGACCCGGTTTTCTTCAAGACCACGCTTCTGGACGAATTCTGGCTCTGCTATCACGATTTGAATTTCACGCTTGATGAAATCAAGGAGCTAGTGAAAAACAGCTTCCGCCACTCGTTTATGAACGATGAGGAGAAAAAGGCGGCGTTAAAATCCGTGGACGAGGCGTGGAAGTAGGCAATCAGGCCGGGAAATCAGCAGAAACTTCGCATGACAAAACTGGAGCAATATTACAGTAAATTCCACGAGGAGCACCGTTTGCAGACGCGGCACGGGCAGGTGGAATTCCGCACCACGATGCGCTGCATTGAGCAGGCATCACGGATTGTGCAGGCGCAGAAAACCGATGACTCTGACGATGCGGCAGGGAAATCGGCTGGAAAAATAAAAATCGCGGATATTGGGGCGGGCACGGGGCGTTACAGCACCGCGCTCTGCCACAAGGGTTATGATGTGACCGCCGTTGAGCTTGTGCGGCACAATCTTGAGATTCTGCGCGGCAAGCACGAGGACATCAAGACGTGGCAGGGCGACGCGCGGAATATGCCTTTTTTGGAGGACGACAGTTTTGACATCACGCTGATGTTCGGGCCTCTCTACCATCTTCACGGCGACAGCGAGAAACTGCTTGCGCTCGGCGAGGCGAGGCGAATCACAAGGCCGGGCGGAATCATCCTGAACGCTTATGTTATGAACGATTACAGCGTGATTTCATACTGTTTCAAGGCGCATAAATGGGCGGAAGTTGCGGCAAAAGGCGGGCTTTCGGCGGATTTTCACACCATCACCTCGGATGATGACTTGTATGATTATGTGCGACTGGATGACATAGACCGTCTGAACGCGGCTGCTGGTCTTGAGCGCGTTAAAATTGTCTCCGCAGACGGTGCGGCGGATTATATGCGCCGCGAGCTGAACGAAATGTCTGACGATGAATTCGAGGCGTTCTGCCAGTTCCAGCTAGCCATCTGCGAGCGGCCGGAGATTGTAGGCGCGGGAAGTCACTGCGTGGATATGGTACGTGTGCGAAAATAAGGCGACAGGGACGATGTACTGCCAGCATAAGCGGGAAACACCGGATTTGCGATGCGCAGGCGCGAGAGCAAACGTTGTCTGAACACGGCACTCGTTTTTCAGAAGCAAAAATTGAAAATGACTTAACGACACACTATGCTTGCTTTGCGGCCGTGCGGGCGTAAAATTTGCAGAATCAGCACTTATTTTCAATCAATTATTTGAGTTGTCATCGGTAATGCTGTGGATGCTCGCTTTTTGGAGAGATTGTAACGGAAATGGTTTTGGAAAGAGACATGACGCGGAGGAGGCTCGTTGGGGCATCGAGATTGCCCCAGTGACGTTCAACCGTTACATTAGGGGAAGCGGCGGATTCCAGAGCCGACTTTGCGCAAGGTGGCGGAAGTTTTCAACGCGGAGACGTAGTATCTTCTGGGAACAGACGACTCTGATGTGCTGATTTGGCACGACCACAGATAGAAAGGCGTGTAAATCGACATGGACAAGGGCTTTGAGCAGGGGCTAATAAAGGGCAGGGATAAAGAAGCATTACACCGAGGGCGAGATGCAGGAAATTACGGGCAGTTATGATGCGCCCGAAAGAATGGCTAAGGCACTCTGACCGGAAGACAAGATGACATCGTACAAAGGCTCAAAAGACGGGGGCAAAGCCACAAAAAGTGACGTGTACCCTCACGTATCTGAGCCTCGTTCCGCCGGAAAGCCTTTTCAGCGGTGCAAGCACAGAAAGAAAAAAGGAGCTTCTGGAACTGTATTTTTCGGGAGTCAAGAAATCTTGGAGATTGCATACCGCTAATCACCACGTGACAGGGTGCGGCATCGCGCGGGGTATGTCATGCGCAAAAGGACAGCTCGGTGCGGTCGCCGGGAAGACTCAGCGCATACAGGAAGATTATTCTGCCATACACACAGGATTGTGCTGTAAGCCTTAAAAGATTATCTTGACAGCCTTGCAGGATAATCTTGCAAGACTTAAATGATTATGCTGACAGACTGAGAACATAATCCTGCAAGCCTGAGAACATTATGCTGCAAGGCTTACAGAATCTTTCTGTCAGGCTGACCAAGGCTATTCCCCGCAGAACGTGTGCCCATCCACCTTGCGGACGAACTCGTAGTCAATCGTGCTCCCCAGCCCAGACAGAAGCGTCTGGATGTCCGTATATTTTTTCATATTAAAGTGTCACCTTTGCCTAGTAAAATGCAGGCGCTAAAAACTGTATTCGCAGTACCTGCGCATTATGGCGAAAAATGAATCGTTCCGACATTCTTTCCCAAGGTGCTGTCCACTCATCGTTATAATAAAATCGCTCAAAACTGGATGAGGAAAAAAAGAAAAAGGAAGCTGAATTAAGCAGCCTGCAAAATGCAATCAATACGATTAACACCAGCTGGAGCAATTTTATTTCCCAGACACGGGAAAAACTTCAGCTTGTAGTTGACAGCGGGAAGACTGGCGCGGAAGCACTGCCTGTTTTTGCTCTTAAAGTTTTTGATGCCGCAAAAAGCGATGCCGGATACATTTCTGACTACACTGACTCTGATTCTGATTTCACGGCATCAACAGCGCAGGCAGAGGACAGCCTCAAAAAACTGTATGAAGCGGAAAAGAACCTTTCTGACAAACAGTCGGAATACAGCACAGTCCTGGCATCCCCTGCGGGAGCCGCATAAGGCAAGACGGAGCATCTGACAGGCAATGG